>JAUZOE010000034.1 GCA_030706605.1 Bacteroidota bacterium
CCGGCAAAACAAAGAAGCAATCAAATCCATACAAGAAAACACAACTCAAATGGGCTACATGGATTATCAGCAGGCTTGGTGGATGGAAAGGTTATGTCTCTCAAAGATGCGCTGGCTTAATTACCATCAGAAACGGGTTACAAAAATTTTATCTCATCTATGAAGGATGGATGATAGCTAAAGATGTGGGTACACGGTAGGCTGCAAACGAGGACCAGAAGAGCCAGAAGATGGGATTAAAGCCATAAAATCACAATTAAAAATAAATATCTTTCGTACTTTTGGTCATATCAATAGTTTGCGTATTTTTTATCTTCTCTGTGCGCTTTTATATAATAAATGACATTTGCAAAAAAAATAAAATCTATAGCCTTGTTGAGTGTTTTACTTTATGCTCAAACGAATGCCTACACTCAATTTAAGCAGTCTTATAACCCGGATATTGATTTCTATACCACAACTGATTTTGAATCAGTTAAAAAAATTGATGCTCATGTTCATATCCGTACTTTAGATACTTCGTTTGTCCACCAGGCAAAAAAAGATAATTTTCGTGTCCTGAGTATTGTAGTAGATGAAGACCCCGGCATTCAGGTACAACAAAAAGATGCTATTTATCAAAAGCAACTTTTTCCTGACGAAGTATCGTTTGCGACTACTTTCTCTGTAAAAAATTTTAATGATCCAAAATGGAAGAAGGAGGTCATCAGTGATCTGAAGAAATCATTTTCTGAAGGAGCTATTGCAGTTAAGATCTATAAGAACATTGGAATGGATTTAAAAGATAAGGCCGGTAATTTTGTTATGATTGACAATCCAAAATTTGACCCGGTGCTGGATTTCTTAACGAAACATCACATTCCTGTAATCGGTCATTTGGGCGAACCCTGGAATTGCTGGCTCCCTATGAACCAGATGACAATGAACCATGATAAAAGATATTATAGCAAGCATCCGGAATTCTACATGTATTTGCATCCGGAATGCCCTTCGTATGAAGACCAGATAAACGCAAGAGACAGTATGCTTGAGAAGCATCCTGACTTGCGTTTTATAGGAGCACATCTTGGAAGCCTGGAATGGAATACGGATGAATTGGCAAAACGCCTGGACCGGTTTCCAAATATGGCCGTTGATATGGCAGCCAGGATTCCTAACCTGCAATACCTGGCCATGAAAGACTGGCAGAAAGTACATGATTTTTTTATGAAATACCAGGACAGGCTCCTCTACGGCACCGACCGTATTGCTGATGGAACACAGAAAGCTGCAGAGGCAGAAGAGTTGGCACATAGCGCCTGGCTAAGAGATTGGCAATTTTTCTGTACCAACGACAAAATGAATTCCAGCAATTTTGAAGGCGATTTCAAAGGACTGAAGTTACCAAAGGAAGTAATAAATAAAATTTACCGGCTGAATGCTGAAAAATGGTTTCCCCCATTAAGAAAAAAATAAAATAAAAAGCCTCTTCTAATCCTCGTTGCAAACTTAGCCCAGGAGATGCCACTCCGCTCCTCACCTGTCGCACACTAAGTTACCGCTATTTCTCAATCCATTTTCTTCAAAACATAGGGCTTTGCATTCATTGCGGAGAGGTATGTATTCATTACATGGGACTCTGCGGTCATTGCAGAAGGCTCTGCATTCATTACATGGGGCTTCACATTCACTGCAAAGGGCCCTGCGTTCATTACATGGGGCTTCGCATTCGTTGCAGAGAGGTATGTTTTCATTACATGGGACAATGTTTCTTACAAATTTTGTGGGTCATTTAAAGAGAGAAAATAAGATTCTACGGTCAAAAACCAGGAGACGAGATAAAAAACAGGATAAAAAAATTAATAATGAAAATCATAATAAACACTGATGGAGGTCATTAAAACTTTTATCAAAGCATCTATACTTTTGATTTCAGTATTCATCTTATAAGCATAGAATAAAAATATTTATTAAGAACCTTAAATTTATTAAATCATGAAAAAGTTAAAACTATTGTTGATCATTGCAGTACTTAGCATTGGATTCAACTTACAATCTTTTGCCCAGGAACCAAAAACATTGCCTGAGATTACTATAACTCCTTCTAACTATGGGTACCTTAATTCTGTTGGAGATAAAGAAGCAGCACAACCAGTACATATGTTGCAAATGCGGGCAGCAAGTTACGACGTGAAAAACTCGGATTTTTACGAAGAAGATTATGAAAATTATTTTATTTCCTTTTTTATTCCCCAGGGGAAAATTCTTGCTGAATATGACAAGGATGGGAAAATTATCCGTACAACAGAAAAGTTTAAAAATATAGCACTACCGAAAGATGTAGCAACATCAGTGGTAAAAAGATTTCCCGGCTGGACTATTTCTAAAAATGTCTACTACGTGCATTACACTGAACCATATGGCGGTAAAAAAATGTACGAAATTACATTAGAAAACGGCGATAAAAGGCTAAGGGTAAAAACAGATGATAAAGGGAATTTCCTTAAATAAGCGGTAAAGTAAAAAAACCGGTGGCATCAGGCAATACGCTGCCGGGTTTTTTAATTATGTTGAGTGAAAGCAATCATGGTAAAATTATGATCAGCGTTACGGTGGCATCTGGAACAGCAGTGGAAAAATTATCAAAAGAAGTCGATGAAGTTGTTGCAATACCCATACCGGAAATATTCCATGGCGTAGATGCCTTTTACGAAGATTTTGACCTGGTGAGAGTGATGAGAATTTGATCTACTTACTTAATTAAAATAAAGGAATTAGGAAAAACCGGATAATAGACAAGTTGCCAGGCAATATCCCTTTCTTTTTCATGAAACGGATTGATTGACTGCTATCATTAAAAGCCATGATTCCAGTCATTGTCTAAAGCCATAGTTTACTGTTTTTTTGACATGTAAATAATTTTTTCCAAACTTTAAAACATGTAATCATGAAAAACGATAATCAAATTCAAAAAGATGTAATGGAAGAATTGAAATGGGAACCTTTTCTCAATGCTGCCGAAATCGGTGTAGCTGTTAAAAATGGTATTGTAACTCTTTCCGGCCAGGTTGATAGTTATTACAAAAAATTAGTAGCTGAAAAAGCCGCTAAAAAAGTATCCGGTGTAAAAGCAATCGCAGAAGATATCCAGATTGGGGTATCTCCATCTTATAATAAATCGGATACAGAAATTGCGGAAGCAGTTTTAAATGCCTTAAAATGGCATTCAGCAGTTCAGGAGGATAAAATTAAAATTAAAGTAGAAAACGGAGTTGTAAGGCTGGAAGGTGAAGTAGAATGGGAATATCAGCGCAATAGCGCTAAAACAGCTATTGAAAATTTAATCGGGGTACGTTCCGTAATTAACCTGGTTACAGTTAAACCCAAAGTTTCAGCTTCCGATATACAACAAAAGATTAATGCTGCCTTTCATCGTAGCGCAACCATCGATTCCGGAAAGATTGACACAGAAGTTAGCGGAAGCAGGGTTATTCTGAAGGGCACTGTTCGTTCTATTGCCGAAAAAGAAGATGCTGAAATTGCTGCCTGGAATGCGCCGGGTGTAATAAGTGTAGATAGCAGGCTTATAATAGAAGAACCTGAATTTGCGTTCTGAAAAAATTAAGATTTTTCTGTCAGCTTCATAAAGTGGGTGGTTAATATAAAAGTTGTCTTAATAGATTCATCTATGGGACAGCTTTTTTTTTAAAAAATTCTCAGCAACCATCTTTACTTTTTAAGAGCAACTTTTTGAATATTTTAAAAATCAAAATCAATGAAACAGGACACCTCAAAAAAATCACGCAATTTACTCCGTTAATTATTATAATTGTTTCAAAGTTTTGATTTCGTAACTTGTTTTATGTAATTTCATTTTATTATGGCCACCATAAAAAGAAAACCGGGTCCTCCATTATACATTGCCGGCATAGGCGCCTCAGCAGGAGGTTTGGAAGCTTTACAAAAACTAATTTCACATTTACCCGGGGATATCAAAAATATTGCTTTTATAATTGTTCAGCACCTGAGCCCGAATTATAAAAGCATGCTGGTGGAATCGCTAAGCGGTCAAACAAAACTGAAAGTAGCGGAAATAAAAAATACAGTTCTTGTAAATGCAGGAACAATTTATATTACGCCACCCGACTATGAAATCACTATTAAGAAAAGGAAACTTTACCTGACCAAACCTCCCCGTACTTACGGGCCCCGTCCTTCTATTGATTCTTTATTCAGTTCACTTAGTATGGATCAGAAAGAGAAATCTATCGGGATCATTCTATCAGGTACAGGTTCAGATGGATCAATAGGAATCAAAGCAATAAAAAATGCAGGTGGGATCACTATCGTTCAGGACCCTAAATCGGCCAAATACAATAGTATGCCATTAGCTGCTATTGAAAGCGGCATGATTGACCTTGTGCTAACTCCTGAAAAAATAGGAGAACAACTTAACCTGCTTACTTTAGAAGGGAAAAACAGGCCTGTTATACAATCTGCGGAAGAAATCAGGGACAAGGGTTACCAGGAAATAATAGAACTGCTGGCCAAAGCAACCGGAACGGATTTCAGCAATTACAAACACAACACCCTATACAGAAGAATTACCAAGCGATTAGCCGAATTAAAATTGGATTCTACAAAACAGTACATCAAATACATTGATAAAAATCCGGAAGAACTGGAAGTGCTGTATAAAAATGTACTTATTGGTGTAACCTCATTTTTCAGAGACTCTGCTGTTTTCCGTTCATTGGAGCGAAAAATATCCGACCTGGTGGATTCCAAAATAGGTGCTGAAGCCCTGCGGGTATGGATACCCGGATGTGCCACGGGTGAAGAAGCTTATTCCATAGGTATAGTAATTAACTCGGTATTAAAAAAGAAAAACCGTGTTCTTCCGGTTCAGATTTTTGCAACGGATATTAACGAACAAGCTTTAAGTTTTGCACGCAAAGGAATTTACCAGCAAAAAGTTTTACATGCTGTTCCTTCTGAAATTATTAAAAATTATTTTATAAGGCATAATGGTTTCTCTGAAGTGAGCAAACAAATCCGTTCCTTGATCCTGTTTTCAAAACATGATATCACACATAACCCGCCTTTTTTAAAACTGGACCTGATTGTTTGCCGCAACCTGCTTATTTATTTCAATACGCGCTTGCAGGAATATGTATTTCCCGTTTTTTATTCTGCCCTTAATCCGAATGGTTATTTGCTGCTTGGTAAATCTGAATCTATCGGGCATTTTACCGATCTTTTTTCAACAGTGAACAGGGAAGCGAAAATTTATCAGCGCAAGGCAGGCACTTCATTGCACCGCATTCGCTATACACCTTTAACGATAAGGCAACCAAAAACCCAACCAACACATCACTATGATTTTTCTATTTCCGAAATGGTTAAAGAAACCGTCTTCAAATTATTTGAACATCCCTATGTAGTGATTAATGATTCGATGGACATACAGGAAATCAGCGGAGATGTGAGCCGGTACCTGGGATTGAGACAGGGCCAGATGAATGCCAACCTCTTGAAGCTGGCACATAAGGATTTGAAAATTGAATTGCGTTCGCTTATTAATAAATGTATCAGCGAAAACAAGGAAGCAAAAGGAAACATTCGCAAAATTGAAGATGCAGAAAATGAATTTTTTGTAAGAATAATGGTTCGTCCCCTGCTCTACTCAATAAGCCCGAATTATTTTTATTTAGTCGTTTTTGAAGAAATAAAAAAAGAAACCAATAATGACCAGCAGGTATACAAACCAATAAGCAAAGATGACGCAAGACGGATTGAAGAACTGGAACTGGAACTGGAAGCCACCAAGGAAGACCTGCAGGGATTTGTGGAACGGCTTGAAAATTCAAATACAGAATTGCAATCGCTTAATGAAGAGATGCAATCCACCAATGAAGAGTTAAAAATATCTAATGAAGAACTGGAAACAGCCAATGAAGAGTTACAATCCACCAATGAAGAAATAAATATTGCATACAACGAATTAAAAGCAGCCAATGAAAAACTTGAAGAACAAGAGGAGCTTTTATTAAAATCTGATGCCAATATTAAAGCCATGCTGGGTAATACCATGCAGGCATTTATTCTTATCGATAAAGATTATCGCATCATCTCATTTAACAAGGTGGCTGTGCATACCCTTAAGAATAGTTTCGGAATCAACATTTCCGCAAGTGATAGCTTCCGGGATCTTCTTACAAAAAAAGAATTTGACAGCTTTTCAGGAGATTTTAAAAATGCATTAAAAGGGGAAATTATTTCTTCTGAACGGAGCATCACCAATAAAAAAGGTAAACCATTTTCATTCATTTTCAATTTTACGCCTGTGATGAATTCGGGCCTTCATGCCGAATCCATTTCGTTCAGCATGCTCGATATTACCGAACTGAAAAAAACAAAAAATGAATTAAGCAAATCAGAAAAATTAATTGATTCTTTTTTTCATACAGCGGATATCGGTATTGCCCTGGTAAATAACAAAGGAAAATTTGTAAAAGTGAATGACGGGTTCAGCAGGCTTCTGAAATACAATAAAGATGAGCTAGCCGGCAAATCCTACCTGGGATTAATTCCCCCTTCCGATAGAAAAGAAGCCAGGCTATTGCAGGAACAATTTTTACAGAACAAAATTACACATAATGAAAGGAAATTTATCTGTAAGGATGGAAGTATCATTGAAAGTTATATTACCAATAATTTATTAATTGATGATGAAGGAAATAAATTTATCATTAAAACCATCCGTGATATTTCAGAAACCAAAAAATACAAAGATCTGCTGGAAGCTGCTGAGAAAGCAGTTCACGTGGGCGGCTTTGTACTTGACATTCCTTCCAACCATATTACATGGACCAATGAAATGTATGAAATCTATGAACTCAAAAAAGATTGTAAGCTTACACGTGAAAAAATAGCAAGTTTTTATACTAATGGTTCTGCCCAAAAGATGAAACTAGCAATGAACAATGCAATTGACAAAGGCATACCTTTCGATATTGAGCTGGAAATTATTACTGCTAAGAAAACAAGGAAGTGGGTAAATGCAACAGGCAATCCCGTTCGCCTGAAATCAAAGACAACAAAAATTTTAGGAACAAAGCAAGACATTACAAAGAGAAAAATTGCCGAACTGGAAATAGAGCGCCTTTCCTGGGTAGCCAGCCATTCAAATAATATAGTTATTATCACTTCTAAATATAGAAAAATAGAATGGGTAAATAAGAGTTTTGAAAAGATAATGGGATACAAGCTAAAAGAAGTAAAAGGTAAAAGGCCTGAAGATCTTTTGGAGGGTATTGACACTAATAAGGAAGTGTCGAAACGAATCATTAAACGACTGGATAAATTGCAACCATCTGTGGGGGAAGTTATATTAAATTATACTAAAGAGGGAAAGCCGGTCTGGACAAGTTTAGATGTAACTCCTATATTCCATGCGGGAGAACTTACCAATTTCATTGGTGTTATGACTGACATTACTGAATTAATTAAAGCAAAAGAGATACAAAAAGAACAGGAAGGTTTAAGGAAAAGAAAAGAGCTTCTGGAAGCAATGGCAAGAAACTTCCCGGATGGAATTATTGGCATTCTGGATAAGAATTTTAAATACGTTTTTGCCGGTGGCACTGAAATAAACAAACTTGGGTTAACTCCGAAACAGTTGATTGGTGAATATTTATTTGATTCCCTTTCAGATAAAAGCAATTCAGAAGCAGAACCATTTATGCAAAAAGCATTCAATGGTGAAAATATACTTTTTGAAGAAGAGATACGGGGTAATATTTATGCCGTTAGTGCGGTGCCACTGTTTTTCAATGAAAACACAGTGGATCAAATTTTAGTAGTAGTGCATAATATTACCAATCGCAAAAAAGTCGAAAAAGAAATTTTAGAGGCACTTAACAAACAAAAGGAACTCAATGAATTGAAGTCAAAATTCGTTTCCATCGCCTCCCATGAATTCAGAACACCTCTGAGTGGTATTCTTTCTTCAGTCTTTCTTATTTCAAAATATATGGAGTTGCAGGATAATGAAAAAGCACAGAAACATGTTGACCGCATAACAGAATCCGTACGCTCACTTACTGATATACTCAATGATTTTCTTTCGCTTGGCAAAATCGAGGAAGGTTTTGTAAAGAATAAGATTACCAAATTTAATGTGGTTGAATTTTGCAAAAGCTTTACCGATGAAATGCAGCTACTTGTCAGAAAAAAACAGACAATAATTTATCATCACCGTGGGGCCAAAAAGATGATATCATTAGATAAACAACATCTCCGGCATGTGCTAACCAACCTGATTTCAAATTCTATTAAATATTCAGACGAAGGAAAGGAAATCTTGCTGACATCTTCTTTCACAAACGGGCAAATAAAATTTACCGTAAAAGATGAAGGCATGGGTATACCGGAAGAAGACCAAGCCCATCTCTCTCAAACATTCTTCAGGGCGAATAACGTTTCGGGTATTCAAGGTACCGGGATGGGTTTGCACATTGTAAAAAAATATCTTGACATAATGGGAGGCACTTTTCAATTTGCAAGTCAGCAGAATAAGGGAAGTACATTTACTATTCAGATTCCATCAGAACCTCCTCTATAGGTAAAATGATTTTTTGCACTGCTCTTTTAATCACAAAAAGTGACCATAATTCGTATATTTCCTGATTACCGTCATTAAATCGCCCTAACTTATCTACGAATTTTACGAAGATTTATGAAATGGCATAAACAGATTAACACACTATACCCGATTCATTTATTTTACAAAAACTCTGATTTGAAAACAATTTTGTTAATAGAGGACGATAAAATAATTCGTGAAAATACCGCAGAGATACTGGAGCTTTCCAACTATAATGTACTCTCAGCAGAAAATGGAAAGATTGGTTTAGCGTTTGCCATTAAGAATAACCCTGATCTCATTCTCTGTGATATCGCAATGCCGGTGATGGATGGATTTAAAGTACTTAAGGAATTGAACAATGCAGCTAAAACAATAAAAATTCCATTTATATTTTTAACTGCCAAAGCTGAAGAATCCGAAATAATGAATGGAATAAAATATGGTGCAAATGACTATCTGCCCAAACCCTTCCGGGGAGATGAATTATTGAGTATGGTTGCAAAGTATTTAAAAGTGTAATCCTTTTCTTTCAGGGAGCCTGACTAATAATTTTTAAAAATACTATACAATGGAAACAGAAGTAATCAATGAAACATTAACAGAATCCGAAACATTAAAAACCATCTATGAAAGAAGGGCAGTAAGAAAATACAAAGATCGGCCTGTTGATAAAAAAATTATTGAAAAGATACTGGATGCAGGAAGAATGGCTCCTTCCGCCCTTAATGCACAATCCTGGAAATTCTATATTGTAACCAACAAAGAAATCATCCATTCATTTTCAAAAGCAATAACTAAAATAGCTGCCAAAGAATTTATTAAAGCCGGGCGTAAAAAAATTATAAAAAGTATTATAAACCTGTTTCACTTTTCTCACGGTTTACATTTTCCAAAAACCACAGATCATGTATTTTATGAAGCCCCGGTAGTAATTTTTATTACGGCACCAAAAGATAATGAGTGGGCTGCTATAGATATCGGCATGTGTGCACAAAATATGATGCTTGCTTCAAAATCATTAGGATTAGACAGTTGCCCGGTTGGATTTGGAAAATATATAAAACATACAAAACTATATCCCCAACTGCAAATTCCGTCTTCAGAAGAAATAATTCTTTCCATCATTTTCGGATATGGAGATGAAAACCCGGAAGTTCATAAAAGAATTAAAAAAAATGCCACCTTTATTGAATGAAAAATAGATGAATAGTAAAATAAAATTATTGGTGGATCAAAGTATCCAGAGGTCTGCCATTCGGGGGAAGATGGTTTTCTGATCTTTAAAATTCAGTCTTTTTTATCAGATCCTCAATTAATATTTTCTGCCCCGGAACAATTTTTTGTATTGCCTCATCAACAGTAAACCATGCTGCCCTGTCTACCTCCGGAAAAGCTTTTTTCTTTCCTGATTTTGGCGGCCATTCAATCTCAAATTCGTTACTCCTGATTTTTGATGCGTCTATATCTTTCTGCAAAGCCCATGCATAAATAATTTTACCGCTCTTTTGCTTTGCCGGAATTAGTTCTATAAATTTTCCTGAAACCTTTACACCTGTTTCTTCTTCCATTTCTCTTTTAGCCGCGTCTAATGGATTTTCATTTTCTTCAAATTCCCTTTGGGAATTGACCATACACCTGAATTCTTATTGGACCAATAAGGACCACCCGGATGCACCAGCATTAGCTCCAGAAGATTATTATTGAAACGATACAAAAGGATACCAGCACTTTTTCGGGGCATAACCGGGTGTTAATGTGATTTGAAAAACGATAAACAAAACTCTTTTAGTGATTGCCTAAATAACCTGACAGGCATTTCAAAGATACTAATGCAGGCAAATATACTGGGTTGTGGCAGGTAATACGAATCATCAAAATTATTTCCGGAGCTGATATGCTTCCTTTAGGAATAGAAAGAAAAAGGGATTCACGAAGGATTAGCAGTTATGATACCTGTTATTCTTCCGGCATGCAAAAAACCAATTTTTGTTTTTTTGGAATAACAATCAGTATAAATGCTGATTGTCGTCATTGAATCATCTCTGCGACGTTTATACTTTTGATTCGGTTTTTCATAGGATATTGGATAAAAAAACGGGGCTGGATTTCCATCTGGCCTCCTTATTTTTAGACTATGTAAACTATTTCCATCATTTGCTATTCCAGGTTTTCCTTCCATAAAAAACCCAGCAGGGATGTTGCGTGTACAAAGATTTATTTTACTTTTATGAATTCTCCTTCTTTGGGCGCGGCCCCCAACTCGTCTTTCTTCCAAAATCACCCTTTAGTACCTTACTTCTTTTAATCTTTTTAAAACCGATTCGATTATGACTATCCTATAAATCGATTATGACTATCCTATAAATCCTCAATGGGTTCAGTCAATTATCTGAACTGGCATTGGCCTTTAGGTTCGTATCGCGAGAATGAGGCATAGGAAAAGAGTATTCCTTTCCAGAAAGGATTAGGTTTATTAGGCTTTAGTTAGCGTGTAGTATTACAAGTAGCCCGGCAAATGGTAAATATCATCTTGCGCCAAGGACAGGTTTAAAAATAGAATCAGCAATTTTATTGCGAAACTGGCTCCCTTTTATAAAATTTAAACCCACCTTCCTGTTTTATCAATGTACAATTATTGCAGGTACTGTCGAAACCGGTATTGGTAATTTTCACTACAAAATAAGCGGGTTTGGTAATGTTGCCTTTCAGTAAAAACTTTTCATCTGCCTCTCCATAAACCGGGGAGGCAGGTTTTTTTGCATAAAAATACTGGGCATAACTTTTAAACCCTATCGGCCATACATATACATCTTTCCCTTGCAGCGTTTGATAAAAATCAATAGCCGGCCCTTGTGAATATTTTTCAATTTTTGGAACTACGGCCACTAAATAAATAAAAAGACAAATGGCTGTAGAATAAAAAAGAAAAAGAATTCCTTTCCAGGTTTGTTTTTTATAAAATAAAATAACAGCGAGAATCACCGCCACAAAATAGAGGACACCAATTATACTTTCGAACCCGCTCCAGTTAACATTGACATTAAGGCTTGCCGCCGCAAACGGGTCTTTTAAATAAGGAAGTATTAGTTCATGATGATTGGCTACATAAGGCACAGCCGCCAGCAAAAAAGAAAATACAAAACCCATCAGGGTAATTAAGATTAAAAGAAAAGGTCTCATTTTTTCCCGTTTCACCAATAAACTATCAAGATAAACTGTAGCCATAAACGCTAATGGCATATAGGTAAGAGAAGAGTAATGAACAATTTTGGTGGTAGTGATGCTGAAGAGAATCATTACCGTCCAGAAAAGGATTTTTATTAGTCTTAAAAAATCTTTTTTGAAGGTGATCTTCTTGCTAAAAAAAATTGGCAAGGCGATGATTGAGATAGGAAAGCAGCCTATAAAAACTACAACAAAGTGATAATAAAAAGGCTCTCCATGGCTGGCGACAGGATGTAAGAAAAGATCGGCCTGGTAAGCTAAAAATTCTTTGAGAAACCAAAAACCATTATTAATAATTTCCTCCCCAAACCATAGCAGGCAAATGATGGTAAAAAAGAAAATGAAAAGAAGAATTTTTTTGATTTCCGGAAAGTTTTTAAACCGGTTGAAAATAAAATAAAGAAGATAAGAAATTAAGAAAACCAATAATCCAACCGGGCCTTTGGTCAATGTAGCCAGCCCGATGAAAAGGCCTGCCAGAGATATATACAGGTAGTTATTGATGAAGCCCTTCCCCGGGTTGGATTGAGTGAGGCTCTTATACATAAAAACGATACCCATGAAAATAAAGTAATTAAAAATGGGATCAATAATTCCTGATTTAAAATATAAATGGGGCAAAAAAGTACCGAGGTAAGCGATGGCCCAGATAAACCCAAACCGTGGTGATTTATATTTTTTACCAATAAAGAAAAAAGTAACTAAAGTGATAATGCCAAATAAAGCATTGGGAAGCCGTGCTGCAAATTCATTGATGCCAAATATTTGCATACAACCTGCCTGCAGCCAGAAAAATAAAGGAGGTTTTTCCCAAAAGGGTTGAAAATTAATTTGTACCCGGTGATAATTACCGGTAACAATCATTTCTCTTGCTGACTCTGCAAAATTGATTTCATCCCAGTCAAAAAGATGTACCCTTCCCAGGAAAGGAATAAAAAAAACTATACCCGATAAAATAATGATTGTGAGGTAGAGGTTACTCCGTTTATGATCATTTATTGGGTTAGCAATTTCCATTTATATATTTTGAGCTTTGTTAGACAATAAAGAACAGACACCTTTAAAACCCCCAGGCCATAAGTGATACTTCTTTTTAAATTGATAGAAGAGGCTTCTTCAAAATATTTGGTAGGGCAGGTAATTTCTGCAATTTCAAAATTATTATAAAAAATCTGGGCAACCATTTCATTATCAAAGATGAAATCATCTGAATTCTGCGAATAATTTATTTTTTCCAAAACATCTTTATGATACGCCCTGTAGCCGGTATGATATTCGGAAAGTTTTTGGTTCATCAGTATATTTTGAAACAAGGTGAGAAACCTGTTTGAAATATATTTATACATAGGCATACCACCCTTCAATGCTCCCTTTCCAAGGATGCGGCTTGCAAAAACTACTTTATACAGATCATTGCCGATTACTGAAATCATAGCCAGCAACAACTTGGGTGTATATTGATAATCGGGATGGAGCATGATGATAATATCCGCATTTAATTCCAATGCCTTATCGTAGCAACTTTTCTGATTGCCTCCATACCCCTTGTTCCGGGTATGCTGAATAATATGCTGTATCCCGATTTTTTGCGCCACTTCTATAGAATTGTCAGTGCTGTTATCATCTACCAAAACAATGTCATCTACTACATCACGAGGAATTTCAGAAATTGTTTTTTCCATGGTAAGCGCCGCATTATATGCAGGAAGAACCACAACTACTTTTTTGTCTTTATACATTAATTTGAAAATATTTTTTTTAAAATTTCAATTATTCATTAATAAAATGAGTAATTGTTTTTATTGCTTTGCCTTCAGGACACAGTAGCAACCCCGTCCAAAATTCAAAATATTTTTTGCAAAGTAAACGATTCCCATTTTTGATTTGGCCAAAAGAGTAGATAATTTATTTGAAATTTGATTGTCATATCAATTAATTATTAATTTAGGCATTCATTTTCCTAATTTTCTGTTTATTTTACCAATAAAATATAGCCAATAAATAACTACATGTTTACTTCAAAAAAGTTTCAAAAGTCAAAAATAAATGCCTGGCACAGAATAAAGTTCGTGTGTTATCTTTAACAGCAAGTAGTAGTTATTAAGCTAAGAGTAAAATATTTATTTTATTTTGCAAACAAAATTATCTTATAATTTTTATTTAAATATATTTGGTTCAGTAATTTTGCAACTTGTAAAGTATAATCAGAGTAAATTTACAGACAGTTTTATAATACCCAACACTGATTTTATCAGGGAGAAGGTTTAAAGAAATTATATATACTTACCAGATTAATTGTTTGAAATTGATTAGCATGGGATTTATGCAATTAAAATTAGTTCAAATCGTTATTATTTTTATTAAACTTATTTATGTCGGT
The DNA here is from genome assembly GCA_030706605.1 of Bacteroidota bacterium. Classification (GTDB taxonomy): domain Bacteria; phylum Bacteroidota; class Bacteroidia; order Chitinophagales; family Chitinophagaceae; genus Ginsengibacter. Next base: position 14,235 of record JAUZOE010000034.1, read on the forward strand.
TAAAAAAAACTATCCTGTTCCTGCTAATGAGAAACAGCGATTGAAGGAACTTTATGATTATGATATTCTTGATACCCTTTCGGAGAAGGAGTATGACAGTATAACCAAAATTGCTACACAAATATGCAATGTGCCGGTTTCTCTAATAACTTTTTTAGATAAAGACAGGCAATGGTTTAAATCGCACCTGGGCATTGACATGACAGAAATGCCCCGTGAATTTGCTTTTTGTAATTACACTATTCTTGACCATGAAAATGTGTTGGTAGTAAAGGACATGAGAGTTGATAAAAGGTTTGCCAAAAATCCATTGGTAGAGGGTGAGCCTCATGCGGTTTTTTATGCAGGTGCGCCACTTATCACCAGCAATGGAAACGCTCTTGGATCTATCTGCGTATTAGATGCCAAAACCAATGATCTTACCGATGGTCAGAAAGAGGCTTTGAAATCTTTGGCCGACCAGGTTATTACACGACTCGAATTACATAAAAAACTTAGTGAACTCAGCCAGACACAAGAAAAATTAAAAAAAGCTAATAGAAAGCTTAAAGAGTTTTCAAGTATCGCTTCTCATGATATGAAAACTCCACTTGCCAACATTTCTTTGGTATCCCGTTCTTTTCAAATACGGTATGGTGAAACTCTTGATGAGGATGCCCTGGGCTACCTGGCTCTTATTGACAGAAGCGCAAAGGAACTTATAATGTTCATTGATGATATTTTAATAAATGGACAAAAAAAAGCGGGTAAAGAAGAAAAAAAAATTGAAGCAGATTCTTTTGACATCATCCATAAAGTAATTAATCTTATAGCCCCTCCTCCGGATATAGAAATAAATTTATCAGGAGAATTTCCCAAAGTGCAAATGGATAAAACTTCGCTTCAGCAGGTATTCCAGAATTTGATAACCAATGCCATTAAATACAACGATAAAGCAAAGGCAATTATTGATATTTCGTGCAACTGGGATAAAAGTTATCACTATTTTTCTATTGCGGATAATGGCACCGGCATTGATGAACAGAACCTCGAAAAAATATTCCAACACAGGCAAACACTGGAAAAGACAGACCGTTATGGTAATAAAGGAACAGGTATAGGACTATCTACTGTTAAAGAAATTATTGAAGACAATGGTGGAAAAATAACAGTTGATTCAGTGAAAAATAAGGGATCAGTTTTTCAAATATCTATCCCATACATTTCAACTACCCTGGGCTAATTTAACTTAAAGAGAAAAATAAACTCTAATCTTTCTTTTTTATAATTACACCTTGTTGTTTATAATGTTCAATTCTTAGTTCGTCTTCATCATCCATCTCCGGCCCTTTCTTAATTTTACGCCAATCTATTTTTCTATTGTAGCGTTTCATTGCTATTTGTGGATCAAATACTGATTTAGATGGAAATACAAGATTGTAAGGTGTGTAATCAGGCACACTGGTAAAATAATCCTGCAACAAAGTAGCAGTGGCATCATATTGGTTTACGTATGGAACATTCAAAATAGTATAAATAGTTTTTAAAATAGAACCAAAGTTGGCATGTGTGTGTGATACATATCCATGCTTCACATATGGGCCAGCCATCATTAATATGCTTCGATGGGCATCTATATGATCAACACCTCCCTGCGGATCATCTTCAGTAATAATTACCAGCATATTTTTCCAGTAAGGAGTTCTTGAAAGAAATTGCATTATTCTTCCAATAGCAAGATCATTATCTGCAACATAAGAATGATAAAAAGGATAGCCATATTCGGGACGGGGAGATGCAGTATGATCATTAGGCACCTGCATAGTGATTAACTGAGGCATTTCACTTTTTCCTTTCAGCCACATTTTGGTGAAGTCTGATTCAAATTGGTCCATCCTAAACTGGTCAGGGATGTTGGTATTAAATCCTGCATAATTATGGCTGGTACGAGGATATAACGCTTTTTGCATTGGCACCATTACAGCATGACTTGCACCTGTTGCAGTATCGTTCCATTCTTCCCTGACATGTGCTGTTTCATTGGCTTCTCCAAAATTATAAAATGAAATTTTACTTCTTTCCATAGCTTCCCACAACCCACCTCTTTCGGCATAATCTTCAGGGTCCATACTGCCGGTAGATCCTGGGAATCTTCTACCAGAAGCCTTTGAAAATATCTTTGCAGTTTTACTAACGCTTGAATTTGCCTCTACCCATTCATTGGGTATTACTCCCAGCATCCAGTGATGCCCATGAATAGAAGCATCACTATCACAATAGTAATTATCACCAAAAGAAAATTGCCTGGCAATTTTCAAATGATTCGGGGCGACATTCACGTGGACGAGTGTTTTATCCTTTGAAGCAACTGTTACATCTACGCCAAAACGAGCCAATGTAGGGTCCCCGACTCCCTTTTTTAGCTGCCCCATTACTTCATCATATGTCCTGTTTTCTTTGGTGATGTAAACAATATATTTAATCGGGCTCTGCCTAATATTTTGTAACGGAGGAAGAGGATTCTTCCCATCATCTTTTACCTCCATTTTCATAAAAGTATTGCCAATTGCCTGTTGGGTATAAGCAGATAATTGTTGTTTGTCAGGCATGGGGATTTTTTGAAAAGTTGCCAGCTGAATGTCTCCTATGTAAGTTCCCTGTACCGGGGCTACAAAATCTTTCCCTCCATTCGGGCCGGCCCCATAACCCCGGCAACTTATCACATACAAATCTTTTTCATCCTTTGACGGAAATACTCTTGTTGGTCCCCATCCTGTTGGAATAAGGCCTACCGTCTTTTTTGTATCCACATCAATTACTGCTATTGCATTGAAACCAAGTAAAGCGACATACAATGTTTTTTCATCTTTACTTAATGAAATTCCAAAAGGTAATAAGCCACGATAATGATCAATCAGTGTATCTACTTTTATATCAATCTCACCAATGATTTTATGTGCATGGTAATCAATAATTGAAACATTATCATTGGTAGCATTGGTTACATAGGCATATTTATTTCCGACAGCAATTGAATTGGGACTTGCTCCTCCTACAACTTCAGCACCTTCCACCATCTGTCCTATCTGGTAACCTGTCTTAAACCTGTCTATTACTTTATTGTTATCAAGGTCTATGGTATAAACACTCATAGCTTCCGGTGCCAGCGGACTGCCAACGCCAGGAATTTTCCGGCCATGCCAGGTATATCCTTCAATAGATTCTTTAGTGTCATTGCCATATGGGTGAAAAGGTATCAAAAGGCTATCATAATTTGTTGGAGTAAGGTCAGGCAGTAAAGGATAATCGTACATACCTACATTAGCTACAAAGGCTATTTTTTTATCAGGGCTGATAGAAAGGCCAAATGGCTGCCGCCCGGTTTTTATAGAGGCCGTAATTTTATTGGTAGTAAGATCGATGCGCACCAACCTGAAATTCCCCCTGTCTAAAACCAATAACTCATTATTATTTTCATTCAATAAAAGGTCTGAAGTAAAACTGTCTTCATAATCTACAGAATCCACTTTTCCATTTAATGAAATAGAATCAAGCCTTTGCATTTTTTCAATATCATAAATAATTACAGCTCCATTGTCTCCACCACTTAAATATACTTTTTTTGAATCAGGTGAAAAAGCTACGCCGAGAAAAGAACCTTTTGAAAAAGGAGAAACAATACTACCATCATAACTGGGAACTCGCGTGTTAGCAAGCGTTGTATTGTCAATAATGGTGAATACTCCGTTATGAATAGTAACTGTTTTTCGACCGTCAGGTGAAATTGCCATTCCAAAGGGATCATGTGTTATTTGGATGGTTTCACCAACAGGAGTTACATATCTGCCACTTGCTAACACGCTCTTACCTTGTTTGTCGATATGCGTAAAAGCATTGATAGCAGGAACTGATAATACTTCGTAATTTTTTTGAGCCAAAGTTTGAAGTGAAAGAAAAATAACAAATATAAACAGTAGTATGTGACAATATTTTTTCATTAATTAAAAATTATAGATTATGATTTGTATAAAATAAAAGTACTAATATCATCTGTAAATACCTGGATTATCCTACTATGGCGAAATAAAATTTACAATTTAAAAATCGCTGTGCCATGTTGCCAATAATAAATTATTTATAGTTGATTTCCCAATATTCAAACAGTGCCTATTTGCTTCCGGGATATTTTTCATCTCCTTTTGCATTAAACCATAAAATTTTATTCATCAAATCATCTTCACCACTATCTTCTTCTTTAAAGGCTTTTGTAGCAGACAATTTCGCAAAATATTTTGCTTTACCCTTTAATTGAGCAACCTGCTTGTTCATAGTATTTAAAGGAATATTATTGGCGATTACATTATATTGATAGGAATGCATGGTACTACTAAAGCAATCAAACATTGGAAGGGCTGTAGCATCTGTAACTGTCATTGGCGGTATGCCTAAAATCTGCTCAATAGTTCTTACCATTGAAGTCTGGTTATAATTGGTATGAATGGTTTTATTTAGCAGGGAGTAAGGGCTTATTACCTGGCAGGTTGTTCTGTAAGATGAAATATGGTCCCAGCCAGATTGCGAATCATCTTCCGTCACAAAAACAACAGTAGAGTCCCAAAACCGGCTGTGAGTTACAGTTTCAATAATTCTTCCCAAGGCAAGATCATTGTCTGCTACCATGGCATTGGGAATAGGAAAATTTTCTGAAGTACCTGCTGTGTGATCATTGGGCAACGACAGTACCATCAAATCAGGAAGATCATCGCCGGGTTGGGCTTCCATTTTTTTCCATTCTTTAATAAATATATCTGCCCGCATCTGGTCAGGAAAAACAAAATTATCACAATCAGGAAAATCAGGTGATATAACAGGTCTTATTCTTGCAATTGTGCTTGTGTTGTAAATAGCAAGGGAGTCATGATTTATATATTTATTATAAATATCAAGCCATTTCAATTTTTTATCATAATGAGTAAGACAGGCTTCCCCATAAATACGAACTTTTTTGCCATGATCTAAAGCATTGTTCCAAATAAAGCCATCTTTATTATATACCAACGCATCTTCCTGCCTGTGAGGATAACTACGAAACCAGGCGCGCACATTTTTTTCTATATAATCTGATACCATTGCAGCATCTGTCCATTGATGTCCTTCAGCTGATGATTTACCCGAGGCATAATAGTTATCAAGTAATAAAAAATCATTAGCAAGTTGATGTTGGTTGGGGGTCACATTTTTACCATAAATGCAAAGATTCTTATCACCCCATCCATTCGATACATCACCAAAAACCTGGTCGTAAGTTTTATTTTCTTTAATAATATAAATTACGTGTTTAAAAAGGGAAGGTTCTCCAATCCTTTCCGGCAAAGGCTTTGGCAATATATTTTTGCGGGGCATTGCATTAGTCAATGCAATGCGGTAAAAGAGATTCAGCTTTTTTACTCTTTTTGTATAGCCGTTCAACATCCTTTGAGAAGGTACGGGAATCATGCTCAATGAAGCCAGTTCTTTATGGATAGTATACGCATTAACAAATTTCCCATCCGGCTTTTTATAAACAGAATTTTCAGATAAAACCCTGGCGCCCTTTGCTTCAAGATTAGTAATAAATAATTCCTGGTTAATCATAGCAACACCTGATGGATAAGCCTCTGTTGGTATATATCCTTTTAGTTGTGTATTACCTTTTGCATTTGTATAATCGTTACTTCCTAATTTGATTACGGCAATGGCATTATCCATTCCGTTAGCAACATATAGTGTACCTGTATTTGAATCCAGTAATAAGGCATTTGGGCTGCTACCAAAATAACGATATTCGTTAGAAAATAATCCCGTAGGTATCGAATCAACTAGTCTTTCCTTGTTTACATCTACTACGCTTACATAATCGCTGTTACTGTTGGTAATATATAAAAATTTCTGATCATTACTTTTAATAATTGCATTAGGATGAACCCCAAGCCGCAATTCATTAAGCACTTCACCATTGGTAATATTGATAATTGATAAACTGCCATTACTGGTGGCGCCTGTAACAGGATTAGTATAAGCCCTACCCCAGGGAGTACCTGCGTTCTCTAAAAGCGTATCTGTGACTAAAGGGCCTGCCCAGTTAGTTACATAAGCTTTATTATTGATAATGCTAATTCCATAGGGAGCCACTCCTGTGGGCATAGCCCAAACCACTTTTTGATCATCAAATTTTATTTTTATCAACTGATTATTGCCATTTAATACTGTATACAGATACATCACACCATCTTCCCTATTGGCAATTATTTGATTAGGAATTGCTTTGTCTGCAGGCTCTACTCTTTCAATATTTATTCCTGTTACTTTATTAATCTTTTTACCATCCCATTCTGCAATCATTATGGCCGACACACTTCCCCCTCCTGAAGCTCCCCAGGCAATGTAGGTTGTATTATTTTCAACAAAAGAAGTAATACCTGAATAGGTACTTACTAAACTTTTCCAGGCTTTGTCTTGAGTAAATGACCACCGGGATATTATTTGTTTTGAATTGCTGTTCACAATAGCTATCCCAAAGCGATCTTCTATGGCTATGTTTGTTTTATCCGGAAGCACGCATAGATCTAATGCATGATTTTCTAAAGACGGATCTCCATAGGTAATTACTTTACCTGCAGATTGAATCAATCTGTTATAAGGCATTATGGTATAACCCGCCCTTTGTTGTAAGGTGCTGTTTCCCAAATGAAAGTTTTTACTGATTCTTTTTTGAGAAAATACAATTACGGGAAAAAAAATAAGTGCGGTGAGAATGTGGGCATTTTTAATCATAATTAATATTCTATATTTTGGGTGTTGTTCCCTGAAATGGTAATTTTTAAAAAATTACAATATTACGATGTAACTTTTATTACCGTTTATTTTTTTATTAATCTATAGTTTGCAAATTACTCATATGATATGATTTAAATCTTAAAAACTAAAGCCAGTACTGATCATGAAATTACGAGGGACTCCTGGCCATTTATTTACATTGTTATAGGCAGCTATCCAGTAAATTTTATTCGTAATGTTATTCAGGTTAAGGGCAACATTAAAATGCTTAATTGTATAGCGGACACCTCCATTTAAAACAATATACCCGGGAAGTGTCAATCCGGGCTCCAAAGTATTTCTAACATCTGCCTGGGAATGTCCCAAAGCTATTCCAAATCCTTTTAGTACTCCATTCATAAAAGTATATTTAATCCAGCTATTGCTTGAATTTCTTGGGGCATTTTCTACAAGCGTTCCTACCTGCGCCGCAATTTTACTTTTTATAACTTTAGCAATACTGTGTGCGTAAGAAATCGAAACACTGAGGTTGGGGAGAATGTTACCATCAACTTCAGTTTCTATTCCTCTTGATCTGTCTTCACCTTGTTGTATATAAAGATTAGGGTTTGAAATATCATTTGCATTCACTGCAACATTTTGCAGTGTTAACTGATATATTGCAAAAGAGGCAGATAAATTATTTTGAAACAAATTGGCTTTCATTCCAACTTCAAACAATTCACTGGTCACAGGTTTAAATGGGGCATTAAATAATTGTGTACTGGTGGATGCTTCAAAGGGATCGAACCCCTTATTGTAAGTAGCATATAAACTTATATCTGGCCTAACTTTAAAAACCAATCCGATCCTGGGAAGAAATACATTTGTTGCATCTTCGTCAGTGCTGTCCTGACTATTACCACCTCCTCCTTCATAGGTTTCTTTTCTAATACCTATCAGTAATTTCCATTTGTTAAAACTAATTTGTTCCTGTAAATAAATTCCCTGTGTGTGATAAATGACGGGTTCTACATCGGTTGCATCAGATTCATAATCAGAAACCTCATAGTTATTAACTGGCCTTTTAAAATATGTCGGGTGCTTTAAACTAAAGGTACCAACTATACCACTACCAGCACCGAACATATCCGGCCGCTCATAATACTCCTGGTCCAGGTTTACACTGCTTTTGACATAATCAAAACCTGCTAAAAACTTGTGGCTGAATTTTCCGGTATTAAAATGGAATGTAAAATAATTGGTAAGTGTATTTGTAGTAGTATGATAGTCCCAATTGGTATAATACAGATTAATAGAATCAGCAGTGATATAGCTCTGAACGCCATGTTCCAAAGCATTTTGCTGCGTAACGTAATGTAGATAACCACTGTTAAAATTGATATGATTATTAATTTTGTAAGAAAACAAAATATTAGCAGCAATATCTGTTTCATGAAGATAATCACCTGGCTGCGTAGCTATAAGACTGATAGGTGTCGACTTCATTGAAAAATCATTTTGAAAACCCGGTTGCCCCCGGTCAAGAATGGTGTTGATGTGCGACAGAGAAAAATCAATATTCAATTGAATTTTTTCATTTGGAATAAATGAAAGAGACGGAGCCAGTTCATAAGATTTTGAAAAGAACTGGTTTCGGAAAGAACGGGTATTATCGTATCCCGCATTGAACCGGTACAATAAAGTTTTATTTCTATTTAGTGGACCTGTTACATCAACCTGCGCACGAAAATGATTCCACATACCTCCTGATATATTTATTTCGCTTTCATTATTTGCCAAGGGCTTTTTTGTAACCAGGTTAATAGTACCACCAGGATCACAGTTACCATATAATACTGCAGCCGGTCCTTTCATTATTTCAACTCTTTCCATATTCACCAGCATTGCACTGGCATAAGTTGTGTTGTAGCCGCGGAGTCCGTTGATCAGCCGCGCATTCTCGGCTTTAAAACCCCTAATAGAATAGTCATCATAACCCGAATATTGATTAACACCGGCAGCATCACCAGCCACATCTTTAAGTGTAAAATCCATTTTATCTTTTATCAATTCTTTTGTAATGGCAGAAATGGACTGAGGTATGTCAACAGAAGCAGCTTGTGTTTTAGTGCCCATAAAAGAATAATCGCTTTTGTATGAATGTGCCAGGCGTCCCTTTACTTCTATGTCTTGTAATTGGCCTTTATTAAACAGAAGATGGATATCATCGAGAGTTAGTGCTTCCCCATTTCCAATAGTTACAGGTTGCATATAGGCCTTGGATTCAGCAGAAGTGATGATTATCGTATCCTGCAATGCAGGCAGATTCTGAAATTTAAAATCACCGCTATTATCAGTTACCGTTATTTTTTTATACCTTTTTAATTCAACGGTTACGTAAGCCGGTCTACCATCTGGCGCTAATATTCTTCCTTTAATACTACTGGTATTTTTTTGAGAAAATCCCTCAAGGGAAAACATCAATGATGTAATGATTATTAAAAAAGATAAAAAAAATTTCATTTCTGGAGTGTACTAATTTAATTTAAAGATGTATTTTAAGTCAGTCTGTTGTCAATAGTTTTTGCAAGATATGCCTCGAAAGGAAAAATACGAAACGATCAAAAAAGCTAATTTAAAGTTAACTGCAAAAAGGGTAATAATAGTGAATGAAACTTTCCAAAACAACCATTACATCAATACATTTGGTCATTAAAAGGTATAGAAACTTTTGTCTGCTTTCCTTTATTCACAAGAAAAGGATTTCGCCATGCTACGTAGGAAGCCACTACACCCATTAAGATCAATAGAGAAAGACCTTTTGAAAGGTTTGCCTTCTCTGATATAAAGCCTATGACAGATGGCCCTGTAAGCCATCCAATCAGTCCTCCCGTAGCTACCATTGCAAATCCTTCAACAGTACTTAAGCCCGGAATATTAGCAGAAGCCTTGTATAAAACAGGAACAATACAGCAACAACCAAAACCTATTAAAATATACCCCAGAATGGCAATGGTTACCATAGGAGCTATTACGACTACTAAAAAACCGAATGCTGCTAAGAGACTTCCAAATATCACTACATTTTTACTCCCCAATTTACAAATCAGTAAGTCACCATTTAACCTTCCTATCGTCATAGCAAAAGAAAACCCGGCATAGCCCATACTTATTAATGCCTTGGGGGCAAATAATACTTCCTTAAAGTAAATAGCACTCCAATCGGCGACACATCCCTCTTCCATAAAACTAACCATACAAATAAAAGAGATACCTAAAATGGTTAGAGAAGGTAATTTAAATGATGATCTGGAATGAATGATATCCCGATTTGCCAGTAAGTGTTCTTTATTGAAAAAGTTGACCATAATAATAAAGAATGCTACCATTACAATTTGCCAGCCGGAAGGTATATGCAATAGAAATAATAAAGCTGCGATTCCTGCACTTATTGCCCCTCCCAGACTATACATACCATGACAAGTACTCATTAATAACCTGTCGTATTTTTTTTCCAGTAAATTTACAGTAGCATTGATAGAGATACTATTTAAAAAACTAATAGTGCCAAAACAATACAAGCAAGTCCAAAACATTACCCTGTTTACCGAATTAATTTGCAATATCATTATACCACTCAAAATAATATATCCTGCAAACATCCACTTGCCCACAGGTATTTTACTAAATATTCTTGATGATATCAACATACCTGTTATAGCTCCCAAAGGTGAAAGAAGCAAGGATAGACCAAGGCCACCATCCGTAAAGCCAAGCCTGGCTTTTATGCCCGGAAGGGATGCTACCCAAATGCCAAATAAAAGGCTGGTAGAAGCATATAAAAAACCAACAGCAAAGGCTGGCTTTAGTTTAATAAAGGAAAAAAAATTTCTGATCATGAGGAACAAAAAAGAAGTTGCGAACTTACAATAAAAGTTTAGAAGAATAATATAACCTGTGGAAGATATATTTGCCTTAATTTGGCCTGAAGCAACTCCTTTTTAACTTGCAAGGGCCAAAAGGAATCTATTTTTCTTTTCTGCCTGGAATATCTTTTTGAATATTTAGATTTTTTTTTGCTTCTCAGGTTTCAATCCTTCGGGGAATATCTTATATACTGGCATAGTTGATTGAGAATAGGACAAAAGACAAGGCATAGTTGAATGGAATTCCGGAGCAAGAACCCTCATTTTATCTATAGGCGATTCAAGTACTTTTCCTTTATTGTTTTCAAATAAAAATTTCATTCGAGAGTAATTAATAGTATATGTTTTAATAAAGAATCATGGTCGTCTTTACTTCAAGGCGACCTTCATTTTTTACAGATGATTATTGTTTATTTACTAAAAAAAATATGTGATTTAAGTAAATATTAAATGTTTCATAAGATACGCATATTATCTTGGGGAAACCAGAAAATCTTATCTTATGAAGTAAAAAAATCAATTAACTATTGGCTAATTTCTTATATACATTAATCAACCCATTCGTAGAGGAATCATGTGAAGTGATTTTTTCATGATTCTGTAATTCCGGCAATATTTTTTTTGCTAATTGTTTACCCAATTCAACACCCCATTGGTCAAAACTGTAAATATTCCAGATAACGCCTTGTACAAAAATTTTATGTTCATACATAGCGATTAGTTCGCCTAATGTAAATGGAGTTATCTTATTAACCAGGAATGAATTGGTTGGCTTATTCCCTTCAAATTCTTTGAAAGGGATTAAATGATCAGGTACTTTTTCATCCTGTAAATCTTTCCTTGATTTTCCATTCATCAGTGCTTCTGTTTGAGCAAAGAAATTGGAGAGTAGTATTTTATGATGATCTCCCATTGGATTATGACTATGAACCGGCGCAATAAAATCGCAGGGAATCATTAAGGTTCCCTGGTGCAATAATTGGTAAAAAGCGTGTTGACCATTGGTACCTGGTTCTCCCCATACAACCGGCCCCGTTTTATAATGCACCTTTTTCCCGTTCCTGTCAACATGTTTTCCATTGCTTTCCATATTTCCCTGTTGAAAATATGCCGGAAATCTGTGTAAATACTGATCATAAGGAAGTATAGCTTCGGATTCTGCCCCGAAAAAATTAATATACCAAAGGCTTATAAGCCCCATTAACACCGGTATATTTTTTTCAAAAGATTTTTCCCTGAAATGTCGGTCAGTTTCATAGGCTCCTTTCAACAATTCTTCAAAATGGGTATATCCCACAGTCAAAGCAATAGATAAACCTATAGCGCTCCATAGGCTGTAACGACCGCCAACCCAATCCCAAAACACAAACATATTTTCTTTATCAATCCCGAATTCTTCAACACCTTTTTCATTGGTACTTAAGGCTACAAAGTGTTTAGCTACAGCCTTCTTATCTTTAGCCGATTTCAAAAACCAATCCCGTGCAGAATGAGCATTGGTCATAGTTTCCTGCGTGGTAAATGTTTTGGAAGCTATTAAAAAAAGGGTTTCATCGGGGTTTATTTTTTTCAGTACTTCTGCGAGATCTGTTCCATCTATATTACTGACAAAGTAAGCATGAATGTCTTTTTTCCAATAGGGTTTTAAGGCTTCTGTAACCATAACAGGCCCCAGGTCACTGCCCCCAATACCAATATTGACAATGTATTTTATTTTTTTCCCGTTATAGCCTTTCCATTCGCCTTTATGAATTTTTTTACAAAAACTCTTCATGTGTTCTAATTCCTTTTTCACTTCGGGCATCACATCTTTGCCTTCACTATAAACCGGTTTGCCTGAAAAATTTCTTAGCGCTGTATGCAAAACAGAACGGCCTTCGGTTCCATTGATCAACTCTCCGACAAACATCGCCTTAATGGCTTTTTGCAATTCACACTCATACGCAAGTTCTATAAGCAACTGGATTGTCTTATCACTTATAATATTCTTAGAAAAATCACAAACTATTTCGGGTAAGGAAAAAGAATATTTTTTAAATCGGGAAGTATCTTCTTTAAACAAATCTTTGAGAGGCATCTGCTTCATTTCTTTATAATGATCCTGTAGTTTTTTCCAGGATTCAGTCTTCGTTGGGTTTACTTTTGGAAACATATTCTTTCGATATTTAACTTTGGTTCATTTTTACGAAGTTACATGAAGGTGTTAGAATTATTAATACCTAAAGAATTTTTTTAAATTTTAAAAACTATCCGGACGATTTTCTCTCTAAGAAAAATAGAAAGTAAATAGAGTCTATGCCAATTCTTTATAAACCGTCATCAAAAAAACGTATTTTTACTATTGTCAAATAAGTAATAATACCATTCCAATTTTGTTATAATTACTATCAATGCCGTAATTATATCTGTAGCAAAAATGGTCAATAGTGCCCTTTCCGGAGAACTGAGTACACCCTATCTTTGCTCCAGAAGTTGGTTGATGTTGTGGCATTAATCAAAAACTATCCAAATATCCATTCGAAAAGCAGAATCTATCCAAGTTCCTTAAAAAATCGAAAAAATCCAATATCAGTCAACTTCTATTTTTTCTTTTCCAATATCATCTCTTTGCGAAAAGTAAAGAGGAAAACATAAAACCGGGTTTATTTTGAAAAAGAATTCCAATATCGTTTCAAAGTAAATTATAAGATATTTATTCTTATGAAAACCAACCAAGATCACTAGAAAAACCAAAGCCTTATCAACCCTAACTGAAACCAGAAATTTATTTACTGGAAAAGGTCCCAAAGAATCTGCTAAAAAGCAGACAAAAAATTAACTTCTGCAATCATTGTGATTGCAGATTTTTTTTGTCTATACCTTGCAGTTTAGTTATGATGCTCCAACAAAATATACCACGAATCAAAAAATATTCCCGCATTATTTCACTGGTTCCTTCTCAGACAGAACTACTTTTTTACCTGGGATTAGAAGATGAAGTAATTGGTATTACCAAATTTTGTGTACATCCAAAAAAATGGTTTAGAAATAAGACAAGAGTGGGCGGAACTAAAAATATTAATTTCAAAACGATTGATCAGCTTTCTCCGGATCTTATTATTGCCAATAAAGAAGAAAATGAAAAAGAACAGATTGAGAAGTTGGCTGAGAAATATGATGTTTGGGTTACAGAAGTAGCCACGCTTTCAGATGCTATAAAAATGATCAATGATATCGGAAAATTGACACAAAAATCAAAAGCAGCTACTACATTGGCTATCCAGATAAATGATAAATTTAAAAAAACAGAAACTACTTTTTCTTTAAATAAGAAAATGAAGGCAGCCTATTTTATATGGCAAAATCCCTATATGGTTGCCGGCGGAGATACTTTTATTAGCAATATGATGAATTATTGCGGATTTGAAAATATTTTTTCAAATTGCTATCGTTATCCTGAAATTCAATTAATAGAACTTGAAGAAAAACATTGTGAAATCATTTTACTTTCATCAGAGCCCTACCCTTTTAGCGAAAAACATAAAGATGAAATAAAAAATTTATTTCCCCAAAAAAAAATAATCCTGGTCGATGGTAAAATGTTTAGCTGGTATGGAAGCAGGTTATTAAAAGCTGCTGATTATTTCAAAAATATCAGCCTTTTAGAATAGTAGATTTTTATACCTAAATAATTCTATTACAGGATAAATGCACTTAAACTTGTAATTCCCTATTTTTGCAAAAATTAAAACATAAATAATGGCATCAAAAAAAATTGCAGAACTATTAGGCGACAAAGCGGAAGGCTTATTGAATCACAAATGTAAAATTGATAAATCAACTCTTACTTTACCTTCACCTACATATATTGACGATATTTTTGTCAAGAGTAACCGTAACAATCGTGTGGTAGGAAGTATGGAAACTTTGATGAGCCATGGACGGCTTGGAGGCTCAGGATATTGCTCAATTTTTCCGGTGGATCAGGGTATTGAACACAGTGCCGGAGCTTCTTTTGCTCCTAATCCTATTTATTTTGATCCTGAAAATATTGTAAAACTCGCTGTTGAAGGAGGTTGTAACGCAGTAGCCTCCACTTTTGGAGTACTTGGTATCGTAAGCAGGAAATATGCTCACAAAATTCCTTTCATCGTAAAAATTAATCATAACGAATTATTAAGTTATCCTAATAAACATGACCAAACCATGTATGGCACCGTTAAAAGTGCTTACAATATGGGAGCCATTGGCGTGGGTGCTACTGTATATTGGGGAAGTGAAGAAAGTACCCGTCAATTACAGGAAGTAAGCCAGGCATTTGAATTGGCTCATGAATTAGGAATGTGTACTATATTATGGTGTTACGTTCGTAACAATGCTTTTAAAGTGGATGGTGTGGATTATAGTACTGCGGCTGATCTTACAGGCCAGGCCAATCACCTGGGAGTTACTCTGCAGGCGGATATTATTAAACAAAAAATAGCAACCAATAATGGTGGTTACAATGCTATTAAATTTGGTAAAACATCTAAATTGGTTTATGAAAACCTTACTTCAGATCATCCGATCGATCTTTGTCGTTACCAGGTTTTGAATTGCTATAGCGGCAAAATCGGATTAATTAATAGTGGCGGAGAAAGTAAAGGTGCTACTGATATGATTGAGGCTGTAGAAACCGCTGTAATCAATAAAAGAGCAGGCGGGATGGGGTTGATTATGGGTAGAAAAGCATTCCAAAAACCATTGCAGGAAGGAATAGATTTATTGCATGCAACACAAGACGTTTACCTGGATGAAAGTATTACTGTAGCATAGTGTCATAAGTTGAGTATTATGAATCCATTCATAATACTTTATAAGATGAACCATGAATTACAAAATATTACTACATGAAACAAGAAGAGGATTTTGATGCCAATCTTGCAGGTGAAGAAGGTGAAACTGAAGAAACCAGAGGAAGCTGGTTTCGCAGGATAAAAAAGGGAATCACCACTTCCACCAAAGATAAAAAAGAAGCGCCTGATGGTTTGTGGACGAAATGTCCGCAATGCAGATATACGTGTACTGTTTCTGAATTAAGAGAAAATCTATTTGTATGTCCCAAATGTGAATATCATCACCGCATTGGTAGTGCAGAATATTTTGACATTATTTTTGATCCGGAAAGTGAACATGAACTCTTTGCCAATATAAAATCAATAGATTTTTTGGGCTTTGTAGATATGAAACCCTATACACAACGACTGGAGGAAACTTATGCAAGAACTGCCATTCATGATTCCATAACAGTTGCTCATGGCAAAATAAATGAAAAGGATATTGTGATTGCCTGCATGGATTTTGAATTCATTGGCGGCAGCCTGGGTAGTGTGATGGGTGAAAAAATCTGTCGTGCCTGTGATTATTGCATCGCTCATAAAATTCCATTTATGATCATTAATAAAAGCGGTGGCGCCAGGATGATGGAAAGTGCTTTTTCTTTAATGCAACTGGCAAAAACTTCCGGGAGATTGTCTCTGCTTTCAGATGCAAAAATCCCTTATTTCTCACTTTGCACTGATCCAACTTTTGGAGGTACAACAGCCTCTTTTGCAATGCTCGGCGATGTGATTATGGGCGAACCTGGAGCCCTAATTGGCTTTGCAGGACCACGTGTTATTAAAGAGACAATTAAAAAAGACCTGCCCCCTGGTTTTCAACGTAGTGAATTTTTATTAGAACATGGTTTTCTTGATTTTATTGTTTCAAGAAAAGAACTACGGGACAGGATAAATCAATTATTGATTTTATTCAATAATTAAATTATAAAAATGAAACTTTGCAGCAGGGATTCTATAAAAATCCCTGCTGTTTTATATTATGGATTTAAGTAACCGCAAAGCATATTACGAATACAATATTGAAGCAAAATACATTGCAGGTATTGTATTAACCGGTACCGAAATAAAATCACTAAGGGCGGGAAAAGCAAGTTTTAATGACAGCTATTGTATCTTTTTTAAAGGAGAGCTATTTGTAAAAAGTCTCCATATTTCAGAATATCATTTCGGCACTCATTATAATCATGAGCCCATGCAGGAGCGCAAATTATTATTGCATAAAAAAGAATTGCGCAAGCTGGAAAACAAAATGAAAGAAAAAGGATTCACCATAATTCCATTAAAAATATTCATCTCCGAAAAAGGATTTGCTAAAATGGAAATCGGTTTGGGAAAAGGTAAAAAGATCTACGATAAAAGAGAATCCATTAAAGAACGTGAGAATGACAGGGATATAAAAAGAAAATATGGAATTTAGAGATCAGCCTGGGATAAAAAGAATTAACTACAATTGGGAAAAAACTGCCAACTGAAATAAACTAACATTCGCTCAATCCCAATGGCACATTGATAGCAAGACCACCATCCGATGTTTCCTTGTATTTACTGTTCATATCCATAGCAGTATTCCACATCGTTTTGATTACATTATCTAAACTCACTTTTGCAAAATCAGGAGCACTCTGCAATGAGAGCTGGCAAGCAGTTATCGCTTTAATAGCTCCCATAGTATTTCTTTCAATGCAGGGGATCTGTACCAGGCCGGCTATAGGATCGCAAGTCATTCCAAGATGGTGTTCCATGGCAATTTCCGAAGCCATTAATGCCTGACGCTGAGTGCCTCCCATAGCCTCAGTAAGTGCCGCAGCCGCCATAGAAGACGATACCCCGATCTCTGCCTGGCAGCCTCCCATCGCCGCTGAAATAGTTGCCCCTTTTTTAAAAATACAACCTACTACAGAAGCAGTTAATAAGAACTGGATGATTTTATTTCCTTCATTTCCATCACAAAAGATGATGTAATAAGCCAGCACTGCCGGAATAACTCCGGCGGCTCCATTTGTAGGAGCAGTAACTACGCGCCCGAATGCGGCATTCTCTTCATTCACAGCAAGAGCAAAACAACTGACCCAGTCCAAAATGTATTTAAAATCATGCCCTCCATCTTTGATTGCTTTTATCCATGAATTAAAATCAAAATAGGATTTATCTTTTAGCAATTTTTTATTTAAAAGAGCTGCCCTTCTTTTTACATTTAAACCTCCTGGCAAAACGCCTTCTGTATGGCAACCCTTGTACAAACATTCTTTCATCACTTTCCAGATATTCAGTAATCCTTCTCTTGTTTTTTCTTCCTGTCGCCAGGTGTTTTCATTCTCCATTACTATCTCTCCTATACTCAGACCGGTCTTCATACACCAGTGCAATAAGTCCCGGGTATCGCTGATTGGAAATGGCAAAATAATTTCCTGGTCTTCATATAGGTCTTCACCTTCTTTTTTTATAAAGCCCCCGCCAATAGAATAGTAGGTTTCGGCTAAGTGATCCTCATTATTTAAAACCGCTAAAAATGAAAGTGCGTTCGGATGAAAAGGAAGTGATTCGGTTATTAAAAATTCAATGTCGGTTGCAGGATTAAAATTAATTTCATAAAGGCCATTTACAATTAATTTTTCTTTTGTTGCTATTTCATTGATTTTGGCATTAATTATACTTACATCAAATGTGACGGGGTCATATCCCGACAAACCCAATTGAATCGCTATATCAGTCCCATGTCCTTTGCCGGTTTTAGCAAGAGAACCATAAAGCAATACTTCGATGCTTACTATTTTATCTAATAAATTTTTATGATTTAAAGAGGCTAAAAATAAATTAGCTGCGCGCCACGGACCAAGTGTATGGCTGCTCGAAGGACCCACTCCTATTTTAAACATATCAAAAACTGATATTGCTTCATGTTTCATAATGAAGCAAAGTTAAATGCATTGTTTAATCTTTAACCAACCAAAATCAATTGTTCCCGGTTTTATTTATTGATTCAGGGATTTCTCTACTGAAAATCTACCAATTGGATATTGAATACAAGATAAGAATTAGCCGGAATTATGGTATCCCCGGTATTTGTATTTATTATATTGTTAGCACCATATCCTAATGAAGGTGGAATGTATAAAGTAATACTACCGCCTTTGCCTACTAACGGAACTCCTTTTTGCCACCCGGGAATTACAGCGCCCAGTTGAAAATTAGCCACAGTCCCCGTTGCAGTAGAATCAAAAATTTTTCCGTTAAAAAAACCCGCTTTATATTCTACACTAACAGTAGTACACAGATTAGAAATAGACTGGGCAGAACCCTGTGAATTAATTGTATAAAAAAAACCTTCGGGATTCATAGAGGCTGTAATGTTATGCGCACTAAGTGAATCCTGCATCGCCTGTTGTTCAGCATCAGGCGCTATAATGGTGGTGGTGGTGTAATTACAACTGGCTTGATTATTTTTAACACAACTTACAAAAGTCAAAATTGCCAACATGCACACGGGTAAAAGCTTTCTCATAGTTCGAAATTATTTTCCTGCAAATAAAGTCTATAAAACTATAAAAGTGATTCATCTTCCCGTTTCTGCTTAAATTTTAACTCTTTATAAATTTGCTCATTATGATCCCATTTAAACTTCATACGAAATACCGAATAAAAAACAGCAATCGCCAAAACAGAAATTGAAATCAGAATAATTTCGGTGCCGGTAATAGGAATCATATTCTTGTACCAATCATGAAAAAGAACAGCAACCAATACAGGAAGTGCAAATACCAGCCCCCATGGAGATCCATAGATTAATTGGTGGAAAAACTTCTTTTCTTTTTCCCGATTTTTTTCCCAATATTCCATAAAAAGTTTTTCATCATTTGTTACCATGTAGCAAATGTATCCCATTATGATTTTAGTCAAACAGAACCAATGCATAAATTTTGAAATTGCAACAGAAAAACAGAATAGCCAATATGCATAAATTAAAAAAGGTATTTTTGGGGGAAATAGTAAATTAAACAGCATCAGTTTCTCATAAATTAAAAAAATAGCGTTTTATGGGTTAGATTGGCGTTTTGGAATTCGCCCAATAACATGTAGGTTTGCTATCATTAAAATCAAGAGTGTGAAAATTGAGCAGGTACTTGTACAATACTTACTAGAGAATAAACATTTAAACTTGCAGAGAATTGGGCATTTCCAAATAGATGCATCTATTCCTGACACGGTAAATCCCGAAAAACCTTTCATCATTCCTGAGGGAGCCATTACATTTCAATATGATCCCAAAGCACCGGAAGATGATGACTTGGTTAATTATATCGTTCAGCAAACAAAAAAAATAAAACCCCTTGCTTCTTCTGATCTTGACTCATTTCTTTCATTAGGAAGAGAGTTTTTGAACATAGGGAAACCCTTCACAATCCCAAATATGGGGACGATTGATAAAACTAATTCAGGAGAACTTACATTTGTAGGGGGACAGTTGATTGCTACCAGGCTGGAACCTCTTAGAATAAAAATTGAAGATGAGGGCGCTGAACCACATGAGGAAAACATGTTTAATGATTACCAAACAACACCAAAAACGAGTGGTAATAAAAAAGGTATAATAATGGTAGTCTTCCTGTTGGTTATCGGTCTTATTGCCTGGGCTTTATGGCATTACGGCTTTAAGAAAAACAACCAGGCCAATATCAGCACTTCGGAATCCGTTGTGCCAGTTACAGATACAGTTTCTTCAAATCCAGGCACTACGGCAACTGATACATTAACTGATAAAAAGACAGAAAACTCCAGATATACATTTAAAATTGTCGTGAATGAATTTACCAATGAGCTATCTGCATTAAAGAGGTTTACCAATTTAAAAAGTTATCATAGAAACGTAATTATGTACACCAATGATTCCATTACTTATAAAATTGCCGAGCCCTTTACACTTCCGCTCTCCGATACTACCAGGGTTTTAGACTCACTTAATAATTATTATACAAAGGATAAAACCAAACTTGAATATTAAATACAATTAATTTTATGCGCTTATTAAGGTATTGACAATTCCAGTCAACTCTTTTCAGGACAAGTCAAATTCTCATAAAGGAAGTACACAGCCATTGTAAAAATATTTATTAACAAACATTAATAGAAACAAGTCGTTAATCATTATTATCAGTGCAGAAAGATCGCTTGCTGAAAATAAATTCTGCCTGGATATATTTTGGATGATAATTTCAAATTTTGAAAACATATTAATGAATAATATTTGTTGCAAAAAATGCAGATAAAAAGGGTCATTATACATATTGCCAATTAAAATACATTAAGTTTGCGGCCTGTTTTTTCTGACTAAAAAATATTTCATGGATCCAATAAAAAGGTCACAAAACTCTACCGGAAGGGTATTGATAGCTAGTCTTGCCGGCACTACGATTGAATTTTTTGATTTTTACATCTATGCTACTGCAGCAGTATTGGTGTTCCCGAAAATATTTTTTCCGGCAGCCAATGAGACTACAGCTACCCTTGAATCGTTAGCCACTTTTGCATTAGCTTTTTTTGCACGCCCCGTAGGCGCTGCATTATTCGGCCACTTTGGAGATCGCATAGGGCGCAAAGCTACCCTGGTAGCAGCCTTATTAACCATGGGAACTTCCACCATAGCTATCGGGCTTCTTCCTTCCTACCAGTCCATTGGTATTACAGCTCCCTTGCTTTTAGCTTTTTTCCGCTTCGGGCAAGGCCTGGGGCTTGGCGGCGAATGGGGAGGTGCTGTATTACTTGCTACTGAAAATGCCCCTCCGGGTAAAAAAGCCTGGTATGGCATGTTCCCACAACTGGGTGCTCCCCTTGGTTTTTTGCTCTCTACCGGTATATTTCTTCTTCTTGGCAATATCATGAGCGATCAACAGTTTCTGAACTATGGCTGGCGTATTCCCTTTATTGCAAGTGCATTACTGGTCTGGGTAGGCTTATATGTCCGGCTGAAACTTATAGAAACTCCCGACTTTCTAAAAATTATTGAAAACAATGAACGTGTTAAATTACCCATTGTTGACGTATTCAGGAAACATACGAAAGCCCTTGTTTTGGGTACTATTGCTTCTATTACTGTTTTCTTATTTTTTTATTTAATGACCGTATTTACGTTAAGTTGGGGCACTTCAGTTTTAAAGTATCCGCATTCCGATTTCCTGACGGCTCAAATTATTTCCATGCTCTTTTTCGCCATTGGCATTCTTATCTCTGCGGCCCTGGCAGACAGGCATGGACGTGGTAATATATTAATAATCGCTACAACTGGCATTTTCATATTTGGATTGTTTTTCTCTCATTTATTTGTTGCCA
Organism: Bacteroidota bacterium; assembly: GCA_030706605.1. Taxonomy (GTDB): domain Bacteria; phylum Bacteroidota; class Bacteroidia; order Chitinophagales; family Chitinophagaceae; genus Ginsengibacter. The sequence continues at coordinate 36,121 of JAUZOE010000034.1, forward strand.
GTCATTGGGGAATCATTGTTGGCTTTCTCACCCTTGGTATGTTTTTAATGGGACTCACCTATGGCCCACTGGGAACAGCACTTGCTGAAATCTTCCCGGTACACGTTCGTTATACAGGCGCTTCTTTATCCTTTACCCTGGCAGGAATACTGGGCGCTTCACTAACACCCTACCTCGCTACCAGGCTCGCAAATTCCTATGGTATTGAATATGTAGGATACTATCTCTCAATAGCGGCTGTATTATCCTTCATTGCTCTGATTATTGCCAGACCATCCATGAAAGATAACGCAGTACTATAAGTTAACCTTCAATGATAAAAGATACCCCCTCTTTAACGCTAAAAATATTTTCCCTTAGATGAATTAGTATGCTTTAAAATATTAACTTTAATGACATATAATTTTTCTTTATGAAAAAAAGGTTACTACTCCTGCAGGTTTTATTTGTTTTTTCTTTTGAAGTGAATGCCCAGGTAGATTTCATGGATGCTTATGAGCAACAAAGTGGTGCTACAGTTAATATTACAATGGTAAGGAATGCAGCAATAGACGCAGGTAGCAGGTTGGGATATCAAACTACAATAGCATCGCCTGCCGGAGGTGCTTTATACAGGATCAAATATGGCAATTCTGCACACCCTTCTTCCTGGATAATAGAGTATTCTGGAAATGGAGGCGTTAGCTGGCTGTTAGATTTTTATAACGATGTCGCCTCGAGTCCTCTCCCTCCAAGTATGATTAATGGAACCTGGGTAGCAGACCCTACCGATGGCGTAGATACATATGGAAATCCGGATGTATTAATAACACTTTCTGGCGATGTGCAGGACGAAGCCTTACCTGTAACATTGCTATCTTTTACAGGTAAGTCGTCGTCTGATGGCAACCAATTAAGCTGGACAGCTACTGTTGAAATAAATGTAAGTTCTTATGTTATTGAGAGATCCTCTGATGGACAAAACTTTAGCAGTATAGGAACTGTTGCTGCCAAAAATGGGGGCAGTAACTATGAATTTACCGATGCCACAGCAATAGATATTGCAAGAATCTATTATCGTTTAAGGATGATAGATAATGATGGTCATTACCAATATTCAGCAATTGTATCCATTATCAATTCCGGTAACAATGATTCTAAATACCGTATAGTGCCCAACCCTGTAACCAGCGATATTTTAAATATTAAAACAGGTAATACAACACTAAATGGCATATACATTACTATACTGGATGTAACAGGTAAAAAGGAGCTTCAAATGCAATTGTCTGCTGCTGAATTAAATGAAGGTAATATTCACATATCTGTTTCTGCATTAAGTGCCGGTACATATTTTCTCCAGATCAGGGATGAAAAAAACAATGTAACCACTTTAAAGTTTATAAAACAATAATTATTTAGTAAGCGGGTAAACCGACTGATTGGTCTTAAATAATATAATGAACAAGGCTGAAATTGATTATTAAATTAATATTAGGTATTTTAATATAATAAATTACAGCCTTCAGTTAGTACCTTTCTACCCATTTTTACTTTCCCTATTTGATCTCACCATTCTGGCGCATCGATGGAGGAATAAGTATATATGACCCAAATTAAAAATATTTAGAAACCAACACCCGTTTTACCATTTTTAATTATCATTTAATGAAGAAAAATCTTGTTTTTATCGCTTTACTTTTATTTGTAACCACGAATTTACAGGCACAAAAAAAATTAACCGGTTATGTAAATCCCTTTTTGGGTACGGCACCCTTGACAGATAGTTCTGTTATCGGCTACACCCCTCCAAAAGAATGGCGGGTTTGGGCAGGGCTGGTATTTCCCGGTGCTTCGGTTCCCAATGCCATGGTTCAATTAAGCCCGATTACTCAATTCCATACAGGTGCCGGATACCAATATGAAGATACCATCATTCATGCGTTTACACATACCTGTAAAGGTCATTGGAATTTATGCAATATTCCTATTTTACCTGTCACGGGTAATATTACAGCGGATGATTTCGGCTCCGGGTTTAGTCATCAGAACGAATCTGCCCATCCAGGCTACTACCAGGTTTACCTGGAAAGGTATCATATAAATGCTGAGTTGACTTCAACTTTAAGATGCGCATTTCATAAATACACTTATGAAAAAGGTGAACCCAAAAAGCTGGTCGTGAATCTTGCAGTATCAAACGAACACGTAAGGGGATGGGAAATATCGCAAGAAGGAGAACACGTATTTAAAGGTTACCAAAAGACTGGCGATACGATATTCTTTTATGCGAAGACAAACCTTAGCATAAAGCATATTGATTCATTGAAAAAAGGTTCCAGGGTAATTTCTGTAGTAAATTTTGCCGATGATCCCCGGCCGCTTGAAGTTAAGATTGGTCTTTCTTTTGTTAGTCTTAAAAATGCCAAAGAAAACCTTGAAAAGGAGATCGGACAGAAAAGCTTTACGCAGGTTAAAAATGAAGCTTCAGTAACCTGGGAAAAATTATTATCCAAAATTGAAGTTTCCGGTGGCACCGAAAGACAAAAAGAATTGTTTTATTCATCGTTGTACCGCTCATTTCTTTGGCCGGCATTGCGTAGCGACGTAAACGGTGAATTCAGGGATGCAAGCGATAAAGTCGTTAAAAAAGATTTTCGGTATTACACACTTCCTTCGCTGTGGGATACTTACCGCAATAAACTGGTATTGCTGGGATTGCTGTCTCCAGGTGTTACCAAAGATGTTATCAAATCACTGATTGACCGTGGCAAAATAACCGGTTTTATTCCTACCTTTTTTCATGGTGACCATGCGGCCGCATTTATTGCCGGATCTTATCTGAGGGGCATAAGAAATTTTGATGTAAAAGAAGCTTACCAGTTGCTTTTAAGGAATGCCACGGTGGATGGAGGCACACGTCCTTACATCAATGAGTATATGCAGAAAGGTTATATCTCCACACCCGACGTGGCTGATCCCAATACTGAAACAAAAGCAAAAGCCGGTGTTGCAAAAACACTGGAGTATGCTTTTGACGACTATGCGGTAGCACAACTTGCCAAAGTGCTGAAAGATACCAGTAATTATAAATTACTGATGGCCAGGTCAGAGAATTTTAAAAATGTTTTTGATCCTGGTACGCGGTTTATGAGAGGCCGGCTGCCCAATGGAGACTGGGTCAAACATTTCAATCCGGAATATCCTTATTACGAATATATGTACCGGGAAGCCAATGCCTGGCAGGTATCATTCTTTGCCCCGCAGGATATGCCGGGCCTGGTTGCATTGTATGGCGGTAAAAAGGGCTTCGAAACAAAACTGGATTCATTTTTTACACTACCCTGGAACCCGCATTATATCGCACGGAATATTTCAGGTTTTATCGGGCAGTATTGCCAGGGCAATCAGCCTGACCATGAAGCGCCATTTTCCTATTATTTTATTAACAAACCTGCAAAATCGCAAAAGATTCTTGATAGTATTATGCAGCATTTTTATGGTATAGGCCCCGATGCCCTTGCACTTTCAGGAATGGATGATGCCGGGGAAATGTCATCGTGGTATGTGTTTAATGCACTGGGGCTGTACCCCTATTCTTCTGCAGACGCCCGCTATCTCGTTACGGCACCTTTGTTTGACAAAGTAAATTGGCATACAAGCAGTGGCAAACTGTTGCAGATAGAAAAGCCTGGAAAAGGCCGAAAATTGACCGGTATAAAAGTGAATGAAAAAACTAATAAAGGTTATTTCGTATCGCAGGATCTTTTTAAGAATGGTGGGCAAATTGAGATCATAACGAAATGATATCATTTGATAAAGGGAATGCACAAAATATTTTTAATTACCTATTGCCAATTAGTTTAACCTTTCTCCCTTTTAATACACATTTGCAACTGAGACTGCATAAAACAATATTCATTAGTTTGCAATAGGATTGGCGATAAATATTCCGTTGGTGATCAACCGGAATGTTATTTTATTATATTTACGATTATACATTGCATTTACTCTTTCACCACAAAAAATACAGGAATAAATTCTGGCCTATTTATTAAACATTCATTAATGAAAATAGTTCTACTGAAAAAACAGGTATCTGTCATTTTTATTGCAACCGGGCTTTGTTTACTGTCGGCCATGTCCTATTCGCAAGATTATCGACGTTGGCAGATGAAGCCGGATGGCGGCATCAGCTGGCAAATAAATACCAACATCCCTCATCGCGATCATATCGAAATGAGTGGCAAAAGGATATCATGTGTAATTAGATATGGTGTGGCTGCCGATAGTTCATTTCATGCCACGCGCAGCCTGGTGTGGCCAATGCTGCGAACCATTCCTAATGACACACATGCCAGTCTTATACGTCGTTTTGCACTTGATGGGTTTGAAATGGTAACCGTAAATTATCAACCCATAATGAATGAAAAGGTTTCTTCAATAAGCCTTAACGGGATATTGACTGTGAAAAGTAAAGCCAATAATAATCTGGCTTTGACCCGGCAGTATTTCCCTTCAACTACATTACCCGGTTATTGTGAAATCTATACCATTAAAAATACATCCTCAAAAACCTGCGTAGTAGAGATACCTGCAAGTAATACAGTTTATACAACAGATGCCTCTAAGGGTACAGAAGGCAGTTATGCTTTGCATGTAGAAGTATCGGATTATGGAAATTACAATCTTCAGCCTGGTGATTCGGTTGGCTTTTCTGTTTTTTATTCCGGGGTAAAAGCATCTGAACCAGCACCTGTGGCAGACGTATATAAGGAAAAAGAAAGAAGAAGACAATTGGTTCAGGAGCTATGGAGCCGGTTAGAACTTGAAACCCCGGATTCAGTATTGAACAGAGAATTTGCATTTGCTAAAATCAGGGCTGCGGAAAGCATCTTTGCAACCAAAGGCGGCCCAATGCATGGCCCCGGGGGAGAATCGTATTATGCAGCCATCTGGGCCAATGACCAGGGAGAATATATCGGGCCCTTCTTTCCTTATCTTGGTTATGATTATGGTAATAAAGCCTCTTTGAATGCTTACCTGCAATTTGCACGATTTATGAATAAAGAGTATAAGCCTATCCCCAGTTCTATTATTGCAGAAGGAACTGATATCTGGAATGGTGCCGGAGACCGTGGCGATGGAGCCATGATTGCATACGGCGCTGCCCGCTATGCACTTGCCAGCGGAGATATTAAACAAGCCAGGCAGTTATGGCCATTGATAAAATGGTGTCTTGAATACTGCCGTCGCAAATTAAATACCGAAGGCGTTGTAATGTCTGATGCAGACGAATTAGAAAGACGCTTTCCAGCGGGCAATGCCAACTTGTGTACCTCTTCCCTCTATTTTGATGCTCTCAACTCTGCTGTTTACCTTGGAGAAGCCCTGGAAAATGATAAAAAGCTAATTAAAGATTATAAGAAGCAGGCTGCAAAATTGAAAGTAGCGATTGAAAAATATTTTGGAGCAAGGGTACAGGGATTCGATACCTATAAATATTATAAAGAAAATAATGTACTTCGTGCGTGGATATGTATTCCGTTGACCATGGGGATTTACGATCGTAAAGCGGGTACTATTGATGCTTTGTTTTCGCCCGGACTGTGGACAAAGGATGGACTGGCGAGTCTTTCCGGTGATAAGACATTTTGGGACAGGGCCACACTGTATGCATTAAGAGGCGTTTTGGCTGCAGGGGAAGCAGATAGAGCGCTTACCTTTTTGCATTACTATTCTAACCGACGTTTATTAGGCGATCATGTCCCTTACCCTGTGGAGGCTTATCCCGAAGGGGGACAGCGCCAGCTTTCTGCAGAGAGCGGTTTATATTGCAGGATATACACCGAAGGCTTATTTGGTATTCGGCCTGTAGGTTTGCATAGTTTCAATTTTACTCCCCGCCTGCCGGCATCATGGCCTCAAATGAGCCTTCGGCATATTCATGCATTTGACCAGGATTTTGACCTGGTAATTGAGAGAGTTGGCAGCAAGTTGAAGATAAGGGTGTCGGCAGGTGGAAAAGAAATTATAAATAAACTGATTGACGACGGAGAAACGGTAAAGGTATTGTTACCCACTACCTGACAAAACGCATTAATTGGTTTAAAGGATAGATGAGTGATTCATTCTACCAGGCATACACGAAGTTTAATAACGTATTTGATCATAATAGAAAATATTTTATTCACTCCTTGTTTACTAGCTAAAATAAAAAGTATGAATTTTTTCTTAGCCCTATTCGTAGTAATTATTTCTTCAACTAAATTATCAGCACAGTCAACACCTGTTTTTATTTCAGGGACCGATGGCTATCAATCTTTTCGTATTCCTGCAATCATCAAAGCAAATAATGGTGATTTGTTGGCTTTTTGCGAAGGGCGGGTAAATGGATCAAATGATTTTGGAAATATTCAAATAGTTTTAAAAAGAAGCTCTGATGAGGGAAAGACATGGAGCCCATTGCAGATTGTAGCAAATAATGATCATTTGCAGGCCGGTAACCCTGCGCCGGTAGTGGACCTTACAGACCCGAGATACCCGCAGGGAAGAATATTTTTATTTTACAATACCGGCAATGCCTCTGAGACGGATGTAAGAAAAAGAAAAGGTCACAGGGATGTATTGTATTTAACAAGTACCGATAACGGAAAAACATGGAGCACTCCCACAGACATTACTTTGCAGGTGAACCGGATCAATCAGCCGGATATCAATCCGTTATGGAATTTTAAAGAAGACTGGCGCTCTTATGCAAATGCGCCGGGTCATGCATTGCAATTTGCTGAAGGAAAATATAAAGACCGGATTTTTATTCCCGCCAATCATTCTTCAGGCAATCCTAAACCGCAATACAAAGATTATAATGCTCATGGATATTACAGCGATGATCATGGAGCCACCTTTCACCTCGGGGAATCTGTTCTTTTTGCAGGTTCCAACGAAAGCACAGCAGCGTTGTTGGCCAATGGCACATTGATGATGAACAGCAGGAACCAAACCGGTAAATACCGGATAGTTTCTTTAAGTAAAGATGGCGGAAAAACATGGGACACTACTTTTGTTGATTATAATTTACCCGATCCTGAGTGTGAAGCGAGCTTGCTGCGCCTTGATACTAAAAGAGGACGGTCTGTTTTAGCTTTCTCCAATAATATTGACAAAAATGATCGTGACAGTCTTACCTTACATTTCAGCTTTGATGAAGGAAATAGCTGGAGAAAAAATATTTTGGTTGAGCCCGCCAATACCGGTTATTCTGATATTCTACAGCTTTCCAACAAAAACATTGGAGTACTGTATGAAGCAGATGATTATAAAGAAATAAAATTCAAAGTAGTGAAATGGAATCATTAGTCAAACGATGACATCACTATAATACTACCTGGTCCTTGTATTTAAAAATATCGTTTATAGGATACTGTATGCCTGGTAAGTTATTTTCATAAACCTTAAAGTCAGTCACTGATGGCATGGTCAATGGGGAAACTTTCTCCTTTGCTGGCTTTCAGTTGTGTCCATTCTTCATCCGGCCTGGTCCATAAAAGATCATCTGCAGGAAGCCCCAATATTAAAAAACCTTCCGAACACAGGTATAAGCTGCCAGTGGAAATATAGCCTTCACCAATGCCGGGCTGGTGACCATGAAAACCTATCTGAAGCCACCCGTTTTTATCAAAAGTTCCGGGCGCTTCTACCTGGTTTTTAATCACGGCATACAAAGCAGAACGTACCTGCTGCGGATCGATCTCTTTTAATTGATGCATCAAAGCTATTTCCCCCAATACCTGGAAGGCGCCAAAGCGATAAGCCAGTGAACGGCCGATGGCCGGATAGATAGCATCTGGAGAGATGAGCCTTTCCAGTATTTCGGCATAGCGTTGAGAACGTTTAAGTGCCCGGTCATAAAAATCAGCATATTTATTTTGCTCCTTCATCACCTGCAACACATCCAACAGCATAGGGTGTATTACATAGCTGTTGTAATAATCAAAATGAAAATCAGCGCCATCACCATACAAGCCATCTCCTTTGTACCACTCCATCATCTGCCTTACTGCATAATCAATGCGCATCTTGTCTCCCTGGCCGGTAGCCTTTATAAGAAAAGCCTCTACTTCTGCACTGAAGAGCAGCCAGTTGTTGAACCCCGGGGTGATAACACGGGATGATACAAAAGCATTAATAACATTCGTTTTGGTAGCGCTATCCAGCGGATCCCACAATTGGGTAGGCGCCCTTAATAAGGCCTGTGCCAGAAAAGCCGCATCTACCACCGGCTGGCTACCATTATTAAAATTCATAAAATCCGGTGACTGAGGGTCAGTAGCATTGTGCAGGCATTTTCTTACTAACAGGATATATTTTTCCCGTAAACGACCTTCATCATTATTGCCAGGGCCCAGTTCCAGCCAGGGAGCCATGCCGGCTACGAGACGGCCAAAAGCCTCGAGGTAGGTGTACTTTTTCCTGTCAGCTTCCTGCCCTGCCCTGGCTTCTACCGGCATGGTTGCTTTAAGTTCATTCCTGCTTAACGCTAATAATACCGGGTCGGCAATGTGGGTGAGTTGGCTCACGAGATAAGTCCTTTCCTTAGCGCCTCCAGGCAACGAAATAGAATCCGGAGCCGCTGACGCTGATTGGGCGCATGGCAACAATACCAATAGTAATAATGTATGAATGATTTTTTTCATGATGACAAGGTAAAAATTTTCTAAAAGAGAATACAAATAAATTTGATAACGAAAACAGGAGACAACAAAATTATCTTAGCCCTCATTGATATTCTTTCTCTTCCAAATTTAAAGCATTACTAAGACTAAAAAGACGCCGCCGATGTTGTGTGTTTGTACGGAAGATTTTGCAGCGCGGCAATCACCAACATCAGTTTGAACCCATATTATACGATTAGCCTAAACAATCCATTGCGTTAGAAATTTTTATAACACTTTTTTTATGAGTCCGGTATCTGTGCATTCTAAGTGTTGTTGGTGATTGCTAAGCTACAAACCCCGCGGCACGAACACGCAACGGCGAAGTGTAGCTTTATGGGGTGTGAAAGCGTTTTTGGAAACACCAGCAAGGGCAAGAGTTAAGAAGTTTACTGGTAGAAGCCAGTTGGGTGGCTGTACGTACAGATATGGCATTGCAACAATATTACCGTAAGCATGCCCATAAAGAACCTAACAAAGCTATTATTAAGGTAGCGCATAAATTACTCAGCCGTATGC
>JAUZOE010000035.1 GCA_030706605.1 Bacteroidota bacterium
ATGGTTTTTTACTTTTTCAATATGGTAAATCTTTAATTCAATATGGTTTTTTACTTTTTCAATATGGTAAATCTTTAATTCAATATGGTTTTTTACTTTTTCAATATGGTAAATCTTTAATTCAATATGGTTTTTTGCTTTTTCAATATGGTAAATTCTTTTTTCAATATGGTTTTTCCCAAAAACAAATATGCTTCTACATATTTCATTACGAAGTTTTCTTTTCCCCTGCCGTGTTTTCTACTCCCGGCTCCGTGGGGTTGCAGGGCAAGGCTGCATAAGTGCACTATTTATCCATGCTCTAATAAGAAGCAGACCTATAAGGTTTCAAAAACCTTATAGGTCTTTTATACTTTTTTAGATTGAATGTCCGATTCCGTTGTCAATATAATTGTTGCCTGATAAATAATTATGTCAACAGTTTGGCCTTTGTGAGTTATAGGGTTGTTTCCTAAATATCTATGCACTTCGGGGTCAGAGTCAAGTTCAAAAAGACCATCAACGTCCGTCGGAAGTATTTCCCTTAAAATTAGTCTTTCCGTTTCTGCAAATATTTTCATTTTGGTGCCACCATGATTAATCTTCTACCAAATCTTCACTCTTAAACTATCAGGGCGGTACATTTTATCGCCGGGCTTTACATCAAAAGCTTGATAAAATTCAGGAACATTCACAACCGGGCCATTCACTCTTTCTTTTGCTGGAGCATGAACATCCGTCATAACCTGGCTGGCCAAACGCTCTTTTCTTTCTTCATACAACCAACCCAATGCATACCCTAAAAAGTATCTTTGCAATTGTGTAAGGCCGCCAATCTTTTCATTCTTTTTATAAGTCTCTGTTTTCTTAAATGCATCCAGGCCAAGTAACATACCTCCAAGGTCTGCAATGTTTTCGCCCTGCGTGGCCGTGCCATTAATATGCAAAGTATCTACAGGGTTAAATTCATTGAACTGGTTAATTATTTTTTTAGCACGGTCACTAAATTCTGCAGAATCTTTTGCTGTCCACCAGTTCTTTAAATTTCCTTCAGCGTCATATTGTCTTCCCTGGTCGTCAAAGCCATGTGTTATTTCATGGCCAATAGTAGAAGCCGCTGCATATCCATACACTAATGCATCATCAAGTTGCGCATCTGCATAACCGGGCACGGCAAATATGGCGGCAGGCAACACAATTTCATTATTGCTTGGGTTGTAATAGGCATTATAGGCTTGCGGAGTCATTTCCCATTCGGTGCGGTCAACGGGCTTTCCAAGCTTATCAATATTATAATTGTGCCACCAGGTATTAGCGCGCTGCATATTTAAAACATAAGGGCCTTTATCAATTTTTAAGGCACTAAAATCTTTCCACTTATCAGGATAACCAACTTTTTTGGTAATCTTTGAAAGCTTATCAAGCGCCTTTTCTTTAGTAGCCTCGCTCATCCAGGTTAGTTGCTTTATCCGGTCTTTATACGCATCCCTGATATTTTCTACCAGGTCACTATATCTTTTTTTTGCAGTTGAATCAAAATATTCCTTTACAAAAAGCTGTCCCAATGCTTCACCCATGGCATTTTCTTCAGCATCTAACACGCGCTTCCACCGTGGGCGTGGCTCTTTAGCACCACTTAAATTTTGACTATAAGTAAAGGCATTATTAAAACTAACGGAGTCCAGGTAAGCGCTAAAGCTTTGTATTAAATGAAATTGCAAATAGGCTTTCCAAGCTGAGATTGGAGTAGCTGAGATTTCAGTATTAAGGGCTACATAAAACTCTGGTTGGCCCACCACCACTGAATCCAAATGATTGATGCCAATTTCTTTTGTGTAGCTGATCCAGCTAATGTTTGGCGTAAGTTTATCAAGCTGCGCAACAGCCATCTTATTATAATTTTTGTAAGGATCGCGGAGGTCCTGCAACTTCCTGCTTGCAGTGGCGAGTTTTGTTTCGAGCGAATAGACTGCATTTACATTCTTTTGTGCAGCCATGCTGTCATTACCCAACTGCATAAATGTTTTTAAAAGATATTCTTTATAAGCTTTTCTAATATTTTGGGTACGTGCATCCGTTTTAAAATAATAATCCCTGTTTGGCATACCAAGGCCACCCTGGCCAAGGCTGTATATCATCTTTTCACTGTTCTTGTCATCCTGGGTAACATAGTCGCCGAAAAGACAACGAACACCCTTCATCTTTAATTCAGCGGCCTCATTAATAAGATCATTTATATTTTTAATGGCATTTATTTTATCAATATCAGGCTGCAAAGGCGATAGGCCGGCTTTATTCAACGCAACACTATCCATAGCACTTTGCCAGAAGTCACCTATTTTTTGCGTAACCGTTCCACTTGCTGCATCAGCTTTTACGGCATTTTCGTTTATAGTTTGCAACCGTTCGTATATAGTGTCCTGCACTATATTACCAATGCCCCAGCCGCTTTCAGAAGCAGGGATCGGATTTTTCTTTAGCCACCCGCCATTGGCATATTCAAAAAAATCGTCCGAAGGTTTTACTGTTGTATCAAGGTGTGAAGCCAGTATATCTACTGCAGGTTTCTCCTCCGCGTTATTACCTCCGCTGTTACAGGCATTCAGCGCAGCACTTATGCAAACAGCAAATAATATTTTATTCATTAATTAAATTTTGAGCTAAATGTAGGTAATGTATTGGAATTATCAGTGTTGTATATGGGTGGAAAGCCGCAGTGCTATTTTGCAAACTTTTTGACCTTGCTGGTGTTTTGTAATACAGAGCACCGCCAGTTTTTAGCCCCTGTTGGTCCTTGGCCCTGGCTGTGGCATCAATAGTCTTTTTTTGTCCCATTTAATACCCATCTTTTTAAATGCATCTACACGTTTTTGTTAAAAAATAGTTGCATTGAAAGTACGTGAAGGTGTGCCCCAAATTCTATAAGCAGAAATTCAGTCAATTATATTTAAGAGGAATATTCTATTTTAAATCCGGTCTGTTATTTGTGAATTTCAAAATTATTTTTAAATAAATTATTTAACCATTAAAAAAGGAGGCAACTATGAACAAGAATGAAGTTTTAAAATTCAATGACCAGGTTATTGAAGCCTGGAACAAGCATGATGCAGAAACATTTATTAACTTATGCGATGAAAATGCAGTCTGGAAAATTAACGGGGGAATTGAAACCTATCGCGGAAAAAAAGAAATCAAAGAATATTTTAACCGTTGGAAAAGTGCTTTCCCCGATTTGCATCTTACTATCCGCACCAGCATGCCTGCTGATGATGCTGTTTCGGTAGAGTTCCAGTTTTCAGGTACTCAAAACGGAAGGCTGAAATTACAAAATGACATGCCTGAAATACCCCCTACTCACAAGAAAGTAAATACTTACGGCAGCTACGTTTCCAGGGTAAAGAATGGTAAAGTATTAGAAACAAATCTCTATACAGATCGCCTTGCCCTGGTGGAACAACTTGGTATTGAAAGTGAATTGATGCACCATGCTTAGTTTTTAAAACTTAGCGGTAAAAATAAAATGACGGACTGCAAAGTGGCCCGCCATTTTATTTTAGAAATTATCATTCGCCTTGGTTCGTGGCACAAGAAACCATATCGTACTTCCATTTCGTGTGCCACGGACCGGGGTATAGTGATGGGTGATTCAGGTACACTATAATGTTGTTAGTGCACATAATGCACATTTCCTTATTGAAAACAAACAAAGGCAGTAAGAGATATATAAATACCTGTGTAGAGTATAGTTTCATAATAAAAATATTATTAATTTAGTTTTTTAAAAATATATTATCATGAAAAAGTTACAATTATTAGCGGTTTTGATTTGTCTTTTTGCAAACCTTTCAATGTCTTTTGGACAAAACGCAACAATAGAAGAGCCTCATATTACCGCTAGTTGTACATCGGGCAATTGCCAGCAGGGCCAGGGCGAATTGGTGATATTTAGTAAAAAAGGCATAATTACCGACCGACTGATGGGTGAATTTGGTGGTGGTGAATTTATAAAAGGTATCCATTACATGTATGGCAATGGGCTTACTATCGCCTCTGTAGAAAAAGATGAAGGACTTTTTAAGAGTTTTATTTTAACCCAGGGCACAGTTACATTAAGTGGATATGGATTACAGGATAGTGTATTTGATACAAAAATTTATACACCCCAGGGCAATTGCATAAGTGGCAACTGTGTAACCGGCGAAGGAAAACTGGTGGTGCTGAAACCCGGATTTAGTGGCGTTGAAATTGTAATTAAAGAAGGTAAGTTTAAAGAGGGCGATTTTATATCGGGCACCGCATTTGTAGACGGAGTGGACACATTGGTTGATGGCAGCTACACTATTACCAATTATAAATATCGGCCAAGGCATAACCAGGCATTTGCTGATGCGGTATTTGTACCTAAATATTCCAGCGATCGAATAAAAGGAACCTGGAATCCAGGCGGCAATAATGTTAATAAAATAACTTTTTATCTTTCTGATAATTATTATCATAAAGAAAATGGTTCCATCATGTATCTTAAAACCAAAGGCCTGCCGGCGTGGATAACAGAAGTATATCAGCCCATTAACTATGCCCGTGGAAAAATAGCCGATGCGGCTTCCTTTAAGGCAAAAGTGGAGGAACTGGAATATGATATGAAAATTCACCCAAACGATTATAAATCAAACAAGGATTATGCACCATCTGCCAATGGAAAAAGTTCAGGCTCACGTACTGCTTCAACTTACAGCAGCTTCAGTAAGTGCTCTGTCTGCAATGGCTTTGGATATTTAGAGTACGATTGCGGCCAGGGTGGTGGTCATCCATGCCGTAAATATTGTACCGCATGTAACGGTACAGGGCAAGTGCATAATTAGTAAAAGTATACTGCAAAACCATAGTCATGACACCATATCGTACTTCCATTTCGTGTGCCACGAAACGGGGCATAGACTCTGCGGTAAAAATAAAATGACGGGACTGCAAAGCGGCCCGCCATTTTATTTTATAAATTATCATTCGCCTAGGTTTGTAGCTTAGATAGTCTTCGTTGCACAAAACATTTTATTTACTCACTGCACTATCATAAAACTCATCCACATCTTTTTTTAGCTTCACCAGTGATGGGTGATTCAGGTACACCATGTGGCCCGATTGGTAATAAGTAAAATGCAGGCGGCTTTGCTGGTAAGGGCGCAGTCCCATATGATGGGCTACATATTCGGCAGCAAAGAAGGGCGTAGCCAAATCGTAATCGCCACACACGATCCACACTTTCAGGTATTTATTATCTGTCATGGCTTTGCGCAATGTTTCTGAATTATAAAAATACCTGTTGTCAGAATTATAAGGCCATGGCCATACACTGGTAAGAATGTTATAAGGTGTTTCGGGATTTTGAAATTTCAGGTCTTTGGCAAGATACTCATTGATAGCACCCGAGAAAGCCCCCAGCACGGCAGAATAAGAAGGATCATTGTCAGGTGTCGGGCTTATGTCGTCATAGTCCGTATTGACCAGGCGGCTGTCATATCTTCCAATGCTTTTACCTTCATCGCGCAACAGCTCTTTACAAAAATGCTCAATATCAACGCGGAGATTGCTGCGCGAAATATATTCTTCTGAAAGCCCGGTAAGGCGGTGCATTTCGTTGATCACTTTGGTTTTTTCTTCCGGTGAAACCTGGTCGCCTTTCATCAATGCAATGGTATATTCGTTACCCGCAAATTCTTTGGCCTCGGCTAATGCTTTTTGTAAATCGCCCTGCAGGTCGGGCGCTATTTTATGATGATACCAGGCAGAAGCTGCGTAAGTAGGTAAAAATAAAATATACGGCAAATCGTTACCACGGCTAAAATTGAGTGTTTCAAAATTTAATACGGAAGAAATTAAAACAATACCATTGAGGTACATGCCATATTTATCCTGCAGGTAACCGGACAAGCCCGCAGACCGTGTGGTGCCATAACTTTCGCCAGCAAGGAACTTAGGCGATCCCCATCTTTCATATTTGGATACATACTGGCGGATAAAATCACCAACGCTCGTAATATCTTCCTGGTAACCGTGAAACTGGTTTACATCTTCTCCTTTTGCCTGGCGGCTATACCCGGTAGTTACAGGGTCTATAAATATCACATCGGTTTTATCTAACCAGGAATATTCATTGTTCACATACCGGTAAGGCGGCGCCATGGCTTCGCCGGTATCATTTAATTCTACGCGGCGCGGACCTATCAATCCCATGTGTAGCCACACAGACGAAGAGCCCGGTCCGCCGTTGTAAGCAAAAGTGAGCGGGCGTGTAGCCTTGTCAGCTATATCATCTTTGGTGTAGGCTATGAAAAAAATATTGGCTTTGGGTTTTCCTTCTTCATCTTTCATAATCATGTAGCCGGTGGTAGCGGTATAATTAATTACCTTTCCATTAATGGTTACGCTGCTCCTGGTAACCACCGGGGGAGGCACATGATCGGGGATGGCAGGCGCACTGCTGTCTTTGGTTATTTTGGCCGGTGCATGATGCTCCGTACGCTGAGCCAACAATGCAGCGCCTGATATAAAAAAGATACCGGCAAGAAGTAATAATTTTTTCATTTCAATTTTTTAATAAATGCATTGGAATTATACAATGCAATATAAAGGAAAAAGTAAAAACAGGATGGCCAATTTGATCAATGGTAAGCGTTTATATTTTTAATCCAGCTTATTAACAGACCAGGATAGACAATCATTTTTTTTAAATACTAAAAAGCTGCCCGTACCGTTTGGTAGATGGACATAAAAAGCAACTGATTAAACTTTATTAAAACAAGACAGTCTGAAAACATTATGAGAAAAATACTATCCGGATTTATAATACTATTGACTGTTACCCTGGTGTCTTCCTGCAAAAAGAATGGAGAGTCACCTTCCACACCCGGCACAGGAACAGACACTCTTTATTTTCCTCCTGTTGCCGGCACCGACTGGCAAACCACTACCCCTGCTTCACTCGGTTGGAATGAAAGTGAACTCAACAATCTGTATTCTTATTTAGACAGCGAAAACACCAAAGCTTTTATCATACTTAAAAACGGGAAGATAGTAGTAGAAAAATATTTTGGCACTTTTACTACCGACAGCCTTTGGTACTGGGCATCGGCAGGCAAGACACTGACAGGCTTTTTAACAGGGATTGCTCAGGAAGATGGTTTGCTGAATATCAATGATGTTACCTCTAAATATTTGGGAACAGGCTGGACATCTGAAACGCCTGATAAAGAAAACCTGATTACCATAAAGAATCAATTAACCATGACCACCGGCCTGGATGATGGTGTGTCAGATGTTGATTGCACATTACCCGGCTGCCTGGTGTACAAGGCTGATGCAGGAACAAGATGGGCTTATCACACTGCTGCCTACACACTACTTTCTAATGTGATTGCCAACGCCAGCGGCGAATCATACAATACTTATTTTCAGCAAAAAATACGGAACCCGATTGGCATGAACGGATTATGGATACAAACCCCTAATTCCAACAATGTCTATTATAGTAATGCAAGAAGTATGGCCAGGTTTGGCCTGCTGATGCTGAATAAAGGTAAATGGGATCAAACCCCGATATTAAGAGATACCAATTATTTTAACAGCCAGGTAAATACTTCTCAAAATATAAATAACAGTTATGGCTACCTGACATGGCTCAATGGCAAAAGCAGTTTTATGGTCCCCTCCTCCCAGATAGTATTCTCCGGGCATCTTATTCCCAATGCCCCGGCAGAGTTATATGCGGCGCTTGGTAAAAATGATCAGAAAATGTATGTGGTACCCTCACAAAAATTAGTTGTCATCAGGATGGGCAATTCGGCTGGCGGATTTTCATTGGCGTTATCAGGTTTTGATAATGCACTTTGGGGTAAATTGAATACTATTATCAAATAGCCTGCATAAGACAAAATATTAATTTCCATCTAACAGTCTGCCAATAACGGAAAAGAGATTTTCGCCCCAAAAGCAATGAGTAACTATTTTTTGGGTTAAGGTTTTGGGATTGCCATAGAATCAAATAATTGCACAGGCCAAAGATTGATACGATCAAACCCTTCAGGAATCGTCTGTTTGAACTGGACATATGCCTGAACCTTTCCCTTTGTAGTGTAGCTGACCGCCTTGCCATCTTCCCCCGTTGTAAATACGCTATAGCCGGCCATGGTACAATCTTCCAGGTCAACATGTAATTTCCCTGTTGATTTATGACCCTGTGTGCAAATGATGCCTGTTGCTTTACCCCCCATTTCCGGCTGAGTGAAGTTTAATACGATCATGCGGCAGCCAATAGCACGAACACGTGCACAATTACTCGCATAAGACATAGCCAAAGCATTATCAGGAGAAACCATCGTACATTCTTCCATAATTAAATGTGGGTATTCGGGCATCGTTTTTTCCCAGCCTCCTACCAGCACGGCAGATGCATCGCCAACCCAATCAAGTGCAAGAAAATAACTTCTCCGGAAAATGCTTGGTTCATCAGGACGAACAACCGGGTAGCAAATACCTCCACCAAAAGCCCGGCCAATACCAATACAATTATCAACAATCACCGTAAACCCTTCGCCGCTTTTATTGGTCAGGTCCCAAAAAAAACCAGCATCGCCACCAGAGGTGTACAAATTGCGAAGAATCCACCTGTCCCAACCGATACTGGAAAATGTTTGCTCAGTGTATTCAGGTCTCCACCCTTTAGAAGTAGAGCGAATGGTTCCCCACCAATCGTAGCTTTTAAATCCTTTCTGAGGATCACTCGCATCAATCACAATCCTGCCCGTTGCACCCGAACCCAAATGGCCGTCAAAATCGCCAATTAATAAATTATAAGACCCTTTTGCTCCTTTGTAAGCAGGATTCAAATTAGCCTCAACATAAGTATCCGGTCGAATAATGATGATTTGCCCACCTTTATTATCAGTAACGGCCGACAATGCCGCCTGTATAGTATGATATGCCTTCTTCCAGCTACTGCCATCCGAATTATCTCCCAGTTTCGACACATAAATATGGATCCCTTTTCTGCCTGTATAATCAGGCGCAGAAGGATCTGTGCTGGTTGAGGAGAAAGCAAATAAATTTGGCAAAAAGGAAAGGCATAGCAGAAGAATAGCCAATACCCTGAACCTGATTTTTTGTAAACTAATTTTCATCATTTTTTATCCTGGTTGGTTTTTGTGTAGAATTTTTCTTCCTTATATGAATAAGAATTTCCTATGCAAAGTTTTCATCAAAAAACATCTTCTTCTTAGGTTAACTATTGCTTTCAATACAAATAACAAGATATTGAGAAATCCTGGCAGAGTTACTGTTGAGTAGAAAATTTTGTAAATGTCACTCCTTTTGGAAAATTATCTTCAAAAAATGTTTTCATCAAACCATTATACATTGCAACCCTTATTGTACTCCAGGTTCGTTGATCACCGGTAGCATAATAAATATAAGTTCTCCCTTCATATTCTATGATATCCGCATCGGAGTTATTAATCCCTTCATCTTCTCCGGCTTCCAAAATGGGACTATAAGGACTTAATTCCCAATTAATCAAATTCTTCGACCTGGCCAGGTACGAGGTATAACCATTGTGTCCCTTCTCCTGGTCATGGCAATAAATAACATAGTAATACGGCTTAAAATATCGAATAGCCGGGCAAGCCGAAAATTCGTGATTCACGCCTGTAAAAACCAAGCCGGGAATTTTTTCCCATTTTGATAAATCATTGGAACGGGCAAACTTGAAACACCACTGAACAGGCTTATTCGATTCGTAAGCCATTAAGAAACCTTTGTCATCGCGACATACCGAAGAATTAAAAAGATGCTCATCGCCTTCAGGAAGTATTACCTTTTCGGTTTTCCAGTTTTTTAAATCACTGGTAACAAAACGATCAATCCCGCTTGACTGCCATACTTTGCCGGATTCAGAAAAATCAAGAGCAAAAACATTCAATTCTGAATTATTCACATAAGCACTTACAAATGAATGGGCTAATCCGAATCGGGTTATTTCTTCCCCTGTTCGCAGGTCATCAATATATAAATATGAATTCTTTTCATCTACTTTGGACCCACCGGAAGGCCTGTAGTTCGCCACAAGCAGAAGATGTGAATTAAAAACAACAGGCGTATTTTCCATTGGTTCCCTAACCCCTCTCTCAAAAGCAAATGGTAGCTTAACAAGAACTGGCCGCTGAGATTTTTGAGCCTTAGTAGGTGCAGTGCAAAACAGCAGAAACAAGCCTACAAAAAAAATAGGCAGGATATTTTTTTTCATATTCAATATTAAACTCTTTTTTGTGCATTCAGAAATCAATAATTGCCACTTATACCCTGAGATAAATTCCACTTATAAAATTAGCCATTATCATGAGGGAGTTACCAATTTTTATCAAGGATTTTCTTTTATTTAATCACTTTACAAGTGAGTAGATCATATTAAAAGCACTCATTTTAGCTTAAATAAATTAAATTTGAAGAAAATAAATCGGTGAATTGTTAAAGAGATTACTTTTATAAACGAATTCATTTAAAATTTTACTACGATGCTTGTAATACTGAATATTTTTTCCAGTGTGTATGATCAGTTGATTGGCTTTCTCGGTATCAGGCCGTTGATTAATATGTACCAATCGGGCGACTACAGTTCGCTAAAAACTTTACAAGGAATACAACATGCCATCGGGCCGGTTATTCCTTTTTTATTGATCATTGAAATCATCCGTGCCGCTTTTATTAAAACCCTTCGTTTTGCTCATTACAAACTACAGTTTTTTTCATACGTATTCAATAGCTTTATAGGTAGGTTTATTTCTATTGCCGCTGTTGCATTTTGTATTGGGTATTTTGAGAAGTATTCCATCATCAATACCAAATTTACCTGGTACTGGCTCATTTACGGTTATATAGTATGGGAATTTTCGCATTTTATTTATCATTTCCTGGCGCACAAAGTGAGGATTCTCTGGTGCCTGCATTCTACCCACCATGTTCCCGAAACCATGAACCTTTCTGTCTCCTACGCGCATTTTTTCCTGGAAGGTCCTTATGCAGATGTAATACGTACCTCTATCTGCATATTACTGGGAGTGAATCCTGCACTGCTATTTTTTATCATGTTCATTGATGGCACCTGGGGAGCATTTATTCATGTGGGGGAAAATATATTAAAAGATGCCCGTCTTGGATTTTTGAACAAGATTATTTTAACCCCATCACACCACCGTGTTCACCATGCAAGGAACCCTTTGTACATGGATACCAATTATTGCAACCTGCTCAATATATGGGATAAAATTTTCGGTACACTTGTGGATGAAAGAAAAGATATTCCTGTAGAATATGGTATCACCAGGAAAATGAACCCACTCAATTTCTGGGATGCTTATTTTGGGGAAATTGCAGTATTGGCCCGCGATGTAATAAAAGCACCGGGATTAAAAAATAAATTGCTCTATATCGTTATGCCGCCAGGCTGGAGCCATACGGGTGAACATAAAACTGCAAGGGTAGTAAGAGAAGCCTATTTAAAAGGCCAAACCGACAATAGTGAATCAGAAGGTAATCTTATAACTGATCCTGCTTAGCATAAATCATGTTATGCATATCGAGTACTCTTTTTTCTGAATAAAATTAAACCCTGATAAAGTTGAGATGCATTTTTATTTTACTGGTATGCTTTTTATTTGAACCAGTTATTAGCCATGCGCAGAAAGCAATTCCATTGTACCCGTCGGGAATACCAAATGCAAGAACCTATCCTGATAAAGAACATAGCAACTTAACACATGATGCCATTTTTAATGTTTCAAAACCTGAACTATTTGTTTATTTACTCCCGGCCTCCATTGCTGCCAGTAGTGCTGTAATTATATGTCCTGGTGGAGGCTATGGTGGCCTGGTGATTGACAGGGAAGGATATGATATAGCCCGTAGGTTTGTCAAGGCAGGGATAGCAGCTTTCGTATTAAAATACAGGCTGCCAAGTGATTCTACAATGATTGATAAATCTATAGGACCTCTACAAGATGCCCAACAGGCAATAAAAACAGTAAGACAACATGCGGCAGAATGGAATATTAATGCAAACCAAATAGGGATCATGGGCTTTTCTGCCGGTGGTCACCTGGCATCAACTGCAGGAACACATTTTGATCAGTCATATATTACCAATAAGGATGGTATTAGCCTCAGACCCGATTTTATGATACTGATTTATCCTGTCATCAGCATGAAAGATAACATTACTCATAAAGGAACCAGGAATAATCTTTTGGGTAATAACCCTTCGATCAGCCAGCTTAATTATTTTTCCAACGAAACAAGAGTAAACAGTCAAACACCGCCAACTTTCCTTGCCGCAGCCAGTGACGATAGTTTAGTCCCTGTGAATAACAGTATTGATTTCTATGAGGCCTTGCTGAAAAATAAAATTGCTGCCTCTATGCATATTTATGCTAAGGGTGGTCATGGATTTCTAAAATTACCTCCCCGGGATCTATGGATGAATGAACTAAAATACTGGATGAAAAATAATGGATGGATTAAAGAATAAAGCCTGCTATAGCTAAAGGTAATCTAATCAGGATGTCAAATTAATTCTATTACTTTTATAGTGTATCCCTTTATGTTATCTACGGATTCAAAACCGGCAATTTTAATTCTTTTCGTAGACGTGCAATGGCCCAACACCACCAGGTACATTGTTCTCCATTCCCAAAATCAACTTTTTTCCACTCTCCATCTTTAAGTGTAATCCCTTCCATATAAATATTATTATCAGAATGATATTTATTTAAAAATTTACACCACCCTAAAATTTTATCATATTGACCATGCTGGCGGCAATATTCAATATCCCACCCCATGGCCTTTCCTATGACTCCATAAGTAATGTTACCTTTTTCATCATACTCAGAAGTAGTGAACCTGATATTTTTGTCCAATGGATCTTGTATATAAAGTTTTTGTTTCAGTAAGTCAATAGTATTTCTCAGAACTTGCTTATCAAGAGCTTCCCATTGAGCAGCAACCGGAGCATAACATAACCATCCCATACCAGTAAATTCTTTTCCAAAATCTCCATTTGGCAACCGCATCTCAAGGTACACTTTTTTCCCATCAACTATTCTTGTCATGTTACGGTCAATACCTACTTTCAGAAGACCTATTCTTTCGGATAAAAAATTATAAAATTCTTTATCCCCTCTTTCATTGGCTAATTTCATCATCGCTTCTCCTGCTGCGCCCACCACACTTTGTGTCATGATGTCGAATACAGACCAATAACGACCTTCACGACTGTGTTCTAAAGCACTGTTGAAAACAATTTTAAGACCTGTTGTTGACCACACCGAACGCTCAGGATGAAACACATATGGAACTTTGTCAATTCCTTTAGATTCATACCCCTTTGAAAAATAAAAATAAGGTTGCTCCAAAAAACTATGCATTTCTTTTTTCATCATCCCGTAATAAGTATTCTCAAATTTATTTTGTCTTGTTGCAAGGCAAAAACGTGCATAAGCCATAACAAAAAAAGCCCGCCCATCTACCTGGTCTGTAATATCTAATCCTTGCTCAAATTTCCCGTTTGGTAATTTTTTATAAGGGCCTATCACATGAGGAACTTTTGATAAATTATTTCTTTTCATTGTTTCCAATACAAATGAAAGAGTCGATTGTGCATGGGCATAATCGTGAGTTTCTAAAAATAAAGAAACCAGTCCTCCAATGGTTCTCGGAAATTCTCCCGGATATGCTCCTGTAAGCGATTCGGGAAAATACCCATCCGGTTTTATTCTCGATATAATAGATTTATACGTTGCATTGTAAATCCGGCCTATTGTTCCGTGCGCTAATTCAGAAACAATCTCTTTTTTTAATTCTATAGAATCCAACTTACTTGTATCCGTTATCGTCTCTACCTGAATGTTAGTAACCAGTGATTTTCCAGACCAATAAACATTTTTGTTATTGAGCAAAGCTTTATAACCTCCCGGCATCCGCATAAGATTAATAAAAGAATTAAACCGAGAGTCACATCTAGCCTGAACAGTAAAACCAATTATCAAGGCAATTGTTATACAGATCGAGAGGAATATATTTTTAATCAATGCAAAAAGTTATTTTATAAACAAATATAATCGGAATATCATTACACGTATTTTAAAATAAATTATGATGGCAACAACAGTTCTCAACAAATCAGATAACCTGAATGAACCTTTTTTAGATCGGAAATATTCCTGAAAAAATAATATCATTCACATAAATGAATGGTTTCCGCAGACTCAGTACTGAACTGTATTTTACTTACCTTAGAAGCTTTATTATAATAAAGAATTAATATTCCATAAGCCGTTCTAAAGGCCTCCCAGTCTGCCTCTTTTATTATAGGCGCTCCCAACCATTTAAATATTCCATTGCGAGGTGCTCCCATTAGGGGAATGCTAAGCTTTCCTTTAAAAGCAGGGCCTATTTCTATATAATGGTGGGTGGTATAGAAATATACATCTTTGTCTTTATAAAACACACCACCGCCACACGGAGCAGAAGTGCCTTCCTCTTCAAAACCGGCAAAGCAGGGTAAATTAAGTTTGATCTGGCCAACGGTGGAAGTAGGTAATATCGAACCATTTACTATGCCATCCAAAATGTCAATATCAAAATCAGGGCACTTGACAGTTGTTTTTAACTGAGCAGATGCAACAGCACATAATAAAATGGCAACAAGGGACACAATAGTTTTTTTCATAGGGATCTATTTTAATTTACAGATTTCTCTAAATGAGAATTATCGCCTTTATCATGCAAAATCCTTGCTAAACTTTTACCGGGATGTCTTTTTCTCAAAAAATACTATAGATATGATGGATACTCCATTACAATAAACCTTGCCTTTGCAAGTACAGAAGTAAAGAATTTAAAAACCCAACCAAATAAGATAGCACTTACGAACTGGAATTAGAGAAAAGAAAATAAGATCTTTTCAGACGTATGATCGGATATCAATCACAATTATAAGGCCTTATTTCGGTATCGTTCAATTCAAAAAGGCAGTTTCGAATATTCAAAATTTTCTCATTCATGTATCAGTTTCTTTTCAAGTTCTTCCAATGATACGCCTCTTGTTTCAGGAACTTTTGTAAGCACCCATATTAATTGCAACACCATCATAAAAGCAAAGAAGGCAAATATGGGCCATGGGTTATCACAGAATATGCCATCATCTTTGTCTAAAAAAACAGGAGTAATTAATGTAATGAAAGCCGCAAATATCCAGTGTACACTGGCGCCAAACGATTGTCCCAGGCCACGAATATTATTGGGAAATATTTCGGAAATAAAAACCCAGATAACGGCACCCTGCCCAATGGAATGTGATGCAATAAAAAAAAGCAAAGAGCAAAGTAAGAATACCGGATCGGCATGCGTTCTAAAACACCATGCTACTATTGTAAGACTTATAATATACCCGATTGAACCAATGAGAAGTAATTGTTTTCTTCCGATGCGATCAATTAAATACAGGCCCACAAAAGTGAACAATAAATTAGTAGCACCAATGGCTACCGAATTGAATAAAGAATCTTTTGCGGCAAGCCCGGCACTTTGCAATATTTCAGGCGCATAATATAGTATAAAGTTGATGCCCGACCATTGGTTAAAGAACGCCACAAAAAATGCTAGCCATAAAACCGCTTTATATTTTTTACTGAAAAATTTTTGCTTAACGTCACCGGCTTTAATCGTATTATTTGCAGTAATGATATTATTCATTTCTTCATCCACATCTTCCACGCCTATTAGTTTAAGAATTGACTTAGCTTTTGGCAAATCATTTTTAACCGAAATGAGCCAGCGTGGACTCTCCGGAACTGAGAATACCATGATCGTGTAAACCAGTGCAGGAATGGCCATTACACCAAGCATCCATCTCCAGTCATTGGCACCATCAAAACCTTTTAAAAGATAATTTGAAAAAAATGCGATCAGTATCCCAAACACAATATTAAATTGATATAGCCCTACCAAACGACCTCTTGTTTTAGCAGTAGATATTTCTGAAATATAAGTAGGCGCTGCAACAGAAGATATACCAATGCCAAGCCCGCCAATAAAACGAAAGAAGGAAAAAATATAAGGGCCGGATGCTATAGCCGAGCCAATTGCAGAAACGCTAAAAAAAATGCCAACCCAAAGCAATATTTTTTTTCTCCCGTATTTTTCTGTGGGAGCTCCACCAAACATGGCTCCAATAACGGTCCCCCACAATGCCATTGACATAATGAAGAAACCATGAAACAGCGGAGTTGTATGCCAGAGTTCTTTAATAGGAAGGTTGGCACCAGAAATCACTACGGTATCAAACCCAAAAATAAATCCGGCCAGGGCGGCGACTACCGACCAGAGAAGCAGTTTATTATTATTCATACAAGCTATCGTTTATACGCGACAAGTTAACGTCTTTTCAATTCTTAATCAACTAATAGAGCTAAAATATATATTGATAAGCGGATAAATGGAGATTGGCACTCTGCAGATGAATCAGCCTTAGCCCCGAGTGCTTGCATCAGTTCAATATATACCATCAAATTACCCATAGCCGTTTCATGAGGAATAATAGGTAGAAGGATTCGGATATGTTACCCCGATAAAAAAATTATAGAAAATGGACAACTTTATGCCCGTGCACCTACCTGCCCGTTCAGCATTTTAGAAAGCATTACACACCAATATTCTGCTTTTGCTTTCAGCAAGGCCAGCTCTCTTTTGGAATTAATCAAGCCATCATAAAATATAATGGAAGCAGGCTGTGCCTGGTTATTGAATTGAAATTGGAGTCCAATGGCATCAAGTGCTCTTGCTTTCTCAAATCTTTCAAGATTATGGTCATTTAAAGAACCCGGGTTGGCTATCAGCTCACAGTTTTGCACTTCATCCAGAGAAATAATAGAGCAATCATATTCATTCTTAGTCTTTTCAAGAATCATAATTTTCCGGTGTATACCATCAATGCCAATTACTTTATCCTGAAGAACCTCCTGGCTGCAAAATATAAGATTATTAGCCGACCCTTCCCTGCTTAACTCCCGAAAAAGTTCTTCTCTTTTCTTTTTACAGGTTTGGCTCATAAAATTAACAGAATACCAAAAAAGTAAAGTAGCTACAAAAAGAATAAAAGTTATTATAACTGGTGTCATTGGAATAAATTGGATGGTCAAAGAAAATTATTTCACAAGAACGAACAATATAATAACCCCTTTTATAAAAAATAATTGTGCAGGATTGCAAAATTTAACAAAAACTCCCGTGTATTATATCCAAAACGGACAGTTTTTTTTTACAAAAAATCCGGTACATAGGGCATTAAAGTAGGATTTACTCATTTTTTTGGTCATGGACATCAGACCTCACTTGTTTTAGCTTCTCAGAGCCCTGATTCCTGATAATCACAGGAGGTTTAGGCTGAAGCTTGGCAGGCTGTCTTATATAAACTTTTTGTTGTGGTTTCGTTTTATTTTCAGTATTCTTTGGGACAATATTCCTGTTTTTCTGCGTTTCATTACCAATATTTTTTATTGGGGGCTTTTGATTTGAAAAACTCCGGCTGTTCAAGGGAACAATTTTCTCACCTGGAATTTCTTCACTCTTAACAGGTCGGTCTACACGAATCTCTCTTTGAGGAGTGCCTGCCGGAGGCTGAATTTTCCTGAACTGATCGAATTGCCTATTTGTCGGCTGAATATTATTATCGTAGATCGTTTTTTCATTGCTATCGGCAGGCTTTTGAATATTATTAATTTGAGGCTGATGTTGATTATCGGATCTCGTAGGTTGGGTATTGTTTGGATGACTTTCAGGAACAGGCTGAACCCTGGTTGGAAGATCAAATTTATTTTGTGGAGCTACATTAGTGTTACGGTTGTTATCTACAGCCTTCCCTGAATTACGTTCCTTTATATCATTTAAGTTTCCAACTTTCCTTGGTTTCAATTGTTCTCCGACCCCTGGCGTTTCTTTAACGAACGGCCTGAAAATAGATATATTATTCCTCTTAATGGTAGTATTTCCCGGGGTATTTCTTTGTATAATTTTTACAGGTTGTATCTTCCTCTGTGTCATTCTTTCCACATCATTTGCCGATGGCCCCGTATATACATTCCTGTTATTATACACACGGGTATTATTGATAATAGTGGTATTGTTGATGATGGTAACGTTTCTGCTGTTGTTTTCATAATAACTATTAATGCGGGGACTGTTAATATAACGCTGAGGAACAAATGTCCAATAATTATAAGGAATGCGTGTTCCCACATTAGAATTTATATTCATGCCAGGTCCTAGGGGTGCCCAGCCATAATAATCGCCTCCGCTACGCCAAACCACCCATGCAGGGGCCCATTCATTTCCAGGAATCCACATCCAACCAAAAGCAGGATCATACAACCAACGCCCATAATGAAAAGGCGCCCATCCCCAATTATAATTTGAAACCCACGTCCATCCATAATCTGTATAAACCCATTGACCATTATTATAATAAGGCCTGAATCCCGAAACACCAGGCAACCAAACATAACCATAATTTTGATAATTTATCCATTCTCCGTAAGGGCTTAGGTCATCATAAAATTGCTGGTAAGATATATCTGAATATCCGGCGGAATAATTTTGAGTATAATCCCTGGTGCTGCCACAGGATGCAAAAAGCACAATGAATAGAATTGAGAGAAAGTTGTATATATTTTTCATTTTGAACGATTTTATACTTTTTAGACTCGCATAAAGTCTGCCAGTTAAATAAAATGTCAGAATTATTTTACTTTAACTAAGTATTAAACCAATTACTTTCCTTCAACAATGTAATTTTTTCACTTAAAAGAATAGAAACCAATGAATCGTAAAATAGTATGACTATCAAGTGTTTTCCTCCTAAAGAGGTATTTTTATTCTATAAACTATATTTAAATCTCAGTTAGTAGCAACGGCACAGATGTGTTTTAGTTTACGATATAAGTACTTACCTCATTCAGGAAAAGTTCATTTTTATTCTTTCATAGACAGGTACTAATTCTTCAGCAGCCCAGGAATTTTTCAACTCTTTAAATATAGCAATAAATTTCTTGATATTCTTCCTGTTTTCTCTCACATCTATGAGACCGTCACTAATTGACTTACTCTGTATGCTTGCCGATTTTTCAATAACCTTTAAGATTATTTCTGCGTTCCATGCAAACAGGCCATTGCAGGTATACGCTATAAACCCCGTTTGGTTTATATTTCTAAAAACCCATCCCATTCGCTTCGAAGTTTCTATGGCCAAAGCGAGAAATTGTGGTCTTGATAAATTATCCAGTTGTATTATTTCAACCTGGGTGCTGGTAATATCCATATTACCTTAACTATATATAGGATAATTTTATTGTGTATACTCGAAAATAATAGCAGCTTTTCCCTAAAAATTATTTTACAACCGGGACTTTTTTACGTGATAAATGGGGGAACAAGATTCCCATTGAAAGATAATATATGAATCAGGCTATTAAACTATCATTATGAAAAGCAATTACATTTGGGATATTTGGGGAGATAGTCTTGAAGACAACAATCAACTGGTTGTTTAAATATTTGCTTTTATCTTATTAAATAATACAAGTTGTTCTTTCATAGCAGCTATTTTATCAACTGGTTTGGTAGTGGCTTCGATAAAGACCCAACCTTTGAAATGAACGCCTGCCAT
This sequence comes from Bacteroidota bacterium, assembly GCA_030706605.1. Taxonomy (GTDB): domain Bacteria; phylum Bacteroidota; class Bacteroidia; order Chitinophagales; family Chitinophagaceae; genus Ginsengibacter. The sequence goes on from JAUZOE010000035.1 coordinate 19,745, forward strand.
TAGGTTAAAAAGTTGCTGGTATGGATAATTACTTATACTGAATCCCCTCACATGTGCTGTATCCCCAATCCACTTCTTAACCATATTGAAGTTTCCTTCAAGCCCTGGTGGCAACAAATCCGTATCATTGCTATTCCAACAAATTTTTACATTTAGTTCAGTTACCTGGTCGAATATAGCTTTCATATTGGGGAGTTTCTGAGTAATGGCACCGTGCACTTCCACCCTTATCAACTGGCCATAATCCTGTGCAAATCTCCCGATCTCATTAAGTGATGCGGCAATCTGAGCTATGGTTTTTTCCTTGGGTACCTCAGCAGGCAGGTTATTGGGTTTCACTTTTATGCCTGTTGCACCGATATCTTTGCACAGTTTAATGTATTCTTTTGTCTGCTCAATATTATAACGAAGTATTTTTGGGTCAGGATTATGATATTCAAAATTAGACCCATATCCAACACATGTAACGGGACTATCAGCAAATCGTTTTCTAACCTCAGTACGTTGCAAAGCGCTGAGATTGATCTCAACTCCATGCGCATGTTGTGTCCTTAGTTCTACACCAAGAAGACCCGCTTTCTCACAATTGGCAATCAGTGTGGGTAAATCCCAATCCTTTCCCCATTGGTAAGTTACCAATCCTAGTTTCATTTCCGGATAGGGAGGAATTGAAAAAGCTGACAAATTGCTAAATGCAGCAAAACTGATACCCGCAGCCATGCTTTTTTGAATAAAAAGACGTCGTGATAAATTTTCTTTCATGTGTTTATTTTAATGATTTTACTTTACAAAAGTACAATGCGCCTATTTCTATCAATGCAGGGGTAAGCTAAAAAACAACACCCGGTTTCTGATGAAATTTTAAAATATCAGATTGCCACAGTTCCTGGCATAAAAAACACAGTTAATACTTTTTAGCAAAATCATCTGCATACGCATTAATTTCATCATTAGTTAAATGCGCTCCTGAACTGATAATTACCCTGTATCTGAAAGTTATATTTTGTCCGGCAGCCATGCTATAATTCAAGGAATCTTTTCCTCTTGTGAAATCTTTTGCCCCAAAAGGATTAGCGGCAAATAAACCATACCCGCGCGCATGCCAATAAGTAGGGTAACTGATATTTTTGGGATGATCACAAATAACCAGGGAAATTTTCTCATTACCTGCATTTCCATATAAATCCATCCATTTTGCCCGTGTACTCCAGACAGAATCTCCGGTTATGCCTTCACTACTCCTGTAATTTCCTGTTACTCCCTCATTTGGCAAAGCTTTTACAGTAGTAGCATTGCCCTGGGCATCCGTTAAAGTAATTGATTCTTTAGCAGGTAATTCAAGCTCCCTGGCTACACGAATCCCAAACATCCCTTCTTTGGTATCTTTAAACAAAATAGCACTGTCAGCAGTTAAACTTGTAATCCTGTCTATAATACGTGTTGATCCATCAGCAATGAAATGGTATTCTGTTTTTTCATCAATAATTTTATTCCCCAAGGGAGTAATCCAACCCTCATCTGTTACCAGGGTCCCTTCACCTGTCCCTGGAGATAATTTTTCAATTTTGATATGTTTGATTTCTCCATCATGATTTTTTCTTACTTCCTGAGAGATTTCATAGGAATTACCCCAGAAATCATATCCATTAACGTTTCCGTAATTAAGCCACAAACCACGATGATGAGGATGGTCAGTTCGTTCACCCGGTCTTGCTACTATTGGCCAACCGCGTGTTACAGGAGTTCCCGATGAAGTAAGTATAGGATAAAGTATTTGCTTCATCAAGCTGTCTGAATAGCAATAAGAAGTAAATAACTTCCCTCCTATCATAACATCAACTTTCTGCTCAGCCTCGTGGTTAATCAATTCTACTTTCTGGTCATCCTTCATTTTATCTTTATTTTTTTCCTGGGATACAGAGTTACAGGAGATGCAAAATATAACTGGTAATAAAATAATATTTAATGATTTTAACTTCATAATTTATAGAATAAATGTTATTGGGATTAAAAAAATAATAAACTAACCGGAAACCCATTCATCCGGAGTATTTCAAATTTACCCCGGTTGGATAGAGACCTAACCAACCGGGGTATTATTTTATAAATGATAGCAAAACCAGCTACACTCTTTAAAATTTGAAATCAAATAATTTACCTTAAACTTCATTAGGAACAACATAGGGTGGACGATATACCCTTGTGAGCAAAGCATCTGCTTCCGGATCATTAATGAATTTTTCTCTATCCATATCCGCTCCCATAAAACCCAGTTCACGCTTAAGACGATAAGAAATATTAGCGGTTAAGGGAAGTACCGTTGAGAAAAAACCTTCATTGATATCACAATGTAGATCCTGGTAATTGCCTGAATGAACCGCATTAAGAAAATTAGCAAAATGCTCTGTACCGCTGGGACCTGAAAGAGATATATCTTCATTACTTGTCCCTGAATTCTTTGAGCCGGTAAAAGGCTTATCCTCCCGATTATGATAGGCTTTCCATGTAGAGCCATCAATTTCAAGATATCCTTCAGTACCATAAAATATATTCCCGATCTTTATCCCGAGTTTCCCTTCTCCATTAGACTCCCGTCCACGGGTCGCAAACTCAAGTATTGATCCATCCTTATATTTAAATACTGAATTCTGCGTATCAGGAGTTTCTTGCGCACACTGATCCGGGGACCATCCATAGATACCCCCTGTAGAATGAACAGAGATGGGATGTTCGTTTTTATTAAGTCCCCAACGCGCAATATCAAACTGATGAGGCCCCTGGTTACCAGTATCTCCATTTCCGGTATCCCAGAACCAATGCCAATTGTAGATATCCCGTTTTTCATTGTATGGACGCCATGTAACAGGACCTAACCAAAGATCATAATGAAGATCAGCTGGAGGTGTACTATCTTTAGCAATACCAAAGGAGTCACGGGGTTTAATGCAAAGGCCGCGAGCCATATATACTTTACCAATGCCACCATCATGAAGGAATTTCATTGCCTCCATCACATTAGGAATCGAACGATTCTGAAATCCAACCTGAACAACCCGGTTATACTTTCGGGCTGCCTCAATCATTTTCCGGCCTTCCCAAACATCATGCATGGCAGGTTTCTCGGAGTAAACATGTTTACCCGCCTGGCAAGCCCAGATAGTTCCCAATGCATGCCAAAAGTTTGGCATAGCGATCGATACTGCATGAATATCCTTGTCATCAAATACTTTACGCATATCATACTCCGTCTTAGGTTTGATACCAATTTTATCTTGCACAATTTTAGATCGGGAAGGAAAAAAACTTTCATGAACATCACAAAGGGTTGTCAATCTTACATTATGACTATCTTTCAATGCGCACCAGGCATCAATATGAGACTGGCCCCTACTATGAATGCCAATGACTGCAATATTAATGCGATCATTAGCTCCAAGAATTGAGGCATAAGACTTAGCGCTAAAGCCCATACCTCCAATTGCCAGGCCCGCGGTTCCTAATAAACTTTTCTTAATAAAATCTCTTCTTTTTTCCATTTTTAATTAATTGTTTTAAGATTAGTAATAAATTTTATTTTATTTGAACATTCATTTTTGAACTATTTAATTATAAATCAAGATACCAACATATCTGTAAACTTCTATATTTTAAGAAATATTTTTTTGCGATATAGAAAATACAGGAACAGCCATACCAGTACCAAAGCTCCAAGGCTCTCATATATAGTATACCAGGATTCAGGCGCAGGGGCATAAATACCAGAAAATAGCATCCTTGAAGTATAGTTGAAATCAATAAAGTGGTAGGCCAGGTAAACCGTAATAGAATTTAAACCAATTACTCTAAAGAAGAATGTCCATTTTTGGTATTTCATCACGTCGATTATCCAATAAAAAAATGCCAGGGAAAGAAAGGCAATTCCTCCTGTAAGTAAAATAAAAGAACTGGACCAAAGATGTTTATTCACAGGAAAATAAAGCCCCCATAAAAGTCCTAAGCTTATACTTGCCATGCCTGCAAGGAAGAGAAATAATAATTTCCGGCTATCGTTCCAGGATGTCCTGAGAATATCACCAGCCATAGTCCCCAGGATGGTGAGACAAAGAGCAGGAAATTGAGTCAGTAACCCATTTTCATCATAAATTTTCTGAATGAGACGGCCGGGAAGAAAAGTACGATCGAACCAACCAACCAGGTTTCCCTCAAGAGAAAGGTTACCTGCTCCGTACCCTGGAACCGGGATAAGAAAAAGAGCTGCATAATACAAAAGCAAAATGCCAGCAACCCATACTATACGTTGACGCCACGAAAAGTTCAGGTAAAGGATAGTAGTAATGAAACAGGCAAAGCCAATCCTGCCTAATACACTTACTATCCTGATATGTGAAGGTTCAAAAAATGGAACTGGTGAATTTTTGTATAAAATGCCTAACCCAATTAAAATTACCATTCGTAAAAAAGCTTTACGATATAAACTTCTTTTGCCGCTTCCTGACTTCAACCCTTTATTCAGGGATAAAGAAAGCGACACTCCGGCGATAAAAAGAAAAAGAGGAAAAATAAAATCTTCAAAAGTAAAACCGTTCCATGCAGTATGTTCCATTTGTTTACTTATCTCATCTATCCATGACAACCCGGTTTTATTTTCCAATGACCCTAAAAAACCTCCTGCACCCGAAATCATCAGCATATCAAAGCCCCGCAGACAATCAAGCGATAGAAGTCTCCCTTGTTTTCCGGAAGTCATTGAAGAGGTAGTCACATCCTGAATTTCTTCAAAAGGCCCTGATTTTGCAAGAGACATCTTTAGTAAAATTATAGTTTGAAATACTATACAGCAATCGTTAGTAATTTTTTAATGGTATAAATATAAAGCACTTATTCAGGTAATTCGCATTACTAAAATAACAGTCTCAATATCACAGCAACCCTACTAAAATATTACGATGTAATATAAGAATATTATCGGAGATGAAATAAACGAAAAGGAATTATTAATCTTGTAAAGTTTATCGCATAAATTTAACCAAAAAAATAGAAATAAAATGATTGTTGACATTCAGCAGGATTCAAAAGAATCGGGTATTGAAGCAGGCAAAAAAGCTGCTTTATTAATTAAAGAAGCAATAAAAACAAATGGAAGCGCTAATATCATTTTGGCCACAGGATCAAGTCAGTTTGAAACATTAAGCCAGTTGGTTATTGAAAAAAATATAGAATGGAATAAGGTAACCATGTTTCATTTGGATGAGTATATCGGCTTACCTGTAACTCATAAAGCGAGTTTTAGAAAATATTTAAAAGAAAGATTCTTAGATAAGGTTCCAAATTTAAAGTCAGTAAATTTAATTAATGGAGAATGTGATCCTGAAGAAGAATGTACCTGTTTAAGTGAACTGATCAGAAAGAATCCTATAGATGTTGCTTTGGTAGGCATTGGAGAAAACGGCCACCTCGCCTTTAATGATCCTCCCGCAGATTTTGATACAGAAGAGCCTTATATTATTGTCAATTTAGATGAGGAATGCAGGCAGCAACAGGTGAATGAAGGCTGGTTTCAATTGATCCGGGATGTTCCAAAACAGGCAATAAGTATGTCGGTTAAACAAATCATGTCAGCAAAACAAATAATCTGCTCAGTTCCTGATATCAGGAAAGCTAAAGCCGTAAAAGATACACTGGAACAGAAGGTCAGTAATCTATACCCTGCAAGCATATTACAGAATCATCCGGATTGTTATTTATTCCTGGAAAAATCGTCCGCATCATTATTATCAAACAGGGGCAGCTAAATATATAGTTACCGATCCATGAAATGGATAATAGTGGAACAAGAAGTAATTAGCTTTATAATATAAAATCGTATGCCTTAAAAATAAGACTATGGGTAAAACGCTAAAAATAATAAACGGCAGGATAATTACCTCCCACAGGATCATTGATAATGCAAGCCTGTTGATTTCTGATGGTATCATTACCGGGGTTAGTGAAAAAAAGATACATTCAAAGGCTGATATTATTTTAGATGCAAGGGGTAATTATATTTCGCCGGGATTTATTGATATTCATATTCATGGTGGTGGTGGAAGCGATTTTATGGATGGCACGGTCAAAGACTTTATTACCATAGCAGAAACACATCTCAGGCATGGGACTACTTCTATGGTACCTACCTCCCTTACGGCCAGGAAAGAAGACCTGTTACATACATTAGATATTTATAAGAAAGCCCACAGCAAAAATAAATCCGGTGCCCGGTTTTTGGGAATGCATATAGAAGGACCCTATTTTGCCTTGAGCCAAAAAGGAGCACAGGATGCCCGATATATTCGTAAGCCCGACAAAGAAGAATATAGTGATATTATTAAAAAGGCGGGTGATATTATTGTTAGGTGGAGTGCCGCTCCCGAACTTGAGGGGGCAATGGAATTTGGCCGCTATTTACAAGCCCATGATATTTTACCGGCAATAGCGCATACGGATGCGATTTATGATGATGTTGTAAACGCTTTTGAAAATGGATACACGCTGGCTACTCATTTCTATTCTGCCATGTCGGGCGTTACCCGGCGCAATGCATACAGGTATGCCGGAGTGGTAGAAAGTGTTTATTTAATGGATGAAATAGATGTTGAAATTATTGCGGACGGAGTTCATTTGCCTGCTCCCTTATTAAAACTAATTTATAAAATAAAAGGAGTTGACCGGATTGCATTAATAACAGATGCCATGCGGGCTGCGGGAATAGAAACCAGGGAAAGTATACTGGGATCCAAAAAGGATGGATTGAAAGTAATTATTGAAGACGGAGTAGCCAAGTTGCCCGACCGCAGTTCATTTGCAGGAAGTGTTGCCACAACTGACAGGCTGGTAAGAACCATGATAAAAATGGCTGAAATTCCGTTGACCGAGGCGATTAGAATGATGACGTTAACACCGGCACGGATAATGAAAATTGATAAGCATAAAGGATCTATAGCTTTAGGGAAAGATGCTGACATCCTTATTTTCGATGAAAATATTAATATTCAAACCTCAATTATCGGGGGAAATATCTTACACAACAAGCTTTAATTGCAACGTAAATTTGTTTTTCATTTCAATGAATATACACTCTTCGAGATTTCCTCAAATGCATTATTGTCTTTACTCCATTGTAACTTTATTGATGAATTTTCTTTGCCGGTTTCTTTCATGAAATAAAGCCTCATAAAATGATATCCTTTTTGCAGGTTTAAAGTAGCCGATCTTTCTTCGCCAGGATGGTACCCGTAATCTTCATCAATCAATGCAATATCATGCATTCGTAAAAAAGCTTTGCCATTTGCCTGCAGACGAAATGTATATTTACCATTTTCAGGAACCAATACATAGCCCTCAAAAACACAGGAATTATGGTTATTATTTTCCAAATGCAAATCACTTAGTAAAAATTTATTTTCTTTATTGGCATTACCAGGAGCTGATATCCACGGTGTGGCTGACTGATATGAAATTGCTTTCCAGCCATGCTTTAGATTATGAACTTTATCATTTGGAATTAAAAGGGAATCATAAGGTCGCGGAGCCGAACTTTCTGGCATACGCATTTGTAAAACCCTTCCTTTTAAATACCGTTCAAACCCTGACAGCTTAGCGGTTTTAGCAAGGTCATTTACCTGTTGGGGATCTTTGATAATATTATAAACCTCAAAATCATCATCCGGGGATTGAATATTATATCTTATAGAAACGGTGTCACCCAACCGAAGCATTTGCATCTGACCTCTTTTACGATTCCGATGTGAGGGAGCAAATACTTTATATCCTGGTGTATGGCCATTTTGAAAATATTCTACATAAATCAAACTTTTTTGTTGTGTGCCCTTGCCTGTTAATTCTGGCAATAAGGAAACCCCGTCTGAGCGCACTGGCCCCGGCAAACCTGCAGCCGCTGTAATTGTAGGCATCCAGTCATAAGAAATGCTGGGCCTTTCGATATTGGTCCCGGGCCGAATATGCCCTGGCCACCAGGCTATTGTTGGCATTCTGACACCACCTTCCCATACATCTCTTTTTATACCATCAAAAGGTCCGAAGCTGCTAAAAAAATCAGGATTATTTTTCACATAATTATTAGGAAGATAGGATTCATCTGACGGGCCGTTATCTGAAGTGAAAATCACCAAAGTATTATCATCAATATGCAGGTCTTTCAACAACGCAAGAATATCATGCACCATATTATCAATCCGTTTTACAACAGTAGCATACCTCACATAAGTATCCGGCCATGGGACTTCTGGTGTCGCAGGATTGTTATCATCGTCATAAGTGGCATTTTTATAAACAGGATATCTCCAGGAATCTGGCACACCGGAAGCGGTATTGATCATGTGGCCGGCGGTTCCATCCCATTGAATACCTCCCTTAAGGCCAACCCCTTTTGGATAAGCCTGTGTCGGCAATTCCAAAACAGCATGAGGCAGATCATAAGCGAGATACATAAAGAATGGCTTATCCTTATTCACACCATTTGCATGCTTAATAATATATTTTTTTGCAGCGGCAGTCCATAAATCACCGGTATAACATTTATCAAGCTTGTCACTTACATTTTCATGATTATCCCAAACTTCTTTATGGCCATCATAAAGTCCTTCTTTAGGATAATGCTCATGTCCGTCTTTGTGGCGCATATACCCATAAAAATCATCAAACCCCCTGTTCAATGGTTGGGCAGGCCAGGTATCCCCATCTTTTGACCATTCCTTAGCGCCTTGCAAACCCCACTTCCCAATGGCATCCGTTACATATCCTGCTTCCTGCATCACATTTCCTAGAGTGTAATTATCTTCCAAAGCCTTATCAAACTGGTTGTCTTTTACATTCGCATGCCCCTGGCTTTGGCCCAGCATTAAAGAAGCTCTTGATGGCGCACAAACCGGCGCCGCACAATATTGCTCAAGGGTAGCTCCTTCTTTAGCCATCTTATCAAGATAAGGTGTCATGGTCCAGGGCTCATTTCGTTTGTTTGTCTTTCTCCTTTGGTTCTGAAAGAAAACACCTAAATCGCCATAACCCAGATCATCTGTTAGAATAAAAATAATATTGGGCTTTTTAAAATTGTCTGATTGATGAGGATGATTGGATAAGGAACTGTTTTTAACCTGGCCAAAACCATAAAAAGACATAAAAGTAAAAAATAGTAAAAAAGATATTTTTCCCTGATTGATAATTTTAAAACTCATCTCTTTGAATTATTTTGATAATTGTTGTTGTCATTCCGGCTTTCTCTACATGAAAATACCGCATGAATTATTAACTCAATGCCATTATTTCTCCTCTTCCATTTTCCCTTCAAATAATAAATTCACTTCAGGATCCAATAAAACAGATTCGGGTTTAAAATTTAATGGGATGGCCATATTGATATTTCTAGTATCAAAGTCAATCGTTTTAAAAATAGTTTGTTGGCTGCCCCGTATTGCTATTTGTAATGGAAACTGAAAGAGGTAATTCTGCATTTGTTGAATGGACAGGGTAATCAATTTTTTATTTAATTTGTATTTCCATTTTCCCTGCAACACAGGCTGTCCGGCTGTATAAAGCCATTGTTTAAAAAATATCTGTAGATCTTGTTTACTTACTTTTTCCATTACCTTCATGAAATCAACTGTAGACGCATTTTTACCTTTATAATTAGCATAATAAGTTTGAATGCCTTTTTGAAAAACGGAATCTCCCAGTTTCCAACGCAACATATGCAATACCCAACTACCTTTTTGATAGGAATTGGCATTTAATAATTCCATCCAATTTCCGTGGACAGAAGTATCTACTACTGGTGTTTTTCTTTTTTTATAAAAAGCAATTACTTTATCACGATCCATTTGCATTCCTGTTTTGAGGCTGTCGGCTCCATAGCGATATTCCATATATAAATGCGTCATGTAAGTTGCAAATCCTTCGCTTAGCCATAGATGTTGCCAATCTGTTTCTGAAGCCTCATCTCCAAACCATTGATGGGCTATTTCATGGGCAAACAATGTTTCCCTGGCAATAGCATCAGTAGGTAACGGCAAACCCGTTTTTACAGAATTTTCATAATAAAAAATATTACCCGCATTTTCCATTCCCCCATATATGGTTTTGGATTGTACGTTGGCCAACTTATGAAAAGGATAAGGTCCGATATAATTAATATAAAAAGGAAGAATCTTTTTTGCGACAGCATATTGAGCAAAACCACTATCCCTGTTCTCCGGGAATACCCAACTGGTAATGGGAATACAATTAATATCTGATGCAAGCTGCACGGCAAAATCAGCTACGCCTATCACCATTACTTTTGTCGGCAACACAAGGTCTTCTTTCCAATGGGTAAGCTTCAGATGATCCGGAAGATTCGATTCTTCAACAAGAATTCCATTAGCGATTACCTGGTAATGATCTGGCGCAGTAACAATGAAATCGACAGTTGCCTTATCTATAGGATGATCGTTACAGGGTATCCAGTCATGGGCCCTGTTGGGCCAGTTATCTGCAAAGAAAGTACGCCGGTTAAATTTACTGGTACTAATGATTAACCCGTCAGCAGGCACTCCTTCATAGTTGATCCGGATTTCTTTTTTTTCATTTAAATTCAGTGGATCATTGAAATAAATAATTACATGATCATCGACCTGGGCAAATTTCAATACTTTATTACCTGATGACACATTCAATACTTTCATTCCTTTCCCGGTAGCATTATCAAATTCTGTCAGATCAAAATAAACCATAGTGGCTGCTTGCTTTACAAGAAAACTGATCTCCGCATTTCCGTGGATTATATTATTACTGTCGTTAAGAGAAATAGCAAAGCGGTAATGTAAAACATTGATTGCATTATTCTGAGCATAGAGAGATTGAAAATTGAGAACAAGAAGGAAAAAGAGAAAACTGAGATTACGACTATTCATTTTAGCCTGTATTTTGAAAGAATCTTTAATAAAACAATTCTTTTATTCTATAAAAATGATATTAACATTCATGACTAATCGAAAATAAACAAGCCTCCCGGTTTAATCAGGTATTTACTTTCCCAGCAAGTCCATGCTTTGTAACCATCCTTTACAACTCTTCATCCAATCCTCTTTTGTAGTAGAATTGTGCATACCAAACCCGTGACCACCGCTTTTATACAAATGCATTTCTGCCGGAATTTTATATTTCAGCAATGCCTCATAATAAACAATACTGTTCATTACAGGTACCGCATTATCATCAGTAGCCTGTACAAGAAAAGTGGGTGGCGTTTGTGCAGTCACCTGTAGTTCATTAGAATAAAGATCAATTAATTCTTTGGATGGATTTTTTCCCAGGAGCTGATCTCTTGATCCGATATGCCCGATAGCATCTATAAAGGATATTACCGGGTAAATTAAAAGAGCAAAATCAGGTCGCAGATTAATGTTCTGGGAATTACTGATATAGCTATGGTTAAAATGAGTTGCTGCTGTAGATGCCACATGGCCACCTGCCGAGAAGCCCATAATGCCCACTTTATTGACATCAATATTCCATTTCTTTGCATTCATGCGCACCAATTGAATAGCCCGTTGTGCATCCTGTAATGGTCCAATTTTTTTATCAACCATTGCAGAATCATTGGGAATACGATACTTTAAAACAAAAGCAGCAACCCCCATTTCATTAAACCTTCTTGCAACAGCAAAACCTTCTTTTACAATTGAAGCAATCCAATACCCCCCACCCGGACAAATGATTACTGCAGTGCCATTGGCTTTGGACTGATCGGGTAAGAAAACAGAAAGTGTTGGCTCCGAAATAAAATGCACAATGGTATCTCCATTTTCCCGCGGCTGCCAAACCTCTTTGGTAGCATATGGAAGACTATTGGGAACCTTGCCTTCATATAATGGCAAGGTTTGTTGCGCCTGCATGTGATTCATAAAACAAAATAAAAGTAAAATGAATATTGATAATTTTTTCATGTAATGAATTTTATTGCAATGTATTTCAAAAACAGGTTAGCCCTGCCAACCTTTTTATATTCATTTTCATATATACCTATTAAAAAGTATATCTTATTTTTCCTCCCAGTCATCTGTCCTGAAAGGTGAAGCCGGCAAACCTGCTTTGTTAAATAAATTGGGAACAGCCGTATTGGTAAAGCCCATGCGAACGGCTACCGGGTATGATACCTGCGGGCTATACACGATAATATCGCTACCCTGTATTTTAGCCATGGCCGGCACAAAATGATGATCCTCCCCCGCAATAACAAAATCAGTCAATTGATCGCCTTTCCTGATAAGTCCATCCGCAGCAAAATCAAAATGAATAATGGCTTTATCGCCTTTAATTTCTATAGACCGGTATAGCGGCCCTGAATATGAAATACCCTCTTTACCATAGGTTTTTGCCAGCGCCCAGTTGGCTAAGCGTTTGCCCACATCCTGTTTATCTTTGGGATGAATATTATTGGTATCACCGGTAATATCTGTTATTACTACCATTCCTGTATTAGGCACATGCCGATATGTTTCAAACTGCGCTTCTCTCACCAGCGCACCTCCATGATTATTGCCGTAGGCAAAAGGAGCGATCTGCACAAAATAAAAAGGAAATTCTTTTTGCCAAAGCTCCCTCCAGGAATGTATCATCGAGCTAAAAGTTCCTTCATAAGTGGATGCATTTTTTACGTTTGATTCGCCCTGGTACCAGATAGCACCTGCTATGGCAAAATTAGTAACAGGAGCAATCATCGCATTAAAAGCAACGGCTGGCCTCACCGGCCACCATGAAGAAGGCGTTAACTTAGCTGCCGAAATCGCCAGGCTTTCACTGCGATTAAAAACATCAATTGGCGTCCATGTTTCTACAGGAGTACCACCCCAACAGGATTCTATGAGACCCACCGGGTAATGAAGGTGTTCATTAAGTGTCCTGCCAAAAAAATAACCGGCAGCACTAAACGTATGCATGCTTTCGGGTGTGCAGACTTCCCATTTACCATTTACTTCCTGTTGAGGATAAGTGGCGGTAATTTTCTGAATATGAAAAAAGCGGATTTCGGGATGTTGAGCATTATTGATTTCTTCCTGGTAATTATTATAATGCCAGTCGGCGCTGAATTCCATATTGGACTGGCCCGAACATAACCACACTTCACCAACCAGAACATTATGGATCGTGATGGTGCTATCTCCTATCACGACAATTTGGTAAGGACCACCTGCTTTAGGAGTTTGTATATCTATTGACCAGGCAGCATCCGATTGAGTAATTGTTTTTAGTGTATCACCATTCCAGCTTGCAATCACACTAATTTTCTGTCCAGGGTCTGCCCACCCATGAAAATCAATTTTTGACTGCTGCTGCATAACCATATTATCCGAAAGAATGGCAGGTAACCTTAGATAAGCTTCAGCCGTGTAATAAAAGCAGGAAAGAAATATTAAACAGGCAAGAGGTAATATCTTTCTTTTCATTTTGATATCTTGTTTTCGTAAAGAGTTCCGAATTTACTTAATAATATGATACCATGGTAAGCCTGTCAACCAGAAACCAATAATAAAAAAAGAAGGATATAAATAATTTGTGAAGAGAAGATGAAAATTCTTAGTTAATTTTAAACAATAAAAGCGGCAGTAGCTCAGTTGGTAGAGCATTAGCTTCCCAAGCTAAGGGCCGAGGGTTCGAATCCCTTTTGCCGCTCTTCCTTTTATCTTAAAAAGAAGTAAGTAAAGTATTTTAATGAAGATGTCATAGAGACAAAAAAAATCATCCCCTTCAATTACTCATGATGGATTTAATAAAAGGCAATCCAAATATTTTCTTTTAAAAAGAAAACAACTGAACAATAATAAAATGATCAAGTAATTTTGTTGTTCATAACCGGCATATTTTTTATGCCTGGTAAAATAACAATAAAACAGTACCAAATGAATAAATCTACCGTATCAGAAATCAAAGAACGATTTGATAATGATGTTGAACGTTTTTCTAATTTAGACACAGGACAACTTTCAACCATCGATGCCAAAATTTCTTTAGAACTGATAACCGAAGCCGCTAAAAGAATTGTCCCCGGTGCAGAAAACCTTTTGGACATTGGATGTGGCGCCGGCAATTACATATTAACGATGCTTTCTAAAATCAAAAACCTAAACTGTACATTGGTCGATTTAAGCAAACCCATGCTGGACAAAGCATTTGAAAGAGTATCACAGGAAACCAATCGACCCGTAGAAATTATCCAGGGAGATATAAGAGAAGTTGAAGTAAAAGAAAATAATTTTGACATCATCCTTGCAGGGGCAGTACTCCATCATTTACGGGATGATCATGATTGGGAAACCACTTTTACTAAATTATTCAAAATCCTTAAACCCGGTGGTTGTTTAATGATTTCGGATTTAATAACACAAGACACTGAATTGTTGAATGATTATACCTGGGAAAAATATGGCGATTACCTGGAAGGCCTGGGAGGAAAAGAATATCGTTCAAAAGTATTGGACTATGTGGCCAAAGAAGATTCGCCAAGGTCAATCAATTACCAATTAGACCTTATGAAAAAAGTGGGTTTTAGGAGCGTTGAAATCCTTCATAAAAACCTATGTTTCGGGGCATTTGGGGGAATAAAATAAAAGGAAATAACCTGTTCTCCTGTTTATTAAATGGTTAGTAGACATACTCTCATCTTTTCTGTTTAACAGGATGCAGCAGATGAAACCCTAACAGAAAACGGAAAGTGTTTTATATTCGTGAAATATATCTTCTGCCATGAAAAAAATAATCCTTACTGTCATTATTACTTTGGTGATCATCATTGCATCCTTTACGGTTTACATTTATTCAGGCACTTATAACGTAAGCCAGATGGTCCCGCATAATGCACTCACCAAATGGATCATCAGAACTACCAAACACCATTCCATCAATAAAAGGCTGAAAAACATAAAGGTGCCCCCAATGAATGATACGGCTATGCTGGCAGAAGGTTTTGGGCATTACAACGAAATGTGTGTGAGTTGCCATGGAGGTCCCGGTATCGACCCAGGTGAACTGGCTGAAGGACTTTATCCTAAACCTCCAAAGTTTTATAAGTCGGATGACATGCCGGATACAGATGAAGCATTCTGGATCATTAAAAATGGCATCAAGATGACCGGCATGCCGGCGTATGGACCTACACACAGCGATTATAAGATATGGGCCATCACTGATTTCTTACTGAATAAAATGAACAAAATGACTCCTGAAGAATACCAGGAATGGATAAAAAAATATCCTGAAAAAGATGATGATGCCCCTACTCCCTGATATCAAAAACACTCAATAACACTTTTGTTAGTGTAAGCAGTCAATTGAATTTAGTCTATGGTTATTATAACGAACAACCATAGACTTAAATTATTTTTAATCCTGGTGCATTTTAGAAAAATCTCCATAAATACCTTCAAAATCAATTTTTCCATCATTATTAAATTTATAGAATTGCACTAAATCAATTTTCAGAACATGTCCTGTACTTTTTGATTTACCACTCCATGTCCACCAGGACTGAACAAATTTTTGATCATGATCTAAATAGTTTAAATAATCGGGATACCCTACCGGTGTGCATTTAATATCATCATAATAATCAAAATCAGAACTAAACATTTTGATAGCTTCGGATAATCCTATTGGTTTATCCATACCTGAAATCCAGAATTTAGCAGTGTCTGCATAAATATCCTTAACCGCATCTCCATCCTGTGCCAGGTAGGCTTTAACTGCATTATTGGCAACATCAATATAGGGATGCTTAATGTAAATAGTACCATTCTTTTCTATATCCTGTGAAAAAGCGATGATTCCTGCAAGGAATAAACTGAGCGTTAAACTAAATTTTTTCATGTTTTTAAGTTTTTGGTAAATAGTAACCTTTAAATTATGTTTTAGAACTGAATATTCCTATGAAATATTAAAATATATTTTATAGCATTCATAATGAATTAATTTAGGGAATCGCCAGTAAAAAAATTGTTTAGCTTTCTCTAAAACTTACAGAACAACTAATATCAATCAAATCAATTTATTTATTTAATTTACTCACAGGCCATCGAAATACAGAACAAAATGAAAAAAAAACCTCTTCTGATAATTTTTATATTAACCCTGTTTTGCGTACAAGCCAATGCTCAAAACAAAGAACCTGTTATGTCTGAAGCAGGAACCGATCAAGTGACTATGGGAGACCGTTTTATCATAGATAGTTCCAATGATAACAAAGAACGTCAATTCCCTTTTATCTATAAATTCGGTAAAAATATTTTTGTTTCCTACTGCGAGCATAATGATATGGTTATAGCCTCTCCCATGGATGCCATGATGATTTCACGGGATAACGGAAAATCCTGGATTGAAAAGCTGAGGAACAATGATTTTTATATTTCTTCCATTATTAAAAAGGGAGGTGTTTTATACGGCATTGTTTACTTTACTTACCCGGTTTCATCCACGAAAGAACGCATGATCTATTGGACTTCCGGTAATAATGGAAAGACATGGAGTAAAAAGGAAGGTGTTGTTAAAGCCCCTGAAGGCAAACAGTTTAAACCAAATGGTACTCAAGGTATATGGGGAAGCATGCTTTTTCACCGGGGAATGCAAGTAATGAAAGATGGTTCTGTCCAGGGGGTAATGTATGGTCATTTCGATGGTGATTCGTTATATTCTTCTGTCTGGGTTAAATCGACTGATAATTGCGCTACCTGGAACATTGTTTCTACCATTGCAACAGGGAAACCCAAAGACGAGTTTCGAAAAGCAGAAGGCTATTGTGAGCCCAATTTTGCCATAACAAAAGATGGATCCATACTTTGTGTAATGAGGATAGGAAGTTATCTTCCTTTGTACCAGTCCCGGTCTTTGGATAATGGTATTACCTGGTCAAATCCTGTGATGCTACCCGGATTAACAGGGAAGTCTTTACAAAGTGTTTACCCCCAACTCTTACTAATGAAAAATGGTGTCCTGGCATTAACCTATGGTCGCCCGGGAACAAGAATAGCATTTTCTACCGATGGATGTGGTTACCTATGGAATTATGCAAAAGAAACCTATGAAGGACAAACTACAGGATATTCCGGCATTATAGAATCAAGTCCCGGAAAGCTTCTTTTGGTTTCAGACCAGGGACGTACAGGAGATAAAGCATTAGCAATTTGGGGGCGTTTTATGGATGTCCATCTTGCCCCCACGCCAATAGAAAAAGCAAAAATGAAGAAATAGATATAAAATCGGAACCGATGAAATAAAAAATACTACTCCTCAAAAATTTGAAGAGTCAATCTTTAGCAGTTTAATTCCATGTAAATGTAAAGTCGTTTTTAATTGGTCTCCACTGCACCATTGATTTGCAATACCACTACAGATGCTATTGGGTCTGGTCCCTGTTTAGGAAGATGGATTACCATACCGTCTTCGCTCCTGGTGGTGGAAAGTTGATGTTTTGGATTGGCCAACAGGTAAGCCTTTACGATCTTATTTTTCATCGGCACGGTTATCACACCATCTTGTGGCCATTGTGTAACTTCCAAAAATATCTTGCCGGGTTTTTCAGTAGCATAGCCAAAGGGAAGTGCAATATTAAATGGAGTTCTGTGTGAACCATAAATGGCTTCTCCGTTCACTTTGAGCCACCTGCCCATAGCCATTAAACGATCTACTTCAGGCTGGGGAATAATGCCGGTACTGGTGGGGCCAACATTCAGCAGGAAGTTGCCTCCGCCACTGGCGCAATGAATTAAATTGGTAATTAAGGTAGTATCGGATTTCCAGTTATCATCATCTGTTTTGAATCCCCAGGTATCGTTCAGTGTCATACAGGTTTCCCACGGACCAGGTAAACCACGTACAGGAATTTTTTGCTCAGGGGTACCATAATCCCCTACATCAAATTTAAGCCGGTTATTGACGATAATAGATGGATTGATACTGTGGATGTAGTTATATATTTCGTGTGCCTCACCGGATGTCCAGTTCTTTAACCAACCTCCGTCAAACCAAATAAGATTCGTATGGTATTGAGAGATCAGCTCATGAAGTTGTTGCTTCATATAGCTCACGTACTTAGCTGGTTCAGTAAGCGTAGTTGGATTATAAGTTGGTTTTATTGCATTGGTATCTGCCGCCTGCTGAAAAGGCGTATGCCAATCCATTATGGAATAATAGGTACAAAATTTAATCCCCTGCTCCCTGCTCGCCTTACTCAATAAAGCCATCGGGTCTTTGTGCCAGGGTGTGGCATTTACGATGTTGTATTTGCTGGCCTTTGTTTTGAACATGGAAAAGCCATCATGGTGTTTGGTGGTAATTACAATATATTTCATCCCTGCTTCCTTCGCAATTTTTACCCATTGAGAAGCATTAAAATCGACCGGGTCAAATTTTGCGGCCAGTTGTTCATATTGGGCACGCGGAATATGGGCGCTGTTCATGATCCATTCGCCGATACCCTTTATGGGTTTACCATCCCATTCGCCTGCAGCCTCACTGTACAATCCCCAATGTATAAACATCCCAAAGCGGGCGTTGTCCCACCAGCCCATATCGGAAGTGGTTTTATGAATGGGAGCAGTCTTTGACTGGGCCTGCAAAGTAGAGAATGAAAATAAAGCAATGATAATCCCTAATGTGAGTAGCAATGCCTTAATACCTGCTGATTTTCTTTTCATGATTTTTGTGTTATCCTTATTGACAATCGTAAATTTCTCCTTAAAAATAGTTATTTAATGTGGGTTCGGTCTAAGTGAAAATGAATTTATAACATAAGTAAGTAATAATTACAATTATATGACTTGCCTTCCCGGATGCTTATAATTCTTTTCTGCAATTCAACAATGCATCAATGTATTACATTTGACAAATAATTCTTCTTGGCTATGTTGAATAAAAAACAAAATCCTGTTTCTATACCTTATTTCGAAAGAATCAATGCCTGGCAAAGACTTTTAATTTGTGTTGCAATAGCGACAATTGTATATTTTATTGCTGAAATAGACAAGATTGATACCCTTACCCACTTCATGATTGGATGGGATGCTTTTAGTTTAAGCATGATCATCATGAGTTGGATTACATTTACTATTACTAATCCATCTCAAATCCGTGAACAATCAAAAGTACAGGATTCAAGCAGACCAGTTATTTTCATCATTGTCCTTATTGCTACCCTGGCAAGTATCCTTGCTGTGCTTATATTGCTTGTAACCAGGAAGCATTTGAGTATTGGCGCTTCATGGAGATTGACCATCGCCATTACAGGAATGCTTTTTTCATGGTTTTTAATTCATACTATTTTTACACTTCGGTATGCGCACATTTATTATGGCGATCATAAAGTGCTGCCCGATGAGCCTGCCGGAGGTTTAGAATTCCCTGGAACTACAACACCTGAATACCTTGATTTTGCTTATTTTTCTTTTGTATTGGGCATGACTTTCCAGGTATCGGATGTGCAAATCACTTCAAAAAGATTGAGAAATTTTGCTATGTGGCACGGGCTTTTTTCTTTTGGATTTAATACTATAATGATAGCACTTACGATAAACCTGATTGCCGGCTTTAATTAGAGATTAACCTACTAACACAACTGTTATCATCCTGTATAGTCCACAAAATTTTAAAATCATACGATTATGAAAACAAAAGATTTATTTAAATTTTGCGGGGCGATACTTTTTTCAACCAGGTTAAATACTAGGAGGACTAATATTCTTTTTTGTGCCAAAAGCATTTTTATAATTTTTATATTTTCTACATTAATTTGTGGAAATACATTATTAGCACAACAACCAGGCACTCCTATATCAGAAGGAATTACAATTGGATCTCAGCGGATATTATTTTTAGACAATTCGCTTATAGACCAACTTGGCGGTAAAGCTGAATTACGCCTGCATCATCCTGTGCCACATGAAATTGTACTCAAATGCGATGAACCATGGGAAGGAAGTGGTAGTTTATATTTTAGCATTTTCAAAGACGGAAACCTCTACCGCATGTATTACAGGGGAGTGCAGGTAGAAAGATTCGAAAAGGGGCATGAAAAAGAAGATGACAGTGACCTCCATAATAAAATATGCTATGCAGAAAGTAAAGATGGAATTCACTGGTATAAACCCAGCCTGGGCATTTACGATTACAAGGGCAGCAAAGACAACAGTATCCTGTTAACCAGTGGTGAAATTGGTGGCATCAAACTAGAACTCGGTGACAATGCTGCATTTTTTAAGGATACCAATCCGAACGTGTTACCGGATGCCCGGTACAAAGCCTTGATTTGCGCTGCCAGGCCAAGAGGTTTAATGGCTTTTAAATCTTCGGATGCTATTCATTGGGTACCCATGAGTAAGGAGTTAATTATCACTGACGGTGCATTCGATTCCCAAAATATTGCTTTCTGGGACAATAGCCGGAAAGAATACCGGGCATACTGGCGCATTTTTAAGAATGGAGTAAGGGACGTCCGCACAGCAGTATCCACTGACTTCATTCACTGGGACAACCACCAGGATCTTGCCTATTCAGATACGCTGAAAGAACAATTGTATACCAACCAGGTTGAGCCTTATTACAGGGCTCCCCAACTTTTTATCGGGTTCCCCACACGCTATGTTGACCGGGGGTGGTCGCCTTCGATGCGGGCTTTGCCGGAACCTGAATACCGTGAGCGGCGGTCCAGCGTCAGTGCACGTGAAGGCACCGCAGTTACAGAAAGTTTAGTCATGGCAAGTACCGACGGTGTCAACTTCAAGCGTTGGAATGAAGCTTTCCTCAGGCCGGGAATTGAACGGCCGGGTACCTGGAATTATGGCCAGCAATATATGAGTTGGGGAATGCTTGAAACGAAATCTGACCTTGCGGGTGCTCCCAATGAGCTTTCTTTGTATGTGTCTGAAGAATACAAATCCCAGCAACCCATTGGTACGCGGTTGCGCCGCTACACCCTGCGGCTGGACGGTTTTGTTTCTGTGAATGCACCTATAAGTGGCGGTAGTTTAGTTACCAGGCCCATTAGTTTCCAGGGAAAACAATTGTCCCTCAATTTTTCTACCTCTGCAGCAGGTAGCATACAGGTTGAAATCCAGGATACCAATGGCAATCCTTTGCCTGGATTTACTTTACAAGACTGTTCTCCTGTATTTGGTGACACTATTGAGCGAACTGTAACCTGGAATAATAGTACCGATGTTAGTTCATTGGCAGGTAAGCAAGTGCGATTGATGTTTGTCTTAAAAGATGCTGATCTCTATTCTTTTCAATTTCAAGAATAAACAGCAGCAAGCGCATAGCAAGGTAAAACCAAGACCACCCACAATTGTGGGCGCCTTTTTATTACGGTTGTTACCATCTATTTCGTCGTGTCTTTATTATCTTTCTTTTTGCCAAGAATATACCCGGCACCAGCACCCAAAAGTCCACCAATGATGGCGCCTTTACCTTTTTTCTTACTGATAATGGCACCGCCCACAGCTCCTACACCTCCACCGATTATCGCGCCCTTGGCAGTATTACTTATCCCCTTTTTTTCAGGTGTTGCCGTGGTGGTTTCGGCAGCCGGAGCAGAAGGACTTGCAACAGTGGATTCCTTGGGTGCTACAGATGTATTGTTACTTTCTCCTGTGGTGGTGGTAGCTGATTTATTGTCCGCTGCAGGTTGCACCACTGAATGCGATTTTCGCTCAACAGTAGTTTTTTTTCTGTTCACCTCATTACCTTCTGTTTTTGCCGGCTCAGCGTCCGTTACCGGGTTAGTTTTGGCAGTATCAGAACTTGCACTATTGGTGTAATGTGTAGTTGTGTCTGTGATCATTTCTTTTGTAGTATCCAGACTTGATTTTGAATCATTGTTACAAGCAGCAAATAAAAGAACTACCGCTGATAAAAGAATACATTTTTTCATACTTGTTTTTTTGGGATTGTTGTCCACATGGAAAATGGTGTTATATTAAAAATAATAGGTTAAAAATTTCTATGGCTGCAAAGTTAGCCAGGAAAATCAAAAATACATAACAGTAAGATTATTCAAATATTGTTCCAAAAACTTTATATTAGACCATTTGCAGGGAAGAAAAATATTTAAAATCCGGAGCAAAAATCATGATAAATTTAATAGATTTAAAATTTCAGAAACTCAATTTTGAAGGATTGAAAATTTTAGCAAGTTGGGCCGGAGAAGAAGGCTGGAATCCCGGCATATGTGATGCAGATGTTTTCTGGCAAACCGATCCCGAAGGATTTTACGGATACTACCACGACGGAAATTTAATTGCGGGAGGCTCTGTAGTCTCTTATGACGGGTTGTTCGGATTCATGGGATTTTTTATCGTAAAGCCCGAATACAGATCACTTGGAATCGGGAGAAAACTCTGGTACCAAAGACGGGATACTTTATTATCGAGATTAAACAAAGGCGCTTCAATTGGAATGGATGGTGTGATTGCTATGCAGCCTTTTTATAAAAAGGGAGGTTTTGAAATTGCATTCCGGGATGAACGTCACGAAAAGACCGGTGAAAAATTTGAAGTGGATAAAGCGATTACCCCGATTGAAGAGAAAGATATAAACGCTGTTCTTGCTTATGATAAGCAATGCTTCGGATTTTCCCGCCCGCAGTTCCTGGTTCCATGGTTGAAACAGAAAAATGTTACCACCTTTAAATATTTCGATGATGATAAACTCAAAGGATTTGCAGTGATAAGAAAAGCAAGTAAAGGATATAAAGTTTGTCCTCTTTTTGCCGATACTGCAGAAGTTGCAGAAGCGCTTTATAAAGCCTGCTTAAATTCAGTGCCAGGCAAACCTTTGTATCTTGACATTCCGGTAATCAACCAGGATGCAGTTGCTCTCACAAAAAAATATAAAACTACCTATGTTTTTGAATGTGCCAGAATGTACTACGGCAAAGCTCCCGTGATGGATATTAGCAAAGTGTTTGGTATCACTACTTTTGAACTCGGGTAGGAATATCTTATTTAACTTGCATTAGAAGCAGCTCCTCCCCTGCCGTGTTTTCTATGAAAAAAAGACTGTCTTGTCCTAAAAAGGTACTACCTCTCTTTTAATCGATTTTATTTTTAGCCAGTAAATGAACTATTAATATGGCAATGGACAGTCCCATTCCTAATCCGGAAACGCCGGTCCAGCCAAAGTACTCCCAGGCTATGCCACCCATAAGTGTTCCTAAAGCACCACCTATAAAAAACCCGACCATATAAATCGTATTGACCCTGTTGCGGGCATCGGGGTTTTTTGAGAATATAATATTTTGGTTGGTGATGTGTAAGGCTTGCATGCCCAAATCAACCAGCACTGCACCAGCAATCAACCCGATGATGGAATGTGCAGAAACCAAAAATATACCCCATGAGATAATGAGCAGCATCACGGCAAACAGAATGATTTTGTTCTTACTGACCTTATCATTTATTTTCCCCACCACGGTGGCGGCAAGTGCACCTGCCACTCCCAGCAAGCCAAAGGCGCCCGCCACTCCGCTTCCGTAACCGAAGGAATCCTGCATCAAAAATACCAATGTGGTCCAGAAGGCACTCACGCCTGCAAAAGCCAAAGCGCCACGTAGTGCAGCTAATCTAACTAATGGCTCAGTCTTAAAGTAAAACCAGATCGATTTCATCAGGCTTCCATAACTCCCCTCGTATTGAGGATTTATTTTAGGTAATTTGAGTTTCAGCAAAATAAAAAGTGCTCCCATTATAACAGCCGCCCCATAGTACACAGTACGCCAGCCAAACTGTTCACCAACCAACCCACTCAAAACACGGCTTCCCAGGATGCCAATTAAAAGGCCGCTCATTACGATACCGATAGCACGCCCACGACCTTTAACATCGCTGAGCATTGCAGCCATAGGCACAAACAATTGCGGGATAACCGAGGTGAAGCCAATGAAAAAGCTGCTCACAATGAGCAACAAAAGAGACCTGGACGTTGCCGCTGCCAATAATGATAGGATCATCACGAAGAAATCTACACGCAATATCTTCGTGTTGGAAACCTTATCGCCCAATGGAATAATAAATAATAACGCAAATGCATAGCCCAATTGTGTAGCAAGCGCCACACTACTTACAGCAGATTCCTTCACGCCGAAAGTTGCAGCTATTTGGCCCAGCAAAGGCTGGTTATAGTAAAGATTCGCTACGATGAGACCTGCCGAGGCGCTCATTAAATAAAGTACGGAATTTGAAAGTTTCTGTTTCATGTGGTATTAATGCCTCTTAAACGCTTTTTTAAAAGAGGTATGATAGTGGAAATTCCATGTCCATCGCTGCTACGCAAAACTGAAACAGGCAAGTCCTCCGTGCGGTCAAAATTACAGATTAAACAGGAAATAATAATTTGCCTCTAACCGAAATGGGCGCCGGCCTGGTGTAGTTAACTCAGGACTTACGGGTATTAATCCTATAACAAAAATTTAAGCTTTTCTAATTTAACCATACTTCGGGTAGCGGGGATAAAATATATTTTAACAGTATCAGCAAATTGATAGTTCCTGATCATTATTGGCACAGATACGCCAACGCCTCTTCTCCTTCGCTGCATATCAGCCAGTGAAAGGTTGAATATTTTTTCATTCCAAAGCTACACATTGAAAACCGTTTGAGTTGATGAGTGCAATAATTTTTTCATTGCAAATATATTCCCCATGCACCCGTAAAATTTTATCGCAATCATCTAAATCAAAATTTATTTTGAATGATGGAAATTTTTTTGACAAAATTGTCAACATCAGTTTTGCTTCCTTCTGCTTTAGAATATTTGTTTTGAAAACTTCCACCATCTTTTAATACATTTCAATCTTTGCAACTAATTGTGATTTCCTGTGATAGAAATAATAGGAAAGAAATAAAAAGGTAATTGGAAGCAACATGAAAGATATTTGGGGCATCCATCCGTCATGAGCAATCATTGAGTATGTTGCACCTATTAAATCAAATGCCAAACCTGCATAAGCCCATTCCTTTATTCTTTTAAAGCCAGGGATAAGAATTGCAATGATCCCTAACAATTTTGCTACGCCTAAAAAGGGAATAAAATATTTTGGAAACCCTAAACCTGTAATCATTGTTACTTCACCAGGAGCAACCAATATTTCAGGGATGGCAGATAATAACATGAATACTGAAAACAATCCTGTTACAATCCAATAAATTGTGTTTGTTTTTTTCATTTTGAGTCATTTTATTTTTCGCTATAGTTTATCATCCAGTTAATTCCAAACTTGTCGGAAAATTCACCGAAGTA
>JAUZOE010000036.1 GCA_030706605.1 Bacteroidota bacterium
GTAGGTTCCCTGCGCTTTTGTTTCATTTAAGGTATTCCATAATAAGCCTCCGTCTGCAAGATTACGGTTACATTTTGAACGGATAAGCAAATGATGTTTTGTGTCAGGCACTGTACTTAACTGATCATAAATATCACCTTTTTCGATAAATATGATTAAAATAATTCAATTAATCAGACAAAATACATTTAACGATGAGGACGAGAAAAAAAAATCTTTTAAAATTCGTCAGAGAAGAAATAAAGTAATATTTCTTACTATTTTTTTAATTGTCACCATGTTTCTTACTTTTTTTATTAATTATATAATAGAAAATTATTAGTTAAGTATCCCCATGTTAGCGCAAGCATCCGCGCCTGTGCTGTTGATAAGAAGATATTTGTAAATTTACCAATAATATAAACGGGGGATTGAAATAGAGTAGGGCGGGGTACGGTAGGTAAGAAACAACAATAAAATGAGTAACCAAATTCAACACATCAACCCTGACGGACTTTCTAAAAATCCGGCATTTTCACAAATTGTGACGACACAAGGTAGCGGAAAGACAATCTACATAGGTGGACAAGACGCTGTAAATGCACAAGGAGAAATCGTTGGTAAGGGAGATATTTCCGAACAGACAGAAATGGTGATGAAGAATTTGCAAACAGCACTTTCAGCCTGTGGAGCAACATTTGACAATCTTGTAAAATTAACTATTCATATTGTTCAAGGACAAGATTTGTATCGTGGGTTCCAGGCTTCGCAAAAGTATTTGGGTGGTTTGAAAAATCCTCCTGCGATTACCGGTTTTTTTGTCTCGGCATTAGCACATCCGGATTTTTTAGTTGAAATAGATGCTATTGCATTTATTCCTGAAGGATAAGGACTAGTTGGGAAAAATGAATTTGGAATACTTACCCATTTAAAGGATGAATTGTGATTGGGGAAATGTCGGGTGTAGATATCTGCCAAGAGAGAGGGCGCTATGACATACTAAGTTTAGCAGGCAGCAAGTCATCATCTAATGCAATTTCGATACTTGTCGCATTGAGCCCTATAATTTGTCGCAAACACACTGTATTTGGCAGAGTATTTTCGTTGAAATTTGTCTTTGAATCAAATCATAGAATGATATGAGAAAAATAATCGTTTTATCAATGATTACATTAGATGGAGTAATGCAAGCACCTGGCGGGCCAAAAGAAGACCGGTCAAAAGGTTTCAAATATGGTGGGTGGACTTCGTCATATGGTGACGAAACTTATGATAAGGCCGTGCAAACTGAACTGAAACAACCTGCCGATTATCTTTTGGGTAGAAAAACATTTGAGATTTGGGAAAACTACTGGCCTGAACATGCAGACTTTTGGCCAGGCATCAATGAGGGTACAAAGTACATCTTGTCCAGAACCAGGAAAAAGACGAATTGGAAAAACTCAGTATTTCTCAAGAGCCTTGCAGATATCAAAAAGCTCAGGAATTCAAAAGGGCATGACATCCAGGTTTGGGGTAGTAGTGAGCTTGTTCATCTGCTATTGAAGAATGACCTTGTAGACGAACTCCGGCTCAAAATTCACCCGTTAACGCTTGGTAAAGGAAAAAAATTGTTTGACAATGATGCGTACCCCGCAGCATTTAAATTAACAGAAAGCACTGTTACTAAAAACGGAGTGATTTTGGCTAATTACGAGCGAACAGGAAAAGTGAAGACAGGTAATGTTGGAGCCTAATTTGAAATAAAATGATAAGGAATAAATTACGATGCCAAGCCCGCCATCGTAAATCTGTAAATCGTGATCAGCAGCCCTATGACATTACATACATTAAATGACAGACAATAAAACGAGCGGACGAAAAGTATAAATATTTAAATAAAAATAGAATGAGAAAATTAATATTCTTTATGCACACTTCACTTGACGGGTTTGTAGCTGGGCTTAATGGAGAAATGGACTGGATAAATGTAGATAATGAGATATTTGACTTTGTTGCCACTATGACGGACAAAGCCGACACTGCACTTTATGGACGAGTAACTTATGAAATGATGCAAAGTTACTGGCCAAAAGCAGGTGAACGCCCAAACGCATCAAAACACGACAAAGAACATTCGGCTTGGTACAACAAAGTTTCAAAAGTTGTTTTATCAAAGACAATCAGTGAAAAAGGACTTGAAAACACCACAGTTATTAGCGATCAACTTGCAGACAACATAAATAAAATAAAAAAACAAGACGGAAAAAATATTCTAATTTTTGGGAGTCCTGGCGCTTCACAATCTTTATTAAATCAAGGGCTAATTGATGAGTTTTGGCTCTTTGTTAATCCAATAATATTAGGAAAAGGCATGCCACTATTTAAAGATATGACCGGGACGACTAAATTGAAACTTATAGAGTCTAAAACTTTTGCGTGTGGTGTAATTGCACTTCATTATGGAAAATTATAAATAAATTGACCATTAATAAAACGCCTTTCTACTCTTCTTTTGCAATGAGGACTAATTACAGCGATTGAAATATGTACAGGACAATCCTATAAGAAATGAATTAGCAGATGAATAATGAATTATATTTATCGAAGCACAGGGAATTAACGCTAAAGAAGGTATTTTTTTGGTACCCTATTAATCGATATTTTTTAAAGGAGTTACTTTATACTCCGCCTTTCTTAAAAGACGAATAAGACCAAACTCTCCAACTAAATGCCCTGTTCCTACCGCTACAAACACACTTTCATTTGGCATAATTTGCTTTAATTGTTTTACCCAGTTTTTATTCCTGTTGGTGAGTAGCAGATCTTCATATTTGTCTGAACCAAATTCACTGTCCGACAACATATCTTTCAAAGAATCTAATTGTTGGTCTTTATACATTTCAACCATCTTTTCAAATTCATTTTTATAAACCGGGAAGCTGTCAATATTTTTTAATAATTCTTTAGCCTGCCATTCATAAGGAATACTGTCAAATACAGATGCCTGGAATTGCATGGTTTCCAGCCCTTTGATTTCTTTTTTATCTTCCTTTGCTATTTTTACCAGTTCTTCTTCTACTCCCACCGGTGATGCACAATTCATCATACGGGGATAAAGCAATGCCACCAAAAAATAAGGCTTTGCACTTTGTAGCAGCATCAAGGGCATATGCAGGGTATCTGCAAAATAATTTTGTACCTTTTTATATTCAACGGGCGTATACAGGTCTTCTAATTTTTTTCCGCCATTCATATTCATATACATGATACCGCTAAACATAGTGGAAGGATCGTCCATATCCAACTCCATATATATTTCATTACTGGCCCGGATGGCATTTTTTAATTGCCGGCTAAAATGGATATCGTCTTTACACAACAGATGAAAAGTGCCAAAAAGAAAACTCGGATGTTTTAATCCATTACCGCTTACCTGCCATAGCAGCGTGTTATCATTTTTCTGTTGTATAAAAGAATTTCCGGGCTGCGCTTTACATCCTGTAATAAAAAAAATAGCGGCAAGGCAATCGAGTAACAGGTGTTTAATCATTTATCTTTTATGTAAAAATACGGGTATGATAAGAATAATTATTCAGGAGGATGGTTCAATTACCAAACAATAGTACAATTTCACAATTAATCAATACTTTTGCAACCTTTTATGAAACCTATCAGCGATATATTTCCATTTTTAGAGGAACCCAAAAATATAGTAATTACCTTTCATCAAAAACCGGATGCAGACGCGATGGGATCAGGATTGGGATTGTATAATTTTTTAATCCAGTTCGGGCACAAGGTAACCGTGATTTCGCCCACTAACTGGGCAAGTTTTTTAAAATGGATGCCGGGCGCTAAAAAAGTAATTAATTTTGAAACCCAGAATGACAAGGCTATGAAGGCTTTAGCTGAAATGCAATGGCTTTTCTGCCTCGACTTTAATGTGCTTAGCAGGGTGAAAAATATGGAAGCTCCTATCCGTGAAATAAACTGTACCCGGATATTAATAGATCATCACCAGCAACCGGAAGTGGCGGCATTTGATTATGGCATCAGTGATACTGACAAAAGCTCTACTGCCGAAATGGTTTATGATTTTATAGTAAATAGCGGGAATATAAAAAAAATAAATACGGATGTTTCTGAATGTTTATATGCCGGAGTAATGACAGATACTGGCTCTTTCAGGTTTGATTCTACATCCGCAGGGGTACACAGGATGGTAGCCCAACTAAAAGATGCCGGATTAAACCATAGCCAGGTACATGAAAATCTATTTGATAATTTTCTTGAAAACAGGTTCCGGTTTTTTGGAAATATTTTATTGAACAGGATGGAAATATTTTATGAATATAATACGGCCCTTATTGCCATTCCGCAGCAGGATCTTATAAAATACAATGTAAAAACAGGAGATACAGAGGGTATCGTTAATTTTCCGCTGAGTATTAAAGGCATTAAACTTGCCGCTGTAATTATAGACCGGGGAGATGAGAGAAAAAGTTCTTTCAGGAGCAAAGGAGGATTTGATGTAAATACATTTGCCAGGAAATATTTCAACGGCGGAGGTCATTTTAATGCGGCCGGAGGAAAGAATACCGAAACGTTGGAAGAAGTAGTGAAAAAATTTAAAGAAGCTATAAAAGAAAATAAAGAACAATTAAACAGTTAACAATTATAAACAAATAAAACATGAACAAAACATTTTGCTTGTTGGCCGTAGCATTTTTAATACTTGCCACGGGATGCCAGGAACAGAAATTTAAAAAGGAACAGGATGGTACCGAATACAAAATTATTTCGAGTGGCGGAAAAAATGCTGTTGCCGGTGATTTTATGGAAGTAAACATTTTAGCTAAATATAAAGATAGCGTACTATTTAGCAGTATTGAATCCAGTATGCCGAGATTCATACCATTTGATACAGCTCAATTGCCCCCCTTTTTTAAAGTAATCCACGAGGGAGATAGTATGGTAATCAGGGAGTCAACTGATTCTCTTAAAAAACGAGGTCAATTTGCACCTTTTATGCAAGATGGCCAATACATTTACCAGACTTTTAAAATAGTTAAAATATTTTCAAGTAAAGAAGCTGCAGATAGTGCTGCAAAACCATTTGAAGTTTTAGCCAAGCAAAAATCATATGATAAGGAAAAGGCGCAAATTGAAAAAGAAATTGCTTCTAATGATTCACTTGCAAAAGCAGATGATAAAGAAATCACTGCTTATATTGCTAAAAAGAATCTTACAGCCAAAAAAACCGCATGGGGTACGTATGTTGCGATAACTACACCGGGCACCGGCGACTATCTGAGCAAAAATGATGTGGCAGAAGTTGAATATACCGGCAAAACATTTGAAGACTCAACTTTCGATTCAAATACTGATAAAAAATTCAATCATTTACAACCTTTGTATGTTGATATGAGTCGATTTACAGGAATCATTCCAGGATGGATAGATGGCTTACAATTAATGCAGAAAGGTAGTGTAGGCCAAATAATTATTCCTTCTTATTTAGCCTACGGTCAAGGTGGACGCCCTCCAAAAATACAGCCTAATGCGAACCTGGTATTTGACATTAAAGTAACTAATGTGCTTACCCAGGAAGAATATCAGCAAAAAATGGAAGAGCAACAAAAAATGATGCAGATGATGCGTGAACAAATGCAACAGCAACAGCAACAGCAACAGCAGCAACAACAGAAACCTGCTCCAAAAGCAAAATAATTTCTTCTGAAATTTTTTCATAAACGCCGGGCTTTAAAAAAAGTCCGGCGTTTATGCTTTGGTGTATTCCTTCATTAAGGTAATGATTTCCTTAGCTTCTTTCACATCGTGAACGCGAAGAATGGAAGCTCGGTTATGCAATGCAAGTGTATTTAAAACAGTAGTACCATTAATAGAATCTTCTACAGGAATCTTTAAAGTTTTATAGATGGTTGATTTACGGGAAATTCCTGCCAGGATTGGCTTTTCAAGAATCCGGAAAACTGAAAGATTTTTTAATAAAGATAAATTTTGTAGAATGTTTTTTCCAAAGCCAAATCCGGGGTCAATGATCACATCATTAATACCTGCCAGTTTACATGCTGCAGTCTTTTTGATAAAAAAATCCAATACCTCTTTTGTTACGTCTTCATAACCAGGATTTTGTTGCATAGTGGCAGGTTCGCCTTTCATATGCATGCATATATAAGGTACATTGAGTGAGGCAACTACACTTAGCATATTCATATCCATTTCGCCTGCGCTGATATCATTCACAATACCAGCCCCGGCTTTTACAGATTTACTTGCAACCTCTGCATGGTAAGTGTCTATAGAAATAATAATTCCAGGGAATAGATTGGCCAGCATCTCAATAGCGGGTATTACTTTTTCTAATTCATCTTTAGCTGAAATTCGTTTGCTTCCGGGGCGTGTACTTTGTGCGCCAATATCTAAAATATCGGCGCCTTCTTTCACCATTTGCGTAGCCTTATTTTTTATTGCTTCTATACTTTGCACCCTGCTTTCGGCATAAAATGAATCTTCAGTAATGTTGAGAATGCCCATTACCAAAGGCTTTTCTATTAAAAGTAATTTTCCTTTACAGTTCAATGAAAACATTGTGTTTTTAAGTTTAAATTTGACGACAATTATGACGCAAGTTAATACTGATCTCCAATACGATACTATTGTAAAAAATTGCAGGGAAATCTTTCTGCAAAAAACCAAAGATTATGGTACCTCATGGCGGGTATACCGAACTATTTCCATCGCAGACCAAATCTATATAAAAGCTAAACGAATCAGGAATATACAGCAAAAGGGAACCCAGAAAATTAATGATGATATCATCGGTGAATTCAGGGGGATTCTGAATTATGCAGTAATCGGACTCATACAATTAGATATTCATGATGATGAAATAGAAGAACTTCCATTGGACAAAACCATTCAATATTATGATGATAAAATTTTGAAGGCAAAAAATTTAATGAAAGATAAGAATCATGATTATGGAGAAGCATGGCGCGATATGATCCAGGAAAGTTTTGTGGATCTTATCCTTGCAAAAATTCTTCGCATAAAACAGATCATACGAAACGAAGGAAAAACTTTAGTGAGTGAAGGTATTGATGCCAACTTTTATGATATATTAAATTATGCAGTTTTTGCATTGATATTACAGGATAAATAAGCATTCAAACATTTAAATAATAAAGGGATGAAATTATTAGTAAACATTGCACGTGTATTTGTTGGTATCCTGTTTATTTTTTCGGGGCTGGTAAAAGCCAATGATCCTTTAGGATTATCTTTCAAAATGCAGGAATTTTTTGAAGTGTGGGCCAGTAATTCTTCACTTACTTCTACCATGCACCTGCTGTCAGATTTTGCACTTCCGTTTTCTATCATTATGATTACACTGGAAGTAATTGTTGGAATAGGACTTTTACTTGGCCTATGGAAGAAATTTTTTACCTGGCTGCTTTTGTTGCTTATTATTTTCTTCAGTTTTTTAACCGGTTACGCCGCTTTATCAGGGAAAATATCTACCTGTGGTTGTTTCGGAGATTGTATTCCGTTAACCTCTATGCAGTCATTTTTGAAAGACCTGGTTTTACTGGCATTGATTATTCTTATTTTCTTTGGGAGAAAACATATTGTCCCCATATTAAAACCCGTAATTAATTTCTTTGTTTTCCTGGTTTCAGGAATATTGGTTTTGGTATTTCAATGGTATGTGATGCGTCATCTTCCTATAGTTGATTGCTTACCATACAAAATCGGGAACAACATCCTCGAACTTAGGAAAATGCCTGCCGATGCAGTTCCTGACAAAAAAGACTACAAATTTATTTATCAAAAGAATGGAGAAAAACATGAATTTACTGTAAAAGATCTTCCTGATTCCAGTTGGGAATTTGTAAGCCGCGAAGATTTTATTGTGCAAAAAGGGAAGAACAATGAGCCCCCCGTAAAAGATTTTTATCTTACTACGCTTTCAGGCAATGATTCCACTTCGGCAATATTAGGTGTTGATGCAGAGTACTATTTATTTTTTGTAAAGGATGTTTCTTTAGAAACTGACAGTTGGCTTAGCAATTTTACTTCTTTATATAAACTGGCAAAAAATAAAAACAGGGCTATATATATCATTTCGCCACAGGCCGTTGAAGCTGATCAATTTTTTAATCAACAGAATAATTATGGTATTCCTGTTTTTAATCTTGATGCTACAGCCTTTAAAACTGCCGCCCGCACTTACCCGGAATTGTACCTGTTAAAAGGACCGGTTATTGAAAATAAATGGAGTTGGGCTGATTTAAAAAAAGCCTTAAAATAAATTAAAGACAGAAACATTCATCTAATTTTTTTTAACCAAATACATGTTACAACTTCTGATCAAAAAATTGGGATACGGAGTACTGATATTGGCCGGAGTAGTGACAGTGGTATTTTTTATTTTCCAGGCATTTGGCGATCCTGCAAGAATGTTACTGGGCCAGACTGGTGATAAGAAAACGATGGATAATATTCGTAAAGAATTGTACCTGGATCAACCCAAATGGAAACAGTTTGTTTTTTATGTAAATGATATTTCGCCAATCAGTATTGATACAAAACCAGAAATAAAAGAAAAAGGCTTGCGTGGTTTCTTTATCCCGGTTGGTGGAAGTGAAAATTTCGCAATAAAAATTCCTTATCTCCGCAGGAGCTATCAAACCAAAAAAGAAGTAACGGAGGTATTAATGGAAGCCTTGCCGGGTACTATTATACTTGCTTTTGCTGCTATGCTTTTTGCCGTAATTTTTGGAATTTCCCTGGGCATACTTGCCGCCGTAAAGCAAAATACATGGGTGGATACATCTTCTGTATTTGCCAGTGTGATCGGCATTTCAGCGCCCTCATTTTTCATGGCCATTGTCATTGCTTATTTATTTGGTTTGGTATTGCATGATTATACCGGTTTGTCCTTAACAGGAAGCTGGTTTAATATAAATGAAGTAACCGGGCAGCGATATTTGACACTCCAGAATTTAATTCTTCCCGCACTTACGCTTGGCATCAGGCCATTGGCTATTATCACTCAACTGACAAGGAGTTCCATGCTGGACGTGATGAGCCAGGATTATATCAGAACCGCCTATGCAAAAGGGTTGAGCAGGCATAGAGTCATTTACCGCCATGCTTTAAGAAATGCCATTAACCCGGTGATAACAGCTATCACAGGCTGGTTTGCCGAATTACTGGCCGGCGCTTTTTTTGTAGAATATATTTTTGGATGGAAAGGAATCGGGAAAGTAACTGTAGAGGCTTTAGAAAAACTTGATTACCCTGTGGTAATGGGATCTGTCCTTTTTGCCGCCACTATTTTTGTATTGATTAATATTTTGGCTGATGTGCTTTATGGGATTATTGATCCGAGAGTAAAGATCAAATAGTAAAAAAATACGCCATAATCAAGTAATTAAACAAAAGAATCTATTTCACTACCACTTCAGTAATTACTTTTTCACCAAGGGCTTCATTTACCCGTTCAATAATTTTTGCTTTCTGGTAAAGTAATTCATTTTTTAAAGGTGCTACTGAAGTGGAAATGAAAAGAGTTGATTTAATAATCTCTATCTTATCGGTATAATTGGCTATGGTTTTCCCCATAATCGTTTCCCAGGCTTCTTCTATTTGCAATGCCTGTATACCGCTTTTTAAACGACTTTTTTTGAGGAATTCTTTTAATGCCTCTCCCATTGAAACTTCCATTTGGTAAAGATAAAATTAAGTTTTTCTTTGCCTGATTTTTTTTCGGCATGAAGTTTCCGGAGGTAAATAAGTTGAAAGTACTTAAGCTAATTCTATTACCTGTACCGCATTTCCAAATGGCGAAAGGGACATTTTTAAACGATCAAAATGAGTATCAGTAATAAATACCTGGCCATTATTTTTTTGGCACACATATTCCAATAAATTTTCAATCCGGTTCTCATCCAGTTTTTCAAATACATCATCTAATAATAAAACCGGGGGATAGCCTTTTACTTTTTTTAGTATTTCAAACTCAGCAAGTTTACAGGCAAACAATAAACTTTTTCGCTGTCCCTGGGAAGCAATTGATTTAAAAATATTTCCGAACAGCAAAAAAGTGAGATCATCTTTATGAATACCGACATTGGTCCTTTGTGTAACCCGGTCTTTTTGCCTGGATGAAATCAACAATTCCGAAAAATTATTTTCATTTAGCTGGCTGTTGTACTCCAGGTTAACTTCTTCATTTTTCCCCGAAATATTATTATAAAATTCCTGTACCAAAGGAAAAAGCTGGTTGCAAAATTGATCCCTCGTTTTGTGTATATAATTACCGGGTGCCTTTAATTGTTCATCGAGTACTTCTAAAAGACTTTTGTCAAATGTGTTTTTTGCAAACTCATTTTTTAAAAAGCTATTTCGCTGAGCCAGTACTTTATTGTAAATAATCAACTGCTGCAAATATTCGGTATCCACCTGGCTGATTAGTGTATCCATAAATTTTCTTCTTTCCTCGCTGTTGCCGGTAATCATTTCAATATCATCCGGGGCAATTACCACGCAGGGAAATTTACCAATGTGATGCGAAAATTTTTCATACGCTATGTCATTCAGGTAAATTTCTTTTTTTAATGAAGAACGATAAATGCAAACAATTTTTTGCACTTCATTGTCCTCTATATTTCCATTTTGCAATTCACCTTCTATTCTAAATCCTTCGGATCCAAAATGCACATTCAATAAATCTGATTTAGTAAAATAGCTTTTAGTAAAGCACAAATAGTTGATGGCATCCAGAAGATTGGTTTTCCCCTTTCCGTTGAGACCACAAATTCCAATGATCCTTTCTGTAAAATGAAAAGTCTTAGATTGATAATTTTTATACCCTGTTAATGATATTTTATTAAAGAACATAGAGAATTGCAAGATACTAAAGGTTGAAGATTTTGATAATCAGAAGTACAGACTTTTAAGGGGGAATAATTAAAACAGATATAGTTTACTTTATTGTATAATTGGCGCAAATATTTTTTTAATTTACCCTATCTTTGCGACCTAAAATTTATAACCTTGGCAACAAAGTTTTCTAAAGAAACTTATTTATACTGGTACGAGCTGATGCTCCTGATCCGCCGTTTTGAAGAAAAAGCCGGACAAATGTACGGAATGCAAAAAATCAGGGGTTTCTGCCACTTATATATCGGGCAGGAAGCAATTGCGGCAGGATGTATGACTGCAACCAAACCCGATGATATGTTCATTACCGCTTATCGCGATCATGGATTGGCTATTGCTAAAGGCGTTTCTGCGAAATCCTGCATGGCTGAGTTATTTGCTAAAGCTACAGGGTGCAGTAAAGGAAAAGGTGGCAGTATGCACTTCTTCGGCCTGAAAGAGAGATTTTTTGGTGGGCATGGCATTGTAGGCGCACAAATAGGAACAGGTGCGGGACTTGCTTTCGCTGAGCAATATAAGGGGACAGACAATGTCGCTCTTGTTTTTTTTGGCGATGGTGCTGCCAGACAGGGAATACTTCACGAAACTTTCAACCTTGCTATGCTTTGGAAACTTCCGGTAGTATTTATTTGTGAAAATAATAATTATGCCATGGGAACTTCGGTTGCCAGGACTTCTAATGTACTTGACATTTACAAGCTGGCAGATGCATATGAAATGCCGGGCGACCAGGTAGATGGAATGGTGCCGGAATCAGTTCATCAAGCCATTGAAAGAGCGGTAAAAAGAGCAAGAGAACAGGGAGGCCCTACTTTGCTTGAGATAAAAACTTATCGCTATAAAGGCCACAGTATGAGTGACCCTGCAAAGTATAGAAGTAAAGAAGAAATGGAAGAATATAAACTCCAGGATCCGATAGAAACCACATTGAAAAAGTTGAAAGATAATTTTGGTGTAACAGATGATGAAATTGAAGCCATCGCTGATAGGGTAAAAAATGAAGTGGAGGAAGCCGTAAAATTTGCGGAAGAAAGTCCTTATCCTGACGATGATGAAATACTCAAAGATGTATATGCAGAAGCTGATTATCCATTTATAATGGATTAAATAAATATCAACAGAACAATAAAAAATTAGAAATAACGAAAACAATGTCGGACAAAAAAGCACACAAAACAGAAGTAGATATAATTGAAAAGGCGAGAGGCTTTTGGGAAGTTAACAATAAAAAGATTATCTATATTGGTTCCGCAGTTATTATTTTACTGCTGGGGTGGGTGATCTATAAAAATATGTTTAAAGATCCCAAAGAAGAAAAAGCCAACAATGTCGTTTACGTAACACAAAAGTATTTTTCTGAATTCAGCAATGCTACGGATTCAAATAAAATAAAATTGGCCACATTTTGTATTAATGGAGATGGTATGAATCCGGGGGCTTTAAAAATTATTAATGAATATTCCGGCACTTCTGCTGCCAACCTCTGCGAATATTATGCTGGAGCCTGTTATCTGCACCTTGGTCAGTTTGCCAAAGCCATTGATTACTTGGAAAAATTTGATGCTGACGGCGCTACCCAAATTGAAAGCCGTGCTTACGGAATGATAGCAGATGCGGATGCAGAATTAAATAAAAAAGATGATGCACTAAGTTATTATAAAAAGGCTGCCGAAGTAAACACCAAAGATGATTATACTTCTTCAGAATTCCTGTTTAAAGCAGCCTTATATGCGCAAACAAACGGAAAAACAAAAGAAGCTATTGATCTGTTTAAAAAAATAAAATCAGATTACCCGCTTACTGATAAAGCCGCTGATGTTGATCGCTACCTTGCTAAACTGGGTGAATTTTCAGAATAAATTCTATAAATATAATGGCATCTGTAAACGAAGATCTTTATAATTTAAATACAGGCATTCTTCCAAAGGATGCCTGTATTGTTATTGTACATACAGAATGGAATTCGCAAACAGTTAATAAATTATTAGAAGGATGTATTACAATTCTTCGCCGGCATGAAATGACTAATTACAAAATTATCAGTGTGCCTGGTGCTTTTGAAATTCCTTTTGCTATTAAACATTTTTGGGAGACGTATGACAATAAATTTGAGAAGCCGCAGGCATTTATTGCTCTCGGATGTGTATTGCGTGGTGGCACTCCTCATTTTGATTACATCAGCAAAGCAGTTACCGACGGTATTATGCAATTAAATTTATTATTGCCGGTTCCTTCAATTTTTGGAGTACTAACAGTAGACAATCAACAACAGGCCGATGAACGAACTGGTGGAGAGCATGGAAATAAAGGAGAAGAAGCCGCTTTGTCTGCATTGAAGATGATGGCGCTTAAGTATGCTATTGTATAATGGATTTATCTTTAATTTTAGCTAATAAAAATAGTTTTTCCCTGGCATGAAAGTTCAGTTATTTATACCTTGTTTTGTTGATCAGCTATATCCTCAGACAGCTTTCAATATGGTTAAAGTACTTGAAAAAGCCTGTTGTAATGTTGAATACAATACCAATCAAACCTGTTGTGGCCAGCCTGCTTTTAATGCAGGATTCTGGAATGAAGCTAAAACCGTAGCTTCCAAATTCATAAAAGATTTCGACGGTACAGATTATATAGTGGCTCCTTCTGCGTCATGCGTTGGTTTTGTCAGAAATTATTATGTAGGTCTTTTTGAAAACTCCTCACAGCATAACACAGTAAAGGATCTTTCAAAAAGAATTTTTGAATTCACTGAATTTCTTACTGATATCCTGAAGATTGAAAACTTTAGTGCAGAATTAAATGCCAAAGCAACTTATCATGACAGTTGCGCAGGTTTACGCGAGTGTAAAATAAAAGAAGGGCCACGTAAACTTTTGCAAAAAGTAAAAGGACTGGAATTAGTAGAAATGTCTGAGACTGAAACCTGCTGTGGATTTGGAGGTACATTTTCTGTAAAATTCGATGCTATTTCCAATGCAATGGCCGATCAAAAAATTCACCACGCTTTAGAGACAGGTGCATCTCATATTATATCCACTGACCTCAGTTGCCTTATGCATCTTGATGGAATTATTTCTAAAAAAATGCTTCCCCTAAAAACAATGCATATCGCTGATGTGCTAGCAAGCGGATGGGAATAATCTTGTTACTATCACCAATTTCCCCGAAAAAAAAATTTTGAAATTTTTATTTACTATTTCTGCTTTTCTCTGCTAGATATTACCTCCTTTTGATTTTATTTTTTTGATTAAAAACCGGGTAATCAATTTATTCGTAGATGATAATGAGTTGATAAAACTTAAACCCAATTTTTCAAATCATTAAATCAATTTCATTATGTTAAACAATGAGTCAAAAGAAAATCAGCCTGACCCACTTTATATGGGTACAGCTAAACCATTTTCCAGGAGAAATTTTTTGGGAATAATGGGAGCGGGCACCGCTCTAATATTTGGTGCAGCAGCTTGCAAAAAAACAAGTGATGTTATCAGCAACAATGGAGGTGTTAATCTTGGAAGTGGCGATGCAGGAATTTTAAATTATGCTTACGCACTCGAGCAACTGGAAGCGGCTTTTTATACCCAGGTAATTATGTCGCCCTATTCTGGCATCAGTTCACAGGAAATGTCTTATTTAACGGATGTAAGAGACCATGAAATAGCCCATCGTGAATTTTTTAAAGCAGCATTGGGAACAGGCGCTATCCAGGATCTGGAAGTAAATTTCAGTTCAATAGATTTTACGAGCAGAACCAGCGTACTCGGCACAGCCAAGGCATTTGAAGATCTTGGTGTTACTGCTTACAATGGTGCCGGGCAATTAATTACCAATCCTGATTATCTTACCCTTGCCGGTAAAATAGTATCCGTAGAAGCGCGCCATGCAGCATTGATCCGTGATTTAATAACACCCGGCACTTTTGCTGATATGACAGCGCTTGATGCTAACGGAATGGATATGGCCCGAACACCCAGCGAAGTGCTTTCCATAGCAGGCCCATATATCAAAACAAAATTGAACGCCAATAATTTACCAACCAGTTAAATATTATAATTATGAACTTACAAAATATTATTTCAGAAATTGAAAAATCTGACCCAGAAATTTATGAAAAGCTGGACACCCGCAGAAATGCGATGAAAGGCTTTGCCAAAACATCGGGAAAGATCGCATTAGCATCTATTCCGTTTGCATTGGGATCTATGTTTCAAAAGGCTTATTCATCTCCTACAGCGCCAACAGATTTGATTATTGATACTTTAAATTTTGCCCTGACATTAGAGTATCTTGAATCCAATTTTTATATTAAAGCAGTTGCTTCGGGAATAGTACCTTCAGGTGATGCACTTAACGCCCTTACCGTCATCCGTGATCATGAA
Source organism: Bacteroidota bacterium (assembly GCA_030706605.1). Taxonomy (GTDB): domain Bacteria; phylum Bacteroidota; class Bacteroidia; order Chitinophagales; family Chitinophagaceae; genus Ginsengibacter. The sequence goes on from JAUZOE010000036.1 coordinate 15,309, forward strand.
AATGCACATGTTAATTTCCTCAAAACAGCTATAAGTGCCGCAGGTGCTACACCCGTATCTTTTACTGTAGCAAGTTTTGACTTTACAGCTAAAGGTACTTTTCCCGGAGTATTTACAGATTACGGAACTTTACTGGCCGTTGCACAAACATTTGAAGACACAGGGGTGCGTGCTTATAAAGGACAGGCTCCCAACCTTATTTCAAACAATGCTTATTTAACTGCAGCACTTCAGATTCATTCAGTAGAAGCCAGGCATGCAGCTCATCTTCGTGAAATGAGAAAAGAAGCCAATCTGTTGCTTCCTTCCAGTGCAGATGTGAAACCCTGGATTACGCTTAATCAAAGCGGAATTGCCACTTCGGCTGTCCAGGCCAGCTATGATGGTGAAGATACTGTAGTACAGGGTGGTGTTACAATCACAAATATTGGAGGAAAATCAATATCCACTGCCGCTGCATCTGAGGCATTTGATGAGCCTTTGACTAAAGAGCAGGTTACTTCAATTGTAACGCCTTTCTTTGCCTAATAAAATGATCCCTAATGAAAACAAATCCTTTGTAAATAATTACAAGGGATTTTTTATACCTGATAAATACTATTATATTATTGGAATTTTCAGAAAAAAAAATCCCCGACAAGTAATTGTAGAGGATTTTAGCCATAAATTGAAATCTCATTTATGAAACCGGTGGAGTAGTATTAGAAGGTTCCTGAGATTTAATAACATCTTTTTCTTTCATACCCGCTTCAAGTTCATTTTTTACATGATCTTTTGCATCATTAAATTCTCTTACGCCTTTACCTATTCCGCGCATAAGATCCGGAATTTTTTTACCCCCAAAAAACAATAAAATTACCAGCATAATCAATAGCCATTCAGATTCGCCGGGCATTGACAGTAGCAATACAGGTTTTAGAAAAATGCTTAACATGAGTTATAAATTTTTTTGTGTGTAATCAACTTTGCAAAGTTATCAGAAAACATGTCAGCGTATTGTAATTTTTTTTGATTCAGATACTTGATTCTGTTAATTATTTCAGGGTAGGGAATAAAAATAAAAATCCTGGTAATTATTTACCAGGATTTACCTATTAATTTTTTAAAATCAATTGAATTTAAAGAGAAAGTAGTAGCTTATTATGCATCTTTTTCTTTCATACCCGCTTCAAGTTCATTTTTTACATGATCTTTTGCATCATTAAATTCTCTTACACCTTTACCGATACCCCGCATAAGATCAGGGATTTTTTTACCTCCAAAAAATAACAGAACCACTAAAAGGATAAGTATCCATTCTGATCCGCCCGGCATTGAAAGTAATAAAACCGGTTTTAGAAAAATGCTTAACCTGATTTATGAGTTTTATTTAAAAATATAGAATAACAAAGTAACAGAATAATTGTCAGGGTATCCTATTTTTGTTTAAAGATATTTACGGTTAAAAACTCCAAGTGGTTTTAATCTTTTAATTTTTTGGTATTTATTTTTCATCCTTAAAAATTATTTATGAATTATTGGCTTGTAAAATCTGAACCTTCGGTATATAGCTGGGATCAATTTGAAAAAGAAAAAAAAACCTTCTGGAACGGTGTCAGGAATTATACGGCAAGAAATAACCTACGGGAAATGAAAAAAGAAGATGAAGTTTTATATTATCATAGTAATGAGGGTAAAGAGATTGTTGGAATTGCCAAAATAGTGAAAGAGTCTTACCAGGACCCTACTACAGAAAATATCAACTGGGTAGTAGTGGATTTAAAACCACTCAAAAAGTTGAATACACCTGTAACCCTGGTGCAGATTAAAAATGAACCTAAACTGGCTAATATGGAATTGGTTAAAAATTCAAGACTCTCAGTACAAAAAGTAACTCCTGCCGAATGGAAATTAATTATGAAAATGAGTGGAGAAAAATAAAATATTCGATTTCTTTTATTGGCATTATCAATAAATGTTCGTTTTGAAAAAAAATCTCATCATTCTTACAGGAGCCGGAATCAGTGCAGAAAGTGGATTAAAAACTTTTCGTGATGGAGATGGTTTATGGATGGGCTATGATGTTTACGAAGTAGCCTCTCCCCAAGGATGGCAAAAAAATCCTGAATTGGTTTTGGATTTTTATAACCGGAGAAGAAAGGAGGTTACCAAAGCACTGCCTAATAAAGCACATATAGGAATAGCAGAGTTAGAAGAATATTTCCAGGTAACTATAATCACACAAAATATTGACGATCTGCACGAACGTGCTGGTTCAAAAAATGTAATCCATCTTCATGGGGAAATTTTTAAAATGAGGAGTGAAAAAGATGATAATACTTTTTATGAAGTAAAAGGAGATATTCATTTGGGTGAAAAAGCGCCCGATGGTTTTCAACTACGGCCACATGTAGTTTGGTTTGGCGAGCAGGTTCCCATGATTTTAAAAGCAATCAATATTATGTTGCAGGCTGATGTTTTTGCTTTGATAGGCACTTCACTGCAAGTGTATCCAGCATCAGGGTTGATTGAATATTTGTCGCCGGGTATACCCATGTATATTATTGATAAAAATCCTCCCCACATACCCGCACATCATAATTTTTACACGATCAAAAAATCAGCAACGGAGGGAATAAGGGAATTAAGAAGCAGGTTGATTAGTGAAACGATCTAATCCCGGTACTTAAAATATTATTTTTGAAGGCGATCCTGTTTCTTAGAATAGTCTTCCTGATCGATGATACAAAAAAGGAGAATAAAACATTCTCCTTTTTTTATATCCATAAATAATAAAAAATTATTTATTAGGTACCTTACTAATAAAATTTCCGGAAGCCTCTATATATTGACTATATTTTTGATCGATTTCAGGTGATTGTTTTACACCATCCACATAAAGTATTTTATCCTGCACTGCAACAGAAAAAGAATTTTTATTTACAAGATGATCTTGTTCCAAAGCATTAATAAATGTATTTACTTCTGTTTCGACAGCGCTACGGTTCGCACTATCAGGTAATGTTAGAATCCAGGTATTTTTATTTTCTGTAGCATCTTCCTGCATAGCAGTTTTATTCATCTGCATCAGACTTTCAATTTTCAACTGGCGGTCTTTTTCAATACTCTTATGATGAATTTTAGCAAGGGTAGGGGCTATTACTAATGAAATAATACTCATTAGTTTGATTAAGATATTCATACTTGGCCCTGAAGTATCTTTAAAAGGATCACCCACGGTATCACCAGTTACAGAAGCCTTATGGGGTTCAGATCCTTTAAAATAAGTTTCATTATTAATAAGAGCACCCTTTTCGAAAGATTTTTTTGCATTGTCCCATGCGCCGCCAGCATTATTTTGAAATATCCCCATTAACACACCACTTACTGTAGCACCGGCTAAAAAACCACCAAGTACTTCGGGGCCAAAAATAAACCCGATTATTAAAGGAGAAATAATAGCGATAGCGCCTGGTAACATCATTTTTTTTATGGAAGCATCTGTCGAAATAGCTACACACTTTTCATATTCAGGTTTGCCGGTACCTTCCATGATTCCCGGGATGGTTCTAAATTGCCTGCGCACTTCTTCTACCATAGCCATTGCAGCTTCGCCAACGGCACGTATAGCAAGAGAAGAAAATATAAATGGAATCATGGCACCAACAAATAAACCCGCCAACACATCTGCACGATAAATATCAATACCATCAATTTGGGCAATACCTACAAAAGCTGCAAATAAAGCAAGGGCAGTTAGTGCCGCAGATGCAATAGCAAAACCTTTTCCTGTGGCAGCAGTTGTATTACCAACTGCATCAAGGATATCTGTCCTTTCACGAACTTCTTTCGGAAGTTCACACATTTCAGCAATACCACCTGCATTATCAGCAATGGGTCCAAAAGCATCAATTGCTAATTGCATAGCCGTTGTTGCCATCATACCTGCCGCGGCTATCGCAACTCCATACAAACCAGCACAATAATAGGACATAAAGATACCGGATGCCAAAACCAATATAGGAAGCATCGTACTCTCCATACCTACTGCAAGGCCGCCAATAATATTGGTAGCGTGCCCTGTAGAAGATTGACGAACAATCGACATTACAGGACGTTTACCCATAGCTGTAAAATATTCGGTAATTATACTCATTAGAGTTCCTACAACCAACCCAACTATTATAGCACCAAAAACACCATATTTGGTAAAATGGTTATTTCTTAAAATCATATCAGAATCAGGCATGATCCACATCACCAAAAAATAGGAAGCAATTGCAGTCAATATAATTGAACCCCAGTTACCCATATTCAAAGCTTTTTGTACAACAGCTGTATGTAACCCTGCGCTTTCAGGAATTTTTACAAATAGAGTTCCTATAATTGAAAACAAAATACCCATTGAGGCAATAAGCATAGGCAATAAAATGGGAGCCATACCGCTAAATGCATCTGCTGAAAACGTTTCTCTTCCTAATACCATAGTAGCTAATACTGTTGCAACATAAGAGCCAAATAAATCAGCTCCCATGCCGGCAACATCACCTACATTGTCACCCACATTATCCGCAATAGTTGCAGGATTTCTTGGATCATCTTCAGGAATGCCTGCTTCTACTTTTCCTACTAAATCGGCACCTACATCAGCGGCTTTTGTATAAATACCTCCACCAACCCTGGCAAATAGTGCTATACTTTCCGCACCAAGACTAAAACCAGTAAGTATTTCAATAGTTCGCTCCATCTCCAGACTGTCAACACTGGCGTGGGGAGCAAAAATGAATTTTAAAATAATAAATAAACCTCCTAATCCTAATACTGCCAAGCCAGCAACACCCAAACCCATAACACTTCCGCCGGTAAAAGACACTTTCAACGCTTTTGAAAGACTGGTTCTGGCTGCTTGTGTAGTTCGCACATTGGCTTTGGTAGCTACTTTCATACCTATAAAACCAGCCAGGGCGCTCAGCACACCGCCACAAATAAAAGAAATAGCAATACTCCAATGACTATTGGCACTACTGAAACCCATTATACCTAATAAAATAGCAGCAATTACTACAAAATAAGAAAGAATTTTGTACTCAGCTTTTAAGAATGCCATAGCTCCATCAGCAATGTGGGTGCTGATTTCCTTCATTCTTTCGTTGCCGGCATCCTGCTTGTCTACCCACTCAAATTTTATAAAGGTATAAAGTAACCCTACCACACCCATTGCCGGAATAACATAAATCAAATTATACATACGAATGTTAGTTAATTTTTTGGGTGGCAAAAATAGGGTAAAATAGGCTAAGAAAATAGTCCAACTTCAAAAATATCCAATATGAAAATTACCTGAATTATAAATCTGATAGTTTTCTACAGAGAAATACAAAAATTTGAATATCCCGGTTTGCTCAAAGACTTTATATTTTCTTTTTTTTATCTGAAAAAATAGGTCGTATACGCATAAGTTAACTTTCTGAAATTTTATGGAAAGCATTACCCATAAAATGGATGATATCTCCTGCTATTAATGATTCTTTGGATAATTGATCCGCAGCAATATCTCCCGATAATCCATGAATATAGACTCCTAGAATACAGGCATGAAGTGGCGAATATTTTTGTGCCAGCAGCCCTGTGATAATTCCTGTCAGCACATCACCTGACCCGGCAGTGGCCATTCCGGAATTACCAGTAGAATTAAAATATCCTTTCCCCTGTGGGGTGGCTATAAAAGTAAAATGCCCCTTCAGTACAATAAAGATGTTAAGTTCCTTTGCCTTTAGCATTGCCACGTTGATCCGTTCAAAATCTGAATCGGACTTTCCAAATAATCTTTCAAACTCTTTGGGATGTGGCGTAATAATGCTATTGGAAGGAATGGATTGATACAATAAAGGATATTCGCTTAGCATATTTAAAGCATCAGCATCTATGACAACAGGTTTTTTAAAATTTCTGAATAAATCCCGCAGTAATTCTTTATGCGAAGAATGTTTGCCAATCCCAGGGCCAATGCCAATAACGTCAAAGTAATTAATTTTTTTTACCTCTTTAATAAATGTATTTCCAAAAGTTGTACACATTGCTTCCGGAACAGAAGTCTGCATAATATTATATCCTATTTTACAGGTATAACAAGTTAACTTACCAACTCCGCTACGTACGCAGGCCTTGGCACTAAGAACCGCTGCCCCCATCATTCCATAGCTTCCAGCTACCAAACAGGCATAACCGTAATTACCTTTATTGGCAAATGGAGTTCGTGGGATGTATATCCGACGTATCATTTCTTCACCGATATATTCAAATGTCGAATTTTCTTTTTCTTCAAATTCCTCTGAAAGCTGAATATCCATCAAGGAAACTTCCCCAACAAAAGCCTCATTTTCCGGCATTAAAAAAGCAAGTTTTTGATTTTGGAAAGTGAGTGTATGACTGGCTTTTATTACTATATTTTGTTTTGAACTCTTATCAGTATATAATCCACTTGGAATATCTATTGAAATAACTTTTGAAGCATTTTTATTGATGCGATTAATTAAAGAAGAGAAAATGCCCATTGGCCTTTTATTAAGCCCTGTGCCCAGCAATGCATCAATTATCACCTCATATTTTATAGCCGGGAAAGATCCTTCATTTTCTAAAAAATAAATATCTGGTGAAATGCTTTTCAGCCTTTCGAGATTAATAGCAAAATCAGGTGAACCTGCTGATTCACTTCCTATTATATAGATAGAAACCCTATACTTATTTTCAATCAGAAGCCTTGCTATAGCCAGGCCATCACCACCATTATTTCCTTTTCCACAAAATATTGCAAAATGGGAAGAATTAGTAAAGTGATGCAAAATCCAGTTATAACAGGCCTTGGCAGCACGTTCCATCAGTTCTATAGAAATTACAGGCTCATGCTTTATCGTGTATGCATCCCACGACCTAATCTGCGAAACCGAAAATATTTTCACTTTTTAAAAATTTATATGAAGATACTAAGTTGATATTTGACTTTTTAACCTTCGGAATATCTTTCCCTGATTATATTCATATGGTGAAGCACATGACCTGCAATAATGTAAGCAATCGCCATAACTGATAGAGAATAATTATTTATTTTTCCTGAAGTACTTAAATTGTCATCAGTAAAAGAATCAAAAAGTATAATTGTTGATTTTCTGACTGTTTGAAACTCTTCCTGCAATTCTTCCCAGTTTCTGTCATTGGCATGAGAATTAGCTGCATATTCCTTTTCATCAAAAGAGGATAAAGTGTTTTTATCTTTCCTGGCAAATACCAATGCCCTGTAAGTAAATATTCTTTCTGTATCTATGATGTGCTGCAATACTTCTTTTATGGTCCATTTTCCTTCAGCATACCTGAAAAGAGATTGCTCTTCCGTTTTGACTGAGAAGAGATTTTCAGCTTCTGATAATTGATTTCTCAGGACCAATTTAAAATTATCATATGTTATTAATTTAATATATGTATTAAAAAAAGGAGGATAAATTCCTCTGTCATGATTCTTGCTTTGAGCATTCACAGGATTCATTTTTCATAATTTAAGATTGGGAATTGATAAAAAACTGTTGAATAAAGTTAAGATTTTCAATCATAGTCTTTTTTTCAATCAAAAAAGCCCTGCAGTTTAAAACTACAGGGCTTATATGTTTTTGTGAAAAAAATTAATTCCTTTTTTTCCTATGCTTATGTTTTGATTTTTTTTCTGCTTTCATGGTGTTATTTCCGTCTTGCAAAGTAGCCGCAAGTTTTACCGCATTGTAAGCATTCACTTCACCTCCTGATTTACAAATGTCTGAAAGGTTCACCATTTTATCAGTCCCCGGAAGTTTAACCTTTTCAGTTATGGGCGTAACTGAATTTTCAATAACATATTTTAATTGCTCTGCACTTAACTCAGGAAAATATTCAAGGACTAAGGCCGCAACGCCAGCTACAACAGGTGCCGCCATACTTGTGCCTGAAAAATCACCATATTTGTCACCTCCTGGTAAAGTTGAATATATATTGACACCCGGTGCAAACACATCCACTTCTTTTTTACCATAATTGCTAAAGCTTGCTGTAAAGCCTCCATTGGTAGGATCACCACTTGCTCCAACAGTTATAAAGTCCTGGGCGCGTCCTGAGCCATCTCTGAATACCGGGTTGGGGAAATTATAAGCTGTATCAATATCCAGGTCATCATTGCCAGCAGCATGAACAAAAAGTACATTTTTGCTTTGCGCATATTTTACTGCATCATCCACCCAATTTTTTTGCGGAGAAAAATCTTTCCCAAAACTCATACTAATTATCTGTGCACCATTATCAACAGCATAACGAATCGCATTGGCAATATCCTTGTCATGCTCGTCTCCGTCAGGTACTGCACGAACCATCATGATTTTTACATTATCGGCAATCCCATTCATTCCAATTCCATTATTTCTTGCTGCTGCAATAATCCCCGAACAGTGAGTGCCATGAGATGGAATTCCAGCCATCACATCATTATTGCCGTAATAACGATCATTGATGTCATTCGGATTATCTTTCACAATTTCATCTCTAAAATTTTCAGGTGGTGTAGAAGCGGCTTCTCCTTTTCGAACCTCTCCTTTTAAATAATTCAATATATCCTGGTTAGTAATATCATAATTGTGATTGGCTTTAGCCATATTTAAATAAATAGCTGTGGCCATTTTTGCATCGTAGAGAGTGGGAGTATAGGCTTGAAGATCTTTACCATTAAATTCAGTTTTGCCCAGGTCTTTGGCAATAATTGAATCCCCTCTTTCTAATCCGGGTAAAATCCGCTGCATCATTGTCAATTCTCTAGAATCCACACTACCCACTACTTTTTCTTTGGCTCTAAGAAATGTTTTATAACCCGCCTTTTGTTCGTCAGTCATTTTAGTAGTATCATCGCTGAGGCTGTCATATTCAGGCTTTAATTTCCAATAAACTCTTGCAGCTTCATAAGAATCTTCATGAACATTGCGGCCATCTTTTCCCCCAATAAAATTCCATCCATAATAATCATCTACATAACCATTATGATCATCATCAATTCCATTGCCTGGGATTTCTCCCGGATTGTGCCATAATACAGGTTTAAGATCTTCCTGCAAAGTATCCACTCCACTATCAATAACAGCCACTAACACTGTTTTGCTTTTACGGTTTTTTAAAAAATCATACGCCTTGTCAAGACTGATTCCATAATAACCGGTTTCTGTTCTATCTAATTGATACCAGTTATTGGGAGCTACTTTTTTATCATTAGTAACACTTGTGTCAGAATCGGCTTGTGCAAAAACTGCAAAAGGTATTGCTACCGTTATAAAAAAAACAAGGAAGGAGCGTTTAAGTAAATTTATCATTTATCTGTTAATTGTTTGTTTTTGTTAGAACTACAAATATTCATAAATTAATCAAAGCAAAGCATACCGGTGAGCATAATTATAAAATATTTATATTTTTTTCTTTTTTTTAAACAAAGAAACCCTGGACTTTTAAAGGTTTCTTTAAAAACCAATCTTCAATATAAGTGCCAATAATTTTTAACTTTCGTGGAATAAGACAAAAATTATATTGTAAATTTTATTCCCTGAGCTAAAGGAAGTTGATCAGAATAATTGATCGTGTTCGTTTGGCGACGCATATATATTTTCCATGCATCACTACCGCTTTCTCTTCCACCGCCAGTTTCTTTTTCCCCGCCAAATGCACCACCGATTTCTGCACCGGAAGTCCCAATATTTACATTAGCAATTCCGCAATCACTTCCGGCATGTGATAGAAACGCTTCCGCTTCACGGAGGTTTAAAGTAAAAATAGCACTTGATAGTCCCTGAGGTACGTCATTCTGCAGCCTGATAGCTTCTTCAAGCGTTTCATATTTTAGTAAATATAAAATAGGGGCAAAGGTTTCATGTTGTACTATGTCCATCTCATTAGTAACTTCTGCGATACAGGGTTTTACATAACAACCGCTTTCAAAGCCTTTACCTGAGAGCTTTCCGCCAGGTAATACAAATTTGCCACCCTGCTTTTTGCATTGTTTAATAGCGTATAGGTAAGCGTTTACGGCATCTTCATCTATCAAAGGCCCTATATGATTTTCTTCTTTTAAAGGATCACCAATTTTTAGTTGCTTATAAGCCTTTGCTAATTTCTTTTTAAAAAGATCATATACCTCTGCGTGTATAATAATTCTGCGTGTAGAAGTACAACGCTGTCCTGCTGTACCTGTGGCGCCAAATACACTACCAATAAGAGCAATATTAAGATCTGCCTCTTTGGAAATAATTATTGCATTATTACCACCAAGTTCCAGCAAAGCACGTCCGAGTCTTGCACCAACAGAAGCGCTTACAGCTTTACCCATCCTTGTAGAACCAGTAGCAGAAACCAGGGCAATTTCCGGAGCTTCACTAATCCATTCACCAACTTCACGCCCGCCGGTAATCATATTACAAACACCCTCAGGAACATTGTTTTCTTTAAAAATTTTTGAAATAATTTGCTGGCAGGCTATACCACATAAAGGTGTTTTTTCGGAGGGTTTCCAGATGCAAACATCTCCGCAAACCATTGCCAGCATACTGTTCCAACTCCAAACTGCCACAGGGAAATTAAATGCTGAAATAATCCCTACAATTCCCAATGGATGGTATTGTTCATACATCCTGTGCCCATATCTTTCGCTGTGCATAGTAAGTCCATATAGCTGGCGTGAAAGACCTACCGAAAAATCGCAGATGTCAATCATTTCCTGTACTTCTCCCATACCTTCCTGTAAGCTTTTCCCCATTTCATAGCTTACCAATTTCCCCAACGATGATTTATTTTTCCTGAGTTCATTGCCTATTTGTCTTACCACCTCACCCCGTTTGGGGGCAGGCCATAAACGCCATTCTGAAAATGCTTTTTTTGCTGTTTCAATTACATAATCAAAACTTCTTTTATCACAGGAATTGACACTCGCTATCTGTTTTCCATCAACCGGAGAAAAGGATTTAATTTTTTCGCCGGAAGTGGAAATCCATTTAGATCCTGTGGAAACTCCTTTATTTAGCTCTGAAATTTTTAGTTCTTTTAAAAAATTCTGCATCTTAATTTTTTATTTCCAAATAAAAATTATTTTTATTTACTGATTCCCCTGGTCCAAAAACATTTTTTAAATTCAATATATAAATTATGCAAAACCTTTCTTTGCAAAAGCAATGATCACACGGAATTTCCCATCAGTATCAATATTGTTCTTTTTCATTTGGGAAATCTTTAGATTTTACATCATCAATATATTGATGCACAGCTCCAGTTACTAAGTCATGAAGATTAAGGTAGGTTCTTAAAAACCTGGGCTTAAATTCTATGTTGATTCCAAGCATATCGTGCATTACTAATACCTGTCCATCACAATAATTGCCGGCTCCAATACCAATAGTAGGAATAGTAAGACTATCAGAAACCTCTTTAGCAAGTAAAGCAGGAATCTTTTCAAGGACAATTCCAAAACATCCGGCTTCCTGTAAAAGAACAGCATCTCTTTTCAGTTTTTCTGCTTCTGAATCTTCTTTTGCTCTTACTGTGTAAGTTCCGAATTTATATATTGATTGTGGGGTTAATCCAAGATGTCCCATTACAGGAACTCCGGCACTGACGATTCTTTTTACGGATTCAATAATTTCTTCACCACCTTCCAGTTTGATTGCGTGCCCACCAGTTTCTTTCATAATTCGTATGGTAGAATTGATGGCCTCCTTACTATTTCCCTGGTAGCTTCCGAAAGGAAGATCAACCACAATCAGGGAACGGTTGCTGCCTCTCACGACAGAACTTGCGTGATAGATCATTTGATCTAGCGTAATGGGCAATGTTGTTTCATGACCTGCCATTACATTGCTGGCACTATCACCTACCAAAATAATGTCAATACCTGCTGCATCAAATATCCTTGCAAAAGAAAAGTCATAGGCGGTGATCATGGCAATTTTTTCACCGGCCTCTTTCATTTTAAGCAATGTATGTGTAGTGATTCTTCTTATTTCCTTATTTTCTGGCATAGTATTATTTAAAAGGATGGAAAGGCGGGATGTGGCTCTGCGTTAGAATAAAACAAATCCTTTTTATATCGCAATGCAAAAGTAGATTTTTTTTAATTTATTTAATCATCATTCTTTCCTGACTTCTTCCCATAAATGTTGTATTAATCCATCGGCAAGGCCAATTTTGGGTACATAAATTTCTGTAGCTCCAGCCCATCTCATTACGTTTACATAGATCTGCAGAGCAGGTACAATTACATCAGCCCGGTCTTCTCTCAGTTTGTATAAAGCAATCCGGTCTTTTAAAGTAACATTATTGAGTTCTTTATAATAGTCTCTTAGTAAATCAAGCGATAAAGCTTTTCCGTCTTTACGTTTACTGAGAGAAAAGATTTTATTGATATTGCCTCCCGATCCGATTGCCGTAACCTGTTTATGACCCTTTGTTTTAGTTTTTATATCATCTTTCATCTCATACCACATTGTTTCCGATACAGCGTTTTTAAGCAACCTGATGGTGCCGATATTAAATGAATCTTTAAAGACTAGATTATTGTTACTAAAAAAAGTGAGTTCGGTACTTCCACCACCAACATCGATGTATAAATAAGAGTGGTCTTTATCTAAATTTTCAGCAATATGATTTTCAAAAATGAAAGAAGCTTCATCACTCCCTGAGATCACTTCTATGTCTATACCGCTTTCATCCTTGATCAATGAAATAATTTCCGGGGCATTATCAGCATCACGCATCGCTGAAGTAGCACAAGCCTTCACCGCTTCTACTTCAAAGGCTTTTATCAGGTTTGAAAAACCTTTTATAGTGTTCAGGAGCAAATCTATTTTGCGATCTGAAATTTTACCGGTATCAAATACATCAAAGCCCAATCTCAATGGGACTCTGATCAGGCTCACTTTATTAAACGACGTTTTTTCCTTTTCATCCACAGAAACATCGGTGATAAGTAATCTTGCTGCATTGCTGCCAATATCAATTGCTGCTAATTTCAACAGGAGTATATTTTTTCTTTAAGAGATAATTATAAGTTTCAATTTGCGAACGTATTTTCCGTGTATGCTCGTTATTTACATATGCATTGGAAAGTTCATTATCCAATATTCTCGCTTTCACATTATCGCTAAGCTGAATATCAAGAATATCCTTTAGTTCCTTTTGAATTTCTTTATCATGAATAGGACAGGCGACTTCAATACGGTGGTCAATATTTCGAACCATCCAGTCTGCAGAAGAAATAAAAACTTTTTCTTTCCCGTCATTATGGAATATCATTACCCTTGCATGCTCAAGGTATTCATCAATGATGCTGATGGCTTTTATTTTTCTTTTATATTTTTTATTCTCTGTAAACATGCAGCAAATTCCACGAATAATCATTTTGAGTTTTACTCCATTCCGAACTGCATCATATAATTTAAGAATTAATTCTTCATCACTTAGAGAATTTACCTTCAGAATAATTGAAGAAGACTTACCTTCTCTGGCATTCCTGATTTCCTTATCAATCAATGAATGTAATTGCCCGCGCATAGCTACCGGACTCACTATTAATTTTTTACATGACTTTAATGGTTGTGTATTCTTTGGATTTTCGAGGTAAGTAAAAACCCGGTTCACATCTGCCATTATGTTTCTGTCGCTTGTAAGCAAACAATGATCCCCATATACCTGGCTTGTTTTCTCATTTAAATTTCCGGTACTTACAAATCCATAGTGAACGGTATGATTATTTATTCTTTTTTTGATGAGACAAAGTTTAGCATGTACTTTCATATTAGGTACTCCTATAAAAACTTTAACGCCTGCATCCTCCAGGGTTTCTTTCCATTCGATGTTGGCCTCTTCATCAAATCTTGCTCTTAACTCAAGTACAACAGTTACAGATTTACCATTGCGAACCGCATTGGTCAATGCATTGATAATATTTGAGCCGGAAGCAAGACGATAACAGGTTACCTTAATGCTCAACACATCTGGTGATATGGCAGCTTCTCTTAAAATATCTATAACCGAATCGAAAGAATGATATGGGAAATTTAACAACACATCTCTTTGAAGAATTACCTGTGTAACACTATTTGCATTTTGCAACAAGGGATGGATAAAAGGTTTTTTTCTCAAACTCTTTTGCTTGAAAACTGCATCCGGGAAATTAATAAAATCTTTAAAGTTATGAATTCGTCCTCCGGATTGAATATTATCCTTGTTGGATAACCCGAGCCTTTTTATAAGATAATTTAATACATCGCTGTCAATCTCTTTATCAAAGCTAAACCGAACAGGTTTTCCTTTTTTTCGATTTTTTAGGCCCTTCTCAATTTTCTGCAAAAAAGAGGTAGATATATCATTATCAATATCAATTTCTGCATCACGGGTTACTTTGATAATATGAGCCGAAAAAGTATCGTAACCGAAATAAGAAAAAATTTGTGGTAGACAAAAACGGATCACGTCTTCAAGCAAAATAATATAATGACAATTATCAACCGACGGCAAAATTATAAACCGGGAAAGCCGCGTAGGAACAGATACCAAAGCAAACCTTTGTACAATGGAACCATCCGATTTTGATAATTTACAAGCCAAGTAAATCGATTTATCATTTAAAGTCGGAAAGATATTAATACGCTCTATCATCAGAGGCACAATATTGCTTCTTACATGATCATTATAATAAGAAAGCACAAACTTTTGCTGTTCGCGTTTTAATTGTTTATCATTTAATAAAAATATCTTCTGATTTTTTAGTTTTTCAAGAATATCATCCCAGGTTTGATTGAACTGGTTTTGTTGATTGGTAACTTTAAAGTTAATTTCTTCAAGAATTTTTTCAGGAGAAGTTTCGAGATGCATATTGGCTTTACTGCCAAACTCAATCATCCGTTTCAAGGCTGCAACTCTCACCCTGAAAAATTCATCCAGGTTACTTGAAGATATGCCAAGAAACCGTATCCTTTCTCTTAAAGGGACTGATTCATCGCCTGCTTCCTGGAGCACTCTTCCGTTGAAAGCGAGCCAACTGATATCACGGACTATTATTTTACGTTTATCCATACCTGTATCATTCTAACCATTCAATATTTTTTCAATAATTCCCGTTGTGGAGAATCCTTCTTCAATTGGGAAGATTTCTACTTTGCCACCGTATTCCAGCACTTCTTTTGCGCCAACAATGGTATCTATGGTATAATCCCCACCCTTGACTAATACATCAGGTTTTATTTTTTGAATCAGTTCCAGTGGGGTTTCTTCATCAAAGATAACTACGGCATCTACCATTATTAATGAAGCAAGCAACAAACTTCTAGACTGTTCATCATTAACCGGACGGCTGTTACCTTTCAGTTTTTTTACTGATGAATCTGAATTAACACCCACTATCAATACATCAGCGTAGGAAGCTGCTTTAGCCAATATGGCAATATGTCCCTGGTGTAAAATATCAAAAACACCATTTGTAAAGGCAATGGTTTTACTTTTGAGTCTCCACCGGACCACTTCCGGAACTATTTCTTCCTGATCCAAAATCCGTTCCCTGATTGTATTACTCTTTTTCATTCTTATTTTTATTATAATAAATAATTAATCCAAAACAAATTATGCCCACAATAATAATAATACCTGTACTAACTCCCCACATCAGCCAGCCGAAAGAAATATTATCAATATTGTAAATTAATAAAACCTGTTGCACAGCAACAGGAAATGCGCCTATGCCTCCAGGCGCTATAATCATTGCGAGGGTAGATAGCGACAACACACTTAAAGCAGCTCCAATGCCAAGTGAAGATGTAGCGGAAAGAGCATAAAACCCCACATATACTTCCATTAAATACATCACCCAAATAAACAAGGTATGAGCAATAAAATATTTTCGTTTTTTTAAATGAATGATAGCATAAAATCCTTCTTTTAATCCTACATGCAGCCCTTTAAGTTTAATAATATGGCGATGGCCTGAATGCCTATTAAACAGCCATCTGATGAAAAGAATTATCAATCCTCCTACGCCTACTAAAATTAAAATTATCCACCAGGCTGAACCGATATGTTTTTGATTAGAAATCTGTTCCAATTTACTTTTTACAAAATCGCTTACCGTTTGTATTTGAATTAAAATAGTAATTATGATGACAAAAAAGTAACAAAAAAGATCAAATGTTCTTTCAACTAAAATCGTTCCTATTAATTTTGTTACCGGAATTTTTTCATATCGACCAAGCATCGTACATCTTAATATTTCCCCGGCCCTGGGCACAAAAGTATTTGCAAAGTATCCACACATAGTTGCATAAAAAGTATTGGCAGTAGAGGGAATATAGCCCATGGGTTCTATCAGGATTTTCCATCGAACAGCCCTGCTGATATGACTCAGGATAGCTAAAGCTGTAATTGGAATAATATAAATATAATGAGCATTTCTTAAAGATTCCTCAAACTGAATTCTCTGTAATGCAGTCATTTTACTTAATTGCCACCACATCAAAAAAATACCTATTCCCAGGAAAATTAAATATTTTAAAATAGAAAGTAACCGCTTCTTCATACTTGTTTTTTACAAGGTAATAAACGAAATTTAATTTATCAGTTTATTAAAACATTATCTATCAATCGAACCTCATTTAAAAAAGCAGCAACTAAAATCACGAGTGATTCATTGAGGTCAATTTTAGTAACCAATTCAAGGTTTTTTGATTTAGCCAATTCAAGATATTCTATTTTAAAGCCGCGGTCTTCAAGGTATGAAATAGCCTTACTTTTTAGTATTAAAAAATTTGAGATAGTAAGTTGATTCTTTATTTGCACTAACCTCTGATACAATTCTGAAGCCACTAATTTTTCTGAATCATTTAATCGTAAATTCCTGCTGCTCAATGCAAGACCATTAGCTTCCCGAAGAGTTGGACATACAACTATTTTAGTCTCTCTCTGCAAGAGAGTTATTAATTCTTTAATCACAAGGCACTGTTGAAAATCTTTTTGCCCGATAAATAAATAATCAGGATTTACAATGTTCAATAAATTTTCTATTACAGAACAAACGCCCTGAAAATGTCCTGGTCGAAATTTTCCTTCTAATATTGTTTCTAAATAACCAAGCTCAAAATATTTATTCCTTGATGCATTATCCGGGTAAATTTCTTTTTCATCCGGCAGGAATAAAATATCGCATCCGCTTTTTTCAAGAAAAGTGATGTCTTTTTCTACCGTAATCGGATATTTTTCAAAATCTGTAGGGTTATTAAACTGGGTCGGATTAACAAAGATGCTGCATATTGTTAAATCAGTTTGCGTTTTACATTGTTCAATTAGCGATAAATGACCCTCATGTAACGCTCCCATTGTGGGCACAAAACCCTTTAACGCAGTTGAATTATTATTCCTGGACAAATAGTATCTTAAATCTCCTGAGTGCTTAAATATAATCATATTAACATTGTAATATAGCTCAACATAGCGTTTTAGGTTAGAAAACGAAAAAAAATAGTAACTTCGCCGCCTGTAAAAAAACGATAAAGCTAATTAACCATTTGTAAATGTCGACAAAGAAAAGAATTTTATTTATAGCCAACGAAATGTCTCCCTATCTTGAAATGACGGAATTTGCCGAAATTGTGAATAGGCTCGCAGTAAAATCGAACGAAAATGGAATGGAAGTTCGTTGTATAATGCCACGTTTTGGGATGATCAATGAGCGAAGACATCGTCTTCATGAAGTCGTTCGTCTTTCAGGAATAAACGTATCAATTGACGGAGATGACTATCCTTTAGTCATTAAAGTAGCTTCACTCCCTAATGCAAGACTTCAGATTTATTTCCTCGATAATGAAGACCTTTTTAAAAGAAAATCTTTATTCCACGATGAAAATGAAAAATGGTTTGCAGACAATGCATTAAGAACTGTTTTATTTTGTAAAGGCGCTTTGGAAACAGTTAAGAAATTTGGCTGGCCTCCGGATATTATTCATTGCAGTGGATGGATGACTGGACTTATTCCTATGTACATTAAAACTGCTTATAAAAAAGAACCCGTGTTCAGTAATTGTAAAGTTGTTTATACCATCGGTCAAAATACTTACAAAGAAAAAATGGGTGCTGAGTTTAAAAAAATTATTGCTATCAGTTCCAATGTAAAAGATAAAGATATTGAGTATTTTAAAGATGGTAGTAATACAGCAATGTTTAGGGGAGGCGCGCATTTTGCTGATGCCATTACTTTTGGTGCTGAAAAAGTAGATAAGAAATTAACCGATGAATTTTCGAAAGTGCGCGGAAAAAAAGTTTTAAAATATAATGCAGAGTCTGACTTGACAGATTATTTGCAATTGTATACGGATATAGAAGCTCAATAGCAGGTTTTTATTTTGTAAAAAATACAATTACCTAATTTTTAATACTAAAATCCGGCATATTCCTTTTGGGTAAGTAATATGCCTTTCATTTTAAAAAGATAAGGTTAATATCTTAACAGCAAAAACTTCAACTGTTCTATCAATAATGCCTGTTAAAAATCCATTTTGTCCTATCAGTTTGAAGCTATAATTTTGCCCCTCAAAAATAAAATAATATGCCCTATTTATTTACGTCTGAATCAGTAAGTGAAGGACATCCTGATAAAGTAGCCGATCAGATTAGTGATGCCCTTATTGATAATTTTTTAGCCTTTGATCCACAAAGTAAAGTGGCTTGTGAAACTTTGGTAACTACAGGACAGGTAGTACTTGCAGGCGAAGTAAAGTCAAAAGCGTATCTTGATGTACAGGAAATTGCCAGGGGAGTAATCAGGAAAATTGGTTATACCAAAAGTGAGTATATGTTTGAAGCCAATTCGTGCGGAATTTTTTCCGCCATTCATGAACAATCTTCGGATATCAACCAGGGAGTTGACAGGAAGAAAAAAGAAGAGCAGGGCGCAGGCGACCAGGGAATGATGTTTGGATATGCTACGAGCGAAACAGAAAACTATATGCCATTATCGCTCGATATTGCCAATAGCCTTTTAATAGAACTTGCTGCATTAAGAAGAGAAAATAAAGAAATAAAATACCTGCGTCCTGATGCAAAAAGCCAGGTAACGCTTGAATATAATGATGATAATAAGCCGGTAAGAATTGATGCAATTGTTGTGTCAACACAGCATGATGACTTTGATAAAGAGGAAAAAATGCTGAAGAAAATTTCTGACGATATCAGGAAAATTTTGATTCCTCGCATGAAAGCCAAGTTTCCAAAATATGCTCATCTTTTTGATAATAAAATTAAATACCACATCAATCCCACCGGAAAATTTGTGATTGGAGGGCCTCATGGAGATACTGGTCTAACAGGAAGAAAAATAATCGTGGATACGTATGGTGGAAAAGGTGCGCATGGAGGGGGAGCTTTCAGTGGAAAAGATCCAAGTAAGGTAGACAGAAGTGCCGCATATGCGGTAAGGCATATTGCTAAAAACATGGTGGCAGCGGGAGTTTGTGATGAAGTGTTGGTGCAAGTTTCTTATGCTATTGGAGTAGCACAACCTACCAGCATTAATGTGAATACTTATGGTACCGCTAAAGTTAAATTAACTGATGGCGAAATTGCCAAAAAAGTAGAATCACTATTTGACATGCGGCCATATTTTATTGAACAAAGACTCAAACTTCGCAATCCAATTTACCAGGAAACAGCTTCTTATGGACACATGGGGCGCAAAAATGAAATAGTTACCAAAACTTTTAATTTGCCCAATGGCTCCCCGAAAACTGTAAAAGTTGAATTATTTACCTGGGAAAAATTAGATTATGTACCGAAAGTGAAAAAAGCATTTGGAATAAAATAATTTATTCAACCTATTATAAAAAGCCCTCTATAAAGGAGGGTTTTTTGTTGCCGGAAACAAGTAAATTTGAAAAGTGAGACAACAACATAAAACCTTTACACAACAACACCGACCTAAAAAAAATCTTTTAATCGGGGGAATTCAATCCATAATTGATGCCATGAAGAATGGAGAACAATTAGAAAGAATTTATTTGCAAAATAGCATTTCCTCACCTGAAGCAGAAGAATTAAAGCGCACTGCTTTAGAGTTTGAAATTCCGGTAAACAAAGTTCCTTTTGAAAAAATAAGAAATTTTAATTTAGAAAATCACAAAGGTTGCGTGGCTATAAAGTCTAAAATCAAGTATCAAAACCTTCAGGATATCATTTCATTTACTGTTGAAAATGGAGAAATTCCATTACTATTATTGCTGGATGGGATTACGGACATTCGCAATATTGGTGCATTGGCCAGAACTGCCTATTGCTGCGGAGTACACGCTATAGTTATTCCTGAAAAAGGAGTAGGGGCTTTGAATGAAGATGCAATCACAACATCTGCAGGCGCGCTTGAAAACATGGCCGTTTGCAGGGTTAAAAGTTTACACAATGCAATAGACGAATTACATTTGAATGGCATTAAAGTTTTTGCAAGTGAAATGACCGCTGATGTGAATGTTTTTGGAATTAACTTTATTGAACCCTGCGCCATTATTATGGGAAGCGAGGATAAAGGAATTCAATCATCTTTGTACAAAGCCTGTGACAATCGTTTTAAAATTCCCATGCAAAAAGATTTTGAATCATTAAATGTTTCGGTTGCCGCCGGGATGATATTATATGAAGCTATGAAGCAGAGGATGATTCCCGCTCCTCAAAGAACGTCTTAAAATGATACCCACATAGAATATGCTATTCTTATTGTGAAGTAGTAGAAAACTGATTTTAATGATACCTTCAAACAAATCTAAAATCAAATTCATAGAATGTCCGCGTGATGCCATGCAAGGTTGGAAAACTTTCATCCCAACAGAAAAAAAAATTGAATACATCAATCAATTATTGCAGGTAGGTTTCGACACGATTGATTTTGGAAGTTTTGTATCGCCAAAAGCTATTCCGCAAATGGCAGATACTAAGAAAGTAATTGCTGCATTGAATTTAGAAAATAGTCAATCAAAATTACTGGCAATAGTAGCTAATGCAAGAGGTGCGAAGGAAGCAGCAGAATTTAAAAAAATCACTTATCTCGGATTTCCCTTTTCCATTTCGCCCACTTTTCAAATGCGTAATACCAACAGCACTATTGAAGAATCGTTAGGCAGGGTGAAAGAAATAAAAACCATTTGCGATAAAAATAATAAGGAATTGGTAATCTATATTTCGATGGCTTTTGGAAATCCTTATAAAGATGAGTATGATGAAAATGTAGTTTTGGAATGGGTTCATAAATTGGTAGGAGAGGGGATTCAAATCATTTCATTAGCAGATACAGTGGGCCTCGCACAGCCAAAACAGGTGGCTTCACTTGTAAAGAAAGTGATTTCAAAATTCCCGAATATCGAAACAGGAGTTCATCTGCACTCAACAAAAAACAATTGGAAAGAAAAAATTAATGCAGCGCTGCAAAATGGCTGTACACGTTTTGACAGTGCACTAAAAGGAATTGGAGGTTGCCCGATGGCTGGTAATGAAATGGTTGGTAATATAGATACTGAATTATTGATTTCTTATTGTAAACAATCAGGATTTCTGAATACAATTGATGAAGAGGCTTTAGTAAAAGCAAGTGATATGTCTTCAAAAATTTTTAAATAAATGGAATTCTTTTTACCTTTTAAAATAAAGCCTTTCCCTTTCAATATTTCTTATCAGGATAAAATTTTATTTATCGGATCCTGCTTTTCTGAAGAGATTGCTAATAAACTGGAGGAATTAAAATTTGATATTTTACAAAACCCTAACGGAATTTTATATGATCCCCTTAGCATTTCAGAAAGCTTGGATTCATACATTGAAAACAAAGTTTACCGGGAAGAAGATATTTTTGAATTAAATGGATTATGGCATAGCTGGAAACATCATTCTGTTTTTTCCGGAGAAAATAAAAATGATGTTTTACATAGAATCAACCAGTCACAAAATGCAGCTCACCAGTTTATTGAAAAAGCAACATTTATCTTCATTACTTTAGGAACAGCCTTTCACTATGAGCTAAACATGAACCAACAGAATGTTGCTAATTGTCACAAAGCGCCTTCGATTCTATTTCAGAAAAAATTGTTATCCGAAGAAGTTATTATTCATAAACTAGCGGTTGCATTAAACGCAATTCAACTATTGAATCCAGGTTTAAAAATTATTTTCACCATCAGCCCGGTAAAACATGTAAAAGATGGGGTGGCAGAAAACAATCGTAGTAAGGCCAGGCTTATAGAAGCCGTTCATTCTATTATCGATCTAAGGGAAGACACTTTCTACTTTCCCTCCTATGAATTAGTAACTGATATTTTACGCGATTACCGGTTTTATAAAAATGATTTGGTACACCCCAATGAAACTGCCGTAAATTTTGTATTTGAAAAATTCAAAGAAAGTTTTTTGAATGCTTCATCGAAAAAAATAGCAGAAGAAATTAAAAAAATAATAACCGCGATAAATCATAAGCCTTTTGCAAAAGAAAGTGAAGCGCATTTAAAATTCATTGCTTCTCAGCTTACCTACATTCAAAAATTGGAAAATGAATACCCATTTTTAAATTTCAAAAAAGAGAAAGAAATACTATCGGGCTATTGAAACTAAATCATTTTGGTTTCCTCATTAAATTGTATACCATTTAGTTCAAGTTCTTTTAAAACAGGTTCATAAATTTCCGAAATTACAGGAATATGAAGCCCGGTTAATTGTATTTTCTTTTGAAGAATTAATTTTGCAGCTATTCCCAATGGTAAACCCACTGTTTTTGCCATTGCTGTATTTACTGGATCTTCCCCTTTTGCAATCAGGCAACTGCTGATTTTTTTCCCCTGGCTGTTAACTGAATATTCAATTTCATGAACCATTATGATCATGTCTTTATCATGAGGCTTCATTACCAAATACTTTTCCAGCAAATATTGCAGCAATGTTGAGGAATGCCTTATAACGGCTGGAATGTTTTCCCGACTTCTTATTTTGAGATAATCAATTTGTTCTAAAAATTCTTCATTAAAAAAGGCAGCATCTGCATTTTCATTTTTAGATAGAAATTTTTTCTTCTTTAGATCAAACCATTCTTCAAATGTTTTACAATCTTTGATTTCTTCGTAATCACTAATATTGGTAAAATCCATTTTGACCAGTTTATTCCATCCCCGGCAAAAAGAGGGATACCGTAATGTGGTACGGATAAAAGTTTCAATCTCGCCAAGTTGATACATGGCTATGTATGACAAGGAATCCCTGTTAGCATACCATGCAAACGGGAAGAGTGAAGGCACATCAACGCTATTTTTTTTATCATTAAAAATTTCTGTATAAGGAATTTCAATGTTCTTTCCTTCATTTCTATAAATGGCACCGGAACTTCCAGCCCTTACCACATTGGCTGGATTCCAGGTGATTTTATAATGCCATGGATTATCATCGCTTTCGGGACTGACCAGCCCGCCACAATGCGATTTTAAAGAAGTAATTTTCCCACCTTCTTTCTTTATATGGTCAATCAATTTCATAGCGCTCATGTGATCAATTCCCGGATCTAGTCCCATTTCCCCTAAAAAAAATAATCCTTTTTGTTCAATTTCATTTCTTAATGATTTAATTTCTTCATCAAGATAAGATGCCGTTAAAAAGCTCTTTGAAAACAAAACACAATCTTTGGCCACTAAAAAATGTAATCCGGGCGGCAACATAGAAATTACTATATCAGCAGCAGAAATCAATTCATGTCGTTTCTCTTCATTGTTTATATCGATGTGTATAAGACTAGTCGACTTGAAATTCTTAGTCTTGAATGCTGCTAAAAACAGGTTAGTATCGCAAACTATAAAAGCCCAATTGTTTTGATCGCAGCAATTTCCCAGGTATTCAATCAGGCCGGTAGCAGATTTTCCTGCCCCAAATAATAAAATTCTCTTCATCAAACGAAACTAATGCTTAACCAGCCTTCGGAGAAAAAGAAAATTATAATTTTTTGAGAAAGAAAAAAGTGAAATCAAATCATATAAAATCACAGATAATTCCAAAAATGAAGACAATACTTAACCAAATTATTATATAATATGCATATATTTAATGGTGGATTTATTGATCCCGGATTAAAGGTAAAAAAGACAAAAAAAAATGTAATGGTTAACTCAATTTTATAAGGAAAACCACTCATTAAAAACTATATTTGCGGATAGTTAAAAATTATGGAAACAATAGAAGGAGAATTGCCTGAAAACGGCGCCGAAAGAGGAAGAGTTATTCCCGTAAACATTGAAGAACAAATGAAATCTGCGTACATTGATTATTCAATGAGCGTAATTGTAGGAAGGGCACTGCCCGATGCAAGGGATGGCCTGAAACCTGTACATCGGCGTATATTATATGCCATGAACGAAATGGGCAACAGCTTCAATAAACCTCACAAAAAATCAGCACGTATTGTCGGTGATGTTATGGGTAAATATCATCCCCATGGTGATTCATCAATTTATGGTACCATGGTTCGTATGGCACAGGATTGGAGTATGCGCTATATGCTTATTGACGGACAGGGAAATTTCGGCAGCCAGGATGGGGATGCTCCTGCAGCCATGCGTTATACAGAGGTAAGGCTTCAGCGAATGGCTGAGACCATGCTTGATGATATTGAGAAAGATACCATAGATTTTCAATTGAACTATGATGACACTACCAAAGAACCTACGGTACTTCCTTCACGTATCCCTCAATTACTTTTAAACGGAGCAAGCGGTATAGCTGTAGGGATGGCTACTAACATGCTTCCTCACAATTTAACTGAAGTTATAAACGCCTGTATAGCTTTTATTGATGACAGGGAAATCACTATTGACGACCTTATTAAGATTATAAAAGCACCGGATTTTCCTACAGGTGGAATTATTCATGGATACGAAGGAGTGAAACAGGCAATGCATACAGGTCGGGGCAGGGTAGTCCTGCGGGGAAAAGTGACCATAGAAACTGCCAAAACCGGAAGAGAAAAAATTATCATTACCGAGGTTCCTTTCCAGGTAAACAGGGATGCTCTGACAGAAAAAATTGGTCATCTGATTAATGATAAAATCATTGAAGGAGTTTCTGATGTAAACAATGAAAGTAATAATAAGGAAGGCACCCGGATTGTACTGGAGTTGAAAAAAGATGTAATGGCACAGGTGGTCATTAACCATTTATATAAGCATAGTGAACTTCAAACATCTTTTGGTATCAATAATGTTGCGCTTGTAAATGGCAGACCTAAAATATTAAATGTAAAGGATCTTATCCGGGTATTTGTTGATTTTCGCCATGAAATTATTACCAGGAGGACCCAGTTTGAACTAAAAAAAGCAGAAGAAAGAGCTCATATCTTAGAAGGTTTCCTGATAGCGCTTGATAACCTGGATGCTGTAATTACGCTGATCAGAAGTTCATCCACTCCTGATATTGCCAAAGAAGGATTAATCACCAACTTTCAAATGAGTGATGTTCAGGCAAAAGCAGTGCTTGAATTAAGATTGCAACGCCTTACCGGCATGGAAAGAGACAAAATAAGGGAAGAACATGCGGAAATCATGAAATTAATAGCCCAGTTAAAGGAAATTTTGGCTGATGAAGGTTTACGTTTCCAGATTATAAAAGATGAACTGATAGAAATTAAAGAAAGATTTGGTGATGAACGCAAAACAGAAATTACCTATCTCGCTGACGAAATTAGTATAGAAGATCTTATTGAAGAAGAGGATGTGGTAGTAACCATTTCACATTTAGGATATGTCAAAAGAACCCCGGCTACTGAATATCGCCAACAACGTCGGGGAGGAAGAGGTGCCAGGGGAAGCAGAACCAGGGAAGAGGATTATATTGAAAAATTATTTGTAGCATCTACTCATCACACTTTATTATTTTTTACTGAAAAAGGAAGATGCTTCTGGTTAAAAGTGTATGAAATTACTGGTGGCGACAAGCAAAGTAAAGGCAGAGCTATTCAGAATTTGATACAGATACCACCAGATGATAAAATAAGAACCATTATTACTGTAAAAAATCTTCAGGACGAAGATTATATTAATAATAATTACATCGTACTTTGTACCCGGAAAGGAATTATTAAAAAGACAAGAGTTGCAGATTTTTCAAGACCAAGGCAGAATGGAATCAATGCAATTACGATTAATGAAGGAGATCAGTTATTAGATGCCTGCCTGACAGACGGGAAACAAAACATCATGATGGCAATTAAAAGTGGCCGTGCTATTAGATTTCCTGAAGAAAAAGTGAGGCCTACAGGAAGAGGAGCGATTGGTGTTTTTGGAATCAATCTTGATACAGACAAAGATGAAGTAGTAGGTATGATTTGTGTGAATTCTGATGATCCTGAAGTTAGTGTGCTGGTGGTTAGCTCCAAAGGATATGGAAAAAGAACGGCTGTTGAAGAGTACAGAACTACTAACAGGGGAGGAAAAGGTGTGAAAACAATTAATATCACGGAAAAAACAGGATCTTTAATTGGCTTGCTAAATGTTAATGAAAAGCAAGATTTAATGATAACTTGTAAGTCAGGTGTAACCATCCGGTCTTCAATTGCATCTATACGTGAAGCGGGTAGAGCTACGCAGGGGGTAAAACTGATAAAATTGGACGAGAAAGATGAAATAGCGGCTATCACCAATATAAATGATACTGAAATAGAAGGTGAGATTGATGAAAATGATATTAGCAGTGAAAATGGAATAACAGACGGAACTGTTCAACAGGAAGGTGCGCAGGATGCAGATGAGAACAGCAATGAAATGCCCAATGAACCACAAAACAATTCTGAAAATCAATAAATAAAAAATATAAAAACAATGAAAAAAATAGTTTTACCCATTTTATTTTCCTGCCTGGTTTCTTTCACGTTCGGACAGAGCCTGAAGAAAGCAACATCTTATCTGGATGACAAAAACCTAGAAAAAGCAAAATCTGAAATAGATGCTTTTTTGGTAAAAAAACCAGATGATGCTGAAGGTATTTATTTAAAAAGTAAAATTTATGGCAAGATAGCCGACAGTGCTCAATTAAGTAGCCTGGTCAATGGCGATGCCAGGGCAATATCATTAGACGCTTTTAAAAAAGCTGTAGCTGATTCCAATAACATGAAAGCAAAATTGATGATTATGAAAGATAATTATCAACCTATAATTGATATCTATGCCGGCTATTATGCAGAAGCAGCAAATGCTTTTAATACTGCTGCTGCTTCCGGCAGTAAAGCAGAATTTGCAAAAGCCATGGATTTGTTTATCAAATCAAATGAAGTGGGACAGTATATGGCTGAAAGTAAATGGGTTAATATTGGCAAAGTAGATACGACTTTGGTATTAAATATTGCAAAATCAGCTTTAAATGCAGGCAAAAATGATGTTGCATTTAAATATTTTTCTGAACTAGCGGATGCAAAGATTAAAGGAACTCATGGTGAAGAAGACCGGAATTTTGAATTACCTTATCAATGGCTACTTATCCATTATCAAAATGAAAAAGATGAACCTAACATGTTAAAATATGCAGCATTAGGAAAAGAACTTTTTCCTGATGACAATTATTTTGACTTAGTACTCATTGATTATTATAGAGATAAAAAAGACTATCCCAGTTTATTTACTAAATATAACCAATTAGTAACCAAAAATCCTGATAGTGTACAATATCATTTCAACTATGCTAATGACATATTTGGTTATTTATATAATCATGATGATGGTGTGGTAGTAACTAATAAAAAGAATTTATTAAATACACTACATTCTGAAATTGAGAAAGCACATGCTATTGATGCAAATGACGTTAATACAAACTGGCTTTATGCACAGTATTATTATAATTTGGGCATTGAAACCCGGGATAGTGCTTTAAAAATCAAGAGTACCAAACCTGAAGATGTAAAGACAAAAGCAGATTTAAATGAGGAAGCTAAAACTAACTTTACAACTGCAATACCTTACGGAGAAAAGGCAATGGCTCAATTGGAAGTTGGCTATAAAAAAGATGAAAAATCAAAATTTAAATCAATTGATAACCTCATGCAAAATATATACCAGAGCCTTCAACAAAAAGACAAATTAAAAGAGTACCAGGATAAATATGATCAGGCAGATGCAAAGTTTATAAACTGATTTTAAACATTTCATATAAAAAGCCGCGGAAAAAGTTCTGCGGTTTTTTTGTGCTTCATTCTTTTAATATCACTCTACATCACATTAACAATCCTCGCATTTAAAAACAGAAGCCGGGCTTTTTGCTTGTCTTTCAAATGGTTAGCTGCGTAGCATCTGTTTAACATAAAAATACGTTATACTTAAAACCTATTGCCTTCATTCCCTTATTGCGATTTTTTCTTTTTCCTTTACAACTGAATTTAAAAGGAAAAATCGCAATAAGGGAATGCTCTTTTGTGATAACAAAATTATAAACAGAAGAATTGGTTTTTGAGTATAACGCTATATTA
>JAUZOE010000037.1 GCA_030706605.1 Bacteroidota bacterium
AAAAAACTGCACCCCCTTTTTTCTAATCGCTTATCTTTAAAACAATTAGTATAATCAGGATTAAATAAGGATTGATAGGTCGGTATCATTATTAAAAATTTGACTACAAAAATAAGGAAAGATGTGGGTACACGGTAGATTTGCAACGAGGATTAATTAGGGAAATAAAATTATATTTATACCAGCACAAGGAATTACACGGGGAAAGAAGATACTTGTGCATAAAGACTTTGATTATTAGTTTGAAAAAGATAGTTCTCGTCGCAAATGAGGACTAGTTTGGGATAGCCTATTTGTATTTTTTTAAACGATAGGCAAAAACGAAATAAATAAAAATTCATAAATTTAGAATCTAAAATATCGTAGAATGAAAACATTGAAATTGTTGGCGCCCTTCCTTTTTTCTGTTTTTATTATTACTAACTCTTATGCGCAAATGAAACCTAAAAATGCAGATGAGGTAATCAGGCAGGCAACCGCAGAAGCAGCTAAAACCAACAAAAATATTTTTGTGATCTCCCACGCTTCCTGGTGTATCTGGTGCCACAGGATGGATACGGCCATGAATGATAAAACCATAAATCTTTTTTTTGACAAAAACTATGTGATAAAACATCTTACTATGGATGAAAGCAAGGATAAAAGAAACCTGGAAAACCCTGGGGCAGCCGCACTGAGAACAAAGTATTATGGAGATCAGCAAGGAATTCCTTATTGGTTTATTCTTGATAAAAAAGGGAAATTACTTGCAGATTCAAGACTACATTCTGACGACGGAGAGGTTACCGGAAATAATGTAGGTTGCCCCGTAAAGCCTGATGAAGTTGACTATTTTATAGATGTTCTTAAAAAAACATCTGCCCTTACTAATGCGCAACTTGAAATGATCCGGAAAAGGTTTTTGAAAATTGGAGAATAAATCTTTTCCTATATTATTTCAGATAATTTTAAACCCATTTTCCTGGCCTCGTTTGCAAACAAGGATTAATTACTCTTTTCGCTTTTCCAAGGCTGTGGCTACCCCATATCTTTAAGCCAGGCAGGACGATCTATCTATACTAGTAATAAAAATAATTATCTTAGGCTTTGATATAAATTTCATAAACGGGTAGTGAATCTCCGCCGTTATTGGCCTAACAGGTGTATAGTTACCTCACAAGACCAACAACAGCGGGAAATCAATTTTTTCATGAAGTTGTTGATTTAAATATTGTCATTGAATTTCTTCATTTGGATTTGTAGTTCATTTTTTAATGAATCCTGTATAGCTTTATACTCCGGATTGTCCTAAACATTATGAAGTTCCATCGGATCTTTTTGCAAATCATACAATTCCCAATCTTTATTTTCATAATAATCAATCAGCTTGTACCTGTCTGAGCGAACACCAATATGTTTTGCAACATTGTGTTCTCCTCCTGATTCATAATAGTGATAGTAAACGTACCTGCGCCAATCTTCCGGGGTTTTGCCTTCCCATACAGGCAGCATACTTCTCCCCTGCATGCCACCAGGGATTTTCACATGAGCTACGTCCAACAATGTTTCTGCCAGGTCCAGGTTCATCACCATCTCATTATTTACGCTTCCTGGCTTTATTACACCCGGCCATTTAACGATAAGGGATGTACGAAAAGATGGCTCGTACATAAAACGTTTATCAAACCAGCCATGTTCACCCAAATAAAATCCCTGGTCAGATGTATAGACGACAATGGTATTTTTATCCAGGCCTTTTTCTTTTAAATAATCCATCAACCGGCCCACATTATCATCCACTGACTGAATGGTTCGCAGGTAATCTTTGATATATCTTTCGTATTTCCATATTGCTAATTCTTTGCCTTGTAAACCTGCTTTTTTAAAGGCTTCATTTTTCGGCGTATACGCAGCTACAAAAGCAGCTTGCTCACCCGGAATAAGGCCTCCGAAAATATTTTTCCAAGCTTCATCCAAACGTTGATATGGCTCACTAACTGTAAAATTTTCTTTTAAATCATAATTAGCCGCCAGCCATTGGGCAACCTGCATTTTCTGTTCTTTAGCTGCACGGGTTCGTGTGCTGTAATCATCAAAAAAGGTTGACGGCACCGGAATGTTTATACTGTCAAATTCATGGAGGTATTTGAGTGCCGGCATCCAATCGCGGTGAGGCGCTTTGTTCCACACCAAAACACAAAAAGGCTTTGAGGTATCACGGCCATTTAACCAGTCAATGGCTTTGTCAGTAGTAAGATCGGCTACATATCCTTCCGCCCGTTTCGTCCCGGCAGAATCTATAAAATCAGGATTGTAATAAGCACCCTGTCCGGGGAGAATATTCCAAAAATCAAAACCAATTGGATTAGATACCAAATGCCATTTCCCAATCATCGCGGTTTGGTAACCGGCCTGGTGAAGCAATTTCGGAAACGTTTCCTGCGAACCGTCAAACACTTCATTGCCATTTCCTTTGATGCCATTCATGTTGCTATATTTTCCCGTGAGAATAGCTGCCCTGCTTGGTGCACAAAGAGAATTATTTACAAAAGCGCGGTTAAACAGCATTCCTTCTTTTGCAAGCAAATCAATGTTAGGCGTATGATTGAAACTATCGCCATAAGCGCTGATGGCCTGGTAGCCATGGTCATCGCTCATGATGAAGACGATGTTGGGACGCGGGGCTGGCGGTTGCTGCCTTTCAGAACAGGAACTAATGATACTCATTAAAAGAAAAATCAAAGCCGATATTTTCAATGCTGTATGATTCATGTTTTGTATTTAGATATGAAGTTATTTATTTCTTAGCAATGTCTCTCCAATGGAAACGCTACGTAAAATGCTCTTTTACTACCCGGATAACAACTAAATTTAATTGTTTACGAAAACCAGAAACTTAAACCAAATAAATAAATCTTTGTACACGCAGGAAGACAGAATATTAATTCTATCTTTAAAGAACACAAAGCCTTAAACAAATTAAAATGAACAAAAGGAATAATAGCATTCTTTACTTAATTCTCGGATTATATTCGATAATGGTAAGCTGGTATTACAATCATTCAATTCTGTTAGTAATTATCCATTACATTTTCTGGCCCATTTATTTACTGTACGAATTACTCAACGGCCGGCTGGCCCACAATATGTGGAAGATAATTCCTGAGTCTTATTTCAATTAAATTTATTATTCGGCTTGCAGCCCAGGTATTAAAGTACTTAATATCTGCTGTGCATACCAACGAATCAAAAAATCATTGGGATGGTTAATATCATTCCCTGTCATATCCTGGTAAGATTTATATTTAAGCAGCTCCGCATGTACGGAGGTCATATCCACCAGCACAATGCCCAGCCCTGTCAATTCATCCAATACTTTTTTGAAAAATTGCTGTGTTCCTACAAAATCAGATTCAGGATTAGGCAGCATAGTTGCCACTAATATAAATTCCGCTTTAGGATTATTCCGTCTTACTTTATTGATGATCCCATGAATATTCGCTTTAAACACCTGCGGATCCATCCGGCCTGTGCCATCATTCATCCCAAAAGCGATGATAACAAGATCGGGATTATGAGCCACTACACCCTCCTCAGCAGTTGCTAACCCCCATTTGGAATCCTTGCCTCCAACTGAGGTATTAGTAAATGCAATATCTCCTTTATAATATCTCCTTAAACCATCCGCAACCAGGTTTCCCCAACTGGGCAAATAAGGAGGGGCACCGGTTTCGCCGCTTGCATTGGAACCTGCAGCAATACTATCCCCAAAAAGCAATATTTTTAATACTGATCTTCTTTTTAGCTTATCCATTGCTTCAGGAAGATCGCCTCCCTGGAAGGGCGATATCGGACCTTTCCATAATTTAGCCGCATGGGTATAGGTAACTGCCAACTGGTGATTATGGAAAAATGATCCTTCCTTAAATAAGATAAATCCGCCACCCTTTTTCGGAAATGCATTCTTTAATGTATCAGGATAGAGTTGCGCCTTTGTTAGATAAGGAGCCTGCGAACCTTTCAACAACCTCAATAGTCCATTGTTATATTCCCAATCTACTCCCTCTTTGTAATCAATATTTAATGCAGAATTCCTGACAGAAAGAATTTTAACAGGGGTAAATAGCAGATGCGCTATAGGTAATTCTCCATTTCCTGAAACCATCAATACCGATTCATTGTACATGGTCGTAGTTTTCCAGAAAGGAATTAATGCAGTATCGATCCTGTCATTTTCCTGGGCCATTAAATTCGTAGAGGAGCATAACATAATACAGCATGCCAGGGTTTTGATTGGCATAAGTTTGAATACATGTTTCATTTAGCAAAAGTTTTAAGAGCCTGTTTCGTACAGGCCAGCCGGATGATAAAAAAATACATTATAAGCAGATTACTTATTTTGACACCAAACAATTATCCCGTTTTACAATTCAATTTTAATGCAATCTACAGGCAAAGGCCCATCCAACGATTCAATGTATACTGCATGGCTCCCACTGGTAAGATCGCCGGATTTAAATAATACAGACGATTTTATTTCCCGGGAACTTTTTAAAGATAAATTTTTAATTAATTTCCCGTCAAGATAAATATTTATAGTGCCATACATAGGTCCCCTGGGAGAGAAGAGTTCAAATCCTTTGCCATCAAAATTCCATTTCGCAAAACCTGAATCTCTTTTGGATACCGCTCCTTTGCCGTATAAAAACATAGTATCTTTTTTAAAGACCCAATCGCTATCCTGGTCACCGGCGGCCACCAGGGCTCTATAATATCCATAAGTAACCAATCCTTTCACTTCAGGTCCTTCTACCACAAACCGATCGGCAAATAAATAACTATGAGGATTTAATAATACCCCTACTACACCGGGATTACTTTTTAAGGCTCCTTCCCAACATTTTACATCA
Organism: Bacteroidota bacterium; assembly: GCA_030706605.1. Classification (GTDB taxonomy): domain Bacteria; phylum Bacteroidota; class Bacteroidia; order Chitinophagales; family Chitinophagaceae; genus Ginsengibacter. The sequence goes on from JAUZOE010000037.1 coordinate 4,890, forward strand.
TTTATAAAAAGCCTGTATTTCCCATCGATTTTTTTTATCTGAAGAGTATTCTCATTGGGGTTCCAGTTTGGTACATTACCCGAATCAACATGAACGATACTTTTCCCGCTATCATATACATTCATCTTCCAATTGTTTTTATTAACTACAATTTCCTTATAATTCGCATCATCCTGGTCTAACTCAAACTTCCCCCAGCCGTTTAGTATATCAAGAGGCGTATGAAAATCCCAAATAATATGCATGGTACCATCAAGTTTAAATTTTACGTCAATGTCTTTAACTTCTGTTGCCTTTTTAATATACGAAAATGAATTTCCTTCATTAGCGGTAAGGTTAAAACCCCTGTCTCTGTATGGATGATCCCAGGAGGCTTTGGCAAGATTGATGGTACCATAATCTGTTTTGTCTTTGGATGGAAACATAACATATATTGAATCATTATCATCCACAAAGCCTGTAAAAGTTTGTCCCCATATCCCGGCATACTCATTTTCAACATTAGCGGAATGCCACAAAGTTCCGGCACTGAAAATTTCATATTTATCAGCATTGGTTATGTCTTCTATCTTCACGCGGTAAACTGATTGATAGTTCCTGTTAACTGAAACAGATGTTGCCGGAAAATAAACATATCCATCATGCGTAAACGCAGGAAAATATTCCTGGAGAGGCGGGTAGTTTGTTTTTCTTTCTACATTCAGCATTATTTTCGTATCGCCATAAGGTCCTTCAGGCTTTGAAGCAGTAGAGACAGCTAATGCCCAACTGCGGGCAGGAGCACTATCCATCATGTATATCAGCACCCAGTCATTTTTGCGTTTCACGATCATGGGGGCATACATTCTCCAGTACCTGTTCAACAAGGGCTTTTGCTTATACTGAGTATTGATTTTAACGGGTTTCTTTGAAACAACAAAAGGGCCTTCGGGCTTGTCGGCTACTGCGTAACCAAGACCCGACTGCCCGGCGTTCTGCCAATCGAAATTACCAGGTACCCAATCGAATACCATGTGATATTTTCCATCGGCATAGGTTACCATAACATCAGGCACCTGGATCTTAATAGAATCATAACTAAGCATGTTTGCAGGAAACAAGTCGCCTATTTTATTCCACGTTTTTCCTCTATCGGATGATTTATAAATGACACAGTTGAAATCCGCCGTAGTGGTATCCTTATCTGATTTATAAAATTCTTTGTATTCACCGATATATAAATACCAGTTATGACTTACCGGATCAGAATATAAGAAACCATTCACCGGCCACTCCATTCCTTTACGACCTCTATACACCGGGTTGCCGGCAAAACGCCCGAAAGCATCCCATGTAGGACTTCCGAAAGCGTAATCGTGCGACCATTCATTCATGTTCGATTGCAAGGCATAATCATTTTTGTCTTTGACTACCCTACAGGAATTAAAAAGGATAGAGAAAAAAATGATGGAGAAAAAAAAGCGGTTCATGATTTCAAATTTGTTTTAGAAATTCCCTTTATTAATTTCCGATTGCAGCCTCAGCACTTTCATTATCGCCCCTTCATGGTCTTCGTTTGCAATCAGGACTAAATCTATACTTTTAATATTTTGCATAACATGAGTGGAGACAAATTTTTAATCAGTGATAAATCAGGAGGTTACTTCTCACAGGCGGAGATGTAGCAAAGATAAAGAGGCGTTGTCGTATCTGTGTCAATGAAGCTTTTAGAAATTATAAGGTTGTGCACTTTAATTGCGTGATGTACTTTCAAGGCACAAATACCCAGCCGCCCTGTATTGCAAGAATGAAGTATATGCCATGAGTAGGAACTTCCTGTGCCAACCAAAAGATTTAATCACAAGGTTTCGAGATAACCAGGTATAGATAACATTGGAAGATAATTATCGACTAAAAATCCTTCGTAACCCCAACATTCTCCCTTCCAGTTTTTCCAGTCTTTGGTCATATTGTTATTTGAACAATATCCATCAAATCCACCTTCATTATAGCTTTCCATCAAGGCTAAAAAAATCTCATTGGCTTCTTTTTCCATTTTTAATTTGTAAAGCGCCTGTATAGTAAAGTAAACATAACAACCTGAAGCACCTCCATTCTCATACACCTGGAAGTTTTGATATCCCCAACGCGTATTTCTATCTGTATAATCTTTATCTGCAATGGGAATGAGATTACCAGGCAGTCCCAATTTGAAATTTGTAAAGCCAACTTCTTTCATCTTATCTAATAAACGTAGCATAATACTTTTTGCCTCAGGATCTTCAATCAGCCCATAAGATATGGCAACGCCATTAACAAAGGTGAAGTAGTAATCATGTAATTCTCCATCTGCGCTCCTCCATCCTCCAAGCACACCGGTATCCGGATTAAAGAATCTTGAAAAATAATTACTTTTAAGTTTCTTAGCAAAAGCCTCATAGTTATGGCTATCCCCGAGGTTATTTAAAATTGCTGCAACTTGTGACAACAAAGTACAAGCCCGGTAGGCTAATGCGTTAGAATATGCATCATCATGTCCAAAACCAATCGTATCCCACCAGTTGGCAGGTCGCTTAAAATCTTTAATCCAACTATCTGAATTTCCTGAATAACCGTATTCAATAATACCATCATTATTGGTATCAGTGGCCATCATTTTTGATGCCCAGGCTGCGATTCCCTGGTAATTTTTATTGGCCCATTCCAAATCCTTTGTATCAATAATATAATAACAAGCGGCCATAATTAAAGAAGGAAAACTATCCGAGGAATTATAAGCACTTTGCCAACTAATTTTTCCATCCTTTCCATACCCCACCATACCATATCCCAACATACCATTCAAATATTGATCAAGCGTATTTCTGATTAGATCCATGGCAGAAAGCCCTTCAGCAAGAGGAGGCGTCTTCCTTGCCATTTCAGCATACATAAAAAAGGTGAACGCGCATGCATCACTTGTAGAATTATTTGCTAATGTCCTGAAACGAGGGTTAAGCTGAAAAATATTTATATAATTCTTTTTAAATCCATTAAAAGTGTTGTCATTCTTAACTTTATTTATGTCAGGGAATATGGTTACGGATTCAAACCTATAAGTTATATCCTGGTGATTAGAATCGGCTGCAGCTAAACCAATTTTGATATAAGGTTTTTTGGTTAGTTCTGCATCATAAAAAAGAGTAATCCCTGGATCATTACAATATATCCGAAAAGTACCCATCCCAGGTAAATGCAATACACATGGAAAATTAATTTGTTTATCTGACCGCAGGTTACCCAATACTGTACAATGATTTATTTTTTGAGAAAAAATGATTTCAAAAGGAGAAACCTTTAATCCGTTTTTCCACCGTGTTTGAATTATGAAACTCTTATCGTGCATTTTACATTCCCAAACCGGAACGTGTTTCTTTTTTGTTTTCAGAAAGTAAGCAATACTTTTCGATCTTACCCTGCTCTCATATTGTCCTTCAGAGTTCTCTACATTTTTGAATAAGGGATTTACCGAAAATTGCTTAAACCCTAAACTATCCGTAGAAAAAAAAGAAAATTCCGGCCTGTCTCTTCGCAACTGCATTTTCAAATAGGAGGACTCAAAAGAGAAATCCTTGCCATCATCTGCCAGGAATGAAAACTGCCCGGGTATCCCTACAGCAATTGCCCCAAAAGCAGATTGTTGGATAAAAGTGCGACGAGTTGCCATAAATTTTTGTTTAATTATGCTGGTCTTAAATATTATTTTCTATAAAATTATTCCAATTTCAATTCTCCTTCAGTTTCCCAATAACACACATACTTAACAATTTTTCAACGCATTATTGAAAGCTCCCGGCATCAAAAATCAGACTTGTAGTTTACACTACATTTATTCTACGCTTTGAATGATAACCGGCCCAATCAATCCTGATTCAAATAAGGGAGAATTCTTGTTATAAGGATCATAAGTTGAAAATGCAAATCTTCCACTGGTTCGTTTTTCACCTTTTAAAAGCCATGCAGGCAATTTTCCATCCTTTATACCATCGTACGGCAATTGATCGTCTCCAATCAAACGGTTTGGCCATAGGTTGGCTACTGATATTTCCAACTGGTTATCTTTTTGCTTAACGATCCCTGTAATATCTACCTTCCATGGGGCGGTCCATACAACTCCCAGGTCATGCCCGTTTATCACTACACGAGCCATGTTTTTTACATTTCCCAAATCAAGGTAAAGGCGTTTATGATTGTTGGTATCGCCTGCTGCAGGAAGATCAAAACTCTTTCGATAAACTGCTATTCCTGAATAATATTTGATACCATTTTCCGGTCTGCTTGTCCAATCTGCCAACGTATCAAATTTCACTTCTGCAGGCCCTCCCCATTTAGGATCGAAAGCCACGGTCCACGGCCCATCTAATGTTGCTATCTTTTCTACTCCAGGAAAATTTTTCCTCCCGGCTGCTTCCCCGGCTGAACCTTTTGCAAATACTATAAAGTAACTCTGGTACGCATCCAATTGTAATGGAATGGTGGTTTGTTGATCGTTTACTGTAAATTCAGGCAATGGCCTTGTTTTGCCGGTTAAAGGATCCCAAAGTTCCGGATCTCCCACATTGGTACGGAAAATACAATTAGCTTTTATAAGTTGATCGCTACGATTAGATACAAAATAAATATCCCAATTCTTTGAAGTCCGATGAGTATAACGGATAGGGGCAAGCGATTCAAAATCTTTCTTTACTCCCATTTTATTTAATAGGCCGGCAGTCAAATCATAATCAGGATAAAGTATCCCTGTCTTTTGATTGATAAGATTGTTGCCACATATAATTTTTCCTTTACCATAAATATGTTCGGCCTCTGTCAAAGGAACATCCAGGCTTCCCCACATATCTTTAGCCATCGCCTGCACCTTTTGGTCACATTCCGGGAACCCTGAAAGACTGGGTGATTTTTGAGGTGGATTTCCAATCACTACTGCCCCCTCTTTAATAAGATCTTTAATTTTTTCGAGCAATGAAGGGGTCATGGTTTCCACGGCTGGCAGCACCAGTAACCGGTAGGTAGCACCTCCCGGAAATTGAATCTGTTGATTTTTCACTGTAGCAGAAAACAATTGCAGGGGGGAACAGCCATCGAAGTTATATCCTTTTCTATCCGGAATAGTATCGTTACCTGTTAAAGCCGATGGTGGTGGCATAAACACCTGTGGAGCGCCTTCCGGTGTTAAGTACAAAATGTCGGCAACTGATTTTCCTTGTTGTAAAATATACTGGCAACGGGAAATATAAGTATGATAATCAGCCACCATTGGCCACCAGGTTTGTTTCCTGTCCCAATGAACCCCATAAGGGCCCATCGTCATCCCCGGACGTAATGAATCTGCCAAGGGCTTGTGTTCAAATGTGTGATAAAAAAAACGGTTAATACCAGCCGCAAAAGCCCAGTCTCCCTGGTTCTTCATAGATCCGGGATATTGTTTCCACGCTTCCTTTCCCCCGGAGGTAAAGGCTTCGGCCTGAACGACCGGGATACCCTTGACGTGTGCGATAGAAGTAGCTTCTATACAACTAAACGAACTATTAAATCCATATCCTTTGCTCCAAAACTCGCACATCGGGATATCCGCTACTGACCCAAGTTCAAGGTCTGCAGTTGGGTTCATATCATAGGGTTCAATAGACAAATCCAGTCCGTGTCGGTGTGCATATTTTTTTACTTGCCCGGCATGATACGCTAACACTAATTCCTGGCTTGTTTGCCGCAGATCCCATAAAAACCGTTCGCTTACCTCCGGGTTATCGACGATGTTTCCGGCATAAACGGGATAAAATGGCAAAGGATCGTAACCTCTTCTTTTAATAAATTCCTGCCGGAATTGAGGTGTCCAGTTTTGAGATCCCATTTCCCAGCTATCCATGTGGAGTACGTGTAACCCTCCGAACTTTGCTGTATCGACAGTCCCTATCTCGTCAAGAATAGTACCTACATATTTATCAAGATGAGCATTTAAGGCCACTGTATCAAATTTGTTAGTTTCAAAACCTAAGCCCTGAACAGGCGCCGGTCGGGTAACAGCTCCATTGTTGCGACTTCCAAATCTCATGATCGTCCAGTTGCCATCAGGAACTACCCAGTTCAATGTTCCGTCGAGCAGCAGCTTATCCGTAAGGTCAATAACCTGGCTCTTTTGAATATCCGCAGCCGGTGAATCAACATATTCACTTAAAGAAGGTAAATACGGTTTAACGCCCGGCTTTGAACTATAGGGAGCACGATAATAAAGCGCCTTCTCATCTATGTCTTCTATTTTTTTATTAAGGGCAGGCGTTGGAAAGGCAAGCACAGCAACATCTTTATAGAAATCATTCCATTGTTTTTTTAATTCAGGCGAAAATGATCCTTCACCAAAGTAGGGTTTTTTGGGTAAAGGCAACGGGAGTTTGATTGTATATTTTTCAGCACCCGATACCTGGATCGTACTGGAAACCAAATGCTGCATGGACTGTTCAGGAGCCACCCAAGGGCCGCCGCTTCCCGTCCAGCCGGGTCCTAACCCCAATGTCATTCTAATTCCTAATTGCTTACATTCAGTTACTGCGTGTTTAAATAATTCCTGCCATTGACTGCTTAAAAAGTCAACCGGCCCCTGGGGAATCCCCACATTTACTTCAAGGAAAATAACATTCCTTATGCCTGCCTTTTTCATTGATTCCAGGTCTTTCGTCATACCCTCCTTTGAAAGATTCCCATCCATAAAATACCAATATACCCCGGGACGGGCCGAATCAGGGGGTTTAAGAAAACCTTCTTTCAAAACCTTTATACCAGTTTGTATAGGTTTTTTACTGCAACCAAAAAATAAAACAGCTACAGTTATGAGATAAATACTTATAAGAACTGTTTTATTTTTTTTACCTGCTATCATTTTAATTTAATTAAACATTACTATTTTCAATTTGACAAAAATTTACTGTTGGTCTTAAATGCAACCTTAAGCAATCAAGCCCTTTTACGCGAGGTCCGCTTGTGCTGTTGATAAGAAGAAATTTGTAAATTCACTCATAATAAAACCGGCTGATTGTAAATATAGTAAATATAGTAGTGCATAGAATTGTTGCGAAAAGGAGGGATTAGTTGATTTATTTATAGTTAGTAATTGGTCACCAGCGGACACATTGATTGCGTAGGGTATTCAATAGCACAGATACCCAGCCACACAAAAGCTATGCTGCATATCTGCAAGTGGGGGGGGGGAATGAATGCAGGATTCGGAGCAGATGGCTTTCATTCACAATTGATATCCCCACTGGCAAGCAGGCCCAAAAACTGAAATTGAACCATGAAACAAAAGAAAAATATATTAGTGATCATCGGGAGCGCCAGTCAGCATTCGGCAAATCAACAACTGATGGACCGTTTTACTGACCTGGTAAAAGACGAATTTAATCTGAGAATGTTCAATGACTTAAAAACGCTTCCTCATTTTGACCCCGAATTATCAATTCAATAACGATGATAAGCAAAAACTTTGAGGCAGGTAATTTCATTATTTTGAATTGAGAAGTTAATGACTTTAAAATGTTTGATAAAACTATGCCTATTTTTTGAGAGCTGCTTTATAAAGAATCCATTAAATGAGCAGGAATTTTAAATTCATTTTCGCCGGTTTTATAATGAGGTAAGAAGATGGGAAGTATAGCAGCGCACGCGATTTTTTCGGTATGAAAGGATTGGTTTCATTGAGCTATAGTTTATACGAAGTGGCTCAAGTAGCCCACGGTAAGGCTAATCTTCATTCTTGCATCATGGAAGGCACGACAAAGCAATCTTTTATCCTACACTGATATCGCTAACGCAAAGTCTAAAATTTTCCATTTTCTTTTGCTCTCAGAAGAAAAAGTAATAATAGTAGTAATACTTTAAGCTTTTGAAAGCAAATCTAAAGCTCCTGCCTGGCTTCCAGGCATGGAGTAAAGACTCGCCTTGGGGGAAAAAATCCAAGGCGGCGGATTTTAATATACTGAAAACTTCATTAATGTCCCGGCAGGGGGTTTATGCCACCCACTTTGTTTGCCATCCCCCCGCCAGGATATTAAATTCTACTCTTTCCTTACTTAATCTTCACCTTTTGTCCTACAACTATCGTCCCCTCAGCAGCAGCTTTTCTTTCATTTGCAAGTCCTTTTTGAAAAGAAGCACTTTGCTCCTCGGCTGCTGCTTTTCTTTCATTTGCAAGCCCCAACTGGAAAAAATTGTTTTGCTCTTTGATTGCTGCTTTTTGATCATTAGTAATCCTTAACCCTTTTTTATCATTACTAATTGATTTTTGCTCCTTCACCTGAGCAAAAGCCAACGTAATCATTAAAAGTAAATAAAGAGGAATGATTGACATCTTCCTTAAGATTACCCCATTTTTAACCATTTTTTTGTTCATCATAATTAATCGTTTTTTTGTTAATGAATAATTCAAATTACTGGCCAGGTATGTAGAATGATTCCGGAATACGAGATTAAGTAAAGTGTTTTGATAATCATGTAAATCATGTGTTGATAACACTTTATCATCGGCTAAAAATTCATGGTTCAATTGAATTCCTTTTCGGAAAAGCCAAAGCAGGGGATTAAACCATAGGATTATTTTTACTAATTCAACTATTAGAATATCGGCTGAATGATATTGTAAGCAATGGACTTGCTCGTGAATGATTACCTCTTTTTCTATTTTGCCATTTTCATACTCAGACCGATTAACAAATATGTATTTGAAAAATGTGTAGGGCAAGGTTTCTTTTTCGATAAGAACAATTTTGGTTTTACGGTTATTGATCAAAGAACTTGTGCGAATTTGTCTTATGATTTTGTAGATATTTAAGGCAAATCGCAACAACAGGATAAACGATATAATTAAATATAAGGTTACCAAAACATTATTAACTGTAAAGTACTGTATCGGCTGAATAGTTTTCTCTTCTCTTTGTATAAGACTCCCTGCTCCATTTAAAAATTCATGAATATTAGAATTTACCGGTAAATCTAAACTTGTCCGAATTGTTATTAATGATACTAATATGGAAAAGAGTAATGAAAACAGTAAATAATACCTATTGAAAACAAAAATTTTTATATTACGAAGAAACAAATGATAAAAACCATACAAAATTGTCAAACAGATTGCTGATTTGATCACGAATGCTATCATATTCATATCTATTATTTTTGTTTTTGTTGGTTTTCAATCTTTTTTTCAACAAGACGTTTAAGCTCTTCTAATTCGGAAAGACTAAGCTTTGTCTCGTTTGTAAAGAAGGAGGCAAATTGAGAAGTGGAGTTATTGAAAAAATCTTTTATCAATAAATTAAAATTCCTGGAGAAATAATCGGCTTTTTTTACCAATGGATAATATTCTCTATTACTACCGTGTTGATTGTACCCTACAAACCCTTTGTCTATCATACGTTTCAATAAGGTTGAAACTGTCGTGGTTGCAGGTTTTGGTTCAGGGAATTCGTCAAGAATATTTTTCATATAGGCTTTCTCAAGCTTCCAGATAAATTTCATAACTTGTTCTTCCGCGTTGGTTAATTGCATTGCTCTATGTTTTTAAATGTAACTCTACAAATGTAGACCTTATTTTTGTATTACCAAGTTTTTTATTTTTTTAGCGGGATGTTAGCGATAAAAATAAAAACCAGTTTACCCGATTTTACAATTCTTAATAATAATGTAGATTTGACAGCAGGGGCCTTTTTCATTTACCATTTCATACATATTGAAACCTTTAGCACGGGCGTGCCAGTCCCAAAAACAGCAATTGCACATGAAAGAAAAGAAAAATATACTGGTGATTATCGGGAGCGCCAGTCAACATTCGGCAAACCAACAACTGGAGGACCGTTTTGCTGACCTCGTAAAAGACGACTTTAACCTAACCGTGTTTAATGACTTAAAAACACTTCCTCATTTTGACCCCGAATTATCAATCCACTATCTGCCTGCATCAATTGTAGCCTTTAGGAACTAATCAGCAAAGCAGACGGAATTGTAATTTGCACGCCCGAATATGTGTTTAGTATTCCCAGCGGACTCAAAAACGCAATTGAATGGTGCGTTGCCACAACCGTATTTTCAGATAAACCCGTTAGGCTTTTGACGGCTTCGGCAAGCGGGCAAAAAGGGCATGAAGAATTGCAATTGATAATGAAAACGATAATGACACGGTTTACCATGGAGACCACTTTACTGATACCCGGAATTAAAGGAAAAATAAATACGCAGGGCGAAATCACCGATGCTAAAACGATGGCCGGCTTAATAAAATTTACCGATGCCTTTAAAACTCTGGTACATGATGCGGATGGAACTTAGCTATTTTTGTATAACCCTATTTTAGTTCAAGACAGATTGCTTCTTCCCAGCGATGTCAGATGCTTAAAAGAATTATAGAATTACTATTCATTGAAACGGTACAATGGCACAGGCCGAACAAACACGCGAATTGCAAAGCAATCATGAACACCAATAAAAATTATGCGAATAACCGATTGGGTTGTTCTTGAACTTTTTGGTTACTTTTTCTTTCATGAGAAAAAGTGACAAACAAACTATTGTTGCGAAGTTGCCCTTTTTTAAAATATGGCTCTTAATGAGGCCCGGCCTGTATGTACCACCGGATTGCTCCCCGGCTTTCTTCCTTCATATTGCAAATTGAGTTCTATATTACCGGCAAGCCGCTTGGTAAGTTCCAGGTTCCATAGATAATTTTTGCCCGGCAATAATCCATCTAATAAAATATACCCAACCGTACTATTGGCATCGCCTGTAAAATTAATATTGTTGAAAGAAAATCTCCCGTTGATGGTACTGTTAGAAAGTACGTTGTATTTTACTTCTGCGGCAAGCTCATTATTGATAGCTTTCTCCATTAGGGCAATTTTATTTTTACGGGTATCATGTGTATAAATCAGGCTTACCCGAAAATCGCTTTTATAAATATAACTCACTGAAGGCTCTGTGGATACTTCATCTACCAGGTAATTGCGGTTGGCAAATGAAGGCGTGGTCAATTGATTACGGATAAATTGATTGGTGAGCGAGGTGGTAATGGAACGATTTAAATTCCACCTTCCTTTTAGAGTCAGGTTGCGGCGCGAATTACTTTCAAATCCATAATTCAATAACGCTTTATTGTTGTTCAGCCGGTGCGTGAGATCGAGCCCCCACTTGGCACTGGTACGATTAAAATAAATAGTATTGGACAAAAAGGAAGTTAAAGTAATCAGCGAAGTATCTACCAGTTTACCAAATGGGTTAAATTCGAATGATCCGTTTGAAATATCTTTTTTATTTACCTGCAGCGAAGAAGTGGTACTGAACTTCCCGATAAATTTCGCAAAGCGGCTGTTTACAGTATTTGAGATAAGAGATGCCGGGTTCAGGTTAAGGTTGTAATTGAACTGGATATAATTGGCCTTTACATAATCATTGGTAGGGGTAAAAACCCGTATCCATCTTTTTTGATCCTGGAAAACGGCTACTTCAAATTCATTGAGCTGTGGTATGCCATCATTGTTATAATCAATCCAGGTATAATATCCCTGCCCCGCAGGCACTTCCAGGTAAGTATATTGTCTTTTCTGTTCCTGGCCCGATCCCAGCTCGTATAATACACTTCCCCTCAAAAAACCTTTCCATTCATTCACGGCATATTCTGCACGGCCCAGCAGGCTTTCATCACTCTGCTGGTTAGAAATTCCTTTGGTTACCACATTCAGTTTGCGGTAGGTAAGGTTTAGCTTTAATTGTTGATGCTCATTTTTCAACAATTCGGTAGTTAGCCCAATATTCTGGCTCCTGTCGGCTGTGATCAAATTCTTTTGATAAGGTATTTTATCTTCCCGGGTAAAATAAGTGAGTCCCCAACGGTTTGGTTTGGCATCGGAAGATTTTACATACACCTTCCACTGGTTAAAAGCAAAACTAATAGGCATCAAGGTATCAGAAACCTTATTCAGTTGTTGATTATTTTCAGAAGAATAGCCCCCCCCGATCTTTATATTATTCAGCCCGGGAAATTTCCGGAACAAATCAATTGAGGGCCTCAGGTACGATCCTTTCTGCACCGAACTGTTGATATGGGTAATAATAAACTGGTTGGTAAAATTCCAACCTTTTATTTCCATCTTATTGTCAATTGAATTCCTGATGCCGCGATACTGATCGCTACGGTCATAATTAGTGAATTGATATTTTAAATAATTACTTTGCTTATCAGATAATTGCATAGAAGCATTCACCAGGTTTTCTGTAGCAGCAGGCGCATTAAACGGAAGGCTCCAGTCCCGGTTAAATTCTACATTGCGTAATGCTTCAATTGGCTTAAATCTATCCTGCACATATTCGTATCCAACGGCTGTTTGCAACACCAGTCCCGGTTTTATATTTTTAAAAACATCGTTCTGCATTACATAATCCACCTTGGCAGCCGCGCCTTTATCATTCTGTTTATCTATTGAAGAAAAAGTATTGACATCATAATTACTAAAGGCCACTTCGGCTTTGATAGAAGATTTGGCATTAAAAAAATATTGGGCCGCCGTAGTGATCACCTGTTGTTTTTTGGGAGTGATCAATAAAATAACCGGGTCCCAATCGCCCTGCCGCACGCCATTCACAGGCTGTATCCATGAAAACACCCGGCCATTGGCATTTCCATCATTTACGATTACATAATTCCCCTTGCCCGTTCCCACATTGGTAAACGACAGATTGTATAACTGGTCGTTGGCGTTGGTTGAATGTACATAAATGCTGTCGTGAATGCCATTGTATAATGTGTCTATCTTTTTATAAAGAATGGTATTGATCGAAAACGTATCGGGCGTGGCATTGGGATAGGTAGCACTGTCAATGTTAGATCCTATCTGCGATAAATATTGTTTTTGTTCTGTGGTAAGCGTTTGATTGATCGAGGAGTTTTTGGCATCTGCATTGGAATAAACGCCGACGCTCAGTTTTAATTTATTATTAATATTGACCTCATCATTGGCATAGATCATTGAATTGAGAAAATTCCTGTCAGAATATTCAAATTCCACCTGTATCCTGCTGTCTTTGGTAATTAAACGTTTAACGGTAAAGGTTATTTCAGCAGTATTGTAATTAATAATGTAATCCTGGTCTTCGCCACGGGTTAATAATTGCCCGTCAATATAAACTTTTTCTGTACCGGCAAGTACCGTAAAATACAATTCGTTATTGGCGCCTGTAAGCCGGTAGGGGCCCTGGTTACCTTCCAGGGGAGTAATTACATTCCTGGTAAATTTGCCTTTGGCAATAGCGCCGCTGAACAAAAACGAATTGCTGACATTCTTATTGATCTTATTGTCGGTGATAAATGAAGTTCCCTGTAATCTTTTATAAAAATTGAGAAAATAATTCTGGCTTTGCCTCACATCAATATCGCCAAAGTTAGCCTGCCATCCATGCTTCTTTATCTGCATATAAATTTTATCAAAATCCTGTAGGTTCTGCGTATTGCCTTCCGGCTGTATAGGCAGGGTGTTATCACTGATCGCAGCCGTTAGTTCCAGGCTGTCGCCAATAAAACCATTCAACTGCAGGTTGAGGGTAGAGTTGATAACGGCATCCTGGTTGTTTCCAAATGAAATGCCCCGGCCAAAGCTTCCGTTATAATCAATATTGCCAAAATCAATTATTTTATTTTCAAATACCTTATTGGTAAAGACATAAGGACTCTCTACCGAAAAATTGAACCGGATGCTATCGAAATTAAAATGCCTGGTAATGGAATTAAGCCGGTAAGGGAAAACCCGGTAAGTAATCAATACACTGTCTGGCAATTGGGTTGGCTTCTTCCAGACTAATAATGAATTTACATAATCGAGACTGTAAGCAGCCGAAGGCACCCCGTTGATGATCACTGTATTAGGGATGATGCTGTTGCTGTCGAGACGTAACGGGTTTAAGTGAGTAGAAATGATTTTGCTGCGGAGATTAGAAAGCGATCCGGGATTCTTTTGAGAAAAGCCATCAGCAATAAAAAACAGACACAGAATAAAGAGATATAGTTTCCCCGTTTGCAAGCAGTAGGATTTTAGAAAACATTAAAATTAACTGATTTTAGGGATTTGCTGCCAAACGACATTGTTTTAATATACCCACAGAAAACCCGGTAACCCCATAAAAACGATTGAAAGCAGTAGTTAGTATATGAATGCCATTATATCGGGATTGTATTGAAGATAATGGAAAATGGATGACACTGTATATTTGAAAGTCAAATTGTTTTTTCCTTCCCAGGTAATGTTGCGGAGAAAATTTCAATAAGATTTAATAAATGCTTTCTTTAATTCAACAGTAGAATAAACAGGTATTATTGATTAACCTTTATCTCTATTACACATTTTACTGAATTTAGTCTACTCAATTAATTTTTCAAGTTTTGCTTCTTTTAAAATTGCAATATCCTTTCCTGATAAACGAACAACCTTTTCATGCTCCAATTCTGTAATCATCCTGAAAAATGTTTCGTAAGTAGTACCTGCGTAAGAGGCGAGGTCCTGCTTGGTTAAAGTTATATTTATGTATCCTTCCAGGTTCTGACCAAAATCCCTTTTCAACATTAAAAGGGTTTCGGCAACGCGTGCTTTTACATCTAAGTGGACAAGGTTTCCGATTCTTCTTTCGGCAAGTTGAAGTTCATTAGCATACAATTGCATAAGTGTATAGGTAAGCCCCGGATTCACCTGCAACGAAGTCTCAAAGAAAGCTGTATCTATAAAACAAAGGATCACTTCATCCAGGGCAGTTGCCGACACGGGGTACACTTTCTGGTTTCCCAATCCCCTGTATCCAATAATGTCTCCTTCTTGTGCAAAATGTAAAATAAGTTGTTTTGCTTCACCCCATTTTCTATGCACTTTAACGCGGCCCTTAAATAAAAAATAAATCCCATTTACAGGATCTCCTTCTTCGAAGATTTTTTGACCTTTTTTAATAACGATGTTTTGCTTATGAGTTTCTATTGCCGGCATCCAATGCTTCAAACAATTCCTGCACAGAAAACATGATTTCAGATTGCAAAGATTCCCTTTTTTCATAGTGTACAAAATTTTTTAAATACAACTTAATTTAGTTTAAATAATATCATATTACCATAAATTTACTAAAACTAGCCATAAAATATGATATAAATCATACTTTTGCGTCAAATAAGATCAGAACCCATTCATGAAAAAATATGAAAGACCTGAAAATGGAATCCCTATTTCAATTTCACTACAGTCCACTCTTGAAGCAGAAAGTATTTCGCAGTATGTACCTGTTCATAAAAAGCGGTTACTTACCGTGTCGTTGCTATCTGTTTTTGTAGCGGCTATTATCAGCTTTATCGCAAAATTCCTCATTTATTTAATTTACTTTATCACCAATATCTCCTTTTATGGAAAATGGTCATTATCACATTCGACTCCGACAAATAATTCACTCGGCATATTGGTGATTGTTATCCCGGTAATAGGTGGAATTATTGTTGGATTCATGGCCCTTTATGGCTCCAAAGGCATCAGGGGACATGGCATTCCCGAAGCAATGGAACAAATTTTAACCAATCAAAGTAAAATAAAACCAACCATTACTTATCTAAAACCGATTTCATCAGCTATTGCCATTGGCACAGGTGGGCCTTTCGGAGCTGAGGGACCTATTATTGCCACGGGCGGTGCGTTAGGCAGTACACTTGGCCAATTATTAAAAATTACGCATAACGAAAGAAAAATATTACTGGCTGCAGGCTCTACTGCAGGAATGGCGGCCATATTCGGAAGTCCCGTTGCAGCCATTTTTTTAGCAATTGAATTATTACTTTTTGAGTTCTCCCCACGTTCAATTATTCCTGTATCCCTGGCCTGTATAACCGGAGCTGCAGGACATCATTTATTATTTGGAACCGGCCCTGTTTTCGCAATGAGTACATTTATCGAACCACCCACCAATACCTCACTTGCTGCCTATAGTGTGATGGGCATCTTGATTGGTTTCTTTTCTATAGGCGTTACAAAAATGGTTTATCTCATTGAAGACGGATTTGAAAAGCTGCCCGTGCATTGGATGTGGTGGCCTGCTATCGGGGGATTAGCAGTTGGCATAATCGGATATTTTTCTCCGCGTACTTTGGGCGTAGGATACAGCAACATAACGGATATACTCGATGGCAACATGACTCTGCAAATAGTTTTCAGTTTATGCCTGTTGAAATTTATTTCGTGGGCCATTGCGCTGGGCAGCGGTACTTCGGGAGGAACCCTTGCTCCTTTACTTACCATTGGCGGCGCTATGGGTGCATTGTTTGGAAGTGTTATACTTTATATTTTTCCTTCATCAGGAGTTACCTTGCCATTAGCCGCACTGGTAGGAATGTCAGCTTTATTTGCCGGAGCATCAAGGGCATTTTTAACGTCTATCATTTTTGCTCTGGAAACCACTAACCAGTCAAATGCATTATTACCACTGCTGGCAACTTGTGGTTCTTCTTATTTTGTTTCCTACTTTTTAATGGACAGTACGATCATGACAGAAAAAATTTCCCGCAGGGGTGTAAAAACGCCTGATTCTTTTGAGCCCGATATCCTGGAAAAAATTACGGTTGAACCTGTAATGGAAAAAAACGGATTGATCATTAGTGAAGATAATAGCGTTGGTGAAGTAATCGACTGGCTTAATAAGGAACCGGAATATAATAATAATTACTTTATCGTGTCTAATGAAAAGGGGGAATACAAAGGGATAGTAAGTTCGTCAAATTTGTTTAGCAGTATTCATCAACCTGGTAAATTAATCGGTGTACTTATCAGGAGAAAATATATTTCCGTTTTCATTGATAGTAGTTTACGGAAAGCTGTAGAATTAATGGCCGAGGAAAACATAGACGTTTTGCCTGTATTGTCTAAAACGGGTAATAATGTTATTGGTATAGTATCATATAAAAATATAATAGCCTGCTACAAACAAGGTATGGATGAACATTTAAAAAAATATCCTGACATTTCATTAAAGAGAAGAGGCTTGAAACTATTGGTAAAAGGGCAAAGAATCATCAGCAGTTGGAAAGCTAAAGAAGAAGGGTAACTGTTCCTGGGGGTGAATTTTCTTCGTTTCCTTCCTAACCTTGGGCTCAGTGCTGCTTGCAGAACAAGGTTGAATAGGCTCCTCCATCAGACTCTGAAATAATCCTCCAACTCAGTCAGAGTATCTGAGGATGTCTGAAAGTCTTTAATGATCAATCCTTTTTCCATCAGCAAAATACGTGTACACACTTCCGTTATATGATTGAGATCGTGGCTGCTGATAAGAATGATCATTGGTTTCTTTTTATTTAATTCCCTCACCATTTGTATCAATCTTATTTGAGAGGAAGGGTCAAGATTGGCAAATGGCTCATCAAGAATCATTATATCCGGGTCCTGTATCAAGCACGCGGCAATACCTACCTTAAACTGGTTTCCTTTTGAAAGATCCCGGATGTATTTGCCACTTTTTAAAACATATCCGTCAAAAAAAGCCGTTAACCCTGAAAGCATTTCGTCAACATTCGCCCTGGTGCGGTTGTGTAATTTTCCTACAAAATAAAAATACTCTTCGGGTGTCAGGTAAGGAATTAAAAAGCCTTCATCGATATAGGAGGCTGTATAATTTTTCCAATCTTCATTTTTTGAAATATCTTTTTCATTTGATAATACTTCACCACGATCAGGTTTTACCAAATCAAGAATTAACCTGAATAATGTTGTTTTTCCTGCACCATTATTACCAACCAAACCAATAATTCCATTCCTGATTTCAAGTTGTGCAATATCAACAGCGATTTTGCGGCTATACGTTTTTAGAAGATTATTTATGGTTATCATTTTCTCATTCCTAATTTAATATTTTTGTTTATTTCTAATTTCCTCCACTACTTCTCCCTAAACCCTTCCAGCATTTTATATTTATTCTTTTGAAACTGAATCACTATTTTATCAAGCCACCAATCCTGCATTATAAAACAAATTAATCCTAAAATGCCAAGGGCTGCTATTCCACTCCATGCATTAATCAACAATACAAAAGGTAAATAAATAGCGACACCTATCACCAGGATAATAAGAGAATACAACCATTGCGCAGCACCGATTCCCTGGTAATTAAAAGTAGCACCTTTGCTAAGATCTATTCCTTTATAACTTCTTGTTCCGATAAAACAGGTGAGTACGGCATGAATACCGATATTAAAAAGCCACGTTGCAATTAATATAGGAATCAATTTCCAACTTATAAATCCATAAAGTAAACTAAGTAAAAATGAAATAGTGGAAAATATAATCAGCAGAAATAGTTTGCTTTTGATGTAAGTCTTTATTTGATTGTTTCCTGCCATCAATCCATCAAAATGGAGACTTTGCCATGCAAAAACAAATTGCCCGTAACTAATCATAAACATCGATGTTACTATGAACGAACCTAAAAGAAGTTGTCCAAACCTGTTTTTATCCACGAATTCCGGCTTAAAAAACAGGAATCCATAAAAAAGAAAAATAGCAGAAAGCAGCAAAAGTGTGCGGGGCCTCTTATTTCGTAAAATCAGTTTAATATCTATTGCCATCAGATCACCATAAGTGCCAAATCGCTGAAGCCAGTTATAATCGGCGGATTTTTTTTCTCCGGAAGATTTTTCCAAATTTTCAAGATAAAAATTATTTCGTAAAAACCCGCTGTTATTATACCAGGAGGCAATTGCCATTGATAAAAATACAATGCAAAAAGTTGGCACCTTTATAACGAAAGTAAAAAGAGAAACAGACCAGTTTCTCAATGAAAATATCTGGAAATAATCGGCCAGGATTACCAAAATAATCGCAAGAAAAAAACCAATAAGCCACCATTGACTTAAAATCGTTTTTCTTTTGATAAACAATACCAGGAAGTGATTAAAAAAAGCCAGGCTAAAAATACTTATGACCATGACAAGGGAAATCATTGAGCCGTATTTTCCCCCAATGACTGAAATAATAAAAGGTAAAAATATAAATAAGGGTAAGAATATAAATATAGAGAAAAGAGAGCGCACGTTTAAGAACCGAACCAATTTATTGCGCCTGATATTTTGAGTCAGGTAAGGCAGAACTGCAAGAGTTGGCAGATCCTGCATGATAAAACGCATAATAATATCAAAAGAAAAATAATAAAGAATTAGGCCTAGGAAAACAGGGATTACCTCATGCCCATGCGATACTTCTGATAATATCTTATCCAAAGAAAATCCCAGGAAAATAGCCACCCCAGAAAGGTACAACACAAAAAAACCGATTATTATTTGCATGGCCACATTTCTTCCGGCACTGCGGCTTCGCCAAAAAGATTTCCACTGATGTTGTAATAGAGTATAAATCAAAAAGTAGCTTTGAAATGGGAAGATAAAAATAAAATGCTGCTTTTAAAAAATAATTCCCCAGCCAACTGACAAAAGTTCAGAATTTTCGTTTTCTTATAACTTCTAAGTAAATATTTCCAATCTATCCATAGCGAGCTATGCTATTGGTAAGTTTGTGATCAATAAGGTCAAAAATGTTTTAATTTTGTAATAAGAAAGATCAATATTTGCGAAAAGCACAGTCATTTTCTTTTAAATAATTCCCATAAGAAAATGATCATTTAATGCATTTAAAAATACCAGGTAAAATATTATTAATAGAATTCTTAAATCAAATTTCATGAAAAAGATTTCTTCATTTTTATTTTTAGCCACTTTCATTTTATTTACTAATTTTTTAAAGGCACAAAATTTTACTTTAGGAGTAAGAGGCGGACTCAGCATTCCCAATTTGAAAGCCAGTGGTTCTGAAACCAATCCCTTAAATACCGGGTATAAATCCAGAATGGGACCCGATGCGAGCCTGTTCAGTGAATACCATATTTCATCATTATTTTCACTACAGGCCATGTTGGAATATTCATCACAGGGAGGCAAAAAATCAGGTATGCAAGCTTTCCAAAACCCACAAGGACTTACTCCACCATATTTATATGCTAATTTCAAAAGCGAAGCGAAACTAAATTATTTGTTGGTCCCGGTTCTTGCAAAATTTGGATGGAATCTTAGTAAACACTCACCTGTAAGAATTTATTTTGATGCGGGTCCTTTTGCTGGATTTTTACTTTCTGCACACCAGGTAACCAGTGGTTCCAGTATGATATATGCCGATCCCGGTGGGCAACAACCAGCAAGCCCTTCAGCGCAATCATTTAATTCAAATAATGACATCAAAGACCAGCTCAACACTTTCAACTTTGGCATTTCGGGCAATCTGGGCTTTGCATATCATTTCGACAAAAGCAATATTTTTATTGAAGGCGGCGGCAATTATGGATTCTTAAATATTCAGAAGGGCACTGCCAATGGTAAAAATCATACAGGGGCAGGAACGGTTGCATTGGGTTATGGATATACTTTTGAAAAATAATGGTCAATACCCTTCATATAGATATCTAACAGCCATGCTTTAAGATGTTCAAATTATCATTTCATATCAAGCAGCCATAATCGTTTGCTTCAGAGAGCCACGGAGAAACAAAGCCCTGGGAAATAAACATTACAGTTTTAAGCGGTGAAATTATTTTACCCCAGTTCAATGTGTCAATAATAAATATAAAAGCTATTATAACTCTTTACAGATCATCGATAAGAATTCTTTTTATACTTTACACAGAAGTATTAACAACGCTATGTTTCAATGTACATTTATTTTTGTGATATATTTAAGAGTAGCCTCCCGTGTTATCTTCAATAAATAAATACTTTTAAAGCACCGTACTAATGCTACCTTAAAACGATTGACTGCCTAAACCATAATTGGTTGGTACAAAATTTTATTGTTTATGAGAAAACTAATACTCTTCCTGGTTGGTGCTATTTTATCAATTTCTTCTTTTGCACAATTAGTTAACGTATCTGGCAGTGTGAAAGATCGTAATGAAAATAAACCGGTACAAAATGCCGTGATAGCATTGCTGACTCCAACAGATTCTATTCTCTATAAATTTACACGCACAGATGCCGGAGGAAAATTTATTATGAAAAATGTAACTCCGGGCAAGTATATTTTAATGACCACACAGCCCTACTTCGCCGATATGCTGGATAATATTGATGTGAAAAAAACTATCCAGCTTCCTCCAATAAACCTTCTTTCAAAAAGCGAATTATTGCAGGAAGTAATAGTAAAATCCGGAACTCCTTACCGCATTAAAGGCGATACTACTGTTTATACTGCTGATAGTTTTAAAGTAAGCGCAAATGCGAACGTTGGAGAATTATTGAAAAAATTACCGGGAATACAGGTTGATAAAGACGGGAAAATAACTGCCATGGGAGAAACCGTACAGAAAGTATTGGTAGATGGTGAAGAGTTTTTTGGTGATGACCCTGGTATGGCGGTTAAAAATTTAAGGGCCGATGCCGTAAAAGAAGTGCAGGTGTTTGATAAAAAAAGTGACCAGGCAGAGTTTACCGGAATAGATGATGGTAAAACGCAAAAGACTATCAACCTCAAATTAAAAGAAAATGCCAAACATGGTTACTTCGGAAAAGCAGATATATCGGGAGGGACAAAGCAAAATAATGAAAACCGTTATAATGATAACCTGATGTTCAGCTCTTTCAGGGGAAAAAGAAAATTCTCTGGATTTTTATTAAATGGAAATACAGGAGAGAATCGCCTCAACTGGCAGGATGAACAAAAATATGGAGGTAGCGATTATAGTGCGAACCTAGATGATAATGGAGATATAAGTTTTCAATCGAACGGGTCAAACGATGATGAACCCCGTGTAGATCCTCAAAATGGATTTATGACCAATGTAAATGGCGGGCTGTTATACAGCAATAAATGGAATGATAAATATGATTTCAACCTTGCTCCTAAATATACCAGCGAACAGTATACCAATCAAAAACAAACCCTTTCACAAACACAAGTGGGAGATTCGGTACTCAATCAAAACTCAACAGAAACAGACAATGTGAACAGGCATTATTTTAAAATAAGAGGCATATGGGACTTGAAACTTGATTCCATGAATTCCTTAAAGATTCTTTCCAATACTAATTTTTATCATACCGAAAGCGGGAGTGTTATTAACTCTGTAAGTACCGGCAATACAGGCACCTTAAAAAATACAAGTACCAGGGATCTGCAAACCGCTAATGATAAAAATGCCGTATCTGGTAATCTTATTTTCAGGCATAAATTTCATAAAAGCAGGAGAACATTAACTTTTTCGGGAAACTGGGATTTTTTAAATAACCAGGGAACCAATTTTTTAAAGTCAGATAACCAGGCCTATTTTGATGGCACTCCGGCAAGCAGCCAGAACCTCAACCAAATGAAAGACTATAATACTTTCACTAAAAATTTATCGGCTCAAATAGTGTACACAGAACCGTTATCAAAGGAGTATTCATGGGAATTAGGCTATCAACTTGCTTATAATTACGGCACTAATAATCAGCTTACTTATAACTATACTCCTTCTTCCAACAAATATGATGGATTGGTAGATTCTTTATCTAACCAGTTTAAACAAAATATTCTTCAGAATATACCTTCAACAAGAATCAATTTTGCCAATAAGAAATGGAAAATAAATGTCGGATCCGGCTTTGGTTTTACCAATTTCGATTTAAAAGACATCACTTTTAATAAGGATTATACCAGGAACTATGTCAATTTCTATCCTTCATCAAACATTACTTATACTTATAAACCCAACCATAGTATCAGGTTTAATTATACAGGTAACACTACACAACCTACCATTAACCAGTTGCAGCCTTTACGAAATAATAATGATTATTTTAATCAATATATTGGCAACCCCGATTTAAAACCCTCTTTTACCAATTCAGTCCGTGTATCGCACAACAGCTATAATTTCTTAAATCAACTTTTTGTATATCAATCTTTATATGTAAGTGTTACCAGCAATGCAATCACAACCAACCGTATCATTAATGTTGATTCAGGAAAAACAACCAGCCAGCCTGTAAATACCAATGGAAATATTTCAATCAATTTATATGGTGGCATGGGTTTTAAAATCAAAAAAATTGATACAAGGATCAATTTTTATCCACAGTTATCCTATAACAAATATGCTGACATCATCAATAGCCAAAAAAGCATTTCAAAAACAGTGAGCCCGGGTGTTTATTTTGGAATATCCAAATCAAAAGAAAAGAAATATGATCTTTCCATTGGTGATAATTTTAATTATAATGCTAATACCACTTCTCAAAACGGTACCAAAATTCATTACAACACCAATACGCTCAGTATAAATGCAACATTGTATATTAAAAAAGTATGGTCATTGATTTCTGACCTGCAAATGTATTCCAGGCAGAAAACCCCTCAATTTACTTCTAACCTGAACTCCACTCAATGGGGAGCAAGAATACAGCGCACTTTTAAAAATGATGAGTTTACGACTTATTTTTCTGTTCATGATATTTTGAATCAAAATGTGGGTATTGACAGAAATTTTAGCAGTAATACTTATACGCAGATAACCAACAACAGGCTAAAGAGGTATTTTTCAATTGGCTTTGAATGGGATTTTAAAAACAAAGCATCAAAAGCAAAATAAAATTTTAAAAACAGTAGCCATGAAAATCAGAGTTTATTTTTTAGCAATTGTATTATTATCATTTGTTACAGCACATGCGCAAAAATTTATCAGTAAAGCAGTAATTGAATACGAAGTAAAGGCCAACGTAAAAAAAACAATGGGCAGTGGTATGTTTGAAGATATGTTGAAAGATCAAATGCCCACATTTAAAACAGGATATTACAATTTTACTTTTGCGAATAATAAAAGCATTTACCAATTTGATCACTGGGATGAAGAATCAAAAAAAATTCCACAGTACTGGAGAAAAAGTGAGGAAGAAAATGTTTGGTACTGCAACTATAGCAATGGTACATTAGACATGCAAAAAAATATAGGTGGCACTAATATAAATATTGAAGATTCTATTCCGAAGATGCAATGGAAGATTACCAATGAGAACAGGGTAATAGCAGGCTTTAACTGCAGGAAAGCAGTTGCCATTATATTTGACAGCGTATATGTTTTTGCTTTTTACACGGATGAAATAGTAGTTCCGGGAGGACCTTGTTCTATACAGGGATTGCCTGGAATGACATTGGGTGTAACGATCCCCCGGTTATATACCTCATGGATCGCTACAAAAGTGATGCTCAATGGGGTAGATGAAAGCACCATCAAACCGGTCTCTGCCAAAAAGCATTATGATTTGAAATATCTGGAAGCAACCATCAGGGATAGCTATAAAGATTGGTATAGTGACGATCCAACTAGGAATAAAGAAATCCTGGAACAAAAGGATAGATCTTTATGGCAGTATTTATTGTAGATCAAAAGGTATATTCCATTGATGTAGCTGCAATAGTCATTTCTGTTTAAGCGATACCCTTTAAATTAACAGTAAGTTATACAAAGTGAGTTTGATTCTATTGCATTTTTTCCCTGATATTTTTTACTTTGCGATGGATATTTTTTATGGATTATCGATTGTAATTGGTAAAGAGAATTGTTATTATCAATCAATTATGTTTTTATGAAGGGCGTTTTCACTGACCAGGTAGCCATGCTTTTTAGCACTCCCATTACCTTAACTTTGGTATTGCTCGAGATCTTTATCAGTGTAAGATATGATAAACAATATTACAATGTAAAAGACACTAAAGCCAACCTCTTACTGGGTTTGGGTTATATGATTACTGATACTTTGAGCCGCGGTGCAGGTTTGTTTTTATTAGCAGTATTTTACTTTTATGGATTACACCTTTTTTCTTTTATTTCAGGGCACCTAGTTTTTTACTGGATTTTATTGGTATTGGCAGAAGATTTTACTTACTGGTTTATGCACCTTATGGACCACCGGATCAGGTTCTTATGGGCAGGACATATTCACCATCATTCATCAAAAGAGTTTAATTTTTCTGTAGGCCTCCGGTCAGCCGTATTTGAACCCATAGAAAAGTTTTTCTTTTTTATTCCATTAGCTTTTATCGGCTTCCGGCCATTGGATATCGTGTTAATTTATGTGCTGTCGCAAGGCTGGGGCACTTTTGTACATACAAAAGCTATAAAGAAACTCGGCCCTCTTGAATATATTTTTACCACGCCTTCTCACCACCGTGTACATCACGGGGTTAACATAAAATACCTTGACAAAAATTATGGCATGTTTCTTATTATCTGGGATAAACTTTTTGGAACCTTCAGGGCCGAAGATCCCGCAGAACCGGTAGAGTATGGCGTCTTAAAAAATGTAGCCTATAAAAATTATTGGGATATCATATTCAATGAATATAGGCAAATCGTAAATGATTCCAAACAAAACATTTCTTTCAAAGAAAAGCTGAAATATATATTTGGCCCCCCGGGCTATAGCCATGACGGAAGTCGCAAAACAACCCGTGAATTGCAAATGGAAGAAATCCCTGGTAAGAATAATGAAAATTGACTGGTAAATGGCTGGCTACAAAACTATGAGCAAAAGTACCAGTCAATATCAATAAATGCCTTTACAGTGTTGTAAATTTTTAAGCCCCTCCCAAGACGGCCTCTGATTCCCTTTACTTATCGGTATCTCTCACCAAAGTCTCATGCACTATCTCTCCGCTTCCAAAATCAATATCCACGCCACAAGAATCTTCATAGAATTTTCCTGTATGCGGGTAAGGGTTACCATCTACCGTAACAGAAAAAGAGAATTTATCGCCGGAAACTTTACCATCATCGATGGAGACTGCTCCCCTTGGAGATTCAGCGGTACCGGTCAGTACATTACCATCCACTTTAAAATTATATACCGCTTCTACCTGGTCACCATTGGGAGTAGTAAAGTCTCCCTTCCATTTACCATCAAGTGAGGCAGCTATTGCCATTACGAACAGGAAGCAAGTGCATATAGCACCAATAAATATCAACTTTCTTTTCATGTGAAATTATTTTTTTTGTAATCTACATTAAATTTAAAAATAAAACAAGCATGAGCATCAAACAAATATTTCAATGACCTCCACACAGGTTTCCTTTGATAATAAGAAATTACAGGATAAAGAGATGACGGGATTATTTTATATTAAAATATTACACCTTATCTTATCAACTTCTTCCTTTAGAGACTAATTTTTTAGAACCTTAATACCATGCCACTATTGACCAGTTTCTTTTGCAACTCTGCATAACTAATATCCTGCACCTTCTTCTTTTGTCTTACTGCAAAGGCAGCCGCAATCCCTGAAGATTGACCCAGCATCATAAATACCGGTTCCATCCGAATGGAGCCGTAGGCCACGTGGGATGCTGACAGACATACGGGTACCAGTAAATTGCTGCATTCATTTCGTTTGGGAACAATGGCCCGGTAGGAAATTCCATAAGGGGGTTTTACCCCTATCTCAACGTCTCCCTCATCCTGCACATCGCCATCCGGTGTTACATATCTTTGAACATTATGGCTGTCCATATTATAATTGCCCATAGCTATGGATTCAGGTACCGCCTTATCTCCCTTTAAATAATTTTCGCTCATCACAAAATCGCTCACCATGCGCCTGGCTTCCCTGACGTACAACTTATACGGCATATGGCCATTGTCTTTAAATTCATCTTTGTGCAATCCCCATGAAGCATATTTTTTCCTCACCTCAGCAGGTATCCCCGGATCGTGCTGCACAGTCCATATTAATCCTTTTGTCCAATAGGCATGTTCTTCATCCATTTTTCTCCTGAGGGCATAAGAAGCTTCAGGATAGGAGTAATCCATACCTATATAATCTGTGGAAACACCACCATCATTATTGGAGTCTGTTTTGCGATTAGGTAATGGAGAGAGTTTCCAAAATGTTTGTACACCCTTTTGCGCAGCCCTTACAATCAATTCAAAATCTCTTTTTTGATAGTTGGCAGGCTTTGCCACCATTATCCTGTTCGCGGGCACATCGGTAAGGCATACCCTGTAACAATAGGCCTGTATCTTTTTATCGCCCTCGCCGTCTTTGCCTCCTGCATCCCTACGTATGCCAGGCAAAAGCCCGCTTGAAGGATCTCCCTTTTGTACATAAGGGTCTATGCCGCGGGGCAGGTTATTTTTTGTTGCCAATGCAGTTTCTATTCCATTGATCGTTTCATCGTATTGGCTGTTGGCTTCCCTGCCTGTAGTATAAGATACCCCCGCAGCAGCCATCAGGTCACCTTCATAGGTGGCATCTATGAATACTTTGCCCCTGTAAGTGTTACCATTTAACATGGTGATGGATACTATATTACCATTTATTTTTTTAACGCCATGCTTTCGGTCCAGCCATTGATCTGTTTTCAATGGTATTTTATTTTCTGTAATCAGATCGTTAAAAACCTTTTCCGCGGCATGTGGTTCAAAAGTCCACATCATGCTATCGGTAATTTTGTAAATAGAATTGCCTGCTTTTTCCTGGTAGTCTGCAAAAGCTTCTTCTTTCCAGGTATAGGCATTTTGATAATGGTTCCTTATCCTGTGAAAAAAATCAAGGGTAAGCCCGCCGATCGTTTTGTGGCGATCCTGGTTTCCTATGTCTGTCCAGCCCAACCCGCTGGTAGTAAGGCCGCCAACATGTTTTTCCGGGCTCAGCAACATTACGGATGCGCCGTTTTGTTTGGCCGCCACTGCTGCGATTACTCCCGCTGAGGTAGCTCCATAAATGACCACGTCGTAACTATTATCAACGCTTTGTGCCTGTGCGGGATGATTTATAAAAAGCAAAAAGAATAGAATATTACGTATACTGTTTTTTTTCATACCTGGTATTTGTGATTGAGTATTTACCTTTCTTTTTAGCAATATCTCCCGATATGCCACGTTGCGTGTACAAGATTTATTGATTGGTTTATGTTGCCGGTTTACATAAACAATTAAATTTAGTTGTTAATCTGTAACCAACAAAAAACAATAATTCCTATTTTATTTTAGCCGGTTAGTGAAGGAGAATTTTATGCAATGTCTCCGTTGGGAAAGATAGCTAAGAAAAAAATTATTTTTTCAGAGACAGGATGTAGGTAACTATCAATTTTGCATCTTCAAATGAAAGTTGGGGATGAGGTACCATTACCGGGTAACCCCAACTTCGGCTTCCTCCGCTGATTACTTTTTGAGCAAGCTTCTTAATATAAGTTTTGTTGACAGGGTATCTTTTTGCTATATCTTTAAAAGCCGGCCCCACCGATTTTTCGTCTTTTTTATGACAGGTATAACAATCTGAATAAGCAATCAGGACTTCACCCTTTTCGGGAACGCCGGCAGGTATGGTATCATTTATGCCTGGTATTTGTTTTATATAATCAATCGTTTTCCGGGTATTCTTTTCCTCAGGCTTACTATTGCAACAAAGCAGGTATAATGTGGCAAACAATAAGTAAACGATTAAAAGAGGTTTTTTCTTTCTAAACATATGAGTAATATTTCTTTTTCATGGCAATGTCGCCCGATAGGGAAATTTGCGTGTACAAGTTTTATTGATTGGTTTAACTTGTCGGTTTATGTAAACAATTAAATTTAGTTGTTAATCTGTAACCAACAAAAAACGATCATTCCTGCTTTATTTTAACCGCCTGGCAAATGAGAATTTTATGCAATGCCTCCTTTGGGAGAAATGGCTAAGAAATAAGAAGGCTCCAGAAAAAGTAACTTGTTTTTGTCATAGAAAACTTTTACTGAACCTTTAGGGTTTTTTTCGCAAAAAATAAAAACCAGGGAAAATGAGTGATACAAAATTTACTACCGGAGAGATTCAAACTAAAAAGGGCGTATTAAAATTTGAACTTTTTGACGATGATGCACCAGGAACCGTAAATAATTTCAAAAAATTAATATCACAAGGGTATTATGATGGATTAACTTTTCACCGTGTAATTCCTGACTTTATGATCCAGGGTGGTTGCCCCAACGGAACCGGCACTGGAGGCCCCGGCTACTCCATAAAATGTGAAACCACGGGTACGCGGCAACGGCATGATCGTGGCGTAATGTCTATGGCTCACAGGGGACGCGATACCGGGGGCTCACAGTTTTTTATTTGCCATAACCGCGCCAATACCAAACACCTGGATGGCGTACACACCTGTTTTGGAAAAATAACAGAAGATCTGGAGCTACTGGACAATATCCAGGAAGGTGATATCATGGAAAAGGTTATTTTAACTTAACTATTAGCCAGAAGAAGGGAATCACATTGCAGGAATCAGCATGTACCCGGTTATAAGATAGCTGTAAAGAACACAGCTCTAAGTAACCGCGGTATTAATTTTATAATTCTTTACCTGTAAGTGGGGCTCCTAATAAGGTTCTTCGTCTACCCAATCTATTTAATCATATTGAGCAAACCGCCCAGTCCACTACTGCCTGCGCCTGGTAAAGATTTCGTAATACTATCGGCAGTTAAACTGGAATCGTTAGGATCATTCGCCTTATTGGCAAACTTTTGAATTAACCCTGGTAAAGAAGCTGCGATGGCACCTGTTATTAGTGGAGACAGCCCAAACTTGCTGGCAAGACTACCTACCAGGCCTCCTTCAATAGCGTTTGTAACGGGGCTACCTGATGTCAAAACGTTTTGGAGATTTGATAATAATCCTCCAACACCCCCCTGCGCAACTGCCTGGCTTGCTAAACCATTGGTAACATGGGTGGCAATTTCATTATGTACTTCATCCAGCTTGTCGGCTGGTATACCCTGTGTCACTTCAGTATTGTTTCCTAAATGTTCTTTTACTAGATCTAAGATTTGATCAAACATAATTTTACTTTTTAAAATTTGATTCAGAAGAAATAAAGGTATGAGATTTTCATTTTTACTGTGAAAAATTTTTATGCCGTAACCGGCGATTTACAATTAAATGTAGGTATATACTGCTATTTAAAAGCCTGTATTGTTTTATGAAAAAGAATTTTTAGAGGATTATTCTCAATAATTAATTGTTATTTTAATTTTGGACCAACTATTGCGTACCCTTTTTCTTAATCCCGGAACGGACAATATTTGTCGGGCTTCCATTATTATTCATGATTTTAAAAACAAATTAATATTGAAAACAAATTCTTCTGGTCGTTTCGCTTTCCTGATTACTCTTATTACTGCCACTGTATTTAGCATCAACAGTTATGGACAGGATCAATCTGTAAAAGATATGAGTACCAGCGCCACTAAGGAAATTAAAAAAGAAAAGATTGATAGTGGTAAAACCTGGAAAACAGGAGGACTTTTTAACCTGAACTTTGGGCAGGGAAGCCAAAGCAATTGGGCTGCAGGAGGAGATGATTTTTCTTTATCAATTGCTACTTATCTTGGATTCCATGCTTTTTATAAAAAAGACAAATATAGCTGGGACAACACCCTTGACCTGAATTATGGCATGGTAAATACGACCAGTCTCGGAACCCGGAAAAATGATGACCGGATTGACCTGCTATCCAAGGTGGGTTATGCACTGAATCCCAAATTAGATGTAACAGGTTTATTTAATTTCCATTCCCAATTTTCAAAAGGATACAATTATAATGGCGACGGCACCAAAGATCTTTTATCTGATTTCCTGGCACCCGGTTATGTTTTATTAAGCGTTGGTTTGAATTATAAGCCTGCAAAGGGGCTATCCATTTTTGTATCTCCCCTTACTTCGCGATGGACATTAGTGAGAAATGATAGTTTATCGGCCAAAGGCCTGTATGGTGTAGTCCCCGGCAAAAAATCCAGGAATGAAATAGGTGCTTTTGCAAGCATCACTTATATAACCGATTTAAATAAAACCCTCAGCTACAATGGAAGGCTCGATTTGTTTTCAAATTACGAGCACAATCCGCAAAATGTAGATGTCATGATGAACAATATGTTCCTGGCAAAAGTTTCTAAAATACTCACTGCAAGCCTTAGCCTTAATTTCATATATGATGATGATGTAAAGCTTTTTGGGCCCAATCATGATTCCCCTGCATTACAATTCAAATCACTGATAGCAGTAGGACTAAGTATCAAATTATAAAAGAGTATCTCTGCCTTCCCTGGCCGATGCCGCTCAATAGTAATATTATTGTCATATTTCTCCTGTTCGTTAAACCTTTATTCATTTTTTTGTCAATTATTTTCCGGAAAATACTTTTCCCGAAAACAGGGCGTTTTTTGTTCCTGTAAATTAAAAAATAAGGTTTTGATTTAGAAACCATAACAATTGAATTATGAAAAAAATGAGTAAAAAGGTTTTGTTGTTTGTAGGACTCTGCTGCTTGCTTCAAAGCTTAAAAGCACAGGATTCAACTGAAAATGCAGTGCCTGAAAAATCTCACTGGGAAGCAGGATTAAGTTATCTCAACAATAGTGTTTACCTGGGCAGGAAGGATACATTAAAGGTCCCGTATTTAACACCTTCAATCAGCTATTATAATAAATCAGGCTTTTATTTTAGCAGTAGCTTGTCTTACCTGAATAGTGGTGGTGAGAGCCGTATTGATCTTTTTGAAATGACAGCCGGGTATCTTTTCACTATCAATAAATTTGAGGGGGATATATCCATTGCCAAAGATTTTTATAACACTCAAAGCAAGAATGTAAAATCAGAAACAAAAGGCTACACCAATATTAGCCTCTCTTACGATTTTGGATTTATAAAACCTTCTCTGCAGGGGGGAGTTACTTTTAGCAACAAAGATGATTACAATGCCGGTTTTAGCCTGGAACATTCTTTTTATGCATTTGATGATAATTTAGAAATTGATCCTTCTTTTTTAATCAATGCAAGCACTCAAAATTATTATGGGTCTTACTACACTAAAAGAAGATATTCAGGAAAGCGCAAGAAACAAACAGGTCCCGGCACTATCATCAATGGCTATTTGCCCAATGCCGCTGAATTTAAAATAATGGATTATGAATGGAGCGCACCCGTTAATTACTCTTTGGGCAAATTCCTTTTTAATTTTACACCAACACTGGCAATGCCGGTAAACCCCAATATAGTAGTACTTACCATTACCCCTCCGTCAGGTATTTCTACTACAAAAACAAGAACTGAAAAATTGAGTAATGTTTTCTTCTGGTCGGCCGGCGTTACTTATAGTTTTTAAAAAACGACAATTATTTTAGAGATTAACAGCTATGTGTACGCTATTAAGATATTTGAAAGTCAGGTTTACAAACCAGGATTTGTTTGCCATACTTATGTCATTTATTATTAGCAATTAAACTATGTTTCAGAAGAACAATCTAGTATAAACTGAATTAAAAATTTTATTAACAACCAAAAACAAAAAAATCAAAAAAAATGAAAAAGGTAATTTTAACTCTATTAGTAGCCATGCTTACTGCAGGTGCATTTGCACAAACTACCACACCTGCACCTGCTACTGACAAGAAAAAAGACATGAAGGATTTAAGAAAAGATGTAAGGGATACACGCCACGATAAGAGGCAAAGAACACATGATCTTAAGGAGGGAGATAAGGCCGCAGCCCGGGCTGAAACAAAAGATATCAGATCAGACAAGAAAGATATCGCCGCCAATACAAAAGACCTTAAAAAAGATGGCGTAAAACATCCCATAAAGCGCGCTCACAGGCAAATTCACAGGCAAAATGTTCATCGCAATCATTAAGGTTTAGATGTAAATGATTTTCAGGTTATCATATTAATTTGAAAATTTGTTGAATTTGAAGGCTGCCCTTTAAGGCGGCCTTTTCTTATACAGTATGCCTCCAATAAATTGGAATGACCAATCCCTACTATCCACAATAAACTTACATTATAAAAGTACTGCTGAACTGAGTTTAAACCCGGTACCACTACATTTTAAATAATAAAAAATACCAGTACTGTAAATTATTAAGCAGAAAGTTTAATAGAAATTGAATATTTGTTATAGATTTATTGCCTGTGCTGCCCTAAGTTATTAACTTGAGAACGGCGCAACTTCCTGCCTGAAACGGATTAACGATTGCCAGGGCAGATTGCTATATAATTTATATTATCAGACATTCACTTCCAACTATGACAGAAAAAGAAAGAAAAGACAGAATCGACATATTTTTAAAGCAATTCAATATTACTTATAACAATAAGTACCCTATAAGTGACACAACAAAAACAAGAGTAATCAGGGATGCCGCGGACATAGCAAAACGGATTTTAATTTTGACTTATTTAAATGTGTATTCTGAAGATGGCCGCAAGGATATCATAATTCGATTTTTAAAATCAGAGGAGCTTTGGGATGCTTTATCTAACGGAGAAAAGATACTACTCGAAAAAGATTTACTCAGCGACAAAGATAAAATTGACCTTTCATGGCATTCGGAAGTAATTCATTTAATGCTTTGGGCTATTAATAAAATTGAAACTTTGAGCTTACCCACCGAACAATGTGAAATTCGTGAAATGCTTAAATTATTGCCCCCCTATTTCAAATCAACCAAGGAGTTTGTTCAAAAAGCAACAACACGTTCATCTAAAGAAATTTCAGACATGGCTGATTTTATAGACAAGCTTTATTGGGCAATCCGGCAAGAAGAACAACTTGGTGAAGGGGAGATTCCTTTTGATATTGACTCAAATATTTTAGAAGAAAGATATTATGGAATAAACTGGATTACATTTCCCGAAGATAACTGGGATGACATCACCATGAATAAATAAACAAATTCCAGTATTACCTGGAATAGTTTTACAGGATTGACGAACTACTAACATTCATCGTACTCAGGGCCTGGGTTAAATACCTGCTAAGTCCAGGTAATATATTGGAGTGGGACAGTCTCTTTTATACTTCAGAAGAAAGCGAAGCCCCCAGGAACTCGCGGTTCATTCTTGCAATGTTTTTAACTGAAATACCTTTAGGACATTCCGCTTCACAATTATATATATTACCGCAGTTACCAAATCCTTCTTTATCCATTTGCTGAACCATATTCATAACTCTTGTACGTCTTTCTGGATCGCCCTGTGGAAGCAAAGCCAGTTGGGAAACTTTAGCACTCACAAAAAGCATGGCAGAACCATTAGGGCAAGCTGCTACACAAGCGCCACAACCTATGCAGGCTGCTGCATCAAAAGCTTCATCAGATTTGGCCTTATCTATAGCAATCACGTTGGCATCAGGAGCATTCCCGGTATTTACAGAAACAAAACCTCCGGCCTGAATAATTCTGTCAAAAGCCTTTCTATCGACCATCAAATCTTTTACTACAGGGAATGAAGCAGACCTCCAGGGTTCCACTACTATGGTATCCCCATCTTTATAAGCACGCATATGTAATTGGCAAACGGTATTTTTTTGCCATGGACCGTGTGCCCTTCCATCTACATACATACTACAGGCACCACAAATACCTTCGCGACAATCATGATCAAAAACGATAGGCTCTTTATTTTCCTGAACCAATCTTTCATTAAGCACATCAAACATTTCAAGAAAAGACATTTCAGAAGAAATATCTTTTACTTCATACGTTTCAAAACGCCCCCTGGAATTTTCATCCTTTTGGCGCCATACTTTTAATGTAAGATTCATATTGTAATGTTCCATCAGTAAATTGTTTAATGGTTATTTGGCAACAACTATAATTGTTTTATTGTCGATTTAAATTACTTATAACTCCTTTGGCTTGGCTTGGCTAATTCAAAATGCAATTCCTCTTTGTGTAATATTTCATTATTTTCGGTGTATTCCCAGGCTGCTACATAACTAAATTCTTCATCATTACGCAATGCTTCGCCTTCCGAAGTCTGGCTTTCTTCCCTGAAATGCCCGCCACAACTTTCTTTCCTGTTGAGGGCATCTTTGCACATGAGTTCTCCCAATTCTAAAAAATCGGCTACCCTACCCGCCTTATCCAATTCCGGGTTCATTTCAAATATGCCCCCCGGAACTTTTACATTTTCCCAAAATTCTTTTCTCAAAGCTTTGATTTCTTCTATGGCCTCTGTTAATCCTTTTTCATTACGGGCCATCCCGCATTTTTCCCACATTATTTTTCCCAACCTTTTATGAAAGTTCTCCACTGATTCAGTGCCTTTAATGCTCATTAATTTTTCGATTCTTTCCTTTACCGCATTTTCTGCTTCTTCAAAAGCCGTATGTGTAGTAGGTATAGCATTGGTCCTTATCTGCCCGGCCATATAATTGCCAAGTGTGTAAGGAATTACGAAATAACCGTCAGCCAATCCCTGCATTAAGGCGGAAGCTCCTAACCTATTAGCACCATGATCGCTAAAATTAGCTTCGCCCAATGCATACAAGCCAGGAACATTCGTCATTAATTCATAATCTACCCAAAGCCCACCCATTGTATAATGCACCGCCGGGTAAATCCGCATTGGCACCTCGTAAGGGTTTTCCCCGGTTATCTTTTCATACATCTCAAACAGATTTCCATATTTTGCAGCCACTACTTCTTTGCCCAGTTTGCTTATGGTTTCTGCACTTTCATCATTCAATCCTCTCTTATGTACCTCTACTTTTCCATAACGTTTAATAGCATCTGCAAAATCAAGATAAACAGCCATCTTGGTAGTCCCCACTCCATATCCTGCATCACATCTCTCTTTAGCTGCACGTGAAGCCACATCACGGGGCACCAGGTTTCCAAAAGCCGGATACCTTCTCTCCAGGTAATAATCGCGGTCTTCCTGCGGAATATCAATAGCTTTTCTTTTTTCGCCTTTATTTTTGGGCACCCAAATTCTGCCATCATTTCTGAGGCTTTCACTCATCAGGGTAAGTTTACTTTGATGATCGCCGGTAACAGGAATGCAAGTTGGATGAATCTGTGTATAACAAGGATTGGCAAAATAGGCGCCTTTTTTATGAGATTTCCATGCGGCGGTTACATTGCTTCCCATAGCATTGGTGCTCAGGTAAAAAACATTACCATATCCTCCCGAACAAATAAGCACCGCATGCCCGAAGTATCTTTCTAACTTCCCGGTAACTAAATTTCTTGCGATAATCCCCCTGGCTGCACCATCAATTTTTACAATATCAAGCATTTCATGTCGGGAATACATAGTTACATTTCCCAGTGAAACTTGTCTTTCCAAAGCACTGTAAGCGCCAAGCAGTAATTGTTGCCCTGTTTGTCCGGCTGCGTAAAAGGTACGCTGTACCTGTGTTCCGCCAAAAGAACGATTACTTAATAATCCACCATATTCACGGGCAAAAGGAACACCCTGTGCCACGCATTGATCAATGATATTGCCACTTACCTGGGCCAGGCGGTACACATTACCTTCCCGGGAACGGTAATCGCCACCTTTTACAGTTTCATAAAAAAGACGGAAAACTGAATCACCATCGTTTTGATAATTTTTTGCTGCATTAATGCCTCCTTGAGCGGCGATGGAATGTGCCCGGCGCGGACTATCCTGGAAACAGAACGACTTTACCTGGTATCCCAATTCACCAAGTGTAGCAGCAGCAGAAGCCCCTGCAAGACCGGTACCTATAACAATAACTTCCAGTTTTCTCTTATTGGCAGGGCTTACCAGGCTTACATGGTCTTTATAGTCATTCCATTTTTGGTCAAGTTTGCCTGCGGGAATTTTTGCGTCTAATGCCATACGTTAGT
This sequence comes from Bacteroidota bacterium, assembly GCA_030706605.1. GTDB lineage: Bacteria > Bacteroidota > Bacteroidia > Chitinophagales > Chitinophagaceae > Ginsengibacter. Next base: position 41,590 of record JAUZOE010000037.1, read on the forward strand.
ATTAAATATTTTGTATGCGTAAAAGAATTTTCTTTGTTATCTGATTTTACTGAAGCCATCCTGCCATAAATGCAATGGGCATTAAGGCAAATAATATGCAGATGGCTATTGAATAAAAAATACCGATGCACCTGATGACCGGAGTCCATCGCTTATGATTGATTCCAAAAGTCTGAAAAGCACTTTGAAATCCCTGTAATAAATGTAATAAAAGTGAAACCAATCCTATCATGTATAAAGTGAACCATAATGGATCAGTAAAAACTTCTCTCATTTTGTCATATAGATTTACCTGATCTCCATGAAAATACAATTCATTTTTAGTGCTTGCCCAAAAATGAGACAAGTGCATCACAAGGAATAATAATAAAAAAGTTCCCAACCAGCCCATATAGCGACTATACCATTTTATTTCGCGGGGGAAATTTTGTTTTTCATATTTTATTTTTCTTGCATCTCTGTTCTGTTTCCACAACAAAAGACCCTGTATGATATGCAGAATAAAAACAGCGAACAAGCCTATTTCAAGAAATCTTATAAAGTAATTATGAAGCATAAAGGAAGCTGCAGCATCAAATTTCACACCACCATCATCATAAAAAATCATGGCGTTTATAGAGGCATGAACCAGGAGGTAGATGATTAGAAAAAACCCCGTTAAGGCCATTAAAACTTTTTTACCTATTGAAGAAGTGAATAACTGTTTCCAGGTCATAAGTGAGAGAGTTAAAATTTCAGATAGGCAAATGTACTACATGAACCTTAATTTTTTTATAAGAAGCATACGTGAAATCGCAAAAATGGAAACTTATTTCTATAAGATATACCAATACAGGGTTGTAGAACAAAAATATGATTAGAATCACATGCTAAAGCAACAAATATTGGGCATTTCGATCTCCGATTTCACTAAAAATGAGGTTATTTTTTGCAAACATGGACCATTTTAGTGGTCCAATCTTCTCAATAAAATATTATCTACCTGGTTAAAAAACACTTCAGGTTTCATGGTGCGCCAATTAGATATAGAAAGCATTTCTACATAATTATTAAGTCGCGCTTTTATAAAATCATATTGGGTTTGTGAAGGCATATTTATTGAGACAATCCATCCATTTTTTTCTTCCAGATCCTCATACCATTCTTCATAATAACAATCGTCGCTACTGTGAAAATTAAGAACGTTTTCGGTTATCAGGATAAATTTTGAAATTCCCTGCAGCAAAAATTCATCTATCACTTCGCGTTTCAGGCGCATGATATCATTTTCAATGGCATCGTTCCACTCTCCAAGCATTTCAATGATTAGATATTGCTCATCATAATCTGCCATTAATACTTTTAAATACAAAGTGCGGCTTCCAAACTCATCCCATAGCGGATGGATATAATAATTGTAGATAGTATTTACAAATTCCATCTGGCTGTATTCCCTTCCATAGAAGGGTGATCGCTGATCCTCTTCAGAAGTATACAAATAAAGCCAGTTATCATATGGTTCTATATCCTGCATTCAAGATTTTTTCTATTACAAAATTAGTCAATTGACTGAAGTATATCCACCTCCTTTAAAAGTGGGTATTGAAATTTATCATAAAAAATCAACTGGTTCTAAACAAGATTAAAATCAGTAAAGTCTAATTTTATGTAATTAACCCAAGTTGCTAATTAAAAAGGACATCGATAAAGAATAATTTTGAGTTACGACACTTAAAAAATCTTTACCGATGCTTAATGAAGATAAAATTATAGCAATTTTCTGTTTAGTGGATGATCTGCTAAAAGGAA
>JAUZOE010000038.1 GCA_030706605.1 Bacteroidota bacterium
CCCGTTAAAAAAAACAGTCACCTTAGCACGGGTCTTCACTGTAGAATCTATATTAAACGTTGGCGCTTTCCAAACTATATCATAAACATTCCATTCGCCGGCTTTGCGTGCCGGGTTTACTAACGGGATAGATTCTTTATAGACACTGCCTACCATTCCGTTGACATAGGTTTTATTTTCATTATTGTATCCATCAAGCACCTGGATCTCGTATCCCCCGGCTTTTCCATTTGTTGCAGCCAGAAATACTCCACTATTGCCCCGTCCCTGCCCCGAGCCGGTAATATTTGAGGGTATAAGAAACTCTATATGAAGTTGATAGTTAGTAAAACTTCTCTTTGTCCTGATATCACCGGCAACCTTGTTAACTGTAAAAAGCCCATCAGAAACAATCCATTTTGCCGCAGAGCCATCTTCTGAAGATACCCATTGATCCAAATTCTTTCCATCAAATAGAATGATAGCATCAGATGGAGGATCTCTGAAATCTTTTCCAGGTGTAACTACTTCCGGCAGGGGTTGCCATACTTCCGTATCAGCGGGATTGTCTTTTTGATCAGATTTTTGAGCAGTGGCAGGCTTTAGGGCATCAGGAGTTTGAGCATTAACAACTAATGCACTTCCGGCGAAAAAAAAAGCTACTAAACATACTAAATTTTTCATGATTTTCAATTTCAAATTTTGTTTATATTTTATATTATTATTCCCCTGCTGTGGTCTCCGCGTGGCCTTAGACTTGCTCCTTACTGGCGCGGAAGTTGTATGCCGTTTTTATGCGCTTTTTAAAAAATCATCAAGAATTTTATTGAAAATTTCGGGTTGATCCATTAATGGTAAATGTCCGGCATCTTGAATTAAATGAAGCTTTGCATTTGGGATAATTTTGGCTGCTGCTTCACCATATTCAACAGAAAATAATTTATCATCTTTCCCCCAAATGATCAATGTTTCATTTTCTATTTGCTTTAATAATTCTTCTGGTATTTTAGATACTGCGGTTCCACGTCCCTGCTTAAATGCATTTTTTCCTCCTTTATATTTAAGAACGGCTATTGAGTAGCTGCTATGGTTCGGGTCTCTGTTTATGGGTTCATGAAGTATATAACGCGAATTAAAACGATTTGCCATTGAGGATGGAAAACTATTCATCCATATTGTTCCAATTAAAGGCCAAAAAGAAACTTTTGCACCTAAACCTGCAGAGTCAACTAAAACAAGTTTATCAACCATTTCAGCATTGTCTATGGCAAACTGCAACGCAATAGCGCCACCTTGAGACAATCCGACAATATGAGCTTTTGATATTTTCAATTCTTTTAGGAAATCTTTGAGCCACTTCGAAAAATAGGGTCTGTCATAAGGTGCATCAGGTTTATCAGATTCTCCATATCCAACTATATCTGGTGCCAATACCAGAAAATTTTTAGAGATAGTATTAATTGATGGATACCAGGTAACAGCACCTGCACCAGCTCCGTGCAGGAAAATTACAGGTTCACCATTGCCACATAACAAGTAGGCCGTTTTAATTGTTCCAATAGTTACCTCTCTTTGTTCAACTAATCCTTCTATTTTGTCGATTAGATGTTGCCTATAGTTTTCTTTATTCGCTCTTTTCAAGTTTTTCCCTAGTTAAAGTTGATGAATGTCTGTTTAATGGCATACAACAAGTATGTAATTCATTCCCCCCTGCCGTGGTCTCCGCCTGGCCTTAGCCTTGCGGGACACGGCTGCGAGTACTCACGTCTCATCTATCAAATATACACCTTGTTCCCCCGTATTATAAAATCTTGCTGAGCTATGCTTATAATCAACCGGGGCTTCTACCAGGTGCCAAACGCCACTACATGGATTATTAAAAAAAAGTGTGTTCGTATTTGACAGGGGTGACACCTTTTAGAAAGGTGTCACCCCTTTCGGATAATCGCTTAAAGGTTTTTTAGGAAGGGGCACATTTTCTCGGAAACATAGGGCTTTGCGTGCAAAACATAGCGCATTTCGTGTGACGCAAAGGGCTTCTCGTGTAATACATAGGGCCTTGAGTGTGACTCAAAGAGCAATGAGTGTAACTCATAAAGCTCTGAGTATAACGCAGAGAGCCATGTGTGTAACTCATAAGGCTTCGAGTCTAACGCAAAGAGACTTGCGTGTAACACATGGAGCTTTGAGTGTGACGCAAAGGGCTTCGCGTGTGACACATAGGTCCTTGCGTATGAGAAAACAGCCCTCGAAATAGGAGTAGCCTTAATTTTTTTTAATTCAGTTATACATTTTTTATATTCTTATTTGTCTCTTCTGAAAAAACGGATCTTTTTAATTTTCAAAAACTTATAAACCTCTAAATATTGCTTTTGGTATCATCAACATCTTTACTTTAATGCATAACTGATTATGCACAACCAGCATACACAATAAAAAATTAATGATAACAGTTTTATGATAAAGCTTTAACCTGATTTTTAATCATTTTAAAACTGATTCAATTATGAGTATCCTTAAAATTATTAATGGATTCAGCCGCATGTCTGACCCCAACCTGGAAACAAAAGCCAACCAGGTTTTAATTTCCATGACCGGTAATGAGTACTTCCCTGCCCCATCGCCCAACCTTACAGATATGGGCCTGTTGATTGCTGCGTTCACCAGGGCGCTCAGCGAATGCCAGGATGGCGACCGTCTGAAAATAGCCATCAAAAACCAGGTGCGCCAGGATCTGATAGATGCCCTCCATTCATTGGCCACCTATGTATTGTTTGAGTCGGCTGGCGACAAGGTGAAAGCGCTTAGTTCGGGCTTCGGCATTGGCAAAACCCCGGCTCCCCAGCCCCCGATTCAAAAACCTGAAAACTTCAGGGTAGAGATAGGATCAAACCCCGGCGAACTGATTCCTAAAGTGAACCGGCAACGAAGTGTGCTCACGTATATTTTTCAATATGCCACCGATGAAGAGATGGCGCTCAACCACTGGAAGAGTATTCCATGCAGCAAGTCGAGTTGTGTAATTTCGGGACTGGCACCCGGCACCAAATACAATTGCCTGGTGCTGGCAGTAGGCCGCAAAGACCAACTGATGTATAGCGATATTATCAGCAGGATAGCTGCTTAGTGTACGCCTGCAATAAGCAATGGAGTTTTAAGATTTTAAAAAAAAGTTGTGCAACAGGTATGGATACCTGCACTAAAGATGAAGCTTACCTTATTAAACCACAGCATTACCCGTTTTTACCATACATGGTAAATCTCCCTGGAACCTGTCAGGTACATTTCGTGGTAGCCCTCCATTTTTTCTTTCATCTTTTTCATTTCTTCGCTGTCCTGCATGTATTTCTGAAAGTTTTGTTCATAAGCAGTAAGGCTGTCGTATTGGGTTACCATTACCACTTTGTTGAAGTCTCCGGTCACGTCGGTCATGATGTTAACCAATTCATCGTTGCCGGCCATCACTTCTTTAAACATTTTGGCAAACTTTGAAGCGTTGCCAGGTTTGCAAATAAAAATGTCGTGAACGATAATCATAAAAGAGTTTTTGAGGATGAATAAATAGGATAAAAACAGTACTCTAAATTAATAAATTTTTAATCCTGTACATTTATTTTCCTTAAAATAGCAATGAGCAAAAGAAAAGCCAAAATAATATTCCCAGGAGGTATTTTGACGGGGCAATGCTGATAAATTAAAATTGGATATTGGTTAGTAATTTATTGTTTTTAGGCTAGGATATTACATGACTTTTACTTTAATTTCCTTAAAACAAAAGATTCATTGAAAAGATTACTCAAATGATATTCAAAGAATTGTTACTTTCACATTAATATTTTATGCTTCAATATAAAATATAATATGAGACTATCATTCAAATACCAATTCATATTTTCTCTTTCCTTACTAATTTTATCGGTTGGCGTCATTAATTATTTATTGTTTCAACCTGGAATCATTTTGTTTAAATGGATCAGGATCGGAGCCGGGCCATTGGTTATAAAAAATAATAGCGCCAGGCTTTTTTTTACCGGATACTTTTCTGATATCACATGGTGTATTTCACTTTGCCTCATTTCATTTGCACTTGCTGAGTTAAAGTATATAAAGGCTTCTGGAAAAACACTCCTTCTTACTTTACCATTTATTACAGAAATACTACAATACCTGGGCATTGTTAAAGGCACTTTTGATTGGTATGATATACTTACCTATGTTGTTGTGATTGCCCTGTTTGTTTTATTTTATCCTGGACTAAAAACCACTGTTTATGAAAAAATATAATCAATTAATTCCCGTAGTAATCGTAGCAACTGTATTTTTTGTATTTGCACTCGCAAGCACACCTACCAGGCAAATAGCAGATACCAAATACAATGGCGTATTTAGACTTAACACCGAAAAAGATGATGCCGTAACAAACTCAAGCAAGTTAGAGTTTTTAAAAACATCCGCTAACCCATCAATAGTACTTAGGGTTCCCAATGCAAGCAGGGAAGTAACGCAGGAAGATAATAATATAAAAACCCAGAAAAATAATGATGGTGCCAATAACCTTAATGACATCAATGTGTACAATGTGATCGAGAAGGAATTATTGAAAGGTGGTTTCACAGTAAGGGACAGGGCATTATTTGAAAAAGTGTTGGGGGATAAAAGCGTTAATGATTATTCCAGGATAAAAGAGCTAACCGAAACAGACCTGATATTGGAATTGAGTAGTATTCAATTTGTGAAATACCCGATGAATTCTTTTTCATTTTATACAAACAACAGAAAAAAAGGAACCATTGAAAATAGGGTCAATTGTACCAATTCTTTTAACTTATATGGTTTAAGATTAGAATTCAGACTTATAAAGGTTAAGGATAATGATTTCATTGGTTCATTTACCTATAATTATAATCCCTGCAATGAAGGTCCCTGCAACTACAACATCAATGTGAGCGCCCAAAATGCCTGTTCGGCTCCATACCTGCAACAGGGGAATGTAGTTGAGTCAGGAACTAATTTGATTTCGCAGGAACAAATTGAAAGTTTTGTAAAATCATCCACACAGAAATTAGTCAGAGAAATTTTTGGAAACAGGTAAAGAGGTTCTTTTACTAATCTTACTTGCTGATATTTCTGACTCAGGATATTTTTATTTTTCCCTTCAAAAAAGCTATGAGCAAAAGAGATGGTAATATAATAAGCCAAGGATGTATTATTTTGTAAACTTTGATAATTCAATTTCTAACAGGTCAATCAAAATTGAATATTTGTTTTCAATTTATGGTTTCCCCACACAAACAATAAGATTTCGCATCCTCCCTTGAGGATGCGAAACCTAAAACAATCCTAACCGTATGAAAAGAAATTTAAAATTTGTAACCAAACCCCAGTCCGGCAAAATACGGAAGGAAAAAGTTGCCACTGAACACCGGCGTTAGTTCTGCTTTAAAAAAGAAACCTTTTTTTGCCGGCGCATAGCGATAACTGATAGTAAGGTTTCCAAAACTCTCATTAAAGTTTTTGGTTGTAGACTTTGAAGATGAACTCACACTTAAATAAGTGTACCCGGCACCCAGCTCAAAAAAACTGCTTTTCTTGCCTATTAAATAATTTAATCCAACAGGCACTGTTACAGCCTTGATGCCACTAATAGAAAATGCACCAACGCCAAACCGGAAACCGGCGCCATTTTGTGTAGGCGAAAAGCGCATATCAAAATTAACAGAAGCCAGCCCCGGCCCTCCTATTTCCACATAGGCAGCTTTAGCAGCTCCCTGGCCATAAGTAGTACCAAAAATGGCAGATGAAGCGAATAGCAATACAATAATTTTTTTCATACACTTGTTTTAATTTTTGAATAATAAAGAAAGTTTCATTTTTCCCGGTTATAAAATTATCCGGTGATGCACGCCGCAGCAATAAGCCATAAGTATTATTTTGGAAAATGATTCAATACCTTGGGGTTCTTATTTTCGCCGGTTTACCTTAATCCTGTCAAAAGATTTTACGGCTTATTGACCTTACCAATAATCTCATTATTTTTTACCGGCCGTATAGAAAAAATATTTTAACTTGAATCACCGGAGGATTTATTTCCTGGCTCAAAATGACAAACTGCAAACAGCGTTCACCTTTCGTGTGGTTCCCGTACCTGTTAATAGGAGTTACCTCTATTTTAGCTTTTCTCGTTTCTCCGGCACAGGAAAAATTTGATATCCCATACAAAAGATGCCCCATCAAGACGATCAACTATGAGCAGGGCTTAATGAATAATTCTATTACCGGGGTCATAACTGATGCTAAAGGCTTTACATGGTTTTCGACAAAAACAGGACTCCAGCTCTATAATGGATATTCTTTACAAACCATTACCCCGGTGGCAGACGGGGATACCATGCAGATCAATTACCCGGTGTATTTTTCAAAAAGTAATGGCAACAATATTTTGATCGGATGCCGGAATAGCATATTGGTATATAGCCCCGGAAATAGCTCTTTCAAAAAGATAATCCCCGTCACAGCCCTCGAAAGTTCCTCATTCGCCATAGAACCTTTAAAGCAAACCAGCGAAGGCATCTGGTGCCTTACTGAAAAAAACGGGATTATTCTCTGTAACACAAAGGGGATTATTGTAAAGCAGTTTTCCTCTTTGGAAATCAAATCATGGGTGGGAGATATGATCCGTTCCCAGGTCATGGATCCCAGGAAGATTGTCGTTGCGAATGATCATTTTATTTTCATCAGGATGTCAACAAATAGTGTACTGCAGCTAAACCTGGAGACACACCAGTTAAAGACTTTACGTTTCCCCGGGTCATCCATCCTCGGGTTAGAATGTAACCAGGACAGATTATTTATCGCATCGACAGAAGGGCTATTCTATATGAATATTAATAACAGCAAACTGTCGAAAATATCTTTATTTAATAAAATTTTAAAAGAACCAATAGCCGCAGTAGTAATTGCGATGTCCGGTAATGATCATTTGTTGGTCAGTACCGAAAAAAGGCTTTTCGAGTTTGACACTACGTGCATTTGTCGTAAAGAAATCACTACACTGAATCATGAGTTCATTTTAAATACAGGATCTATACAATTAATTTATGAAGATGATTTCAAACGCATTTGGCTGTTAACTAATGATGATATCAAGCGGGTCCAGGACTTAGAAATTCCTTTCGATCATTATATCTACCCTGCTGAGAAAAATAATTTTGTCCGAAGTCTTTATTATGATAATGATAAAAATATTTTATTGGCCGGATGCTTCAATGGTGGTATTCAATTATATGATTCCTCGGGTCATCCACTTTGGCAAAAGCCCCTGATCACAAAAGAGGTTATTGATGTGAATGCGATCGAGAAACTTTCTGCCGATCATTACCTTATTGAAACAATAGGAAAGGGGTTATACCTGCTCACTCTAAGCAGCAAACAATTACGTCGTATTAATGTAGAAAGCTTTTCATGTCCGCAATTTCATATGACTGAAAATACTTTCTCAAATGGCCTGCAAAGGATTGATGCAAACACCATTTTAATAAGTACCCAATCCAATGTTTTCCGGTTTCATACTCAAAAAAATTCAGTAAGACCAGTTACTGCTTTATTGCAAAAATCACAGGTTGATGACTTCACAGTTTCCGCTTTCACTTATTCATCCAACAAAACATTGTGGGTAGGCACAGTTTCAGGAGTCTTACTAAGGCTTGATGCAGGGGGCAATTTTAAAACGATCAGCCTCCCCGAAAACTATGGCGTTCGCTGCATGGCTGAAGATGCGATGCATAACATCTGGGTGGGTACCGAAAAGGGACTTTACATATATAATAATTCGGGAATATTGATAAGGCAGGTTACCACGGAAACGGGCTTGCTAAATGACTTTATTTATGCGTTGTTGCCTGCTGACAGCAGCAATAATTTTATTGCCAGTTCCAATCTCGGGCTTTCATTTATTTCCCTGGAGGGTAATGTAAAGAATTATACAAAAGAACTGGGTCTGCAGGACAATGAGTTCAATACTCAATCCTGCACAAAATCGATCAATGGCAAATTATTTTTTGGCGGGGTAAATGGTATCACAGCATTCTATCCCCGGGATCTTTTTGGGGTAAAGGATTCCTCATTAATTAATATAACCCGCTTAATTGTAAATGATTCTTTGTATAACCCATTTGCAGGTGCCTGGAAGAATGACACTATAAATCTGGCATACAATAAAAACCACCTCGTGTTTGATATTGCTGCCACCGGTCAAATAAACCCCAATGAATATCTTTACCGGTATCGCATGAACGGCTTTGATGAGTCATGGCAAACAACTCGCCAGCCTACTGGTATCCGTTATACCCTTATACCCGGTAAATATTTATTGGAAATTGATTGCAGTCCCCTTCTTTCTTCAGGAAGTAATTTTCATAAAAAATTTATGATAATAATAGCGCCACCCTGGTGGAAGACATGGTGGTTTATTATTGCATCTATGCTTATAGGAGTGTTGCTTATTTTTAGCATTGCTTATTTCATGTTAAAACAACAATACCAGTTAAAATTAGGAAAGCTGGAAATGCAACACCAGATAGTAAACGAGCGGGAACGTATTTCAAGAGAATTACATGATAACATCGGATCACAATTGAGCTATATCAGCAGTAATATTGACTGGCTGGTAGAAACGCCGGAATCATTCACCAGAGAGGAAGAATCAAAAAGATTATCTATTGTTAACGACACAGCCAAAAACCTGGTTACTGACTTGCGTGAAACAATCTGGGCGATGAAAAAAGAATCCATCATGCTCGACGAACTTGCCGATAAGCTGAAATCATTTTTACAGGCGCAATGTATTTTGCAACCACAGATAGAAATGATCATCACCGAAAATATTGAAAAAAAATACAGTTTTTCCCCTATCGAGGCATTGAACATTTTTCGCATCTGCCAGGAGGCAATTGTAAACAGTATCAGGCATTCAAAAGCCAGCAAAATTTGCTTCAACATCCAGTCCGGTAACGACGAATCATTTTCCTTTACCATTGAAGACAATGGCAAAGGATTTATCCTGGAACAGCAATATAGCAATCACTATGGACTTGAAAATATGAAACACCGCGCCAATGAATCCGGGATGTCGTTATTCATCCAATCAACGCCGGGGACAGGAACTAAAGTAACCATAACAAAGAATTCAGTTGAAAATAATAAACAAAATGTATAAAATAGCCCGAATGTGTTATTGCTTTGTAATTGATAAAATTGAAAGTTTGCACAATTAATAAATAATGAAGATACCCATCGGAATAGTAGATGACAAGTCTCAAAACCGGGTTTTATTTAAAGAAAGACTCAATTTTTCTGACGATTTAGCTGTTGTTATGACTGCTTCTGACGGGGAGGATTTTCTTGATCAGATGAAAATCATGGACTCCGGGAAATATCCTTCCGTTGTATTAATGGATATTGAAATGCCTGGAATGGATGGAATTGCCGCAGTTCGCACCGGTAAAATATTATACCCGGATATACATTTTCTAATGCTGACCGTTTTTGACGATGACGACAAAATATTTGAGGCAATTAAAGCAGGCGCTGACGGGTATTTATTAAAGAATGATAACATTTCCCTGGTGATTGAAAGCATTGTACAGCTATATGAGTTTGGATGCGCCCCTATGAGTCCTCGCATAGCGAGGAAAACAATGGATCTGTTGATGAATGCCTCTTTGCCAAAAATGGAAAAGGAAAATATTGAGATAAATGATTATGCTTTGTCAAACCGTGAAAGAGAAATTCTGAACCTCATAGTAGATGGATATGGTTACAAACAAATAGCCGGTAAATTATTTCTCAGCAGCCATACTGTAAAAAAACATATTGCCAATATTTATCACAAACTCCATGTAACCTCCAAAGCCCAGGCAATTAAAATTGCTAATAAAGGCAAACTAATTTAAAAGAAACTTTTGGATGATTAAAATGGTTCGTTGATGTCAATGTTAACAATGATTGTATTCTACTTTCTAACCTGATACAATTCGAAACCGGTGACAGTTGCAATTGACAGTTTAGAACTTGTGCAAATCAAACAACAAGGCCTTAAGAAGTTAGTGTAGTTCGGCGTAAATACAACTTGAAGAATAAACCTGTCGAAAGTTTTTATACCAAATTATCGCCAGCGAAATTTCTTTCGTACCGGAACGAAAATGGATAGAATTCATATACCTTAAATTCTTTCTTTTTCAGTACCTTGATTATCAAAAAATTTATTATATGCCACTACAAAGAAAAATCACTTTAGAAGAATCGGAGATTCCAACACATTGGTACAATATTATGGCAGACATGCCCAATAAACCTCTGCCACCATTGCATCCGGGAACGCAACAACCCGTAGGACCGGCAGATTTGGCTCCCCTGTTTCCGATGGAATTAATTAAACAGGAAGTAAGTACTGAAAAGTGGGTAGAAATACCTGACGAAGTAAGAAACCTGTATTCTATCTGGCGGCCAACTCCTATGTTCAGGGCTTATGGCCTGGAAAAAGCTTTGGGTACCCAATCTAAAATTTATTATAAATATGAAGGGGTTAGCCCTGCAGGTTCGCATAAGCCTAATACAGCCGTTCCGCAGGCATATTACAACATGAAAGAAGGCGTAAAGAAAATTTCAACAGAAACCGGCGCCGGGCAATGGGGCAGTGCATTAAGTTTTGCCTGCAAATTATTTGGAATAGAATGCGAAGTATTCATGGTAAAAGTAAGTTATGACGGAAAGCCTTACCGGAAGATTATGATGAACACCTGGGGAGCCACCGTACATGCTTCTCCCAGCAATCTAACGAATGCAGGAAGAAGTATTTTGGCAAAAGACCCTAACTCTCCGGGAAGTCTGGGTATTGCCATTTCTGAAGCGGTGGAAGTAGCGGCCACGCATGATGATACCAAATATTCTTTAGGTAGTGTGCTGAATCATGTATTGATGCATCAAACTATAATTGGCCTGGAGGCATTGAAACAAATGGAAAAAGCAGGGGATTATCCTGATATTGTGGTGGCGCCTTTTGGTGGCGGATCCAACTTTGCAGGTATTGCCTTTCCTTTTTTACAAAACAAATTGACCGGGGGTAAAAATATAAGAGCCATAGCAGTAGAGCCTACCTCTTGCCCTAAATTAACCCGAGGTGTTTTCCGTTATGATTTTGGTGATACGGTTGGAATGACTCCGTTGATTCCGATGTACACCCTGGGGCACAATTTTATCCCATCGCCTATTCATGCAGGAGGTTTGCGCTATCACGGAGCAGGTGCCATCGTAAGTCAATTGCTGAAGGATGGTATCATTGAAGCCGATGCCATTAACCAAACAGAATGCTTTGATGCGGGTTTACTCTTTGCCGGAACAGAAGGTATTATACCAGCTCCGGAAGCTACTCATGCAATTGCAGAAGTGATACGCCAGGCAAAACAAGCAAATGAAGAAGGCGTTTCTAAAACTATTTTATTTAACTTATGCGGGCATGGCCATTTTGATTTGAGTGCTTATGAACAATACCTAAATGGCAAATTGGTTGATTATGAAGTATCACAGGAAGATATTAATATATCATTGGCAGAGTTGAATACGCCCACTATTTAAGGTCTTTTACATTAAAAATAAAAAAAGTGCAACAGGATTTGTTGCATTTTTTTTTATAAATTTTTGTGGTTATATATTTAATTGAGGACATCTATATTTACTGAAAAAAATGAGTAAAGGATGCTATAAAATAATTGACCAGTTTAATCATCGCTTTTCTATGGAACCGGTTTTTTTATTTTTTACAATAAACTTTTTTTCGCCCGAAGGGAGCACTTCTTCTTTTACGAGGTAATAATTCTCATCATAACTTGTTAATTGCTTTTCCTTTTTCTTTTCCGCAATTCCTCTCCAATCTTCAATTTTCACTGGTTCCCATTTTTTTGTTTTTGCCGAAAGAAAAGCCGCGTCTAAAACGGAATTGACAACATAACCATCATAAAAATTTTCTTTTGGCTGTTGGTTATTGTCTATAGCTTCAAACATATCCGTAAACATGTGGTTGTAACCAAGTTCATTTAGTTCATCACCTACCGGAAAAAGCCAACCGGAGTTACTTTCGGCTTTTTCAGCAATATATTCTCCGCCTTTACCGGAGGTAAACACTTCGAAGCCGGTGCGCAAAAAATTATTAGTCCAGATGGTTCCTTCGGTTCCCATTATTTCTTCTCTTAAGTCCATGCCGCCACGAAATGACCAGCTTACTTCAAACTGGCCAATGGCGCCGTTTTCATATTTCACTAATGCAACTGCGTTGTCTTCAGCGTCTATTGGGTGAACGCGTGTATCAGCCCAGCACATCACTTCTACAGGTTTTATATTTTTACCAATATAATTTCTGCACAATTCAACACAATGGCAACCCAGGTCAATGATGGCACCTCCTCCCGATTTTTCCCTATCCCAAAACCAATCGCTGTGTGGACCGGGATGAGTTTCCCTGCTCCTCGCCCAGATCACTTCACCGATAGCGCCTTCCCGAATCATTGCTATGGATTTTAAAGCTTTTGGTGAATAGACAAGATCTTCAAGATAGCCGCCTGTAATATTTGCCTTTTCAACTACCTGCAACATCTGCAAAGCTTCCTGTGCATTGCGGCCAAGAGGTTTGGTGCATAATACATGCTTGCCGGCAGCGGCGCAGGCCAGTACTGCTTCCAGGTGCATGTCATTTGACAAAGCAATGATCACTGCATCTACCTCTTTGTGAGACACACATTCTATTAAGCTATCTGTATGATCCGGAATAGCATAATCATCTGCAAACTTTTTTGCATTTGCCAGGTTACGGCTATACACTGTTGTTATGACATCTTTTCTGCGCTGACCAACTAACGTATCAGCATAAAACCTTGCAATAAAACCGGAACCAAGTATTGCTAATTTCATAATTGTAGACCCTTTTTTTATGTATGAAGACAATGAATTGAACTTTTATTTCTATGGCCTTTTATACAACAACCCGATCAATCCATTATTTCAACGCTTCATCTTTTTCTTTCTCCAAAAAATTATTTGAATCCTGTAATTCGCCTGTATCCCATGTCAGCAGGGCTTCGTCAGGAACCACTTCAATCGGAACCGTACTGCTGCCTGAAGGTTCATTATAAGGAATATTTGCTGCCCTGTTGTAGACGGAAATTAATGACCACCTTGAATTTTCAGAAAGGTTGGCCTCTGACCTATGCAATAAATTACTGTGAAAAAATAATGCGTCGCCAGGCACAATTTCCACATAAACATGCTGCATTATTTTTAAGGCAAGATCAACATAATGCTGCGAAGCGCCTACCTGCTCGCCTGAAAAGCCATGTTCAATACGCCCAATTTTATGCGAACCTTTTATCACCTGCAAACAACCATTTTCTTTGTTAGCCTCAGTAATAGCAATCATTACCGACATCATCTGATCGGGAAACAGAAATTCATTTTTATACCAATAGCCATAATCCTGGTGCCACTCCCATGCGCCGCCAACCTTTGGTTCTTTCTGCATCAGTTTGCTATGAAAATGACAGACAGCCGTATCGCCATCCAATAACCGCCCAACTGAATCAACCATTCTATGACTTCGTGTAAGCAAACTATAAGCATCATTTCCCGGCTTGTACCACAAAGTCAGTTTTGTTTTTTTTCCTGACATATCGTTTAAATCAAAAGCATGTTTACGCAAAGTATCATCTCCTGTAGCGATTACATATAATTTATTTACTTCCTCTTTTTGCAAAAAATTTTTAATGATTATAAAGCCATCATTGTGATAGCTTTTTATTTGTTCCGGAGACAACTGGAAGTTTGACATGTTTATCGAATTGTGAATGGTGAAAAATACAAGCTATAAAGTTACTTTTTAAAAGTAATTTTATAATAGGAAAAATGATGAATAAAATCCTTTTTTTAAATAAAAATGGATATACGCTGTTGCTGGTGTTCTTTAATTATCAGGCTCCAGGTTTTGGGAACTGATGACAACGCAATTTTCGCGTCTACGACATATTAAGTATGTGAAGTTAAAATATAACCTTGGCAATGAAACAAACCCAGCCAAGGCAGGCCTTTTATAAATTAACCAAAGCTTTTTGCAAAAAAAGTATTTAAAATTATAACTATGGACTCCATTGAATTAAAAAACTTACAAGCACCGCTTAAAGATAGATACAGATCGCAACCCGAATCTGCAATCGTTACATTAAAAGCCAAAGGAAAAATTGGCGAAGGAATTTCATGCAATATCGAAACCGGCAGAGCTTTAGTTGAAGCGGGTTTGCATCCTGCGACAGGTGGAACAGGATTGCTGGCTTGTTCCGGAGATCTGTTGCTCGAGGCTTTAGTGGCATGCGCTGGTGTTACTTTGAGGGCTGTGGCAATTTCTATAGGAGTTGAGATAAACAATGGAACCATTACAGCAGAAGGTGATTTAGATTTCAGAGGGACCTTAGGAGTATCGAAAGAAGTTCCTGTTGGATTTACATCCATCCGTTTATCCTTTAATCTTGATACAAATGCAACATCCGAGCAAATTGCAAGTATTAAAAAATTAACGGAAAGATATTGTGTGGTTTACCAAACGCTTACTAATGGAGTAAAGATAGAAACACAGTATAATTCATCCCTGGGAAATTGAAGTAGTTAACTAATGCGAAATGAGTTCCGGTTCAGCGGAAGATACTACGAAAGATAAAAAATCGTTGTATGATAATAAAAGTTTCATAAAATGAAAAACTTTCTTTGGTGTATCACAATAATATTTGTTTTTTCTTCGTGTGCTTCAACAGAGTTGGTTCACATAAGTGTGCTGCAACCTGCTCCTGTAAAGCTTCCTCCTTATATAAAAAATGTAGTAGTTGTCAACAGAACTGAAGTCTCAAAAAAATCAAAAATATTCAATGTAGTCGATAAGGCAGTTTCACTGGAAACACCTAATCTTGACAAGGAAGGTTCACAGGCTACCATCATTGGCCTTGCAGATGAGTTAAAGAAAAATAACCGATTTGATGAAGTTAACCTTCTCTCACATACAGGCCTTAGCACGGATGTTCCCGGAATATTCCCCTCTCCTTTATCATGGGACATTGTTGAAAAATATTGCGATGAAAATAAAGCGGATGCACTTTTTTCGCTGGAACTTTTCGACACCCATTCCAATATAGATTATTCCGTAAATAAAACAACTATCAAAACTCCACTGGGCAATATACCATCAATAGAACAACAGGCCAATATGCGTACCATTGTAAAAGCAGGATGGCGTATATATGATGTTCGTGGAAAGAATATACTTGATGAAGCAGCCATCTCAAGAAATATTACCTATTATGGCAGAGGGATGAACCCCCTATTGGCCGCCCAGGCACTTATAGACCGCAAAGAAGCTGTAAAAGAAGTTGGGAATATTGCAGGATATGCCTATGCCTTCAGCATTATTCCATTATGGGCAAGGGTAACAAGAGATTATTATGTGAGAGGAAGTAGCAATTTTAAGATTGCTACCCGAAAAGCCCGCACGGGCAATTGGGATGGAGCTGCGAAGTTGTGGCAGACAGAAACGAACAATCCCAAAAGCAAAATAGCCGGACGGGCCTGCTATAACATGGCCATCATCAGCGAAATAAACGGCAACATTGATATGGCGATAAATTGGGCACAAAAATCCTATGAAAATTATGGTATCCGACTCGCATTAAGTTATGTAAACATTCTAAAGCACAGGCAGATAAATGACTCTATTCTAGAAGATCAGCAAAGCCAATAATTCTTCTGAGACTCCTATCCTACAAGAAAGATCATATTTCAGGAGAGGAGTTAAAATAACTAGCTTCTTTTGTACATAAATATAGAAGGCTCATCGCAAGCATCGACACATATCCTTCAGCATTTGTCATGTCCACATATACCTTTCCCGGTGTACTTCAAAAAATATCCGCTTCCCCTTAAGTGTATCAATTATAAACTACGACGACCGTGAAAAATTTCAAATGAAAAATTCAAAGGGAAGCCTGCCAATGCAACAGTGACTTTTAATTATATTGATTTTGACAACTTTTATTTTAATATCATTATAGACATAATCCATCAACAACTTTTGCCAACAGGAGAAGTTACCTGAAATCAAAATTCGAATAAGTATTTCCCGGTGAAATTTTTAGCCAATAAACAAGCCGGCAACTTGAAAAAAAGTTGCTGGGGGTACTGAAATCAATTTATGTTGCTGTGAGGTTCCAGGACATATGCTACGCAAAGCACTCCCGATTATATTGAAAAAATATTTTAAATCAAGCGGTGCAGAAGAAAGTTTGAGAGTATATTTAATATTATTAACTCATGAAAGACACATAACTAACAATACTATCATTCAGTAAACAAAATTTAAAGAAATGCTAACTTACTTAATTTAAATTCCACATTCAGGAAATTTGACTGAATGCAAACATATATTCAAAATATTCCTGGAGCCAGGTTCTCATTTACTCTCAAATGCTTCCTGGGGTTGTAAAGATGGGGTACATAAATCTTGGTTCATAAGTGATTTTGAAAGTAAAGAACATGCACTCAAAGTTGTTCCTTCGTTTTTACGTAACAATGCCAATATTGTTGAATTAACCAAATTCGATAAAAGTGATATGGTAAATTTTGCCGAAGACCATTGATAATTTTCTAAATGGCATAAAAAATCCCGCATATATGCGGGATGAGAAATGAGAATAAGTGGAGGATATCGGACTCGAACCGATCACCTCAAACATGCCATGCTTGCGCTCTACCAGATGAGCTAATCCCCCTTTTTCAGATCGCAAATATAATTATGAAAATGATAGCACAAAAACTTTACTTAATCTTACCAGATTTCTTCTTTTCCTTCTAACCAAAGTTTTATCAAACGGTTGGAAACTGATTTGGGTCTTTCGAGCGGGAAGTTTAAGGCCCTGTCCCAACAAAGGCTCGCTAATACGCCCAGTGACCTTGCCACGCCAAACAAAACAGTATAAAATTCATATTCTACCATTCCATAATGCACCAGCAATGCCCCGCTATGAGCATCTACATTAGGCCATGGGTTTTTTACTTTTCCAAGGGATTGTAAAATAGGAGGAACTGTTTCATAAATGTTCCATACAGTTTGTACCAGGTGGTCGTCAGGCATGTGTTTTTTACCAAATTCCATTTGTGCTTCAAAACGGGGATCTGTCCTGCGTAATACTGCATGGCCATATCCCGGCACGACTTTACCTTCAGAAAGTGTCTTTTTAACATAGACTTCTATTTGATCTTTTGTGGGCAGGTCACTTCCTATTTCACGTTGCATTTCATAAATCCATTTTATTACTTCCTGGTTGGCAAGTCCGTGCAAAGGCCCGGCCAGTCCATTCATCCCGGCTGCAAATGCAAGATAAGGATCGCTTAAGGCAGACCCTACCAAATGCGTAGTATGTGCCGACACATTGCCACCTTCGTGATCGGAATGTATGGTCATATACAGGCGCATCAACTCCCAAAAACTTGTGTCTTCATACCCCAGCATATGCGCAAAATTTCCTGCCCAATCTAACAGGCCATTAGGCTGAATATGCTTCCCATTTTTATATTTACGCCTATATATATATGCTGCTATCCTGGGAAGGCGTGCAATTAAGTCCATAGCATCATCAAAGGTAGCAGACCAGTAATCTTTTTTATTCATGCCTTCTGAATATCTTCTTGCAAACTCACTTTCGGTCTGAAGGGCCATAATTCCCACTACCAACTGTGTCATGGGATGAGATGTTTCCGGCAAAGATTCAATTGTATCAAATACATAATTAGGCACATGGCTTCTTCGTTGCCAAACATTACTCATGTTGTGGGCATCTGCTTCGGTTGGCAATTCACCCACGAGCATTAAATAAAAAAGTCCTTCAGGAAGAGGTTCGTTTCCACCTTCAGCTTTAGGAAGTTTATCCTGCAACTCAGGAATAGAATAACCCCGAAAACGAATACCATCCTGTGAATCCAAAAGAGAAGTTTCCGTCACTAACCCGGTAATACCCCTCATTCCCTGGTAAATTTGAGAAAGTTTTACTTCTCCAATAATCCTATCACCATGATTTTTTACAATCTCCTTTACTTCAGCAGCCAATATGTCTGCATTTTCTTTAAACTTGTCCTTGATTACACCCATATTAGAAAAAAAATTAAAATAGTGATTGCTTTTTGAGAATAAAACCGAGAGTCGTAAAGTTAGTAATAGCGCAAATCCTAAACAAAAGAAATATCAAAAATCAATTAATTTTATTCCAAAAAGTTTAAAACCTACCTTGATGCCTTTTTGTATAAATACCAGGCAAGAATACCAAAAACCAAATTTGGCAACCATGCCGCAATAATGGGATTAAAATTTCCTTTTAAAGAAAATACTGCTGAAAATCTTCCTACTAAAATATATAACACGCATATCACAACTCCTATAGCAAGGTGAAAGCCACTGCCACCACGTATTTTACGGGAAGCGAGAGAGGCTCCAATTATGGTTAAAATAAAAACTGATACAGGGTTGGCATTACGCGTCTGTTTTTCGAGCATCAATGAATTAACATCCGCTGCGCCACGCGATTTTTCTAATTTGATAAATTCATTAAGCTC
Organism: Bacteroidota bacterium; assembly: GCA_030706605.1. Lineage (GTDB taxonomy): Bacteria > Bacteroidota > Bacteroidia > Chitinophagales > Chitinophagaceae > Ginsengibacter. Next base: position 18,667 of record JAUZOE010000038.1, read on the forward strand.
GGGAGTAGTCAGTTTATCTTTCATGTATTCGTCCCGTTGCAAATCCCGGGGTTTAAAATTAAAATTCATATACATATTGGGTGTAGCCTTCACTTGTTGATGCAGTCCGTCAATCGTTCTTTCATAAACATTATTGAGTTGCCACTTCCTGGTCGCTGTATCCCACTTAATGGTTTGGGCACGCAAATCATATACAAGCCGGATCTTATTAAATCTTTGAACAAAAAAATTACTTCCTGTGTGGCTGGTAGTATCATAAAACCTGACACCGGCATATGAAAGTGAGTCTAGTTTAAAATATTTATTATTTACCGTAGAAGTATTTTCATAATTACCATAATTAAAATCAATATACTTCGAATTAAAAGTGGCCCACTTTTGATTGGCAGGAGGCAGAATATATTGATTGGTCCACCATAAAAAAGCAGTAAATAGCAATCCACCAACGAAATAAGGTCTTAAAAAACGACTGAAACTAATTCCAGTACTGAGAATAGCAATTATTTCGGACCGATTGGCCATTATAGAAGTAAAAAAAATGACAGAAATAAAAATAAAAAGAGGAAAAAGCATGGCATCTATGCGCGGAATAAAACCAAAATAATAATCTGTAATAATGGTTTTCACAGGCAATTTTGTTTTAGCAAAATCATCTGTCTTTTCGCTCAGGTCAACAATGATTACTAATACAGTTAACGCAATTATGCAAAATAAAAATGTAGTAAAGAATTTCTTAAGTATATACCTGTCAATAGTTTTCATACCACCACAAAAATGAAAATGTTAAGTATCAAAAGTAAATGAAAAAAGCCTCATCGTGCTGTTTCTAAAAAGACTAGCATTAATTTTAAGAATTTATCATTTAAAATTTTATTTCCCTGATATTCTTTTGGGGGCAACAAGTTGGTAAGAATCTTTGATGAATTGTTTTAATTGTACCTGGGTTAAGGCTCCATCAACAATAATGGTATTCCAATGTTTTTTATTCATATGGTAACCTGGCAATACGCATGAATATAATTCTCTTAATTCAATTGCATACTCCGGCTTACATTTTACATTGAATTGCAACGGGTAGGCTGATAAGGATGTCAATAAAAATATTTTATTATTAATCTTAAAGACAAGGGTGTCTTCTCCAAATGGGAAACTTTCAGAAGCACCTTCCAATGATAAGGCATACTCTCTTAATTCTTCGATATTCATTTTTCAAAAATAGAGAAAGCCTGAATATTATTTCATAAAAAAAGCCATCATTTACGATGGCTTTAAAAAAATTATTTTCCAGCTTTACCCGGTCTTAATATTCCGGTAACTACATTCTTTGTCGAGAGCAGTAATTTTGCTGCATCCTGGATATCTTTTAAAGTCAGGGCATTTACATATTTTTCATAATTGATAAAATAATCGGGATTATCGCCGGGGAAATAAAAACTTTGTAGCTGTGACAACCAGGTTCCATTTTCTTTTATATTCACCTTATGTTGCTCTTTCCATTGTTGTTTTACTTTCTCAAGATTTTCTATAGAAGGGCCGTTCTTAATTAAATTTTGTATTTCGGCATTAGCAGCAATTAAAAGGGTATCTACTTTTTCAGGCCCGCATGGTAATTGTACAAAAAAAGTAAAGTGAGAATAAGGCAATTTCTCAAACTGTGCCTGAGTTCCACCCCCATAAATTCCCTGGATTTTTTCACGGAGTTCTTCGATAATCCTGATATTCAGAATGTCACTGATAGCCTGGGCTTTTAATTCCAACTCATTGCTGTATGGTATTTCCTTACTGTAAACAGAAATGATAAGTGCTTTGGGATCTTTCCCTTTATAAACATTTACATCTACTTTTCCTTTTGCCGGACGCAATTTATTATCTACATAATGAAATTTAGTAGATGCAGAAGGAAGGCTGGCGATATATTTCTCTAAAAGAGGTTTCAGCTTACTCTCATCAATACTTCCTACAAAGGTAAAATGCATTCCGTTTGCATTCCCGAACCTTTCTTTATAGATCGCCATTATTCTCTCAAGATTGATGTGATCAAAATATTCGGGTTTGGGCACTGCAATTGGCATCAGCGGACTATGATGATACATTTCTTTGAATAAACTATCAATAAAAACAACCTGCGGATTGGCGCTTAGAAAGGCAAGCTGTGCTTTGTTTTTTTGAATGTATGATTTAAATAAACCAGTATCAACACGAGGTTTGGTAAAATACAAATATATCAACTGCATCATTGACTCCACATCTTTTACAGAACTGCTGCCGCTCATCCCTTCAGAAATGGTTCCAAAGGAAGGAGTCACATTTACTGTTTTACCGGTTAATGCTTTTCTTAAATCCACAGGAGAAAAATCACCAACCCCCATACTACTGATAACAGGAATCATATATTCTGCATTATACTTATCGCTTATGCCGTAATTATTTTTCCCGCCTGGCCTTACGGCACTCATTAATACCTGATCATTTTTAAAATCAGTATGCTTTAAAGTAACCGTTACGCCATTGCTCAGCGTAAATTCCGTGGTACCCAGAACCGCATTCTTTTTAATGCCTGTAATTTTTCCAGCTTTAGGCATTTTAGTTAATAATGAAGCAGAAACCGCTTTTTCCTCATAAGGTTTGATATCCATTTTATCGACTTCCGAACTCACAGCAAGTAATTCTGCGTCTGTAGGCAATGATTTGCCAGGTGCAGGATCCGGCCCGGTAAGTGCAATGAATTCATTTGAATTCTGATCCAGTTTTTTAGCTATCGCATTCACATCTTCTACAGTGATTTGTGGTAATAACTCTTTATAATACTCGCTCTCTTTTTCAATGCCCGGGATTGGTTCCTCTGTTAAAAAATTATTGATATATTCCGATGCATAATTTGCCGATTCTGTTTTATTTTTTTCTTTCAATGATCTTTCAATGGAAGTAAGCATATCAGTCTTGGCCCGACCCAATTCCGCGGGGGTAAATCCGTATTTTTTTACTCTTTCCAATTCTTCCTCGAAAGTTTTTAATGCACTCAGGCTATCATTATTACCAGTAGCTATTGTTGCGCTGAAAGCTTCATATCCACGGGCATAAGAACCAAAACCTACATAAGCATATAGAAAAGGTGGATTTTCCTTTTGAGTTAATTCGCGAAGGCGTTGATTAAAAAGATCCGAAAAAATATCCTTTGTCAAATCATTTTTAAATTCACCAAGAGTAAGGGTTGGATCTATTTTTTCGGCAGAATAATGAACCTGGAATGAATAACTCGTAGCTTCTTTGTCTGTTACCACCTCTGCTGTACTTTTTTGATAGGGCGGCACTTCGGGATGTATTCTTGGCCTTTCATTTACAGGATTTTTAAGGTTTTCAAAATATTTTTTCACGAGGCTTTCGGCCCTTGCTGGTTCAATATCTCCTACTATAATTACGGCCATCAAATCAGGTCGATACCAATCTTTGTAAAACTTTTTAACTACTTCATGACTTGAATTTTTCACAATGCTATCAATTCCGATGGGAAGCCTATTAGCATATAAAGATCCTGCAAATAATTCGGGATATATCTTTCTGAACATCCTGTCATTAGCGCCTTTGCCCAGTCGACTTTCTTCCAAAACAATAGGACGTTCATCATCAATATCCTGGTTATTATAAGTTACATTATGTGCCCAGTCTTCTAAAATCTGGAATCCTTTTTCGATATTCGTAGGCTTATCTGTAGGGATAGGCAGAATATAAACCGTTTCATCAAAGCCAGTGTAAGCATTCAAATCATTGCCAAATCCAACTCCAATAGATTGCAAAAAAGAAATGATGTCATTTTTTTTAAAATGAGTAGTGCCATTAAATGCCATATGTTCATTTAAATGAGCAATACCTTGCTGATCATCATCTTCAAGAATAGAGCCTGCATTTACAACCAGGCGCAATTCCACCTTTTGCTCAGGTTTCTTATTTTGCCTGATATAATAAGTAAGACCATTACTGAGTTTTCCAATTTTTACATGTGGATCTATGGACAACTTTTCATCCAGATTCTGCTGCGCAAAAAGAGAAGGAGTGACGAAAATAAATATGAATAGTAGCCTTAAAAATTTCATGAAGTAGGATTTTATTTTAATGAGATGACAAATATAAAACAGATGCATTCAAATAGTCGTTAAAAGTATATTCCCAACCAGGGAAAATCATCAATATATTTTATTAAAATTACTTAAGACATCAACTTTTCAATGCATTTTTTAAGGCTATCTTTCCAATAAGGAATCTCTGCCTGGATAAGCTTTTTGATTTTTGAAGTATCCAGCACTGAATTGAGAGGTCTTTTTGCAGGAGTTTTATAAGCTGACGTTAGAATGGGATTTATTTTACAATTGCCATTTACAAAATGTTTTATTGCTTCAGCAAATTCGTACCAGTTTGTAATTCCATCGTTGCAATAATTCACAATCCCCGAAAAAGTTTCCCCTTTTTCCATACGTTCAATAAATTGCATTATTACATTAGCGAGGTCTGCTGCATAAGTTGGCGACCCCATCTGATCTGACACTACATTTATTTCATCTCGCTCTTTAAATAAACGCAACATCGTTTTTACAAAATTATTTCCAAAGGAAGAATAAACCCAGGATGTGCGTATGATAAGAGAAGATGGGTTTTTATCAAGAGCCAGTTCCTCTCCTTTTAATTTAGATAATCCATATACATTTAATGGCGCAACAGTATCCTCTTCTTTTAAAGCTATTTCTTTAGTTCCATCATACACATAATCGGTAGAGATATGAATGAATTGAGTCTGATGATCTTTGCAGATAGTAGCGAGTTCTCCAACTGCATCTGCATTAATTAAGAAAGCTTTTCCTTTTTCCGATTCTGCTTTATCAACGGCCGTGTAAGCTGCGCAATTAATACAATAATTTATTGGGTGATTTTCAAAAAATAATTTTACAGCTTCTTTATTTTCGATAGGGAGGTCTTCCCTGCTGGTAAATAAAAACTGATATAATGGAAAATTATCGGCAATAGCCCGTATCTCACTTGCAAGTTGACCATTTGCACCTGTAACCAATATGGAAATAGCAATATTCTCTGAAGACATTCTTTCCTTGTTTATTAATTATTAAAGACAAAATTATGCTTACAGTTTTCCAATGCAGGATAGTTTTCATCCTTTTCAGAAATAATAATTTTATCTACAGGAATCTGCCAGTCAATGTTCAATAAAGGATCGTTCCATGCCAAACCGCCCTCACTTTCTTTATTGTAAAATGCATCACATTTATAAAAAACTTCTGCGTTATCACTTATCACAGAATAGCCATGTGCAAATCCTTTAGGGACCAAAAGTTGTTTCTTATTTTTAGCAGAAAGCTCTATAGCGTAAGCTTTTCCATAAGCCGGAGAATTTTCTCTAATATCAACAGCTACATCAATAATAGCACCGCTTAAAACCCTTATTAATTTTGTTTGTGCAAATGGATTATTTTGAAAATGCAATCCCCGAACAACGCCAAAGGAAGAACTGGCTTGATTATCCTGGACAAAATTGATTTCGACACCTTCTTCAGAAAAAACTTTCTGATTATAACTTTCAAAAAAATAGCCCCGGTGGTCTTCAAACACTTTGGGTTCAAAAATTAATAGCCCGGGAAAGGTGGTTTTAATAAATGGCATTAAGAATAATTTAAACTTGGTTCAGAGTTTTTTATAAATATATAAAGACTTAAAAAATTCAATAGTTTTTTTGAGCCCGCTTTCAAATTGAGTAGTAGGCTCGTAATTCAATAATTTTTTTGCCCGGGAAATATCGGCTAGGGAATTACGAATATCCCCAACCCTCGGTTCCTGGTGAATGCCCTCACTGTCACTTTGTAAATATTCTTTAATAACATTGTATAAATAATTAACAGAATAATTTTTTCCTACAGCTACGTTATATACTTTATTTTTTGCGTCTGCATTACCAGATAACATTCCCTTGATATTTACCTGAACTGCATTATCTACATAAGTAAAATCTCTTGTCTGTTCGCCATCTCCATTTATATATACCGGCTCATTATTGATAATCGCTTTTACAAAGAGAGGCATTACTGCTGCATAAGGCCCATCAGGATCTTGCCGGGGACCAAAAATATTAAAATATCTGAAACCCAAAACCGGCATATTATACACTTTTGAAAATACCTCCGCGTATAGTTCATCGGCTTTCTTACTTACTGCATAAGGCGACAAGCAATTGCCGGTTTTATCTTCAGTTTTGGGCAGTGATATATCGTCTCCATATACTGCCGAAGAAGATGCATAAACAAATTGCTTCACCTTATTTTCAACAGCAGCTTTCATCATATTCACAAACCCTCCTACATTTACATCGTTAGTGAGAAATGGCTCTTTGATAGAACGGGGCACAGATCCCAAAGCAGCCTGGTGGCTTATATAGTCAATATCTTCACAAGCCTGTCTGCAGGTTTCAATATCCCGAATATCTCCTTCGATGAACTCAAACCCCTCGTAAACTTTTAATATATCAAGATTGGTTTTAAAACCATTAGACATATTATCAATCACTCTTACTTTCCCGGCTTTATTTTTTAGCAAATATTCTGCAATATGACTGCCTATAAACCCTGCCCCACCGGTAACTAAAAAAGAAGAATTACTTAAATCTCCGTTATGAAATGTATTGTTCAATTTTATTATTTTATTTAAAGACTCCAATATTTTCTACTGGAAATTTTTCCACGATATATGCCTTTCACATCTGCAATCATTCCATTAGGTTGTGTAATCTTTGCAAAGTCTTTATCCTCCATGTTAAGATAGGCCTGGTGAGGTACGGTAATAATCACTGCTTCATAATCATCGGCAAGATCATCGGTTAATTTGAATCCATACTCATGTTCCAATTCATCGCTGTCTGCATGGGGATCTGTCACATGCACTTGCAAAGAATAGGATTGTAATTCTTTAATTACATCGCTCACTTTTGAATTACGGATATCACTCACATTTTCCTTGAAGGTGGCTCCCATCACTAATACTTTTGCATTTTTTATCTCACCACCATTTTGGATTATATGTTGCAATACCTTTTTTGCTACATGGGTGCCCATTCCGTCATTTATAGAACGACCAGCAAGAATTACCTGTGCATCATACCCCAGTTTGCTTGATTTATAAGTGAGGTAATAAGGGTCAACGCCAATACAGTGCCCCCCTACAAGACCGGGCTGAAATCTTAAAAAATTCCATTTAGTGCCGGCGGCTTCCAATACTTCATAAGTATTGATATTCATCTTATCGAAAATAATAGAGAGTTCATTCATTAAAGCAATATTGAGATCTCTTTGTGTATTCTCAATAATTTTTGCAGCTTCTGCTACTTTAATACACGACGCTTTATGAACACCTGCCTTCACAACTAACTCGTACACTTTAGCTATTGTATCAAGACTTTCTTCATCACAACCGCTTACTACTTTCACTATGCTGCTAAGCGTGTGTTCTTTGTCACCAGGATTTATTCTTTCCGGTGAATAACCCAATTTGAAATCTATAATATTTTTTAGGCCAGATAATTTTTCAATAACCGGCAGGCAATCTTCTTCTGTACAGCCAGGATATACTGTACTTTCATAAACCACATAATCATCCTTCTTAATTACTTTTCCTATTGTATCGCTTGCTTTTTGCACAGGAATAAGATTAGGCACATTATGCGCATCCACCGGAGTGGGCACCGCTACAATAAAAAAATTGGCTTCCCGTAATTTATCCAAACTATCAGTGAATTCTATATCGCAATTTTCAAATGCAGTTGAATCCAATTCATTGCTGGGATCTATAGAATTTTTCATCAACTCAATTCTATCGGCATTGATATCAAACCCGATTACAGAAATATTCCTCGCAAATTCAAGAGCAATTGGCAAGCCCACATAACCTAACCCGATTACAGCCAGTTTTTTCTTTTTTTCTATTAGTCCTTGATACATTATTTTGCTTTATCTTAAATACGATTCTTTCGAAAACAAATTATATGAATGAATACAATGCATAGGCATAAACCTCTAAATACTTCTTTTGCTCTCAAATTCTTTCGGCAATTTATATAAATCTTCTTTAGGCAATGATTTAAAATATTCATAAGTTATTTTTAATCCTTCTGCCCGGTTTATTTTGGGTTCCCAGTTTAACAATTGCCTAGCTTTTGTAATATCAGGCTGTCTCTGTTTAGGATCATCCTGTGGTAAGGGTTTATAAACAATTTTTTGTTTTGTTCCTGTAAGCGTTATTATTTCCTCTGCAAATTCTTTCAGCGTAATCTGGTCGGGATTGCCAATATTGACAGGCATTGCGTAATCGCTCATCAACAGCCGGTAAATACCTTCTATTAAATCATCCACATAACAAAAACTTCTCGTCTGGCTTCCATCACCAAAAACTGTGAGATCTTCGCCACGGAGTGCCTGCCCGATAAACGCCGGCAAAGCTCTGCCGTCATTAAGTCTCATGCGCGGCCCGTAGGTATTGAAGATTCTTACAATCCTGGTTTCAAGCCCATGAAAGGTATGGTAGGCAGTAGTGATCGCTTCCTGGAAACGTTTGGCTTCGTCATATACTCCCCGGGGACCTACAGGATTTACATTCCCCCAATAATCTTCAGTTTGCGGATGCACCAATGGATCGCCATAAACTTCAGAAGTAGAAGCGACCAAAATTCTTGATTTTTTAGCCAATGCCAGCCCCATACAATTGTGAGTACCAAGTGAACCAACCTTCAAGGTTTGGATTGGAATTTTTAAATAATCAATAGGGCTTGCAGGAGAGGCAAAATGCAAAATATAATCAAGCTTCCCCGGGACATGAATAAATTTAGAAACATCACAATGATAAAATTCAAAATCTTCCAGCTTAAAAAGATGCTGAATATTTTTTAAATCACCCGTAACAAGGTTATCCATCCCTATTACGTGCATCCCTTCTTTGATAAATCTGTCACAAAGATGAGACCCCAGGAAGCCTGCTGCGCCAGTAATTAAAATTCTGGGTTGCTCAAAAGAAGAGTTATTTGTTTTCATTTTTATTTTAATAATTGACTAACTACCGCTCTTCCCACACTTTCATAATGAAATCCCCCGTCTTCCATCTGGTACAATTCAAAAAGGTTTCTCCCATCGAAAATAACATGGTTTTTTAAAAGCGATTTTATTTTATTAAAATCGGGTGTTCTAAACTCACTCCATTCCGTCGCTATTATCAGAGCATCCGCATTATCAAGTGCCTCATATTGATTTGCCGCAAAAATAATTTTTTCACCTATTATTTTTTTTACATTCGACATAGCTTCAGGATCATATGCGGTTACCGAAGCACCTTCACATAATAACTCATCAATGATTCTTAATGCAGGAGCTTCACGGATATCATCTGTATTGGGTTTAAAAGCCAACCCCCATAAGGCAAACTTTTTCCCTTTAAGATCGTTATTAAAATAGGTTTTTATTTTGGGCAAAAGATGTACTTTCTGATTTTCATTTACTTCCATCACGGCCTCCAATATCTTAAAATCATAACTGGCCTGTTGCGCAGATTTTGACAACGCTTTTACGTCTTTAGGGAAACAACTTCCTCCATATCCAATGCCGGGGAATAAAAATCTTTTACCAATTCTTGCATCGCTTCCAATACCTCTTCTTACCATATCTACATCGGCTCCCAATTTTTCACACAATTGCGCTATTTCATTCATGAATGAAATTTTTGTTGCTAAAAAAGCATTGGCGGCATACTTGGTAAGTTCAGCTGATTTTTCATCCATGTAAATAATTGGATTGCCCTGGCGCACGAAAGGCGCATATATTTCACCTAATAATTTTTTAGACCTTTCAGATGAGGTGCCTATTACCACACGATCTGGTTTCATAAAATCTTCCACAGCCACTCCTTCCCTCAAAAATTCCGGATTACTCACTACATCAAATAATTCTTCAGCATTTTCAATTCCCGCTTCATTGGCGCTTTGCAAAATGGTATTCCGCACTTTGCCGGCCGTACCTACCGGCACCGTACTTTTATCTATAATAATTTTATATTCATGCTTTTGCAAAAGCTTTCCAATGTTCAAAGAAACGCCTAACACGAAATTCAGATCCGCATAGCCATCTCCGTCAGGAGGCGTAGGCAATGCGAGAAAAATTATTTTTGCATTTTTAATACCTTCTGCAAGAGATGTGGTAAAATGCAAGCGACCTTCTTTTTGATTTCTCTGGAATATTTTCTCTAACCCAGGTTCGTAAATAGTAATTTTCCCTGACGATAAATTGTTTACTTTATCTTCATCTATATCCACACAGGTCACTGTATTTCCTGTTTCGGCAAAGCAGGTTCCTGTAACCAATCCAACGTATCCTGTACCTATTACTGCAATGTTCATTTTTATTTATTTACGTATTCTAAAACTTTTCGTGTAATCCAAGTTTGTTGCTCTTCGTCAAGTTCTGTATGGATTGGCAACGAAACTACACGCTGCGTAAGCCAATCAGTTTTCTCTAAATGAAACCCAGCGCCGCCAAATGCTGCAAACATCTTTTGTTTATGAGCCGCTACCGGGTAATAAATCATAGCAGGTATATGATGCTCAGCTAAAAAAGTTACAAGCCCGTTCCGGAAGCTATCAGAACGATCTCCATCTTCAAGAATAAGGGTATATTGATGAAAAACATGTTTGCTATAATCAGCCCTGAAAGGGGTAGTGATTTTTTCATTTCCAGCAAAAGCCTTGTCATAAAAATCAGCCGCTTTTATCCTTGCTGCAATATAGCTATCCAATAACGGTAATTTAATGTTTAATATTGCCGCCTGCAATGCATCAAGCCTCGAATTGCACCCTACCATGTCGTGGTAATATCTTTCGCTCTGCCCGTGATTGGCAATCATTTTTAATTTTTCTGCAAGAGCATCATCATTGGTGCACATGGCACCTCCATCACCATAACAACCCAAATTTTTACTTGGAAAAAAAGAAGTGCAACTAATGGTTCCAATGCTTCCTGTCTTTTGGGTAGTACCATTTTTAAAAGTATAATCGCTGCCGATAGCCTGCGCATTATCTTCTATAACAAATAAGTTGTACTCATTGGCAATGGCCATTATTTCTTCCATCGCAGCAGACTGCCCGTATAAATGAACCGGAACAATCGCTTTTGTTTTTGGCGTAATCGCTTTTCTGACAGCCTCAGGGTCTATACAAAATGTTTGTGCATTTACTTCTACAAACACCGGTTTTAGTTTTAAAAGCGCAATTACTTCGGTAGTTGCCACATAAGTAAACGAAGGTGTTATCACTTCATCACCAGGCTCAAGGCCAAGCGCCATCATGGCAATCTGCAACGCATCTGTTCCGTTGGCACAGGGAATTACATGCTTTACTCCAACATATTCGGCAAGATTTTTTGCAAAATCCTTCACCTGAGGTCCTCCGATAAAAACTGTACTGTCCAGAACTCCTGCGATAGCAGCATCTATCTCATCTTTTATATGAAGATATTGCTGTTTTAAATCAACCATGTGTATCGGCTTCATATTAGCATTTTTTAAACGGCAGCAAAGATAGCAATTGAAAAAGGAAAAGAAATTGTAAGGAGGTTATTTATTAAGAAGCGAATTTATAATAGAAAAAATACGAGAAGCTATGCACTTTTTGCAAGTCTCATTCTTACCGCTCACCTATTTATCCTCAACTAATGAGATGAACCATTAGTTTTGAACCAAAACGTTTATAAATTATTCAGCTAAAAATTAAAAATATCCGGGAGAAACGGCATTCCCACTAACGATTTTATCATATTTATTAATTAAAATATTTCCTGGAATCGGCTTTACTATTTATCTGAACTATGAAAACCATTAAGTTAACATCCTAATACTCTTTTCCTTTTTACACTATTTTCATTATCACCTAAAGTGGCATTTCACCTGCACTTTCCAGATTTATGTTGTCCTTTATTTTAAAAACCTCTTCTTTCATTTCCTTAACAGCAAGTATGGTTATCAAAGCTGAAAGCAATAAAGAACCCGACATAAAAATATAAGAGGCATCAAATCCCCCGGTGGTTCCATTTAAATATCCTACAAAGTAGGCTCCCGCAAATGAACCTAAAGCGCCCAAACTATTTATTAATGCAATGGCTCCTCCCGATACGTTCCGTGGTAATATTTCTGTAATGATAGCGAAGAAAGGCCCGTATGGCGCATACATAGCTCCACCTGCAATAATTAGTAACACAAAAGATATCCAGAAGTGACCTGGCCCAATTAGATATGAACCATAAAACGCGATGGAACTTATTAACAGAAACGGCCATACGAAAATCTTCCTTTTTAATGTTTTGTCTGAAAAATAAGAAGCACTTACCATAGCAATAATAGCTAAAACGTAAGGAACAGAAGCAAGCCATCCGGTAGTTACAATATTGCTATCAGGAGCTGCATTAATAATGGAGGGCAACCACATTACAAATCCATAGACCCCTATACTCCAGAATGCATATTGCAGGCATAATAAAATCACTATTTTAGACCCAAAGGCTTCGGCATAATTTTTAACCGGTTTAATTCCTTCCTGTTCTGATTGTAGCTTTTGCGCCAAAGCTTCCTTCTCAGCATCGGTTAACCATTTGGCATCCTTGGGCCGGTCATTTACCAAGCGCCACCAAAAAAATGCCCAGACTATTGCCGGCAGGCCTTCAAAAATAAACATCCAGCGCCATCCCACTGATCCTACAAGATATCCAGACAGGATTGACATCCAAAGTATAGTTACAGGATTCCCTAAAATTAAAAATGTATTGGCTCTTGATCGTTCAGCCTTTGTAAACCACCGGCTCAAGAATATCAACATGGAAGGCATTACCGCACTTTCTACTACACCCAGCATAAAACGGATAACAATCAAGAATTTTATATTACTAACCATGCCTGTAGCCATTGCCAGCCCTCCCCAAAGTAACAAGGACCAAAAAATCAATTTTTTGGCACTCTTATTAGCTGCATAAAGTGCCCCGGGAATTTGAGAGAAAAAATAGCCCAGGAAAAACAAGGATCCTAATAAGGATGACATCGCTGCAGTTATATTCAGGTCTTTAGCCATTCCACCTGCTGCTGCAAATCCAAAATTGGCACGATCCAGATATGCTAAACTGTAAGTAATAAATGCTATTGGAATCAAACGGATCCAACGCCGCTTCGCAATCGTATTTGCCATGGATGATTAACTTAAATTTGATTTGGCCTATCAAGGATTTTAGAAAAAAGCTAAGTGTACCAGAATCAACTTCGTATATCTAATCTACTTCAAAATTGTAAGAGATAAATCATGATATCTAAAGGTTTTTACAATTTGATTTAATAAAATAGTATGCCACTCTATCATTTTTTATTGACTCAAGGAAATCAACCTAAATAATGCACTTTGAATTAAGAACTGCTAATTGACATTAATTATTCATCTTAAACCATATTCGGGATCGGGGAGCCATTTCCAATTTTATTTCTTTCCCGGATAACTGAATGGAGTTCCCTGTAAAGCCATCGATGTATTTTCCTGCCTTTAAAATTGTAAGATTCACATTCGTTTTTTCCAAATTGTAATTCTGGATTACAAAATCCTGATTTCCGAGTTGCTGCATCGAAACACGTGATGGTGCATCCATTTCAGGTTCATTAATAGGATGAAATGCAGAACGTATGGTATTGACCCATTGTTTAGGCAGTTCGAGCAAACCTATTTGCCGCGGACAAAGCAGGACTTCACCAACTGCATCAAAATCTTGTTGTGAAAAAGTATGCGTGTTAAGCACAAATACATTTTTGTTTTTATTCTGAACAAGGAAAGGAGTTCCCTTCGGGTCTGCTGTTTTTAAAAGAACATCTGCTCCTTCCGGTATTATTTGATAATCCATGCTAAGAGGAAATTTTAGGTTTTCAGGTTTGTTGTCAGATATTACAGATTCAGCAATGATTGTCTCATTTACTAAGGGCCATTTAATCTGAGCCAGTTGAGCCAGCTTTTCACCACAAACGGCATGTGAAATAAACCCGGTTGTCATAATGATTTTTGCTCCATTTTCCAATGATTTTATAATTCGCTGACAAATAGCCTGGTCGCTTGCTGCCTGCGTTGGCAGGAAAATAACTTTTCCATTTTCAGGATATTTCGAATCAGGAATCAGCGAAACTCCCAACATACCAATATAGTCCATGACATACAGATCCCCTCCAGCATCACTATTGGCTGGCTTATAACCGACAACACCCTGAATGGGGTCATTTGCCACGGCATGTGCTAAATCAGCCAGCTTTTCAAAATCCTGGCGTAAGAGATGATGACCCGGATGGCCTGTCACATAACTATCGAAATTAAAAATAACCAGTTCTTTCGCGCCGGCAAGCACTGATTGGTAGGCCTGCTCAATAAAATCAAGGTCTGTGCAATCTCCATGATCAAACCATGCTCCTCCGTTTTTTTTACCGGCTAAAGTCGAAATCCAACGGTAATTAATGAATCCCTCATAAGGTTGGACAAAACCAAAACGCTGGGTATATTGACCACGGGTTTCAGTTCCTACCCAAACGCCATCAAATAGTTTTGGCTCGTTAACCACATCGTAACCAAAAAGTTGAAAACGATCATACCATTGCGGGAATTTGATGATGATTTTAATGCCTGGATTCTTTGCTTTTGCAGGATTTATAATAACTGATTTTGCCAAACTGGTTAAAAGTGCCCGACGATACTCCGACCAACTTCGGTCTCCTTTGGCAGCTTTTGATTCAACGCTTGTATCAGCAGTACAAAAGAAATCATCAACAATAAACTTTTTAAAATATGGCGCCGAGTTTTCCATTACTTTGCTCAGATCGTTTTGAGTTTTAGAGCTTTGCCAATTAAACCAGCCTAGTGTTCCTTCCTGAGTCGTACCAAAATCTTTCCCGGGTACGGTTGCAATGCCACCAACTACTTCAAATCCATTCTTCTCCAAAAAATCAACGCTATTTTTTAATACTTCAGGAGAAACAACTAATCCACTTCTGTAAACTTCCACGTAAACCTTTGTAATTCCATTACAATGCAAAAGTGATAAGACTTCACGCCTGCCTGTTTCAGTAGTAAACATCTGCTCAATGGTTTGAGCAGTGACATATACACTCAATTGCAAATCATGCTTTCGTGAGATAGCAAGGTTCCATATATCGTCTGAAGGTTGTGACTGCAAATCGTAACCAAATAATAAAAACAGCGATAAAAAGATAAAGGACGCATTTCGTATTTTCATAAACTGACCACTGGTTTTTACATCCTGATTTCTTAGTTAAATTGGCTGACATCCGTAAAACAAGCTCCATTATTCCAAAACCTCCCGGAAGTAAATTTATAACTTCCGGGCTAGAAGTATAAAAAATATCTGGTTGTCTGTATTATCCCTTTTTTATTTTCAGCTTGCATAATTCTTCAGTAATGAAATTAATTTCTTCGCGGCTTAGTTGCAGGTTAACCGATTTTGCATTTTGTGCTGACTGCTCCGCATTCCTGGCACCAACCAAAGCAATGGTTATGCCTGGCTGATCAACAGTCCATCGTATAACCAATTGTGATAGTGCCGAATTTTTTTCTATAGCCAATGGCCGTATGTTATCAAGAAAAGCATTGACCCTTTTAATATTTTCATCTGTAAAATATTGCAACTCAGCCCTATGATCCCCTTCAGCGAATTTGTGTCCTGGTTTCATTTTCCCGGTAAGCACCCCTCTTTCCAACGGACTGTATGCAAGAATAGAAATATTATTTTCGATACAGTAGGGAACAACCTCTTTTTCAATATCCCGCTTAACCATACTATACGGAACCTGGTTAGAAACCAGTTCAATATATTTTTGCGCTTCCTTTAGCTGTTCCGCATTATAATTGCAAACACCGGCACAACGAACCTTTCCTTGTTTTATTAATTGTCCGACTGTTTCCATTGTTTCCTCAATGGGTGTAGTAACATCAGGCCAATGTATCTGGTATAGATCAATATAATCAGTATTGAGTCTTCTTAAACTATCCTCACATTCTTTGATAATACTATCCTTAGCAGCGTACTTATAAATGTCAATATTATTGCCCTGGTCATCCTTACTTTTAAAGCCGAGATTGCCTTTTGCAATATCCCAGCGCATACCATATTTTGTGAGTATCTGCACTTTATCCCTTGGTAAATTTCTTATTGCTTCTCCAACAATTTCTTCACTGTTTCCTTGCCCGTAAACAGGTGCCGTATCTATTGAAGTTACTCCCAAATCATAAGCTGCCTGTATAGCCTCAACAGCTTCTTTGCGATCTGTACCACCCCACATCCATCCACCGGCAGCCCATGCGCCGAATGTAACTACCGAAATTTCCAAGTCTGATTTTCCTAATTTTCTATATTCCATAATCGGATTTTTATACTTAAAAAATAATTTTATATTCAATATTAATTTTGTTCCACATCCTAACCAGCAATGCAAAGTAAATGCCATTACAACAAGTAAACAAGGACTTAGCTAATTAAAAGCCACTCAAAAATTGCCAAGTATGATAGAACGAAAAACAACCTCATCCAGTTATCCCAACCAGATATTCCCGGAAGAAAAATTTAAAGACTACCACACTGCCCGTTTATTTTGAAAACATTCAACTTATGAAATTGCCAACGGAAAAGTAATTAATAATGATGAAGTATCATTTGCATCGTCTCAATTATATCCCGGGAAATGACCATTTTTCTTTTGAGAGTTCTTTCATAAAATTCTTTATTTATTTTACATAAACAGGGATTACTGGAGCGATATATTTAATTTTGCTAAAGAGGCACAAACATATATAGCTTGACAAAACGGTGCTATTCATTGATCATTAATTGTAAATTTCCCAGGAAGTCATCATGAAGGAAAATCGTAACCGAACAAAAATTATATTCAGGGTAGCATTAATTGTTTTCCTGGCAATCGCTATTGTTTGGATATTCATTGAACAGATCAATAAGAATTCAGGAAGCCCTAATGATAATAATAAAGAGGTATCAACAATTGAAAAGCAAAATAAGGAGGATACACAGGATCAGAAACTCAATTGGGTAGCTCCCAGGGAAACTACCATCCCCACTGGAGAATCTGGTAATGAAATCAGGTATGGTAGAGAAATCATCGCTCACACAGCACTCTATTTAGGACCTAAAGGAAAAGTTGCTACTATTTCTAATGGGATGAATTGTCAGAACTGTCATAATCAGGCCGGCACTAAATCATTTGGTTTTAATTTTTCTGCAGTAGCAGCTACTTATCCCCAGTTTAGAAAACGCTCTGAATCATGGGTTTCTATTGCAGAAAGGATAAATTCCTGTTTTAACCGAAGCCTTAACGGACAGTCGCTTGATACTACCAGCAAGGAAATGAAAGCAATGATTGCCTATATGAAATGGCTTGGCAAGGATGTTCCCAACAATCTAAAACCTGTAAATGCAGGTGTTGTTAAGTTGGCATATTTAGATCGGGCAGCTAATCCCGTTAAAGGTAAGATAGTTTATGCAACCTGCCAGGTGTGTCATGGACAGGATGGACAGGGACATCTGAACGATACGGGAACGGAATATATTTTTCCACCCTTATGGGGGAAACACAGTTATAATGATGGAGCAGGACTTTACCGTTTGGGAAATTTTGCCAGTTTTGTAAAAGGCAATATGCCTTTTGGTACCACTTATAAACATCCTGTTTTAACTGATGAAGAAGCCTGGGATGTAGCTGCCTATGTAAATTCGCAACCACGACCACACAAAAATCAATCTAAAGATTATTCAATAATTGCTGATAAGCCTATTGATTTTCCTTTTGGTCCCTATGCCGATAATTTTAGTGAAATACAACATAAATTTGGACCTTTTGAACCTATTCTATCAGCAAAAAAGTCAATTATTGAAAAATAAATGGTAATATGCGAACTTGAACTTTTTGAGTTATTTTATCATACTTGAAAGTATTTTGAAGAAACAAAAATAAAAATATAAAAATGAAAAAAACATCTTTATTCTTACTGCTATCAATTACACTTTTTTTTGTCAAAACAGCGCAAAGTCAGTCAAAAGAAAAAGAATTCACCGGTGCCCAGGCTACTTTGAAACACTATAAAGCATTGTACGTAATCAATTCAAATGATACAAAAAAAATTGGAGGTACACTTAGAAACATTAATAACGCCCTGGAAGATCCACGACTTAAAGGTAAACTTGAAGTGGAATTAATCGCTTTTGGAGATGGAGTAGCGGTATATGAAAAAAGCGGAACCTTTGAGGCAGCGCTAAAAGGTCTGGAGGCAAAAGGCGTACTGCTTGCTCAATGCTCAAATACCGTCAGGGAAAGGCATATTGATAAAAACGATTTATTCCCCTTCATTTCTTATGTACCCAGTGGCAATGGAGAAATTATCATTCGCCAATACCAGGGCTGGGCGGTAGTGCATCCATAAATTTGATTCATTTTAATAAATTTTTTAATGAAATTCATTAAAACAAAAATTATTATTCTTGGTATTATAATCGCCTCCAATCACTTACACGCACAGGATCATCGTTTTGATCCACCATGGAACACACCTCCTGAAAGTAAATTGAATTTTACTGTTCCCGGAGTGGATAATATCCCTGACCTGTTTGGCGATATTACCGATCCGCAATTAGTTGTATTCTTTGCAGGTAACCAGTTTATGTGTGTGGATGATTTGATTACTGCATTTAAAACTGAACACCCTCAATATCAGCGGATTTTTGTTGAAACCCTCCCCCCCGGAATATTAGCTAAGCAAATAAAGTATGGTAGCCTTGTTGTAGGTAATTTGCGTATCCAGCTAAAACCAGATATATATACAGCGGGTAAAGGACGGATAGCCCAAACACCGGAATGGTTTACCAGCACCGAAATATATGCGAAAAATAAACTTGCTATTATTGTACAAAAGGGGAATCCCAAAAATATCAAAGGATTAAAAGATCTGGGTAGAAATGATGTTCGGGTGAGTATGCCCAATCCTGAATGGGAAGGAATTGGCCGCCAAATTGAAGAGGCATACATAAAGGCAGGTGGTGAAAATTTGAAAAATGAGATAATGAATAATAAAGTAAAAGATAGTTCAACATTTTTGACACATATACATCATCGCCAGAGCCCGATGAGAATTTTATATAATCAATCTGATGCGGCACCGGTTTGGATCACTGAAGGTAATTATCAAAAGATGATTGGCCATCCTATAGAATCTATTAAAATTCCGGATAGTGAAAATATTGAAGTAAAATACGTTGCCGGTCAGCTTAAAGATGCACCACATCCGCAAGCTGCAAAAGACTTTATGAAATTCCTGGTAAGTAATACTGCCAAAAAAATTTACATGAAGTATGGATTTGAAACTGAATAATGTCCCCTTTAGTAATTGGATTTATTAATGCATATCATCCTTTCGGAAAGTCTAAACCTGAAAAAAATTAGAAACGCAATTATGCTTGTTTAGATTAGGCTTTTACTAATTTGGATTTTTCCCATTCTTTTCTTCCCAAACCAGGATGTACATGTCTTTCGCTGTGATAAGAAGAGCGCACCAACGGGCCGCTTTCAACGTAATCTAATCCGATGTTGTAGCCAATTTCCCGGAATTCTGCAAA
The DNA here is from genome assembly GCA_030706605.1 of Bacteroidota bacterium. Classification (GTDB taxonomy): domain Bacteria; phylum Bacteroidota; class Bacteroidia; order Chitinophagales; family Chitinophagaceae; genus Ginsengibacter. The sequence continues at coordinate 38,397 of JAUZOE010000038.1, forward strand.
TTCATCCGGATGTACAAAACGGTTTACCGGCAAATGTTTTGGAGTTGGCTGTAGATATTGCCCGATAGTAACCACATCTACTTCACTTTCCTTAAGATCCTGCAAAGTTTGAATTACTTCTTCTTTGGTTTCTCCCAGGCCAAGCATGATACCACTTTTGGTACGCATTCCTCCTTTTTTCAGAATGCGAAGTGTTTCCATACTTCGCCAATATTTTGCCTGTATTCTAACAGTACGGGATAAACGCTCTACTGTTTCAATATTATGACTCACCACATTGGGTGCTGCATTGATAATACGTTGAATATTTTCAGAATCAGCCTTAAAATCAGGAATCAATGTTTCTAAAGTAGTATTAGGATTTAAGGCCTGAACTGCCTTAATAGTATTGTACCAGATAATGGATCCACCATCTTTAATTTCATCACGATCAACAGAAGTGATTACGGCATGTTTTACTTTCATTAAATGGATTGCTTCCGCCACCCGCTGTGGCTCATCCCAATCCACAGCTAACGGCCTCCCGGTAGCTACTGCACAAAAGCCACAACTCCTGGTGCAAATATTGCCCAGGATCATAAATGTAGCTGTTCCTTCTCCCCAGCATTCACCCATATTTGGACAATTTCCACTTTCGCAGATAGTGTGTAATTTATTTTTATCTACCAGGTTTCTTACATGTTTGTATTCTTCACCAATCGGCAATTTCACCCTAAGCCAGGATGGTTTTTTTGGTTTCAATTCTGGAACTGCCAATATTTCTTCACTCATTTGTTATAAAAAATTTTTAATGTAATAAAATTGATTGCGCGGGTAAGCGCTTACTTTCTTTTGCCAAATAAAATGGCAACATATGCACTCAAAAAGAATTGCTTTTGAGTATTATAAACCATCTGGGGTATTTTTTTTGTGTAATACTCTCCACTCACTCCTACCTCAATTGCGGATACTATTTCGTTATAACTTCCATAATCAAAACGAACGGCAGCCTTTGCATATAAACCCGGAACAACTGTCATATCACTCCATCCTTTTCCAAATGAGGGACCGCCATAAATTTTGCCGTTTAAAAAATCCGAACTATCTGCTGAGTTGAATTTAATATAATTAATAGTGTTCCCCTGCTGTACCTGTATATAATAAGGCCTTAATAAACCAGCAGAAATACCTCCTCCATAATTTCCAGTCACACTAACACCATTTTTATTGGATTTATTCCCTAAAAGAATTTGACGTTGTACACCCAGTTTTACCGGGTAAAAGAAATTCTCTTTACCATAAATGTATGGAACAGAATTAGAATAATAACTGTTTACTTTATCTTCTTTAACATGTTTGCGTTCGCTGATCTCTAACTGGTATAAAGTAGCTTTTTTCACAGAACTTGCCCGTCCAAGTTCAAAGAAAACACCATAGCCGTCTGTAGTAAGTTTTGCCCCAAAGACAAAACTTTTTTTATACGTAATTACTCCTTCCTCTTCCTGCCTGACCATTGTGTTTATGTGTTGCCTTTTTTCCAACTGGCGTTGCTTTTTTACATCTTGCCCATAGGAATTAAAAGTTAAGCAAGTAATTAATAAAAAGAATACTATTTTGCGCATGTGTTTTTAAAATATTAGTACTGTAAATTTATACAAAAATAAGACAATGACTGCTTCAATAATATATACAGGAAATTTGCGTTGCGAGGCAGTGCATATTCAGAGTAAGTCAACCCTCGAAACAGATGCTCCAAGCGATAACCGGGGCAAGGGCGAAAGATTCTCTCCTACAGATTTAATGTGTGTTTCGCTAGCCACCTGTATGCTCACTACAATGGGTATTAAAGCAGCAGACATGAACGTTGATATTACCAATGCAAGCGCAGATGTAACCAAACATATGGCCAGCGATCCGCGCCGGATTGCCAAGATAGAAGTTGCTGTTTATTTACCGGGGGATAATAATGAAAAAGACAAAATGTTATTAGAAAAAACCGGGAACAACTGTCCTGTGGCAAAAAGTATTCATCCGGATATTGAATTAGTGATTCATTATAAGTGGGGATAAAATATTGTTAAATTGTTTTTAAGTCCTGGCTACGTACTCAATATCCTGCTTTTTTCAACAATGAATTTCCAATGGTACATTGCAGGCAAAGTTTATGATTGCAATATTCATTTTTGAGTTGTAAAAATGCCTGGGAATCAAAAGCATTTTTGTTGGCAAAACCAAGATTTTCAAATTCCCTGGTGATTACATTTCTTTCCGGGGATACTTCTTCGAGCCAACTGATAGCTTTGGTTTTATAGGATTCTTCCTGGTGATGAAGGCCATAGGAAAACAACATAGGAACCACAGTATTTATTATAATGTTGTCTACCATTTGGCTGCCTAAAGTTTTTATTTTGTAATCGGATTCTTCATCAAAAACATAATGATAATGCCAATAATCATTGGCTGCTACTGAAAACATTTTCTTTACATCAGTAACTGAATTAGCCTCTTTTATCTTTGAAAATAAATGTTCGCTTTCATGTATCAGAACGGCAAGCTGTCCCAAACGGATTGTTGGAAAATTGGCCGGGCGCATTCTTAAAAAATATAATTTGCCATCAACAGGTAGTAGTTTATATTTCTTTTGATAAAAAAGATATTCCTTCCAGAGCATTGCCGGGTACTTTTCGCTAAATTCTTTTTTTAATAATCCTGCCTGCCCGAATAGTAATGCTTCAATTTGGGTAATACTGTTTTTATGTTTTGTCAAAACAGTCAATGGCAATGTTTTGGCTATTTCCTGAAAGACCTCGCTGTTCACCTTCAGCCCAAAGTTAGCCGCAATCAGCCACCAGAAAGTTTCTTCCCAGTGGTAGTTGGTTTCTTTTAAAATATCCAGGCAGTTCTGCGATCTCGTAATTAACCTTTCCGCTACAAGCCTTTGTTTCCAATTAGCGAGCGTGAGTTCATTTACCTGAGGAACTTGTTTTTCGCAAGGAATAAAATGAGCCACATCCATCAATTGCCTGTATTTATCTAACAATACTTTTGAAACACGGCTCTGTAATTCCAACGTTGGCAAATTGTTACCATTAGTATCTTTTATATCAATATCACAATTCCAAACTACATGCAAAATGATATTATTAAAATTATTATCAGCAGAATGGCCATGTAAATTCCAGTGAGAAGAATTAATGTGAAGTTCTATGTTACCAGCCCATATAGTTTCGTTTATTTTTATTTTTGCCTGTGTAAAATCTGCGCCCTGGTTGGTGTTGTGAGTTCCGGGATGTATTACTTGTATTTGGTCTCCATCCGTACTCATCAATTGATGGCTATTGTAATATTGGAATTTCCAGATGTATTGTAAGAGGTCTTCTTTCATCATCTTTCGTTTGATGAAGGAAGTTAAGAAAAAGAGAATAAGAAATAAAGAAAAATTTAATTAACCCAAGTTGCTAATTAAAAAGGACATCGATAAAGAATAATTTTGAGTTACGACACTTAAAAAATCTTTACCGATGCTTAATGAAGATAAAATTATAGCAATTTTCTGTTTAGTGGATGATCTGCTAAAAGG
>JAUZOE010000039.1 GCA_030706605.1 Bacteroidota bacterium
AGCTTTAGTGAAATAAAAAATTTGTTTTTAAGAAAAATACATGCAGTTACATTTAAAGGATTTTTGCTGAAACTATTAATGTTTATAGTAGCATTTACTTTTAATAAACTGACTTAATAACTAGCAACTTGAATTAATTAGCTAATTACAAACGATAATGACTTTAGAAATATTGACACCGGAGAAGAAAATTTTTAGCGGGGAAGTATATGGCGTATTGCTTCCGGGTATTGGTGGCATGTTTGAAGTATTGGAAAAGCATGCACCTATTGTAAGCGCTTTAAAGGCGGGTAAATTAAAAATTCTGAAAGATAAAACCGCGACCTCTATTTATTCAATTCAAAGCGGATTTGTAGAAGTTTTAAATAATAAAACTACCGTATTAGTAGAAGGAGCTAAAGAAGCTTAAAATAAGATTTTATATTAACTTATCAGGCCCCGCATTTACTGCGGGGTTTTTTATTGTGAATATTTTTATCAGGGTTCCTCCAATAAAAATAAAACTAAGATTTTCTAAAAAGCCATTTCCCCATTTCCTTAAAAGTTACTTTTTTGCCATAAAGTAAAATTCCGGTACGATAAATTTTTGCGGCCAGCATAGTGGTTAAAATAAATCCGGCCACAAGAGATAGCATGGAAACTGCTATTTGCCAAACGGGTACACTCCCTGAAGGAATGCGCGCCATCATTACTATCGGAGAAGAAAAAGGAATCATGCTCCCCCACACTGAAATGGGCGCATCCGGTTTTCCGGCAGCAGTGGTCATTATAATAAAAGATAAAATGATAGGCATGGTAATAGGCAGCATCAGGGATTGTGCCTCCTGGGGATCTTCATTTACCACGCTTCCTACAGCGGCAAATAAAGATGCATAAAAAAGGTAGCCTCCTATAAAATAAAAAAGAAAACAAGGAATGATAAGTCCCCAGTTGGCAGACAAAAAAGTGTTTTTCGCGGTAAGGAAATTCATAGCTGCAGAACTGCCTGTAGTTGCTCCTCCTACAGATGAATGAATTGTTTGTACGTGCTGAAGCGAATCTGGTGAAAGAAAGATGGTAGTAACCGATGATAGCCCTATAATTAATACGATCCATATCAGCAGTTGAGTAATACCGACTGCGGCAATTCCCAAAATTTTCCCCATCATCAATTGAAAAGGTTTCACGGAACTAATAATCACTTCAGCAATCCGGTTCATTTTTTCTTCCATAACACCGCGCATTACTGCCGCACCATAAATGAATAATGTCATATAAATTAATATCCCGCTTCCGAAGCCAATACCATAAGAAAGACCCGAATTAGATTGTTCTGTCTTATTTCCCTGTTTTATTACCGGTCTGAAATTGTAAATACTTCCCTCATCAATTTTATTGATAGAGTCAAGAACTTTTCTGTCAATATTATTTTGAAGAAATGCTTTATTTCTTATAGCATTATTAATTTGGTTTTTTATTTTTTCTTCTGCATTTATTCCTAATTGCTTATCTGATACCAGGGAAATTGAATCACTGGCGAAATCGTAATTTTTGGGTATAATAAGAAGTGCTGAATAGCCTTTTTGCTTAAAGTTATTAATATTTACGTCTGAAGGAAATTCATAAGTAATAGATTTATCATTCTGAAAACTGCTCTTAAAAATTCCATTATTATCTGTCACAGCTACCTTCTGATTGCTATCACTTTGTATTGAAAAATAAGCAGACGCAAAAATAAATCCTATAAAAAACAAGGGCAGTAATATGGTTGAAAGAATAAAAGTTTTATTTCTTACTCTTGTTAAATATTCTCTTTTGATTACCAGCCAGATTTTATTCATACTAATAGGTTGATTCGATTATTAGTTAATTGCGTCATTCTTAATTGTTACTAAATTCTCTTGCTGTCTTGGTGTCTTCTACTTGCTTAATAAAAATTTCATTAAGGGTTGGTAAAATTTCATTAAAAGAAATAATGCTTGCTTTCTGGGTTAGCAATTCTTGTAAAACTTCTGCAGGAGTGTGCCCGTCATCGATTTTTACATTAAAATAATTTTCTTTTTCATCAATAATTTTAAAAACATTGCTATCGAATCTTGCAGGTATTGCATCAAAGCCAACTTTAAAAATATGTTCTTTAAAATCATTTTTGATCTGTATTAAACTACCATCCAGTATCTTTTTGCCTTTATTTACCAATACTATTTTATCGCAAATTTCTTCTACCTGTTCCATGCGGTGTGTACTGAAAATAATGGTAGTACCTTTTTGGGCTAATTTAAAAATTTCATCTTTTATCAAATTGCTGTTCACAGGGTCAAGGCCGCTAAAAGGTTCATCAAGAATCAGCAATTTGGGTTCGTGCAGAACAGTGGTAACGAATTGTAATTTCTGACTCATTCCTTTGCTCAGGTCATCCACCTTTTTGTTCCACCAGCTTTCCATCTCAAATTTTACAAACCATTCTTTTATTTTTTTCATTGCGTCCTTCTTGCCCATGCCTTTAAGCATGGCAAGGTATAAAGCCTGTTCCCCGATCTTCATTTTTTTATATAATCCCCGCTCTTCAGGCATGTAGCCAATTTTGGGAATATCCGCTACCGGATCAAATTTTTCTCCTTCAAAAAAAATATTACCACTATCCGGATAAAAAATGCCCGTGATCATGCGCAACAAGGTTGTCTTACCTGCGCCATTCGGGCCCAGTAAACCAAAAATGCTTCCTTCTGGAATTGAAAAGCTGATGTCATCTACAGCTTTTTGCGTAGCATAATACTTTTTTAGATTATATAATTCTAAAATATTCATTTTCAATTTTTGTATTAAAATTTTTTTTTTTGAAAAAGGTACTCTTACGAAGATATTAAACAGAACTTACCTTCTCAATTTTTTATAAAATGTTCCTATATCCTATTGGGAAATGAAAGCTCCTCAGCTTTTATAATAGAGAAAGAAAATCATTTTCCTGTTAAAGCATAAGATGCCAATGCTACTTTTTCGCCGTCCATGGCAGCGCTTACAATTCCGCCTGCATAACCAGCTCCTTCTCCGCAGGGAAAAAGATTTTTTATTTGAGGATGAGATAATAATTGTTCATTACGTGGAATGCGAACCGGCGAGGAGGTTCGGCTTTCTGTGGCTAATAATATAGCTTCATTGGTAAAATATCCATTTTGCTTTTTTCCTGAAGACATTTTTTGGGCAAATAATTTAAAACCTGCTTTCAATCGCTGATTAATAAAAGTAGGCAACACTTCATTTAAAGGCGTTGAATGAACCCCGGGAATATAAGAACATTGTGGCAATGATGTTGACATTTTTTCTTCTGTAAAATCAATCATTCGCTGTGCCGGAGCCACAAATTTTCCTCCACCTGCAGCAAAAGATTTTTCTTCTACATCTTTTTGAAAATTCATCATTAATAATGGATCGCCATGGATATCTGAATTTGGTTTCTTATTTGCTAAATTAAATTTTATCACATCCTCAATTTCTACCTGAACCACCATGCCACTGTTAGCGTATGGATTATTCCTCTTAGAGGGACTCCATCCATTTACTACTAATTCTCCATTGTTGGTAGCAGCAGGAGCGATGATTCCGCCAGGACACATGCAAAAAGAAAATACGCCCCTGCCATCAACCTGCTCTGCTAAATTATAGGAGGCCGGAGGTAAATAATCATTGTCGGCAAAACTGCGTTTGCCATATTGAATGTTATTGATCAATTCCTGTGGGTGCTCAATTCTTACCCCTAATGCAAATCCTTTTGCAATAATTTCTATATGCTTTTTATGTAATAATGTAAAAATATCCCTGGCAGAATGCCCGGTAGCAAGGATATAAGAATCGGAAGAAAATGTATCTCTATCTGCAGTCTGAATCGATTTTATTTCATCATGTACTAAAGTAATATCTGTTACTTTTTTATTAAAATGAAATTCTCCTCCACAATCCATTATATGCTTTCGCATGGCGGTAATAATGTGAGGCAGTTTATTAGTTCCTATATGCGGATGTGCTTCAAACAGAATATTTTCATCAGCGCCAAAATGCACGAACAAGTTTAATATTCTGTCAATATTCCCCCGTTTAGAACTCCGGGTATATAACTTTCCATCACTATATGTGCCAGCGCCTCCTTCTCCAAAACAATAATTACTCTCGGGATTAAGAATACCTTTTTTATTTAATAATGCAAGGTCTCTTCTCCGGGTTCTTACATCCTGGCCTCTTTCCAAAATTATGGGTTTCACCCCAAGCTCTAATAATTGTAATGCAGCAAATATTCCGGCAGGTCCCCCTCCAATGATAACACATTTTTTAGAAGCGGTATTTACGTCTTTAAAAGAAAAAGCTAATAATTCTCTTTGATGAAATGGCTCGTTGATAAAAGCATTTACCATCAGATTAACCCATATGGTTTTGCCTCTTGCGTCAATCGATTTTTTAAGAAGATAAAACCCCCTTATTTCATGAATTTTATTGCCGGTTGACTTTGCTATATTTTCGACAATGCAATCATTGTTGGTGGCATAGCCGACCGGAAGTCTGAGAGAAATTTTTTGTTGCATACGTAGTGCCAGGTTTTTATCCTGGAGACTTTAAGTTTTTCCGTTACATGAATATTTAAACTGGTATTTTTTTATAACCGGAGAATATTTTATTCAATATCTACACTTGCTCTAAATTGTTTTTAAAACGGAAGGTCATCAATAGTTTCCTGCGATGAAGAAGTGAAAGTGTCTAATGGTTCCATATATTCTTCATCTGTAGAAGGCCCTTTGCCCGGTTGTAGTGTTTGTTCAATACGCCACGCATCAAGATTATTGAAGTAAGAGGTGCGGCCATCCTTTTCCCATTTGCTTCCACGGATGTTGAAATAGACTTTTATTTCATCACCTATATTGATGCGGTCAATAATTCCTGTGCGATCTTGTGTACTTTGAAATTTAATTAAATTGGTAATTATCTTGCCGTTTACATCTTCAGATTTTTCTATAACAAACTCTCTTACTTTAAAAGATTCAGTGCGCTGAATAGTATCAAATTTTTCAATTAATTTACCCGTCAATTCATAACTCATGTGTATATTTTTTTTTAAAGATAAAGTCATTTATTTGAAAACCCTCTTAACTAAAGAATAATGTCAAAAAATGTTTTGCACATTTATTTTTATGCCTGATAAAAAAAATCCGATGATAGAAAGATTCTGAAAAAAAAATTAAAAATTCTAGAAAATGATTGTTGATTCTCCATAATTCAATGTGGGTATAGCTATTCAATAATCTGGATGAAAGAAATGCGGTTTGTTTTAATATTCTCAAACGCCATACTGTTTTTTGAATAACAAAATCAAAGAATAAAAAAGTTTTTTTTTCAACAAATTATTTTGATATTCGCTTCCTGCTGAAAGAATTTATTTCAAATCTTTTTGTTTAAATATTTCAGAAGCATCTGCGGAAAAATATATTTCTAAAACATACAAAACGGTTCAAGGTAAATAATGGATAATGCTTGCGAAATAGTTTGGAGTAATTGTCTCAATATTATAAAAGATATAGTTGAATGGCAACATTACCAAACATGGTTCGAGCCGATAAAACCTGTATCTTTAAAAGGCAAAATATTAACTATACAAGTACCGAGTCAATTTTTTTATGAGTATATTGAGGAGCATTATGTAAACTTGCTGGCAAAAACTTTAAAAAGAGAATTAGGAAAAGACGCGGGACTTGAATACCGGATAATGGTAGATAGTGGCAACAGGAACAATAAACCGGTAATGATGGATGTGCCGGGGCATGGTTATAAATCTTATTCTAATAATGAAATGGATTTTCCTTTAATTACTTCCAATCCTGTTAAGAATCCGTTTGTAATACCGGGTCTTAAAAAGATGCAGATCAATCCGCAGCTAAACCCTACTTATGTTTTTGACTCTTATATAGAAGGTGCGTGCAACAGGGTAGCAAGGCGTGCAGGAAAAACCGTTGCAGAAAAACCAGGCTCTACCTCATTTAATCCATTGGTAATATATGGCGGTGTAGGTTTGGGAAAAACCCACCTGGCACAGGCCATTGGAAACGAAGTAAAAAGGCTACACAGCAATAAAGTAGTGCTATATGTAAGTTCCGAAAAATTTATTAACCAGTTTGTTGATCACGGGCGAAATAATGCCATCAATGATTTTATTCATTTTTATCAATTGATAGATGTGTTGATTATTGATGATGTCCAGTTTTTTAATCGGGCAGAAAAGTCACAGGATGCATTTTTTGCTATTTTTAATCATTTACATCAAAGCGGGAAACAATTAATACTTACTTCTGACAAGCCCCCTAAAGACCTGGAAGGTGTACAGGAGAGATTACTTAGCCGTTTCCGATGGGGATTAAGTGCCGATTTGCAGATCCCGGATTATGATACCAAGATAGAGATCCTGGAAAGGAAGATGAAAAATGATGGTCTTGAAATGCCAAAAGAAGTGGTAAAATATATTGCCTATAATATTCAAAATAATATTCGTGAACTGGAAGGCGCCTTAATTTCTCTATTGGCACAATCTTCGCTGAATAAAAGAGAAATAGATTTAGAACTAGCAAAGAAAGTATTGAGAAATTTCATCAAATCATCATCAAAAGAAATTACGATAGATACCATTCAAAAAATGGTATGTGACTATTTTGATGTCCCTTATGAAAAGCTATTGCAAAAAACACGCAAAAGAGAAATCGTACAGGCGAGACAGATAACCATGTTTTTAGCAAAATCCTTTACAAAAAATTCTTTAAAAACAATAGGAGAACACTTTGGTGGCCGCGACCATACCACAGTAATACACAGTTGCCAAACAGTAAAAGATCTAATGGATACGGATACCCTATTTAAGGAAAGTGTGATTGAACTTCAGCAAAAAGTACAATTGGCCGCTATGTAAATTTTGATGAGCCGATAGTATTATTTCAAACAACATATTTTTGGGATTTTATTAGTTTTTCTTCAAAAAATTTTGTTCTTTGTAAACAATATAATGAGTAAAACAGGGCTTAAAATGCATTGTTCACAATAAATATTTGACCACTTAATTTTTATTTTAATTTTTGGATTGCAAATGCTACTTTTGCAGCCCTTAATTACAGAAAGTAGGAGAGGTGCCTGAGTGGCCGAAAGGAACGGTTTGCTAAATCGTCGTACGGGTTAAACTGTACCGTGGGTTCGAATCCCACCCTCTCCGCAAATTTAGGTTTGTGTAAAAAAGGATAGAAAGTTTCGGGGCGTAGCGTAGCCCGGTCATCGCGCCACATTTGGGATGTGGAGGTCGCAAGTTCGAATCTTGCCGCCCCGACAAAAAACCTCTGATTTATATCGGAGGTTTTTTTATTGGGGATATTCTATTATTTTAAAAATAATTGTTAAAGAATATACCTTCTTAGGTATAGCGGTTACAATTGAAAAATGGTTTTTAAAATACCTGCTTTTTTATAAAACAATATTTTGCACTAAATCGCTTTTTTCAGGGTAATCTGTATTGAAGTGAAGACCGCGGCTTTCATGCCTGAACTGGGCACTTTTTACAATTAAATATCCAACAGTAATCAGGTTTCTCAATTCACAAAGTTGTGGCGAAACAGAAGTGGTTTGATAAAGTTGTTCTGTTTCATCATGAAGCAGATCAAGTCTTTTCATAGCTCTTTCAAGCCTTTCGTTGGTTCTTACGATTCCGACATAGTCGGTCATTAATAATTGTAATTCTTTGAGGCTTTGAGTGATAAGGATCATTTCTTTTGGGGCTATTGTTCCTTTTGCATTCCAATCCCGGATAGATTCATGGAATTCTATAGAATTGATTTTTTTTACTGATTCTACATAACACCTGTGGGCAAAAACCATAGCTTCCAAAAGAGAATTACTGGCAAGCCTGTTAGCGCCATGAAGCCGGGTGCTGGCGCATTCGCCGCAGGCAAATAAGTTCAGAATAGAAGATCGCCCCCATTCATCTACTTTTATGCCCCCACAACTATAATGAGCTGCCGGAGCTACCGGAATGAATTGGCTGGCAATGTCAATTCCAATTGATTTACATTTTGCATAAATATTGGGAAAATGGTGGATAAATTTTTCCAAATCCATTTTTGTACAATCAAGAAAAACATTTTCTGTACCATAAATTTTCATTTCGTTATCTATAGCCCGGGCTACTATATCACGTGGAGCAAGATCTTTTCTTACATCATATTTCTCCATAAATGCATCACCATTCTTATTCCTTAAAATGCCTCCATCACCACGCACAGCTTCTGTAATTAAAAATGCCTGGCCGCTCACTCCTGCTTCATACAATGCTGTTGGATGAAATTGTATGAATTCCATATTTTCTATTTTGCCTTTTGCCCGGTAAGTCATTGCTACACCATCGCCGGTTGCAATAGAAGGATTAGTAGTAGTGCGATATACCTGGCCATTGCCACCTGTGGCAAACAAGGTTATCTTGGATAATATTTTTTCAATCTTGTTTTTTTGCAGATTGAGTACATATACGCCATAGCATTCAATATCAGGTGTAGATTTGGTTACCAAATAGCCGAGGTGGTGTTGTGTAATAATATCAACAACAAAACAATGGTTAATTAAATGAATGTTGGGTTTCCCGGCAATGGCTGCTAGCATAGTATCTTCAATTTCTTTGCCTGTAACATCTTTGTGATGAAGAATACGGAACTCACTATGCCCGCCTTCTTTTCCCAGTGCGTATTCACCAGAGTTATCCTTATCGAAATGAGCGCCCCAACTGATTATTTCTTTTATTCTTTCAACCCCTTCTTTTACAACTATCTCCACAATTTTAGGGTCACATAAACCATCTCCTGCAATGAGAGTATCTTCAATATGCTTGGCAAAGCTATCATTGTCAAAATTGGTAACACCTGCCACACCTCCCTGGGCATATTTTGTATTGGTTTCATCACTTACTGTCTTGGTAAGTACTGTAATTATTTTATCCGGACAATCCTCTGCTACTTTAAGTGCATAAGTTAACCCGGCAATGCCACTTCCTACTACTAAAAAATCTGTTTTCATAAATGAATATTTTTCCTTCTAGCTTTTATCAGGTGTACAAAGGTTCAAATATTTGAGAACTTTCTCAAAAGGAGATTTAGTTTGAAAATTAGAAATGGAAATTTTTTTATTTAAATAAAAATTCCCATTTCTTGAACACTACCATATCGTCATACAGCTAATTAAGATACTATTACAAAATAAAATATCCCCTAAGTTTAATATTAGGAGATTACGGCTAACATTGGTTCTACCCATACACTATTTTCTTTTAGCAAACCAATGAGTTCATCAACTGCAGTTGCTTCAGGCACATTTCTTTTTACTATTTCCTTCCCTTTATACAAAGTGATCTTACCGGGGCCGCTACCTACATATCCAAAATCGGCATCCGCCATTTCTCCGGGACCGTTTACGATACAACCCATGATGGCGATTTTTAAACCCTTTAAGTGATTGGTAACAGCCCTGATTTTAGCGGTTGTTTCCTGAAGATCAAAAAGCGTTCGGCCACAACTTGGGCAACTGATGTATTCAGTTTTAGAAATTCTTGTCCGGCTGGCCTGCAGAATTCCGAAAGCAATGGAATTAATCAATTTGTAATCAGGAATTTTATTTTTATTATTATAATGATCTCCAAGGCAAATTCCATTTCCAAAGCCATCAATGAATAAAGCACCTGTTTCTACTGCATAGTGAATAAGACTTTCGTCCATAGTATCTTTACTGCTATTGCAAATAAGGATTGCAGGATTTTTTATATCTCTATCATTTAATTCAAGAAACATTCTGCGTAAACTCTGCACTGCATTTTTGTTAGTTGTGCTTAAACAGATTACTGCAGTAGCATCATTTTTTATTTGGTTTAATAATTCTCCTTTATCAAAATGCAGATCATCTTTTGAATAGCAATCAAGCATGATAAAATTGAGAATAGAAGATTTTCCGATCCCCTCGTTACGAAATTGTTGCTCATCAAATATGGGGAAACATTTTTCTTTATCCTCCGCATTTTTCCATGCATCAACATTATAAATAAGCTTTAAAGTGCCGGGCAAAGCAAATTCAATAATCGTATTACCGCAAAAAATAAAATCAGCAGCCATATCGCCAATATTCCATTTATCAGTCGCCAGGTCATATTGATAACCGATATCCCTGAGATCTTCTGGGGTGATTTTATTTTTTTTGCTGAAATCCGCAATCACAACAGGCACATTCTTTCCTCCAAAATTTTGTATTGAAAAAGTTTTTCGTATGTACGCAGATGTTGTTACCTGGGCTAACCTGTAAACATTTTCTATGGGTGGCAGGTTGGAAGGGATATTTGAAGTATATCTTTTTATTATATTTTTACAAACGGGAAGTTCGAATTCCGGATCTTCAGTAAGTGAAACACGGATGGTATCACCAATGCCATCTTCCAGCAAAGTGCCAATGCCAATTGCAGATTTTATTCTTCCATCTTCGCCATCGCCTGCTTCTGTAACACCCAGGTGTAAAGGATAATTATGCCCCAGTTCTGAATACATGTTTTCAATTAATAAACGGTAAGCTTCCACCATTACTATTGGATTGCTGCTTTTCATACTGAGTACAATGTTGTAGTAATTTTCACTCTCGGCTATACGTAAAAATTCCATTGCGCTTTCAACCATTCCGATAGCAGTATCGCCATAGCGGCTCATGATTCTATCGCTTAATGACCCATGATTGGTGCCGATTCGCATAGCTGTACCATATTCTTTGCAGATTTTTACCAGGGGGATAAAACGATTTCTTATTCTTTCTATTTCTTCTTCATAATCGGCATCAGAATATTCAATTAATTCAAATTTTTTCTTATCCACGTAATTGCCGGGATTCACTCTTACTTTCTCCACAATGCGAGCGGCAATTTCTGCAGCGTTTGGTGTAAAATGAATATCAGCAACCAGTGGTGTGGTATAACCTCTTTTGCGTAATTCATTTTTGATATTGAGTAAATTTTCTGCTTCTTTTTTGGAAGGTGCTGTGATACGGATTAATTCTGAACCTGCATTGATACATCGAATACTTTGTTCTACAGTGGCCTGTGTATTCATGGTATCCGTTGTAGTCATTGTTTGTATGCGGATAGGATGAAAATTTCCCAGTAATAAATCTCCTACTTTTACTTCAAGTGTTGTAAGTCTTTTATATTCTGTCAGGGATTCTGCATACAATTCCATATTCTTCAGATAATATTGAGTGGCAAAAATACGATTTAATGTGTTTGCGATTAATTGGTTAATTATTTGATTAACTTATTATTATTACTTGGCTTTGAAAGAATTCTTACCAATCTTTTTCAGGACTGACTGGAGTTGCGGAGCCTCTCATTTTATGAAGCCTGTCTTGTAGCGCTTTTTCATTTTCAAGAAGAGATTTTAGTTTTTCCTCTGCATCTTGTTTGGACATTTTTGAAGGTTGTGGCTTAGGTTCCCCCTTATTTTGCTGTGGCTGATTATTATTCTTTTGATTTTTGGGCTGCTGCTTTTTGTCTTTATTATCTTTATCGTCTTTTTTATTTTGCTGTTGCTTTTGTTGCTGTTTTTGTTCTTTTAAAGCCCGTTCAAGATTTTGACGGGCATCTTCATCATTGGGGTTTAGCAGCAATGCATTTTTATAAGCATTAATACTTTCAGGAAGTTTTTTTTCTTTTTGATACGCAACTCCTTCATTATAAAATGCCTGTTGTTTTATGGTGTTATCACTGGCATTTTGAACGGCGTTGTCATAAGATTTAGCAGCTTCTCCCGCATTGTTATTTCTATAAAGTGCATTGCCTAAATTATAGTTGGCTATCACATTTTTTTCTGAACTTTTTAAAGCATCACGGTATTCTTTTTCGGCAGATTTAAAATCATTTTTTTCGTAAGCTTTATTGCCATTTATAATGGCAGATTTTGCTTTTTGTGAATAGGATGTATTGCTTATCACCAGGAGAAATAAGACAGTTACAATATTTTTAATTTTCATTCTCTTCTTTTCTGCCATGAAAAATTCTAATAACAATAAAATGAATGCCGCTGCTAAAATATATTGAAAATATTGCTCGAATGAAACGTAAGAGCTATCACTTAAAGAGGTCTGTTTACCCATCCCTGCCAATCTTTTTTTAATATTTCCAGCCACCTCTTCAGTATTAGTATAAAGCTGGTAAATGCCATTTCCTGCTTTAGCAATATCACTTAATTCTTCCTGGTTTAATTTTGAAATTACCATTTGACCCTGGGCATCTGTTTTATATTGACCGGTTGCAGGATCAGGTATTGGCGCTCCCTGTGGAGAACCAATGCCGATCGTATTTACCATGATTCCTTCCTTGGCTAATTGTTTAGTAACATTGATGGCATCTTCATCATGATCTTCACCATCGCTTAATAAAAGAACAGATTTATATGTTTTTTCTTTGGGATTAAAAGCAGAATAACACATTTTTAATGCATCGCTGATTACCGTACCCTGGGTGGGCACATCATTTGGTGACGCTGAGGCTAAATACATTTTGGCCGCAGAATGGTCGATGGTCATTGGCATTTGCAAATAAGCCCGACCTGCAAATATTACCAGGCCTATTTTGTCATCAGGAGAATTATCAATGATTCTTGAAATAACCTGTTTGGCTCTTTCAAGCCTGTTGGGCTTAATGTCTTGCGCCAACATACTTTTGCTTACGTCAAGCGCAATCATTATATCCGATCCTTTTCGGTTTATTTTTTGAGTGCCGTCTGGCTTTACCAAGCCGGCTACAGCAAATGCGCAAAGTGCAAATGCGAGAATAAATAAAATGAATTTTGTTAAAAATCTTTTAGATGAATATTGGGCTGTCAATTCTTTTACTAAAGCCGGATCTCCAATCTTCTTTGCTGTGTTTTTTTTCCACTTAACTACCAATATATACAATACGAATATTACCGGCAACGCGGCTAAGGCAATTAAATATTCTATGTATTGGAAATGGAGCATTTATTTTTGCTAAATTATAACTGAAAATTTATGAAGAAGTGTTAATTGTATTTAAAATTGCTGAATCGTTTATTTCATGGATGCAAATCAATATACAGTTAGAAACGAGATAGTAATTCACTAATTGACTTTACATCTCTCCTTTAAAGAAACCTAATTCTTTTAGAATTCCTTTTGTAATATTCATTTCCGCTGTTTTCATATCAATATTTTTATCCGGCGATTTTGCAAGGGTAACAAAGAAATAAACGTGCCTGTTTTCTTCTATCCATCCTACAACCCATCCTGTAGAATTATTATTTTCATCAATACCTAATCCTGTTTTATAACTTAATTTATAAAGGGTATTGTCGTCCATCAACATTACGTTTCTAACCATTTGCTGGGCAAATTTTTGAAAAGGAAGTTGATCAAAATATAATTTACTCATTAACCCGAGTTGTTCATCTGGCGAAATTTTCAAATGATTATTTAGCCAGAAAGAATCAATAGGTCCATCAATATCTTTGTTGCCGTATTGGATTGAATCTATCCATAATTTCATCGTCTCTCTTCCAATTTGTCTGGCAATTTCCTGGAAGTATGATGCTGAAGAAATCTGAAAAGCTTCTTTCATAGTAAGGCTTTTATTTTCTTCAGATTTTGTATTTGATAAACTGTCTTCTTTTATCACCATGTTTTCATCGGTTATCTTCCCGGCTTGGATGCCTATTAAGGAGGTCATAATTTTAAAAGTAGATCCCGGTGATATCCTTTGGGTATCCAGGTTCATATTATAAACCGTAATGCTGCCAGTTCGGTTATCCAATAAAGAGAAGCTTCCTTCAACATGGGCAGAGTCAAAATATTTCTTCAGATCATTATTGATTTTGGCTTTATTTACTGTGCATGATGCAAAGCAAAAGACAAAAAAAGGAACTAATAAAAAAAAAGTTTTATTCATGATAGCAGGGTCAATATTTAGTAAAGAGATTTATTTTTTTTCTTTATAATGAAGAGCAGTCGCGTTTAGGGCTTCGAAAAAATCTTTTCCATATTTTCTTATGATGGGTTCTTTTAAAAATTGGTATACCGGAACTTTCAATTTTTCTCCCAACTTGCATGCAGCACTACACAGGTCTTCGCGGGGTTCGTAATTGACTAATTCTGCTTTAGCGGTTTTTTTTATCCTGATGGGGAATAAATGGCAACTGATTGGTTTTTTCCAGGCAATTTCCCCATCATTATATGCCTGTTCTATTCCGCATTTCACTATTCCATTTGGATCTATAGTGCCATAAGCACACATTCCATTGCTGATAGTCGGAGTTACCCAGCCAAATTCCCTGTCATAGGTATATTTTCCTTCACGCTCAATATGCATTTTTCCTTCTTTGGTAAGATAGGGCAGGACAGCGTTGTATGCGTCTTCCAGTTCTTTTCGTTCACCCTTTTCCAAGGGCGCTCCAGCATCACCATCCACGCAACAACCTCCCTTGCACTTCACGAGGTCGCATACAAATTGCTCTTCAATTACCTGGTCACTTATAAGAATATCATCTATAACGATCATTTTGCAAAAGTATGAAAAACACTCGTCCCTTAAATGGGAATCAAAGAAACTAATACCGGATTGAGAAAAATGATGGAGTATAATCTACAATTATTTCCATTTTAATGTATTAATGATGTGCTTCATATCTTCCTGTAAAAAAGCATTTACCGGCCGCAAAGAATCTTCATTGGGAGTAACATCAAAATACAAAGCACCTCTTAAAAAATGATGCAGCGTGTCTGATAGAAAAAATTGTTTTGCCGTAGCCACATTTCCCAGGAGGCTGAAAAATATTCCTGAAATATGATTGGGTGTATGCATTACACTATCCTGTATAGAATAAGCTTTTATATCGTTTTTATAAGTCAGGTTATAAGCATCATTAACCATTTTTTCAAAATCATTTCTTCCTGTAGAGTCTCTGTAGCTACCTCCTTTGGTTTTTACTTTGTAATCTGAAATGCCTCCAATATTTTTATAGCTTATGTAAATTATTCCATTAAAAGAGGGAAATTCAATATTGATCCAATAGGGGTTTTTTGAAGCGGTATCAAAATATGAGGAATCCTTTGCTATTCTTGCATATACGGGATATTCAAAAGTATAGGGGTAGCCTGGTTCATCAAATGTGGTATACTCTTTTTGAGGAAAATCAATTTTATAGTAACCTTGTTTTTTTGAGGTGTAGGTAGAGTTGCAACTTAAAAGAAAAATAATAAGAAACAAAGAAAAAATATTTTTCAGCATGCCATTTTTTTTCAACGTAATTGTATTTATGATTCTTCTTTTTGTTTTATAGTGATCTTAACTTTTTCAATTCGGTTTTTATTAATTTCAAGTGGCGTAAAAATATAATTATTGGTAATAAACTCCACATTTACTTTTGGAAATTCTCCGGCTATTTCTAAAACCAGGCCACCCAGTGAATCACTTTCTCCACGTAGAAGATCAAAAGTATTAGAGGGAATGTTAAGTATTTTACAAACATCCGGGATCATTGTTTTTCCTTCAAATATGTAATTGTAATCGTCCAGTTTTTTATTGCCACTTTGCTCGTCATCAAATTCGTCTTGGATGTCGCCTATAATTTCTTCCATAATATCTTCAAGCGTAACAATGCCTGAAGTACCTCCAAATTCATCTACTACAACAGCAATGTGAATGCGTTTATTCCTGAAATCCTGCAGAAGGTCTTCGATTAATTTTTGTTCATGCACATAAAATACAGTCCGCATTAGCGGGTGCCAGTTAAAATTTTCATCCATGTTTAAATGTGGCAATAGATCCTTTGTATGTAACATGCCTACAATTTCATCCAGGTTGTTTTTGTAAACCGGTAATCTCGAATATGACATCTCACGGACTTTATTAATCACCTCTTTAAAAGAAGTATTCATTTCTATGCCGCTTACATCAAGTCGGGTACGTAAAGTTTGCTTCACTGTAGTATTGGCAAACTTACGTATCCCCTTTAAAATTTGTTTTTCTGCATTAGTAGCTTCATGTTCGGGTAATAAATCTATAGCATAATCCAGTTGAGTATCATCCATAGCGGATGAACCAGATTGGAAATTGTTTTCAATTTTATCACTCAGGTTAACTAGCCTGATGCTTATTTTGTAAAAAATATTGTTGAAAGCAGCAACTATCATTGAGGCAGAAGAGGCAAACCAAATTTTGTGATGAGTGGCCCATACTTTTGGGAGTACTTCACCAAACATCACTAAAAAAGTTGTAACTACAATTACTTTTATTAAAAACTCTAGTATGGCATGGAAGCCAAGTGCATTTACCCATTCATTCATTAACGAATTTGAAATTAATATGATGCCTATGTTCACAAAGCAATTGGCAATAAGTATAGAAGCCAGTAGTGATTTAGGAGTCTCCAGCAAGGTTACAATCCTTTTGTAAGAGGGTTGTTGCCTTGTTTTAAGCATATTAATATCCTTAAATGTTAATGAAAAGAAAGCGACTTCTGAACCTGCTAATAAGAACGATAATAGGAACAGGATCAATAAAATAAAAATAAGAGTAATCGTGGCAGCCGGAGTAATGGTTAAAATTGTAATCAATTGATGACTATTTTCAATGACCGAATGATAATCCAAAACAGAGATTTTAGTTAAAAATGCAAAATAATATTAAAAATATTTTTCCTGTTAAATTTTTATCCAGGTAGTTTTTCAATTCCTTTTTCGGAAGAATTTTCAGTTCCGGAAATAGGATCATGATGTTCTTCCCCGATGTGCCCATCTGCGCGTTTATCCAGCATTATCAGGTTTTCGGCAATAATTTCTGTTAATACCTTTCTATTGTGATCCCTGTCTTCCCAATACCTTGTTTTTAAGCGCCCTTCAATATAAACCAAACTGCTTTTATGCAGGTATTTCTGAGCAAGTTCTGCCAATCCCCGCCATAGTACAATGTTATGCCATTCAGTTTGCGAAATTAATTTACCGTTCTTGTCTTTATAAGTTTCTGTAGTAGCCAACGGGAACTTTGATACGGGAATATTCCCTTCGAGAAATTGAATATCCGGATCTTTACCCAAGTTGCCTATTAACATTACTTTGTTTACTCCACGCATTAGTTCCTGTTTTCTTCTGTTAAAAATTAGCTTAAAACAAATTTAAAGATACATTTTTATCTGTCAAATAAGATACAATAAATTTGGGAAATGGAAGTGCTGAAAGTTGTTTTTTGGTTACCATGCGAAACCCCTCTTTCTTTTTTAAAGGATGGTTTATCTGAATGAAAAAAAATTGACCTTTTATTAATTGATGAGTCAGTTTCTGCGAATATATTTTTGACACGTTTTTTACAGCAATCTCATTCTTTTCAAAAATAGATAAAAATGCGTCGGAGTGTAAAAAATCTTTTTCATTCAAAAGCGATTCAGTTTCTATCAAAATGAACTCGTATAAATGTTGCCATATATCTTTTTGTGTTCTTTCTTTTATATAATACTTTTTATTGTATGTGGCTATTATGTAATTGAAATATCTTTTTTGTTGCTTTATTGTTTTTTCATTGATTGGCAAAACCGAAACGGTTTTGTCTAAAAAAGCGACACATTTTTTCTGAAAAGGACATTCATCGCAAAGTGGTGATGAAGGTTTGCAAATAATTGCACCAAAATCCATAATCGCCTGGTTATATTCAGCAGGATTTTTTTTGTCAATAAGAAGCTGCGCTAATTCGCCGTAATATTTTTTCCCTTGAGTTGTATTGATGGGCATCTCAATTCCAAAAAACCTTGATAAAACCCTGAATACATTCCCATCTAAAACGGCATAAGGTTCATTATAAGCAAAAGAGGCTATAGCTGAAGCTGTATAACTGCCAATACCTTTTAGAGACAAAATATCTTCGTATTTCTGCGGAAACTGATCATCCAGGTTTTCGTGAATAAATTTTGCTGTTGCAATTAAATTGCTGCACCTGGTATAATACCCTAAACCTTCCCATAATTTAAAAATTTTTTGTTCAGGGGCAGTAGCGAGACTTTTGATATCGGCGAACGTTTTTATAAATTGATTATAATACTCTAATCCTTGCTGCACCCTTGTTTGCTGCAAAATAATTTCACTAAGCCAGATTTTATAAGGATCTTTTTCTCCCTTCCAGGGCATTTCCCTGGTATTTTTAGTCCCGTTCCATGATAGTAAACAAGAAGTAAAAAATTTTTTATGGGGTATTGAGGAAGATTTCATTTCAAAAAATTATAAAAAAAAAGAATACGCAAGGTATAATATAGCAGGTTTTTACAATAAATTTTTATTAAATTTGCTTTACCTGGTTAAATATGTTTATACACAAAATTTTGAATTTTCAAATCAATTAAAAAGTTAATTATGAGAAAAGCAGATTTAATTAACCGGATATCAGAAAAAACGGGTATTCCCAAAGTTGATGTTCTCGTTACGCTTGAGACCTTATTTAAAGAGGTAAAAGAATCGTTGGGAGAAGGAGAGAATATATACATCAGGGGCTTTGGTAGCTTTATTACTAAAAAGAGGGCTGCTAAAATAGGCAGAAATATTAAGAAAAATATTGCTGTTGAAATCCCTGAGCATTATATTCCGGCTTTTAAGCCTTCAAAAGAATTTGTACAGGAAATAAAAGCTAAGAATTTTCAACAAAAACCTGAATAGCTTACCTTTGCCGACGGGCTAAAAAAAACCTCCCGAAAATTTGAATTGATTAAACGTATTATTTTAGCTGGAGCCGGGGTCATTCTTTTATTTACCCTACTTATATTTGGCAAGACAGAAACTAAAAAACCTGATTTTACTCCGGCTGCTGCAAATGCTATGCCTGTGTTTAACGTTCAGGCCACTATAACAGCACTAAAGCAAAAACTTTCGCCCGCTCAACTTTTATATGTTACTAATATTGAAAATAATATTAGTAGAGGAGATTTAAAAAAGCAGTCTGAAAATCAATTTACTAACCTTGCCAATTTCTGGAAAGATTCGGTTGCTTCCTTTGTCCCGTATGCCTATTATTTGAGCGAAGCCGCTAAATTGGATAATTCAGAAAAAAACCTCACCTTTGCTGCCCGTTTGATTTTAGAGAACATGAGAAGAGAGACAAAAACGGACCAAAAAGTTTGGGAAGCACAAACGGCTGCAACCCTTTTTGAAAGGGCTTTAAAGCTGGATCCGGATAATGATGATTTAAAGGTTGGTTTGGGAAGTTGCTATGTATTTGGAGAAGGAATGGTAGGCGATCCTCAGCAAACAATGAAAGGAATTCAGCAGTTGCTTGAGGTAGTTCATAAAGATTCCAACAATATGCAGGCACAAATGGTACTGGGAATTGGAGCTGTTATTTCAAACCAAAATGATAAAGCTATTGAGAGATTAAACAAAGTGGTGAATTTTGATCCACATAATCTTGAGGCAATTTCATGGTTAGCTGATGCTTATGCTGCAGAGGGTGATAAACAGAATGCGATTAAATGGTACACGCAAAGTAAACATTTAGTAAACAATCCAGCTTATACCAAAGAAGTAGATGAAAGGATAAAAGCCCTGAGTGATGGCCAGTAGCGCCTTCAAAATTGTAAACTTGATAGATTAAAATTATTTTCTAATTTATCTTTTCTTAATAAAATTATTAAAATATTCAATTATGCCTTGCGGTAAAAAAAGAAAACGTCATAAAATCGCTACTCATAAGCGTAAAAAGCGTTTAAGAAAGAATCGTCATAAAAAGAAGTAATTTTTATTACTCCGCTTTCCTTATGCTGGTACTACCAGCTTTTATTTATTTCCTTTAGTGTAGTTAAGCAATTAATTAAAAGATTTTGAGTTGAACAAGGAACTTATTATAAATGCTGCCCCACAGGCAGTTGAAATAGCCTTACTTGAGGACAAAAAACTCGTGGAACTGCATAATGAAAATGCAGACGCAAGTTTTGGTGTAGGCGATTTGTACCTTGGGAAAGTAAAAAAATTAATTCCGGGGCTTAATGCTGCATTTATTGATGTTGGTTTTGAAAAAGATGCCTTTCTGCATTATTCGGATTTAAGCCCTTATGTGCGTTCTATTTTAAAGTTTACCAAGGTCGCTATTAGCGATAAATCTGAAACAGAATTTGATTTTTCCACATTTGTTGTGGAACCTGAAATTGTAAAAACAGGTAAAATTGCTGAGGTATTAAGTGGCAAGCCCAACATCCTGGTACAGATATTAAAAGAGCCTATTGCCGCAAAAGGCCCACGTCTTAGCTGTGAGCTTTCTTTGCCCGGCAGGTATGTTGTTATCACACCTTTCAATGACATTATTGCTGTTTCCCGTAAGATTCATTCTTCTGATGAAAGAAAACGTCTTCAAAAGATAATAGAAGCAATTAAGCCTAAAAATTTTGGTGTAATTGTGCGTACTGCGGCTGAAGGGAAGCATACAACCGAACTTCATGAAGATTTGCTGGGATTGATTAATACCTGGAAAAATATTCAGAAAAATCTGAAAGGGTCTGTTCCTCCAGCCAAGATCATGAGCGAGGAAGGGAAAACCAATAGCATACTGCGCGATTTGCTAACAGAAGATTTCAATAAAATTGTAGTAAACGATAAAAATATCTTTAACGATACAAAAACGTATCTGCAAAAAATCGCTCCGGAAAAACTGGATATTCTTTCTTTTTATAGCAATGGCTCACCCATTTTTGACAGTCATGGAATTACGCGCCAGATTAAAGCTTCTTTTGGAAAAACGGTGAATCTCCCCAGCGGTGCCTATCTTATCATTGAACATACTGAAGCGCTACATGTAATAGATGTAAACAGCGGTTATAAGAGTGTCGGTAATAACCAGGAGCAAAATGCTTTTGAAACCAATCTTGAGGCAGCTTGTGAAATAGCCCGCCAGCTGCGGTTAAGAGATATTGGAGGAATTATTGTTGTGGATTTCATTGATATGAAACTCCCGGAAAATAAGAAAAAGCTTGCCGAGCAAATGGAATTGTTCATGCGTACTGACAGGGCAAAGCATGCAGTATTGGCCATTAGTAAATTTGGTCTTATGCAAATTACGCGTCAGCGCATGAAACCTGAAATGAATATTAATACTCTGGAAGTATGTCCCAGTTGTGAAGGAACCGGAAAAATTTCATCATCTCTTGTTCTGGAAGATGAAATAGAAAAAAACCTCAGCTACCTCATAATGCAAAAGCATTCGGACCTTAGCATCGAAGTACATCCTATACTATTTGCTTACCTCACCAAAGGATTTCCTTCTAAAAGATTAAAATGGAGCTGGAACTTTAAGCAGAAAATAAAAATAAAATCCAACAGCAATTACCATCTCACCGAATTTCATTTTTATGATAAAAGCGAGGAAGAAATAAAATTGTAATTGCTTTCCCCTTAGTTGCCAACTATTATTTGATCTTATTATTGAATCTAAATAAATGATTTTA
The DNA here is from genome assembly GCA_030706605.1 of Bacteroidota bacterium. Taxonomy (GTDB): domain Bacteria; phylum Bacteroidota; class Bacteroidia; order Chitinophagales; family Chitinophagaceae; genus Ginsengibacter. Next base: position 21,495 of record JAUZOE010000039.1, read on the forward strand.
CCGGGTAGTAAAACAAATTATTAATTTTGCCGCCATGTCAATTCTGCTTTACGACCCTTTAGAAAAATTGAATTTTAATTCACGAACTTGTTTCCTAACCGGACAGGATTTGACTTCAGACGGAGAAGAAATTTCTGTATTTCCTAAATGGATCCAGGATCGCTATTCATTGCATGATACAAAATTTACAATGATGGATCAGGTAACTAGCATTTGTTACCAGGATTTGAAAATTCCCTGCTCCCATGAAGTTTTTGAAAAAGCAATTAATCCTTTGGAACAGGAAATTGAAAATGCCTTTTGTGCCGGATTCGACGAGGTGATAAAAGTACCTGAAGTGCGCTTGTTTCAATGGATGGCAAAATTAGTTTATGGCGTATTGTATAATGATTTAAGTATTGAACAAAATCGTATGGCAAAGCGGGGAAATGAATTTAAATTGTCTCCACATCTGCAAAAGAAGTTTAGAATTCTTCATTTGATGTTACAATCTTTAGTGGTTCCTGTCGAATTTAAAGGCATTAAACCGTGGAGCATCCGGGTTGTTAAAATAAAAATATCTAAAGATGTATTTAATTACAAAGACGAACCTACTCATCTTAATTTTTCTTTAGGAATGAATGATTTTGGAATTGTAGCCTGCTTGCAGGATAATGGAGCAGTGGGGATTAATCAACAAGAAATAGTTAATAAGATTTCTGGCAAAACATTGCATCCCATTCAATTTGAAGAACTATGCAGCAGGTTTATTTATGCGAATTATTTATTAAAACGAAGTGCCGAGTATCATATCAGTTTAACAGGAGAAAAAGTAATTGTAGAATCTATTCCTTTTGAGGATGCTGAAAATAAATCATTATTTGGGTCATGGGACGATGATATGTTTGCACAGGTTTTAGCAGATTATTGGAAGCCCTGGGGAATTTCTAAAAAACAGGTTTATGATTTCCCCAATTCTCCAATCAGCTTTCTGGAAAATGATTATGACTATTCATTTATAGAGCCAGAGTCAATTTCTTTACCATTCTAGTTTCTGGCTTATAGATTCCATTAATCAATTCTTTTAAAATGTCTCAAAAACGCATTCTAGCATTAAGCAGTTCCAGGGCAGGAAATTCAGGTTATTTGGAAACGGCAATTCCACTGGTAAAAAATTTGCTCGGTGACAAGCCAATTGTTATTGCATTTATTCCGTTTGCTTCAGTTGATAAAAATTATGAAGCATATGCTTCCATGGTGAGAGAAGCATTTATCGGTTTGCCATATATTATTAATGTGGCGTCATCGGAAAATGCAAAAGAAGTTATTATAAATTGCGATGCAATTGTAACAGGTGGTGGTAATACATTTAAGCTGCTGCACGATATTTATGAATTAAACCTGTTAGATATAATTCGTGATAAAATAAGTGCAGGTATACCCTTTATTGGTTGGAGCGCAGGAGCTAATATTTTAGGACCAACGATTTCAACAACTAATGACATGCCCATAATAGAGCCAAAATCTTTTAATGCTTTGGGTTTATTCCCATTTCAAATTAATCCTCATTATTTTAATCAAAAATCCGTTGGATTTAATGGAGAAACCCGTGATCAGCGTTTAGAAGAGTTTGTAAAAATGAACCCCGGTATCCCGGTTGTGGGTTTGCCGGAAGGCTCTTCATTATTATTAGAAAAAGGCGTACTGAAATTTGTGGCCCCCGTACCAGGCATTTTATTTACGAAAGAGGAGAATATGGATACAGTCACCAGGAAAGAAATTGTTGTAGAGACTGACTTATCTTATTTGTTGTGAAATTAATTATTTATTTAAAATTCATTGCGAAAATGTGGTGATGGCTTTTCTTTTTAATTTAAACCGGTTTTTTTGATAAATTTATTTTTTACAATAATGCCTTTTATACCTTTGCAGCATGACTGAAGAAAAAAAGCCCAAACCAAATTATTATTGGAGTCTTTTTACCACGCGCTGTCCTCGGTGCAGAAGAGGTGATATGTTTAAAAATAAAAACCCTTATAAAAAATTGGGGATTACTTATATTTTAGATATGCATAACAGTTGCCCTGTCTGTCATCAGAAATTCGAACTTGAACCTGGTTTTTGGTATGGAACCGGCTATGTCAGTTATGGACTCACAGTAGCACTCTCGGCATTCACTTTTATAGCCTGGTGGATTTTTATCGGTATTTCAGTTGATGATAACAGGGTCTTATATTGGTTAATTTTCAATGGTGTATTGGTTATTGGATTACAGCCATGGCTAATGCGCTTCAGCAGGGTTCTATATCTTAATTTTTTCGTGAGATACAATGAAAACTATGATAAGGAAGATATTGTTTCATTTTCCTGATCGAAAATAATAATCAAAAATTTGATGATCAAATGCATTGCTCTGTGATTATCATTGAGCAGGTGGCCATTTTTAAATGCTTCATCTTACCCGATTTTAAAAAATAAAAAAGCCGGTGTTTCCACCGGCTACAAAAAGAAAAAAAATCAGGGATTTTTTTCTCCTGATTTAAAAACTTAGTGGCAAATTTACCCGTATACTAAAATTTCTGCCCATATTATAGATGCCGTCATGCCCTGTAAAATTCCCGGGATATTCTTCAAAATATTTTAGCCTGTTCAGATTTGATTGATAGGCAACATTAAATAAATTATTCCCCATGAATGAAATGTTAAGAATTGGTTCCCCCTTTTTATTAAGAAGGTCTGTCCCAAAACCTGCATTGAATAATTGGTAACCGGGAGTAGGTGTTTCAGTATCATTTTGTAAATAGGCCCTGTTTTGTGCTGCAAATACCTGGAACTGAACTTTCACAAAACCATTTGCAAAAACACTTCCTATTTTCTTGATGTTAGCTCTTAATTCAGAAATAGTATGTAGTGGTGGAATGAATGGTAGGTATTTAGCGCTATCGGATATTTTACCTTGCCCCGGAACGCCTTTATTAGTGCCATAAACTACGGAGAGAGAATTTTCAAAGTGTAGCCAATCCAAGGGATGAGGGTGTATATCCACACTTAATTCACCTCCATACAAATTGGCTTTTGCAGCTACAAATTTAAATGTTTGGTTACCGGGAACTATTATTGAATCCTGTCCTACTGTATTTAATAGTTTTTGATTGTAAATATAATTTTGAATATCATTATTAAAAACATCTGCGTTTATGGTAACGTGTGTTGAATTAAAAGTAACTCCAAAGTCTTCCTGCAGATTAAATTCAGGCTTAAAGTCAAGATTGCCTATCTGGTACATATTGGTGCCGGGATGTACTCCATTAGCAGATATTTCAGAAATATTCGGTGCCCTGTAACCGCGACCTATATTGGCTTTTATGCTCCATTGATCACTTATTTTATAAGATAATCCTGCACTGCCGCTCATGCCGGAAAAAGTATGCCTGTAGGGAGAAAATGGATGCGCTGCTCCTGAAGTATCAGCGCCATATACTGCGTGACCAATACCTGTTATGGGATCTTCGGTAGAATACAATCCTTCGTTGGAGAAATCTCTTACATCATATCTTAACCCGCCTGCCAGTTCAAGATTACCCAAAGTTTTTTTAACAAAGAGGAATGGTCCCAAATCGAATTGCTGATAAGAGGGAATGATGAATTCTGTCCCCTGGTTCACATTATTATTCTGATACATTCCATTAATACCTGTTGTTATGCTTAATCCATTCATTTCATGAAAATAATATTTGGCATCATAGCTGTAAGTGTTAAGTTTCAGGAAAAGCCCTGGTATTGAGGGTTCCTCTGGATGACTATATTCTCTTCGCCAACTACTTTGAAATGCAAGATTTACAGCAAGCCTTCCTTCTCCCAATAAAAAACTATTGGTACTATAAATCCTATAATGTTGCACATGTTGGTGCAATGTCGAAATTTTATAAGTGCTCAGTTCTGCATTACTCACAATTGGTCTGAAAATATCACCATTTGTAATTTGTTTGGTAAATTTCCTGGTTGCAGAATCCCTACTTCCGTCAGGAATTTCCTGAAGGTCATCAAACATTGAAATGCCGACGCGACTGTATCCCCATGTCTTATTCATTCCAAAATTAAGAGATGCATCTGTTTCTGCAAAACCTGTATTATAAACCCTTCCATCATATTTGTCTTTATAGTTAGTAGCCATTTTATGAGTAAAAGTTCCACCCCATGTATAGTCATTGGTATGACCTGCGATAGTCGCTGAATTTTCTATCAACCGGTTATTGGTTTGGTATTCATTTAAAATATTACCAATAATTTTCCCCTGTGCTGGTGGATTAGCGGGTATCAGGTTAACAACACCTGCTTCAGCATCTGACCCGTAAATAAGACTGGCAGGTCCTTTCACTACTTCTACTTTTTCCACGGTATTCTGATCTACTTCTATTCCATGCTCATCTCCCCATTGTTGTCCTTCTTGTCTTACTCCATCATACAAAGTAAGTATCCTGTTAAAGCCCAGTCCCCGGATAAAAGGTTTTGAAACATTAGGGCCGGTTGTCACTTCACTGATGCCAGGCACTTTTGCTATGGCATCAATAATATTAGTACTCAGGTTCTGTTGGAGAAATTGTTTACTGATAGAAACAATGGGAATAGGATTTCTTTTAATTGAAGTGGCTTTTGATGAACCGGTAATTACGATTTCATTTTCCTCGGTAACAGAAATTTCCATTGTAAAATTTTCAATTTTATTTTCAGTAAAATCAATATTTTTAAGAATGGTTTTATAACCTATATATTTTATTTCTACCAGGTAATTACCTGAAGGAATATCATCGATATGGTAATTACCAGAAGCATCTGCAATGCTCCCTTTTCTGATATCAGGAATATAAATTGAGGTTCCTGCAAGAGCCGTGTTGTCCACTGTGGTTATTTTCCCTGAAATCGAAAACCTGTCAGAATTTTTTTGGGCTGCAACGGGAGTGCTTGCCATAAATCCTGCACACGCTATTAGAATAAGTTGAAGAAATTTCATATTTAAATAAATTTTTAAAATGCCAATTTTTTTAATTGAACTAATTGCAATTGGAAATAATAAAACGTAGTCTTTTATTATTTAATAAAATTAAAATGGAGAATGATGAATGAATTAAACCTGTGAGGGAGGGCCTCTTAATTCAAAAAAGAATGTTTGTGAAAAGGGAATATGTACAGCCTTAGCGATGCTGTGTTTTGCAAATGCCGGTAATGTATTACCGGGTAGTAAAATTAAACTTCCGGGAGTATATGGCGCTATTACCACATTGCTTTCGCAATGACAGTTGATACCTGTTACATTAAGTTGAGGGGCATTTGATTCTTTATAAGCTTTGCTTACAAAGTCAGTATGATTAGCAAAAAGTTTATGTAAAACTTTTGTTGGTGTATTGCTTAGTGCAAATATCGCTAGTAGTAGAACAGCAAAAAATTTCCTTATGTAGATATTCTTATGCAATATGCTTATTAATAATTATGCAAATGTATACATTTCAAATTTATAAAAATGTTTAAAAAAACACATTAATTAAAAATGGAATAAAATTTGCCTGTAATGGCTTAATAAAATTATTATTCATCATTTTAAAAGTTCATTATATCAATAAATAATTCAAACAGTAATTTGTTGAAGCCCGTTAATGTTTGTTAATAGCGTAATTGGAGTTCTCCATATTGCTTTACCAGCGTTAAAATTATTTTAATATAAGAGCTGGTTCCTTATATTTTTAACATACTTTTCCGTGAAGCTTTTACATAAATATCTTTTTGTTTATGCGTTGTTCGTAATTTGCAACTCCATGGTTTCTTAATTTAATTTATTTTAAAAAATGTTACAAACTGCCGAAGACATCCGTTTGCTGAATGAAAAAATAAATCATTCAGCAACATTTATTGACAAAATCCATGCTGAAGTAGGTAAAGTGATCATTGGTCAAAACCATATGGTAGAACGCTTGCTTATCGGATTATTAAGTAATGGCCATATTTTGCTGGAAGGCGTTCCGGGATTAGCTAAAACGCTTTCCATAAAATCATTGGCAAGTACCATTAATGCAAAATTCAGCCGAATTCAGTTTACACCCGATCTGTTGCCTGCTGATGTAGTGGGTACGATGATTTACCATCAGCAAAAAAATGAATTTGTAGTGCGTAAAGGTCCGATATTTGCCAATTTCATTTTAGCAGATGAAATAAACCGGGCTCCTGCAAAAGTGCAAAGTGCGTTGCTTGAAGCTATGCAGGAAAGACAGGTAACCATTGGCAACGATTCCTACCGTTTGGAAGAGCCTTTTTTAGTATTAGCGACACAAAACCCGATTGAGCAGGAAGGTACTTACCCCTTACCTGAAGCGCAGGTGGATCGTTTTATGCTCAAAGTAATCATTGATTATCCTACAAAATCTGAAGAACAATCTATTATCAGGCAAAATGTACTTGGCTTGGAACAAACACACATAAACGCAGTTGTTTCTTCACAGGAAATATTAAATGCTCGTCAATTGGTAAGGCAGGTGTATATGGATGAAAAAGTAGAACAATATATTATTGACATTGTTTTTGCAACACGGTATCCGGATCAGTATAATCTGGCTAAGCTCAAACCATTGATTTCGTTCGGCGGATCACCGCGGGCCAGTATCAATCTTGCCTTAGCTGCAAAATCGTATGCTTATTTAAATAAACGGGGATACGTGATTCCTGAAGATGTAAGAAATATCTGTAAAGATGTATTACGCCATCGTATTGGTCTTACTTACGAAGCTGAAGCGGAAAATGTAAATGTTGAGATGGTCATTTCAGAAATCTTAAAAGCGGTTAATGTACCATAGATATATATTGGGTACGATATATTTTAAGATTACCGATGTGAAATTTGTCGGCACCTGTTAATTCAAAAATATTCTAATTCAATAATTTAATAATTGGCGCTCACTACTACTGATATTATAAAGAAAGTAAAAGAACTGGAGATCGTAAGTAAAAAGATCACTACACATCTTTTTACAGGGGAGTACCATTCTGCCTTTAAGGGAAAGGGGATGCGGTTCAGAGAAGTAAGAGAATATTACCATGGTGACGATGTCAGGTTTATTGATTGGAACGTAAGTGCCCGCTATGCACATCCATTTACCAAAGTATTTGAAGAAGAGAGAGAACTTACAGTAATATTGTTAATTGATATCAGTGCCAGTTCTTTGTTTGGCACAGTCCACCAGCACAAAAGAGATCTAATTACAGAAGTGGGTGCAGTGCTCACTTTTAGCGCTATCAACAATAATGATAAAGTAGGCGTAATATTTTTCAGCGATAAAGTGGAAAAATATATCCCCCCTAAAAAAGGGAAAGAGCATGCACTCTTTATTGTAAGAGAGTTGCTAACAGTTACACCTAAGCGAACAGGAACCAATATCAGCGAAGCATTAAAATTTTTTCAAAGAGCCAATACACAAAAAAGTATTGCTTTCATAATGAGTGATTTTATTGATGAAAACTATGAACATGGATTACGGGTAATGGGGAAAAGGCATGATGTAATCGGGTTAAAGGTATATGATAAGATGGATAGCCAGTTACCCGATATTGGAATGGTAAAAATTCAGGATTTTGAAACGCAGAAGTCGCAATGGCTTAATACATCTGATGCCATGGTGAGGCATAGTTATCATCAGAATTTTATAGAACAAAGCGCACGCTGCAAAAATATTTTAAAAAAGGCCGGCGCAGATTTATTGCATATACGTACTGATGAAGATTATGTGAAAATATTGCAACAGTTTTTTTTAAGAAGGAAAAGAAAGTGAATATAAAACAATTGGATAAAAGCGTTAATTATATAGGATCGGTTACAATCATGTTGGTTTCTTTCTGCCTGTTTTGTACGCAAAAGAATTTTGCCCAGTTACCGACCGTAAAAATTTCAATTGATAAGGAGAATATCCTGATAGGTCAGCAGTTGCATTATCGTGTAGAAACTTCAATGCCGGATAATACCTATCGGCTTTCCTGGTTTTCGGTTCCTGATAGTTTTGGCCATTTTGAAGTAATTACTAAAGATAAAATTGACTCTACATCTTCTAATGGGAATTTGAATTTTAGCCAGGTACTTACACTTACTAATTTTGATTCCGGAAGAAGAGTAATACCTCCACTTCAATTTACGGTTTCTACTTTAGACGGTGACTCTACTTTTGATGTTTATACAGATTCCATACCGGTAAATGTGCAGTATTCTCCCCTGGACAGTATTGCACCCTTCCATGATATAAAAACCATTATTGCAGTTAAAAAAGAATGGCCTTGGTGGATTTGGGCACTGATGGGTTTGGCAGTCGTCTTATTAATTTTATGGATTATCTTTTTGATAAAATTTTTCAAAAAGAAAAGGGAAACAGATACGCTTTTCCATTCAAAGCTTTCGCCTTATGACGAAGCTATGCAATCTCTTTCTGAACTAGAAGAAGAGCAATTAATACAGAACAATAAAGTAAAGGAATTTCATACTCGCCTTACGGATATCTTTAAACGTTATTTGTCACGTAAAACAAACTCATACCAATTGCATCTTACAACAGATGAAATATTGTTTGAGCTTGGTAAATTTGATATCCCGAAAGATCAGATTGGCGACTTTGCGTCTTCTCTGCGTATGGGTAATGCTGCCAAGTTTGCCCGGTACGTTCCGCCGGTTTATGAAAATGAAAATTGTTTTTCGCGGGTAAAAGAAATGATCATTTTTATCAATAATCTTATGACTAAAAACCCTGGAAATGATATTTGATTATTTCAATAATATTAGTTTTGGGCAACCGCTGTTTTTCATTCTTTTTGCCTTTATTCCCATTATGATTTTTTGGAAGTTTAGTAAAGGGAAGAAGCAGGTGGCTGCATTGAATGTTTCTACGATAAAAGGGTTATCAAAAGTTCATTCCTGGAAAAATACTTTTCAACAATTTCCTTTTATTTTAAGGTTAATTGCTTTGAGTTGTATTATTATAGCATTAGCACGCCCACAGGTTAGTTTTGAAGAAACAGAAACAGAAGGAGAGGGTATAGATATCATGTTATGTATTGATGTAAGTGGGAGTATGACGGCCCAGGATTTTACTCCAAACAGGATGGAAGCTGCAAAAAAAGTGGCTGAAGAATTCGTAAATAATCGTCCTTCTGACAGGATTGGCGTTGTAATTTTTGCAGGTGAAAGTTTTACTCAATGTCCCCTTACTACAGATCATTCTGTTTTGATCAACCAGATCCGCCAGATCCGCAGCGGATTATTGGAAGATGGTACAGCAATCGGATCCGGCTTGGCTACCAGTGTAGACAGGTTAAGAAACAGTAAATCGAAAAGTAAAGTGGTGATCCTGCTTACCGATGGTGTCAATAATGGAGGACTTATAGATCCCTCTACTGCAAAGGAAATTGCCAAGACTTTTAAAATAAAAGTTTATACGATTGGTGTAGGTACTAATGGATACGCACCAACACCAGTAAGTACGCCTATGGGAATTGTAATGCAAAATGAAAAAGTAGCCATTGATGAAAAACTGCTTCAAAATATAGCTTATGAAACAGGCGGTAAATATTTTAGAGCAACAGATAATGGCAGCCTGGAAAATATTTATAAAGAAATTAATCACCTGGAAAAATCAAAAGTAGAGATAACGGCTTTTCATCGATATTCAGAAAAATTTTATCCTCTTATCTTTATTGCAATGGGACTTCTTTTCATTGAAATTGTTTTAAAATATACTTTGTTTAAAAAGTTTCCCTAAAAAACGGCTGATTGGCTAATTTGCAACAATAAACTTCTTCTGTTTACATGAAAGCATATGTCTATAAATCGACCGGTAGCTGGTACCAGGTCAGGAATCAAAACGGGGAAACTTTTAATGCCCGTATAAAAGGGAAGTTTAAAATTGATAATATTACTTCTACTAATCCTATAGCAGTAGGTGATATAGTTGAGGCATATAAAGAAGACATTGTGGAAGATTCGTATGTCATTACGGATATTTTTCCAAGGACCAATTATATTACCCGCCAGTCGCCTCATAACAAGCATTTGCATCATATTGTTGCCTCCAACCTGGATCAGAGTATTTTATTAGCAACACTAAAAGATCCTAAAACCTCTTCAGGATTTATTGATCGGTTTTTAGTAGCATCAGAAGCATATCATGTACCTGCAGTTATTGTTTTTAATAAAAGTGACTTGTATAAAACGAAAGAAAAAGAAAAATTTGAAGAATTAAAATCGGTATATGAAAAAATTGGTTACCAGGTTTTTTTAATGAGCATCAATGAAAATTCGGGTGTTAAAGAAGTTCTTGAACTTTTAAGAAATAAGACTACACTCATAAGTGGCCATTCAGGTGTAGGCAAGTCATCTTTTATTAATTCGATTTTTCCGGAATTTTTATTAAAAACTCAGGATGTAAGTGGATGGAGTGGGAAGGGGCTTCATACTACTACATTTGCTGAAATGTTTGATTTGCCTTTCGGCGGAAAAATTATTGATACGCCGGGTATGCGCGAGTTTGCATTGATGGATATAGAAGAGGAAGAATTATCTCACTATTTCCCGGAAATGAAAGCATTGATCAATAAATGCCGGTTTAATAACTGTATGCATATTGAAGAACCGGCCTGTGTTGTAAAAAAAGCAGTTGAGAATGGGGAAATATCTTATGAACGATATGTTAGTTATTTAAATATTCTTAGTTCAATAGATACAAAAAAATGGTAGCGTTATTTTATTCACTTTTAATGAAAAGGTCATTTTTGCTTTTAGTAGTTAATAGGCATTTTTTACTAAAAAATTGGCCACTTCTTCTACAGCCTCGTTTGCTTTTTCTGCATTGTTGACTTGTCTTGGAAGAATAGAAACTCCATTAAAAATATTATAGTGCAAGATTAAAAATTGGCTTTTGTATCTAAAATCCCAATCCAGCGTATCTGCATCATCTACCTGGTTCAAAAACTTCACTTTCAGGTTATCTGAAAGAGCTCCTGCAATTGAATAAAATTTGGAGATGCTGCAATTGTCGTCAATAACAGCTTCTGTGCCGCCAAAGTCTGTTTTTAAATGATAACACATAAAAGAGTAGATTAAATAGGTGAGAGGTTAAAAGATTGTATAGGTTTTAGTATTTAAATTTTCGTGCTTTTTCTGCTGCCTTAATGGCGGCTCTGTCACCGGATAGAATCCGCTCAGCGCCTATGTTTTTTCCATTGGTTGGGCAGCCATATTTTACTTGTTTTCTAAAAATGTAGCAACTGGAAAACATTCCCCAACACATAGCAGAAATTATAATCTTCTTCATTTCATTTTATTAAGATAATACTCAAATTATGTACTATAGTTTCTTAATAACTGTTAAGATTCAAAATTCATTTAACTTAATACCATCCTGCATACATCACATAGTTATTAGCGATTCTTTCTATTTCACCTTTTATTAAATCCTGTGAAATGTCCTTTACTTTTTTTGCGGGAATACCAGCATATATGCTGCCTGCCTCAACTATTGTATTTTCAAGAACTACTGCCCCTGCAGCTATAATGCTGTTGCTTCCTATTTTGGCATTATCCATCACTATTGCCCCCATTCCAATCAACACATTCTCATCTATAACGCAACCATGTACTATTGCATTGTGTCCGATGCTCACATTATTTCCAATAATGGTAGATGTTTTTAAATAAGTGCAATGGATTACAGCTCCATCCTGTACATTTACTTTATTACCCATGCGGATAAAGTTGACATCGCCACGGACGACTGCATTAAACCATATACTACATTCATCTCCCATGATGATGTCGCCTGCAAGTGTGGCATTTGGTGCTATATAACAGTTTTGCCCCCAGGTAGGGGTTTTACCTTTTATTTCGATAATAAATGACATGGATGGTATTTTAATTAATTTCTTTTAGGAGAAGAGATTGTTGATATAGGAGAATATTAATGTTTCAACCAGGATTCCGGATTTACGTTATCGCTTTCTTTCATTAAAATAAAATCTACCTGCCCCTGGCCTTCATCATTTATCCCGGCTTTACCAATTACCTGCCCGGTTTTTACTTTGTCACCTCTTTGTACACTAGCTGAACCAAGATTGCTGTAAACAGTAAAATATTTTCCATGTTTTATAAAAACAGCTTGTTTATCTTCTATATAACTTACCAGTGTTACTTCGCCATCAAAAACAGCTTTCACCGGTTCTCCTATTTTTGAACCTATGCTAACTCCCGGATTATTATAATCAATTCCTCCGGGAAATTGATTAGGGCCGAAGTGGCTAATAACGAAACCATTTACTGGCCATGGTAAAATTCCTTTATTGCTTTCAAAACTTGCATTTAAAGCTCTGTCGGCTTCACTGCTTACCAATACGCTGTTGGAAGGAGGTATTGGAGAAGTGCTAATTCTTGGCGTTGTAGTGTTTTTTTCTGCTTCGGGTGTAGCTTCTTTATTATTATTAGTTTCTGCTAATCTTGCTTTTTCTTTTTTTGCGGCTTCTGCTTTAGCTATTGCTATTTCTCTTTTAATCATTGCAGTAATTGCATTTTTTAATTTAGCATCCTGCTTTCGTTTGGCGTTTACCTGGGCACTTAACTCTTTTTGCCGGCTTTTTAATTTATCTACAATGGCGGCTTTTTCTAATTTTTGCTTTTCCAGTTGAGTTAATTCATTATCATGTTCCTTTAATACAATATTTTTCTTTTTTTTGGTACCTGATAAAACTTCTATTCGATTTTCGAGCATGGCTTGTGTGGTTATGATATTATCTGCCTGCATTTCTCGGTAACTCCGGTATGATTTTAAATATGCGATGCGTTTTATGGCATCATTAAAATTATTGGCAGAGAAGATGAAATTCAAAAAATCGTAATTACTCCTGTTTTTATAAGCGTAAACCATGCTTTTTGCATATTCCTGTTTTAGCGTATCCAGAACCCGTCTCATTTTATTGATATGCAGTTGAGATAAATAAATATTGTCACTGAGGCTTCGGATTTCCCCGTTTATATTATCAATTACTTTTCCCTGTAGATTCAATTTTTTATTAATCAGCGACAATTGTCCGATATTAACTTTTGCTGTTTTCCTAGTGTTTTCGAGAATTTTTTCAGTTTCAGTGATTTCTTTTTTCAGTTGCTCGCGCTGCTTTTGAAGAGCATCTTTATCTGCCGGTTCCTGGGAGAAAGCAGACAATGCTATAAGCAGAAATATAAAAGATGTTGCAATTTTCTTAAGCATGCACATTAATTTTTGATAAGAATAATTGATTGATTTTTATGCAAGCTGCAATTCTTTAAAGTAACAATTATTTTGTTTTATAATTTCGCGGAATGTTAAAAGGAAATGATAATTCCTTGTTAAACTCATATTGTTTAAAATTGATTTTTATGTCCACCTTTGTTTTTTCCGCCACAGTAATATCGCGGAAAGTCGCGAAAGAAAACTGATTATATTTTTCGTAAGCATCATATACCAGGTCGGCTGTCCGGTTTTGCCCAATTTCAATATCATCTAATTTGCTTTTTTCTAAATTATTATTATCTGCTGAAATAGTAAGCAGATTTTTGAAAAAACTTCCCGTAGTTCCTATTAAAATATGGTTTTCTGTTTCCCGGTAAGCAACAACACTATCGCCCTGGTAAACGGGATTGCCGATAATAAGATCCTGGAGAATTGAAAATGTCATTGGTATATGCGCAAAACTTTCAATATAATTGAAAGGATGATATTCTACCTCTTTATCAAGCTTGTTAATGATAATGAGCGTATCCGGGGTGATGTAGATTCTAAAAGCTTCAATACTTAGAAAAGTGGCACTTATTGAAATCCATAACACGCTGTCTTTTTGCAACCTGATAAATGCATTAAAATCTGGCTGTTTTCCTTTGCGATCTTCATATTGTACTTTTATTTTTGCAGAGAAAGTTTTAAAGTCAATCCTGTTTTTGTCTAAAGATTTTAAGAGCTTGGAAGCAATGCTAAGCGAATCCGAATTGGGTAATCCCGGAACCGTTGCTACTATTGTATCTTTTCTACTGATAGCTGATTGCAATTTTTTTGTAGAACGGCATCCGTTAATTGTGTACAAAAAAACGATTCCAATAAATATTCTAAAATAAAAATTCATTCAAAATGCTTTATAAAATTAATTATGCCCGGTATGGCCAAATCCACCTTCGCCTCTTACTGTAGTTTCTAATTGTTCAGCGTTTTGCAATAGGGCTTTTTCAATTTTGCAGATTACCATCTGGGCGATGCGATCTCCAGTATTGATGGTATGTTCCTCTTGAGATAAGTTGATAAGGATGACTTTTATTTCGCCACGGTAATCACTGTCTACTGTTCCAGGAGAATTTAAACAAGTAATACCATGTTTAAACGCAAGACCACTTCGTGGTCGTACCTGTGCTTCATATCCTGAAGGTATTTCCAGGAATATTCCTGTAGGAACCATAACTCTTTCCAGAGGTTTTAAAACAAGAGGAATGTTAAGCCATGCTCTCAGATCGAGCCCGGATGAACCCGGAGTAACATATTCAGGGTTTTTATTTTCTGAAGTGTTTATGATCTTTATTTCTAAATCCTGCATACTGACAAAGATAGGGATGCAAATGAGGACATGAAAAAATAAATGGAATGAAAATCATTTATTTTATGGCCATTAGCAAAACTGTAGCGTAAGCCACTATTCCTTCTTCACGACCTACAAATCCCATCCTTTCGGAGGTGGTTGCTTTTATAGAAATTACATTTTCACTGACATTGAGTATTTCTGCAATGACTTTTTGCATTTTTAAAGCGTGAGGTTTTATTTTGGGTACTTCCAGGCAAATGGTTGAATCTATATTCCCGATTTGATAACCTGCCTGGGTGATAAGTTCATTTGATTTTGCCAACAATATTTTACTATCAATATTTTTAAAAGTATTATCTGTATCCGGAAAGTGGAATCCTATATCTCCAAGACAGGCTGCACCCAACATCGCATCGCATATAGCATGAAGTAATACATCAGCATCACTATGTCCGATTGCCCCCTTTGGGTGTTCTATTTTTATGCCGCCAATCCATAAATCTCTTCCAACTTTCAATTGGTGAAAATCAATTCCAAAACCTATCCTGAAGGGTTGCATTATTGAATATTTATGATATTGAATTACTTTTCGAAGTTCGCATCTAAATTCCTAAATCTAAATTTCGGAGAAAAAACGCCTCAATAGAGGCGCTCAAATCAAATATATTCAAAAAAATTAAATTTTATTGAGTAACACTTCCGACTGCAGTGGAAGGATCAAGATTAAATATCAAGCTAAAGCGTAATGTGTTGGATAGAGGGTTGCGATTGATACCATTTCCGGATGGGATGAGGTATGAAAAATTTAAACCAAACATATTGTAATTCAAACCTGCACCAATAGAAAAGTATTTACGATCGCCTTTAGTTGGATTTTCATAAAAATATCCAGCTCTGAAAGAAAACTGATCCATATACGTATATTCAGCACCAACGGATATCTGAAATTCTTTCAATTCTTCGCTAAAGCCACCCGGTGCATCTCCAAAAGAGCTAAACCAACTACTTACCACTCCTTTATTATGATAATTTGCTAATCCTGCAGAATCGCCAATTGCCGGAGGCGTAGGTACAAGGAGTTTATTGATATCTAACCCAAAAGTAACTTTATTAGTTTCGTCAAATACGTCTACATAAGCAACTCCTACTCCAAGATTGGCAGGGATGAAATCTTTTTCAGTAGCATCATTGGTATAGCCTATTTTAGAACCTAGATTAGTGATGGCAACACCCCAGTTGAGCCCGGAAACAGAGCCCCCTTCTGAACCGTCATTGAAAATAGATATATCTCCTGCAACTGAAGTCCCTGTTTTATAAGTGGATCCGCTGGCAGATTGCCCGCTTGCCAAGTTTGAATTAATATATCTTAATGCAATACCAAGACCTAATCTGTCTGAAAGCTTGCGTGAATAACCTGCATCCACTGCAAATTCCCTCGGACGATAGGTTTGTAAATCATTTCCTAAATTATCGGTGAATTGGATATTTCCTAAGCTAAAATACCTTAAAGAACCCGAGATGGCTTGCTGATCATCCAATTGATAATAACCAGCGCCTGAAACAAGATACACATCATTAAGATCCAGACCTTTTAACCAAGGGGTATAGGTTAGTGCAATTGCAGAATTACTTTTGGCAAAAGGAATTTTAGACAAATTCCAAAAAATTGAATTGGCATCAGGGATAGTAGCAATTCCTACATCACCCATACCGCCTGACCTTGCGTCTGGTGAAATTCTTAAAAAAGGAACAGCGGTGGTTACCACATTTATTGAATTAGCAGTTTGTGCATTTACAGATACTGTCGCTCCAATCAGCATCATTAATGCTGTCAATTTCAAAATGACTTTCTTCATGTGTATTTTTTGTACTAGTTAGGTAGAGCTAAATATTATAGGAATTTGTTTTTGGGGGTGTAAAAATAAAATTTTTATTGAAATACACAATATAAAATATAAAAGATAAGCATTACTAATGAAAACATTTTAATTCATTTACAATAAAAAGCTAATTCTACTGTTTAAATAAAAAGTTGAATTGTATTTTATTATCTATTATTGTTTCCAAATTCCAACAACTCATCTATATCCTTTAAAACGATTTCATCGTAGTTTTTATTGTATTTAATAAAATAAAGTATGCCTCATATTTTTATTGAAAACGATGTACGTATTTGGTATTTTATTTATCTATATGTCAGGAACAAAAAGACTTTCCGGTATTTGTGAAGAGAATGCAAAAATAATATATGGTATGATAATTGAGATTTTTATGATAAATTAAAATCAAATAAAGTAATTATATTCGCGTCATAAAGTAACCCCTATCACAATAAGAACGAAAACCTTTCGTTAATTAATCTGCAAAACGAATGTACATGTCAAAATCAATATCTGCCAGAAATTTTATCTTTATTATTCTGGCCTCCTCAGTCGCAATGACCTCTTGTAAAAATGGAGGTTTGTTTGGTAAGAAGAAGAAAGATCAATCTTCTGTAACCGGATGGAATTATGATGATAAAAATTATGGAAATTTTCACGTATTAAAAGCGCAGGAGCAAAAGGCTGGGCCGGGCCTTGTCTTTATTCAAGGCGGGACTTTTGTGATGGGTGCTAAAGAAGAAGATGTAATGGGTGATTGGAATAATATTCCACGTCGCGTAAGTGTAAACTCATTTTACATTGATCAGACGGAAGTGGCTAATGTTCATTACCGCGAATACCTTTATTGGCTAAGTAATACTTTTGATAACGATACTTCTATTATGCGGATGGCTCTTCCTGATACACTGGTATGGAGAAGCGAACTTGCATACAATGAGCCTTATGTTGAATATTATTTCCGCTATCCCGCGTATAATTATTATCCTGTTGTTGGAGTTAGCTGGGAGCAGGCTCATGATTTTTGTATTTGGCGCACAGACAGGGTAAATGAAAAAATATTAATAGACAAAGGGTATTTGAATAAAAAAGCTCCTCTTGCAGCGATGAAAGGTGGTGAAGGTGAAGAGACTTTTAATACTGATACTTATTTAATAAATCCTGATCTTATCAATAATAAAACGGCACCTAAAAAGGGAGCATTAAAAGATGTAAGTGGAAAACCCAGGAAAGTGGTTACATTCGAAGACGGAATTTTGTTACCTGGCTATCGGTTGCCAACCGAGGCTGAATGGGAATATGCAGCTTATGGAATTATAGCACAGAATCCAAAACCACGGACTAAAGAAAAAAATCATGGGGAAGAGGTAATATCCAATCAACAAGTTTATTCATGGAGTAATAATGTAAATGGCCTTCGTGACAATCGTCGTGGAAGCTGGCAGGGAGAATTTCTTGCCAATTTTAAAAGAGGAAATGGAGATGTTATGGGAGTTGCCGGAGGGTTGAATGACCGTGCAGCAATACCTGGACCTATTAAATCTTTTTATCCAAATGGTTATGGTCTATATAATATGAGTGGTAATGTAAGCGAATGGGTTGCTGATGTTTATCGCCCTTTGACTGGTTTGGATGAGGATGATGTAAACCCTTATCGTGGTAATAAATTCGAAAAATTTTATAAAGATGACCAGGGTGAATATCAAAGAGATACTTTAGGCCGTTTGAAAAAAGTAGTAGTTACTGACCAGGAAGCATCCTCACGTCTTAACTATCAAAAAGGAGATGTAATCAACTATCTTGATGGTGATTCTATTTCAAATGTAACTTATGGTTATGGAATTACTTCTTTAATAAGTGACAAATCGCGTGTAATAAAAGGTGGTAGCTGGAACGATATGCCTTATTGGTTATCTCCTGGAGCACGCCGCTATATGGACCAGGATCAGTCAAGTAGTACAGTTGGTTTCCGTTGTGCTATGACAAGATTGGGTAGTCCGGAAGGAAATGGATTTGGAGAAGGTAATATTTTCGGAACCAGAAAACAAAATAAAAAGAAAAGGAATTAATTTCAGCTTTTCATAAATCATAAACCTCTTATTTTTAATGAGAGGTTTTTTTATGGATTAACTACTTTTAAAAAATATTTTAATAAATAAATTGAATGTTTGAATTTCACACTGACAGAAAAAAATATTTTGATATTCAAATATGGAATGCCGAAAAATATGTTATCCCTTTTATCGAAAACAAAATTTTAATCCGGGACGGAATGCGTGTATTGGAAATTGGTGCCGGCGAAGGAGGTGTTTTAAAATCTTTTGTCAATAGAAATTGTATTGGTGTCGGGGTAGAATTAGATGAATCACGAGTTGTCAATGGAAGATCGTGGTTAAAAGAAGATATTCAAAAGGGTAACATTTCATTCTTTGTAGAAGATATTTATGACGCAGATATTTATGATTTAGGCGGCCAATTTGATATTATAGTTTTGAAAGATGTTATTGAACATATACATGATCAATCCCAATTGATTGGCAGATTAAAGTCTTTTCTTACTCCTTCAGGTGTTATCTATTTTGGTTTTCCTCCGTGGCAAATGCCTTTTGGTGGTCATCAACAGATGTGTCAAAGCCTGTTATCAAAAGTTCCCTATTTTCATTTGTTGCCAAAATCTTTGTACAAATCGGTTTTCAAATTATTTAATGAACCCGAACCTGTTATAGAATCTTTGCTTGAAGTAAAAGAAACAGGAATTTCGATAGAACGATTTGAAAAAATTGTGAAGAAAACCGGGTTTCAGGTAATCAGCAAAACTCATTATTTGATTAATCCCATTTATGAATGGAAATTTGGGTGGAGGCCAAAAACTCAAAATTCTCTGATCAGTAAGATTCCGGTTTTAAGAAATTATTTAACTACCTGTGTTTATTATTTAATCAAGCCTTCTGCCTGATCCAAAAGTGGCATTTAATTTCCTGGAAAAAATTGCACTTGTTTTTGAAGCGGAAAGTATGGCTTATAATTAATTCAAGTTGCTAGTTATTAAGTCAGTTTATTAAAAGTAAATGCTACTATAAACATTAATAGTTTCAGCAAAAATCCTTTAAATGTAACTGCATGTATTTTTCTTAAAAACAAATTTTTTATTTCACTAAAGC
>JAUZOE010000004.1 GCA_030706605.1 Bacteroidota bacterium
AGAAAAATTATTATGAACAGGATGCCAGGAAAATAATTACCGTTTGGGGGGAGCCAGAAAGCTATCTGTCTGATTATGCTAATCGAAGTTGGGCTGGACTTATCAAAACCTATTACCGTGGAAGATGGAAAATGTTTATAGATGAAATAGAATTATCTCTAAAAAATAAAACAGTCTTTAACGATACCTCTTTTTCAAAAAAATTGGCAATATTTGAAGATCAGTGGACAAAAGGGCGGGAAAAATATAGCCCAAAGCCAATCGGAGATTGTATGGCAATAAGTCGAAAGTTGATAGAGAAATATAAAAAATTTATAGAAGTGAATTAACTTATCAGTCTGCTACTCAACCTGATTTAATATTTGAGTGCATAACTTTTTAGCTATTATTTTACATATTGGAATAAAGATTGATGGAAAAAAGTTATTATTGCATTATGAAAAAATAACAATCAAATTTGAAATCATGAAAAAAATTTTACCTTTTTTCCTTTTAATGTGCCTAATATTGGGGAAAGCAAATGCCCAGACTTACTCCCCTATTGCACTTTCCGGATTTAACTATGACGGTATTGCTGAAGATACACTTGCAGTAAATACTACTACCGGAAGTATTGACCTCGCGGGAGATGTTTTATATACTGCAAATTACGCTACTAAAGTTGTTACACCATATGGGTTACCTAACTCCGGTACATTTTCAAGTGGTACCAAATCATATCAACTTCAGCCCTATAACATAAACAATATTTTGCGGATCAATGCAGGATTAACCGATTCATTAATGTTAACAACTCCTGCCTCTTATGCATCATTGAGCCTCTTAGGATTTGCCACGGAAGGAACCGATCAATTAGATGTTAAGTTACGATTTACAAATGGAGACTCCACTACTTATTATACTTTAGTATTACCCGATTGGTATTTTAATCCTGGTCCTGATGTAGTGCTCAACAATTTTGACAGAACTGTCAGAGCTACGGATGTCCCAGATAATTTGGCAGGGGATCCAAGTTTATATTCTGTTATATTAGATTTAAGTTGTGCGGATCAAAAAAAGCAGATACAGAGTATAATAATTCATAATGTTGGTGGAGCCAGTCAGTTTGCAAATATTTTTGGTTTTTCAGGAAGTGACACTACTGTTTCAATTGATTATCCTGCCAGTCCTTATTCACCTCCGGGAACAGCAACTCCTACAATTACAGGAATTACTAATGGAACATTTTCATCTACAGCGGGATTAACTATAGATGGTCCAACAGGTGTAGTCGATTTAGCTACTAGTTATAATGGAAATTACACAGTAAAATATAATTATACAAATGGAGCCTGTACTGATTCTACAACTGCTCCAATTCAAATTGCAGGTGCTTTGCCTGTCAAATTAGTTTATTTCAATGCGGTACAACAAGGTTCTTCTGCATTGCTACAATGGGCTACTTCCGAAGAAATTAATAATAGTTATTTTGAAGTTGAGCGTAGTAATGATGGAATTACCTTCAGTCCAATACAAAAAATTGATGCCACTAATAGTAATTCAAACCAATTGACAAAATATTCAGCAATCGATTATACTCCTCTACCTGGCAACAATTTTTACAGGTTGGAACAGGTAGATATTGATGGCAAAGTTTCTTATTCATCAATTGTGGAACTTTCTTTTAGCGAATCTACCACTCTTAAAGTATATCCTAATCCAGCAACTCAAAATAAAATTACAGTTCATTATAGCCTGGGATCACTTAAGACTATTGCTGTGTATAGTTTAGAAAATAAATTGATGCTGATGCATAATTTGAATAATGTTTCCGGTTATCAGCAATTAGATATTTCTACCTTAGCTAAGGGTGTTTATATCATCAAATTAGCTGGAGATAAGGGTAATCAGTCTGTAATGTTTACGAAACAGTAAACCCCGGGAAAAACTGATTATATAATAATTATGCCCACTGTGGATTTTCATATAAATGAGTATCCACAGTGGGCATAATTACATGGATAGAATACTGAAACAAACATCCTGCAATGGCTTAAAATGCTTGAGGAAAAACGAAGTTTTATTCTTTAAAAACTGACTTCCTTTATTAAAATGTGTTATGAAACTGCATTGGATATTGGTATTGCAATACCTCTATTACCCGCAAGCAAAGTGTAAGATTGCTTACTGAAAATGGGAATAAAATATTAGACTGAAGTAAAATGAGATTGATTCAAACGCCAGAGCATTTAATTATTGCTGAGTCTATTCTGAATTCAAATTAATCGGCAGATAAAAGCAGTATGGTTAAAAAGATGTATTATCTACCCGACTCCTTATATCCAGGTTTCAAATAATCATATATGCTTTTAATCCATTTTATACCAAAAGGGAGTTTATTGATTTTTACAAAAGGATAAGGCTGTTCAATTGCACCAAATTTTTTGTAAAAGGATTGAATAGATGGAATTTCGGATCCTTCAAAATCAAGAATTAAATGATGCTCTGAAAATTCTTTTATTAATTGATATAATAAAAAATGATTAGCCTCCCGGTTGCGTCCTTCAGGGAAGGTCGTTGACATGATATTGTAAATTCTTTTTCTATCTTTTAAAAATATGGCTATAGCGAGTAACTGCTTATTTTTTGAGGTGACTTTTCTAACAAAAATTTGTCCTTTTGACTTTAGTAGAAAACAAAGTTGCAGGAAATCTGGATAATCTTTTTCTGAAGTATGAAACCTTGCAGAATATGCCCTTATGTATGATTCTATTGCTGTTTCAATTTCCTCTGTTGCTTCATAAATAAGATGGCTTCTTTTTGCTTTCTTTATATTTTTGATCAGATCTTTTTTGAATGATTTTTCAATTTCTATAAAAGGATTATTTAAATCAAGAACCAGGTTACATTTTTTATTTCCAGTATCTATGTTTTCGTTAGCATAGTTTAAATTTATTTCTGCAAAAGGAAATAATTCGGATGCTTTATTTGTAAATTCATTTACAATTTTCTCCGTAATTAAAAGGTTGCCAAAAATTCCTAATTGTTGAGTAAATGCAGGTTGGCGCAAATAAGAAATTCCTAACTTCCTGTTCCAAGTTAATGGCATCACCGCTTCATAATCATTCATCACCAGAGCATCCCAGTTTTTACTCATGGCATCCAGGTAATATGAATAAGCATAAATTAATCCATTTGCTGCACTTTCTATACAGTAATCCCATTTTTCTATGTCAATATTTGCATGTTGCACATATGTGATTTTCAATGCGGAATCTTTTTAAAATTTGCAAAAAGCCAAGGTTACAGACCTTGTAAATTAGTTATTTTATTAAACCGGAAATTTTGAATATCAAAGCTGAAAGAAATTTTTTCCAGGAATATTTTATTTTTTGCAATAGTTTGTTTAAAATAATCGCTGTAAACTTTGCTATAAAGTATGGGGATGTATATGTTTACCATATTTTTTAAAAGGGATAATTGGAAACCTGCATCATAAATAAATTTACCTGTGGATGGATTTTTTTTCCATGCTTCGGCATAGGTGCCAATATCTAAAAACACTTTTAAAGGGAGTTTCACAGGTAAAACCTGGAGAGGATTCAGTGCTTTTGGGAAATCAGTTTTTAAATTTATGGCAGTCAGCCAGTCATCTGTTTTTCCAATTTTATTTGACAATAAATCTGTGCGTACTTTAAAGCCTCCATCCCTTATCATTATTTGTTGCGAAGATGCTCTCTGAAATTCATTGCGGCCAACAAAATAATTACTGTATGTATAATCTTCATATCCATTTGCCCCTGTCATATTCAGTAAATAGCGATCTGCATAAATGGTTTTATTACCCGTATAAAAGAATTTGCCACCAAAAATGCGTAAATCCATTCCGCCGCCTTTTTGGTAATTAAAAAAATATTTTCCTTCAAAACCTATCCGTGCAAATCCTTTCCCTTGTTCTGCAACAAGGTTTGCTGAATAAGGATAGAGCGCACGGTTGTTTTCAATTGCTAAAGTTAATTGATTGAGATATCTGCTGACTTTAGGATAACTAATCACATATTCCTGGCGAATGGTGTCCCTGTTAAAAGATAATGTAGCTTCCTTGATAAAATAGGTTTTCCATTGTACCCATTTTTTCATTTGACTGAAGGGGTATTTATTTTTAAATACGAGTTTTACAGAAGGTACAATTTTGGAAAATCCCATATAATTTTTTCCCCCGGTGGAATCAGTAAATTCATCCATAGTAAACTTTTCTCCGCTTAGGGAAATTTCAATTTTCCTTATTGATCCATAGTTCATCAAATTATAGCCGGCTTTTGCAATACCAGTAAATGTTTTACTTCCTGTAGCATACATGGGCGCAGCAAAAAAATGAAACGCGGGCTCTGGTAAAGTGTAATTATGAACCAACCCTCCAATCATTATTTTATCATAATCATTATACCCAAATGCAGGTGAAAGAAACAAGTAATTGTATTTGTCTGTGGTTTTAAAATTAAAGAAAGAAGCAACTTTTAATTCTTTCTTCTTGGGCGGATACAGACTACCTCTTTTTGATAATAAAGAGAAAATGGTATCGGCATTTTTTCCGCTTACATTCTCTACTACTTTTTTAAAATCTTCCGGATAAGGATGTTTAAATTTCCAACGACTATAATATTCATGCAGGCAACTATCAAACAAGGGGTGCCCAATAAAATCTTCCAACTTCTCCATCCACAAACCTGTTTTGTAATAAGCGATGGCTCCATAATTAGTAGAAGAAAAATTCTGGGAAACAGTTTCAATTGGCTGATCCATTTTAGAGGCTATTTGTGTTCGGTAAACCAAATCCTCATCATCATCCGGAATCCTTTTTTTTAGAAAGTCCTTGCTTTCATCCTGTCTATAGTTTGGATATTTTATTTTTTCATAACGGTTATCAAAATACGTATTCATGCCTTCATCCATCCATGGGTGTTCTCTTTCATTACTCGCTAATATTCCATAAACCCAGTTGTGGCCTACTTCGTGTTCAATAGTCATATCCAGCGATTTCTCATCAGGCATGGGAGAAATGCTGGTAATAGTCGGGTATTCCATTCCTCCACTGAAACCCATTTTAGCTTCTATCGCTGTCACAATATGATAGGGGTATTCTCCCAACCATTTGCTTCTTGTTTTTATAGCATCTTTTAAAAAACTGATACTATTTTTCCAAACGGGTAAACCCGCGGGCGTAAAAAATGCATACACATCAATAATTTTCCCTGATGATAATTGCATCGTATCATAGCGAACTAAAAAATTTTTATCCGCAAACCATGCGAAGTCATGAACATCATTTTGAATGTAAGTAAGGGTTTTGAGTCTATTGCCTCCGGGAGATGGAATGATAGCAGCACTTTTAGTGCTTAAGGCTGTTTGTTTTTCCCCGGCGCCAGTTTCCAGCCTCATGTTACTTTTTTTTGCTTTTTCTTTCAGCCATTTTACTTCTTCTTTATTTTGCAGTTCTCCGGTAGCGGCTACAACATAATTCGCAGGAACAGTTATCTGTACATGAAAATCGCCAAACTCGCTGTAAAATTCTCCCTGGTCAAGGTAGGGTATCGGATGCCAGCCTTTATCATCATAAACTGCCGGTTTTGGATACCACTGTGTTATTTGATAAGTCTGCCCCACATGGCCGCCACGTGAAAAATTGAATGGAATCTTTTCGTGAAAAGGGGTAGTTATTTTAATCGTTTGGCCAGGTGCTAAGGGAGAAGGTAAAATTAATTTTACAATATCAATATAAAGAGGATGATCTTCAAGATTGGCAGTAATACCATTGACTTTGAAATCCAGCCGGTTGATATAGCCCCGGCTACTTTCATTGCTAAAATAAAAATCGGTTCTTCCTAATTGCAATAATTGCTCACTAAAAGCAGTACGATCATTTTTATAAGCATTGGGCCAGAGATGAAACCACAGATATTGAAGCGTGTCAGGAGAATTATTGGTATAATTCATTATTTCAAAACCATCCAAAGTGTTATTCACATCATTGAGTGTGACATCAATCTTATAATTTACCTGTTGCTGAAAATATTTCATTTGAGACTTCGCAGCAGGTATCTGGCAATAAAGCAGGCAGATTAAAAACAGTTTTTTCAAAAGAATTATTTCATCAAATATAAAAAATAAATGTAACAGGCTGCTGCCTGTTTATTGTCAAAAAGCAATGTAGATTAAAATAAAAGCTAAGATATTTTAAATAGATTTTTGAGGAGCAGAAAAAGCCGGTGCAGGCCGGTAATAAAGGAAAACCTATTTTCCCTTCCCCGAAAAAATAATCATGATTGTGTGAATCATTATTTTAAAATCAAGTGCCAGGGAGATATTTTCAATGTAAATAATATCATACTTCATGCGTTCTCCCATTTCTTCTATATTTTGAGCATAACCAAATTTTACCATTCCCCAGCTTGTTAAGCCCGGTTTTACTTTTAAAAGTAATTTATATTCAGGATGATTTTTGGCAACCTGCGCAATGTAAAATTCTCTTTCAGGACGGGGACCTACAAGACTCATTTCTCCTTTAGCGATATTCCATAATTGCGGTAGTTCATCGAGCCGCCATCTGCGCATTGTTTTTCCCCACTTGGTAATTCTTTCATCATGGTCGCTACTCAGCATTGGACCGTTTTTTTCAGCATCAGTTATCATTGATCTGAATTTGTGAATAAAAAACAACTTGCCTTTATATCCTACTCGTTCCTGCGAAAAAAAGATATTCCCTTTTGAAGATAATTTGGTTCTGATAGCAGTGTAAATTATTAATGGTGATAGTAAAATCAATCCGGAAAGTGATAATATCACATCTACAAGGCGTTTGATATTTTGCTGCCATGGATTCATCAACCCGGTATGTATTTCAATAAGTGGCGTACCCATTATATTGGTAGTATGAAGAGAGCCACTTAGCAGATCTACTTTGTCCGGCATCATTTTTACATTAACTTCCTTCTCTGCAAGATGTTGCAAAATCATTTCAAGATTTTCCCTTTCGGTGTAATGCAGGGCAATAATTACTTCCTTTATCTGATGCTGATCTATAATTGTTTTAATATCAGTAAAGTCACCAAGGCTGGTAACAGGCAGTGCTAAAGTATCTGCGTTATTTTTTTCAATAGGTATAAAGCCAAAAATCCGGTAGCCTGTTTTTTCATTATTGTTATTGATGATCTGGTGCATTTCTGCAGCTTTTTGATGACTGCCAACAATGATTGTATTGAACCAAACTTCTCCACGCTGGAGCTGATTGTGAGCTTTAGTTAAAAATATAAATCTGCAGAAATAAGTTAAAATAAACTGTAATCCGAAAAGGATAAAAAATTCTCCATAAAATGAAGAAAGATACTCATGTTTTTTATATAGAATAAAAATAGAAAATACGATGATGCACCCAATAAGAGTACTGAAAAAGGTAGACAAAAATTCAATAAGCCTCGACTTGTAATAAATATCTTTATAAGTGCCTGATAAATGATATAAAATAAGCCATCCGAGAGGGTATAAAATTAGTCCATAAAGAAACCTGTTGGTGAATTCAAAGTTTTCAAATCCCAAATACCTGTGAACTGAAAAGAAAATGACCCATGTAATAATGGCTGCCATGAAATCGTTCAATGCATAAACACCTATGTGTAATCGCTTTTTCAATTTGCTGAAAAAATTTAATTAAAGAATCCGGTTACGGTTTATTTTATCAAGAATCTGATG
This sequence comes from Bacteroidota bacterium, assembly GCA_030706605.1. Classification (GTDB taxonomy): domain Bacteria; phylum Bacteroidota; class Bacteroidia; order Chitinophagales; family Chitinophagaceae; genus Ginsengibacter. The sequence continues at coordinate 7,726 of JAUZOE010000004.1, forward strand.
AGCTACCTCCATAGCACGATACCCGTCAATTTCTGTAACGGGAGTTGCTTTATTATTAATGATAGCATCCGTAAAACTTTGTAATTCCATTTTTATCGCATTATTTTCTTTAATAACAGGTGCAGAAATAGCGATTGTTTTCTTACCAAAGTTAGTATCAATGTCAAATTCAAAAACATCTTTATCACCTGGCGATTTGTACTTGATAATTTCAGTTTTTTTATCTAAAAAATCAATACTAACATAGGCGTCTTTTTGAAACAATCGCATTTTTCGCATCTTCTTCATGCTTATTCTTGATGAAGTAAGATTGGCCACACAACCATTATCGAATTCGATTCGAACATTGGCAATGTCCGGTGTATCGCTCAGTACATTTACTCCATTGGCAAATACATTTTTGACGTTACTTTTTACCAATGAAAGTATGATGTCAATATCATGAATCATTAAATCTAAAATTACACTAACATCGGTGCCGCGGGGATTAAACTGGGCTAACCGGTGAACTTCGATGAACATTGGTCGCAGGTCATAATCTTTAACAGCAAGCAAAGCGGGATTAAACCTTTCCACATGGCCTACCTGAAATTTTACATTCGCTTCTTTGGCAAGTTTTACTATCTCTTTAGCTTCGCTCATGGTATTGGCAAGTGGTTTTTCAACGAATACATGTCTACTTTTTAAAATGGCCATTTTACACAATTCATGATGAACGGTTGTCGGCGCTACAATATCAACTATATCGCAGTCATCCATTAACAATGAAGCATCTTTATATCTTTTTAGTCCATATTTTTCATTTGCTTCGAAAGCATTATTATCGTCCGGATCATAAAATCCTATCAATTTTACATCTTCAATTTCCATCCAGTTATTAATATGAAACTTTCCTAAATGGCCTACGCCAAATACACCTGCTTTTAACATAATTTGGTATTTAAATGAGATAAAGATAATCACAGATAAATAACCATGACAAAACAAAATAATTAAGAAAGTATTGGACAAAAAAAAGCCTCACAAAAATGAGGCAATTATTTACGAAGCGGAATGCAATAATTTCGAATGAGAGAGATAATTGGAATTAGGACTAAACATAAAAAAACAAGATCCGTTTTTAATTGTTTCTATTATCGGTTTTGAATATTTATCAGGCAAAGCGGGACACCCCAAACTTCTGCCGATATAACCCTGGCTTTCAATTAAGCTCTCGCTCACATAATCGGCTTTGTGAATTACGATTGCTCTTTTGGAAGCATTATCATTGATACCCTTTTCTTCTCCTTCTAATTGAAGAGAAATCCCATGATCCCCGATGTATGTTTCTTTTGTAATGTAAAATCCAAGGCTACTCTTATTGCTTTCAGGCTTATTAGAAAATTTATTAGCAAATATTTTGCCGGAATTACGGCCATGTGCTACATAAGTATTAAATAAAACTTTCACATTTTCCATATCAATTACAAATAAACGTTTCCTGCTTGAAGGCAAACTAAAATCTACTATTGATAAAATATTATCATTATTGAGTTTCCCCAATGATTTTAAATAGCGAAATCCTTTTACACCACAATCAAAAGCTTCTTTAGAGAGTCCCATCATATTTAATTTCAGACTATCATACAGGACTGTTTTTGAAATCGCTTTATTATATAAGGGCTCTATATATTTTATTGGAATTGCTGATACAATTTTAGTAGCATGGGCTTCCATTTTGGATTCAGACTCTATTTTTTTTGATACAGGTATTACTTTGGCAAAAACAAAAGGAATATGCAGTATAAAAATAAATATGGGTAGGAAAAAAATATAAAATTTTTTAAGCGAGTTGTGTTTCATTCAGGAGGTCTTTAAATCAGGTTTAAAAAAAATATTTCGAAAACTTTAAAATAAAAAAAGTTTATGAAAATTTAATAATGCTATAGCCAGGAATAATTTACTTTATTAAATTGGATTATAATTTGAAGTAAAGCGTTTGTAAATATAGCTCACATTGGATTTTTGTCCAATTTTCACATCTTTTATTTTTCATAGATTACTTTTCTTATAGCTTTCTTAACAAGAATAAGATTCTTTTCCAGCTAAGGGCATAATGTTAGAACAAATTTTTGATTAATTTATTGTGTGCCGGAGCCATAAAAGTGCTATTTTGAAAATTGATAGGGCAGATAAAGCTAATTCGCAGTATTGAGATATTTTCTGCTGCCCTGATTTCTTCATACTTGCTTCTTTCTATATTTGTGAAAATCATTATTTAATAAAAGTTACCTGAAATATTCGATAATTAAATTATAAAAAGCCAGTTATTAGTAACACAACATCCATATTAAGTAATCCGATTGAATATCTAAAAGGAGTAGGTCCTCAGAGGGGTGATTTATTAAAAAAAGAGTGTGGAATTTTTACTTTCAATGATTTACTTCAATATTTTCCATTCCGACATATAGATCGTACTCAGATTACGCCTATTTCTAAAATTACTCCTGAAACCGAGTATGTTCAGGTATTAGGTAAAATCACTTCCATTGAAACTTTGGGCGAGAAACGAGGGAGGCGTTTGGTGGCTACACTTTATGATGGCACAGGGGAACTTGAATTAGTTTGGTTTCAGGGAATTGGCTGGATAGAAAAAATTTTAAACATAGGGTCAAGATTCCGTGTTTTTGGGAAAGCCGGATTTTTTATGAATACACCACAGGTTACCCACCCGGAAATGGAATTGGTAACTGAAGAAAATAAAGAAACACGGAATTTCCTGGAACCCATTTATCCGAGTACAGAAAAATTAAAAGCCAGAAGTATGGGAGGCCGCCAGATGTCTAAATTTACTTATACGCTTTTACAATTACTCTCTGAAAAAGATATTCCGGAAAATATTCCCGCGGATATTCTTGAGAAATTCAGATTGGTAAAAAGATTTGAAGCATTTATAAATATTCATTTTCCAACTTCGCAGGAGGCATATGAAAACGCTGTCAAAAGAATTAAGTTTGAAGAGCTCTTTATATCACAGCTCCGCATGGGCCTATTACGATTCAAAAGACATACTTTTTCGAAAGGTTTGGTCTTTGGTAAAGTCGGCGAGTATTTCAATGATTTTTATACAAATCATATTCCTTTTGAATTAACAGGTGCCCAAAAAAAAGTACTCAAAGAAATAAGAAAAGATTTGGGAAGTGGTAAACAGATGAACCGTCTTTTGCAGGGCGATGTTGGCAGCGGGAAAACTATGGTAGCATTGATGGCAATGTTGATTGCTGCAGATAATGGATTCCAAAGTTGTTTTATGGCTCCCACCGAAATACTAGCCCGCCAGCATTTTGAAAGCTTAAAAACCGTGCTGGCCAATATTCCGATTAAAGTTGGGATTCTTACTGGCTCTACAAAAGCTAAAGAAAGAAGAAAACTTTTAAAACAATGCGCTGATGGCGATTTACATATTATAACCGGCACACACGCTTTACTAGAAGATACTGTCCAATTTAAAAATCTTGGAATCGCAATTGTAGATGAACAGCACCGTTTTGGTGTGGCACAGCGTGCTAAACTCTGGAAAAAAAATGAAATCAATCCTCATATTCTTGTGATGACAGCTACTCCCATTCCACGAACGTTGGCGCTTACTGCCTATGGAGATCTTGATTATAGTATTATGGACGAATTGCCTCCGGGAAGAATTCCGATAATAACAGTACATCGTATGGAATATGCCCGCCCACAGGTCATGGATTTTATTAAATCTGAAATAAAAACCGGACGACAAGCCTATATTATTTATCCTCTTATCGAGGAATCCGCCAAGTTGGATTTCGAAAACCTAATGAAAGGTTACGAAGAGATAAAGGCTTATTTTCCTGAACCGAAATATTATATCAGCATGGTACATGGACGCCAAAAATCTGTAGAAAAACAAGTGAATATGGATCGTTTTGTTACCGGGGATACTCATATAATGGTTTCTACCACTGTGATAGAAGTAGGCGTAAATATACCCAATGCGAGCGTGATGGTAATAGAAAGCGCAGAAAAATTCGGGCTTCCGCAACTCCATCAATTAAGAGGCAGAGTGGGCAGGGGTAATGAAAAAAGCTATTGCATTCTTTCGACAAAAGTCAAATTATCTGCAGATGCCAAACAGCGTATTAAAATAATGTGTGAAACAAATGATGGATTTAAAATTGCTGAAAAAGATTTGGAGATCAGGGGCCCGGGAGATATAGAAGGCACAAGGCAAAGTGGCCTGCTTAATTTTAAATTAGCTAATATCATAGAAGATAAGAAAATGCTTGAAGTGGCCCGTCAAACAGCAGAAAAAATAATAGAGGAAGATGCCACTTTATCTTCTGCTAATAACCTGTGTCTCAGGAATTACCTGGGATCGCAAAAAGGAAAAACGGTTTGGAGCAAAATATCATAATTTATTTTATATCTAAGACTGTTAATTGGCTATTAAATAAGATTCGAAAAAAAATATTTTCAATCTACTGATGCAATTGTTTCGTAAATTTAATTTTAAGTTGCTATTAAACCTTTTTGTTCTTTTTAATTCATAGAAAAAATCTTTTTGTCTTGAGAATATTTAAGCGCTATCCTTACCTTATTTCTCTGGTATTCGTGACATTCTTTGTTACAGAAAATTTATTGGCTCAGGTGGAATTTATTGAAAATAAAGGCCAATGGGATTCTAATGTAAAATATATGAGCAATGCGGGGGATGGTTCTTTTTTTCTACAGGAAAAAGGATTTACTATCGCTCAATACAGCCCGGAAGATTTAGAAAATATAAAAGACCGCAGGCATGGTATAGCTGTTCCTTCTGTTGGTAATCAGAAAATAAAGAATAATAAAATCCGTGCTCATTCCTATTCTGTGCAATTTTTAAATGCACAAACTCCTCAAATATTTCCCGACAAACCTATCCCTACTGTTAATAATTATTTTATTGGTAATGACAGAAGTAAATGGGCTTCAGACTGTAAGATATACCAGGCAGTTACTTACCGGAATATTTATCCAGGTATTGACATTCGCTATTTTGTAGACGGGGGCAGCAACTTGAAATATGATTTTATAGTGCATCCTGGAGCTGACCCGGGAAATATTGCCATGAAGTATAAAGGTGCCAATAAAATTTCTCTGAAAAACAAAGAATTGGAAGTGACAACTTCTTTGGGAACCAGCAGAGAACTTGAACCTATCACTTATCAGATCATTGATAATAAAAAAGAGGAAATTAATTGCCGTTATATTATAAAAGATAATATAGTCAGGTTTAATGTGAAAAAATATTCACCTGACCAAACTCTAATAATTGATCCTACAGAAATTTTCTTCAGTTATTCCGGCAGCACTGCCGATAATTGGGGTTTTACGGCTACTTATGGCCCTGATGGTTCTTTTTATGGAGGAGGAATTGTATTTGGCCCTGGTTTTCCTATTTCTTCAGGTCCTTATGATCAGTCATTTAATGGCGCTTTCGATATTGGGATAATTAAATTATCCCCGGATGGCCGGAATAGGATATACGCTACTTATATTGGTGGGTCGGGTGAAGATCAACCTCATAGCCTTATTGTGGATGAACAGGGCAACCTGATTTTAGCAGGTAGATCTAATTCTGCCAATTATCCGACGACAGCTAATTATGGACCAGGTGGAGGATGGGATATAGTAGTTACGAAATTAAATGCGAGCGGAAGTGGAATCATTGGTTCTATGAAAATTGGGGGGTCAGAAAACGACGGAGTAAATATTGCTGATGAAAATGGTGCCCGTGGGCTAAATTCCTTAAAAAGAAATTATGGTGATGATGCCCGCAGTGAGGTAATCCTTGATGGATCTGACAATATTTTGGTGGCTTCGTGTACACAATCTACTGATTTCCCTACATCAGCCGGGGCATTTCAAAAAGCTGATACTGGCAGGCAACAGGATGCGGTAGTACTTAAATTAAATCCTAATTGTAACGGGATTTTATTCAGCACGCTTTTAGGAGGAAAAGAAAATGATGCGGCTTATGTACTCGCGATAGGAAATAATAACAATATTTACGTTGGAGGTGGTACGGCAAGTCCTGATTTTAAAGGAATTACAACAACTGGCGTCATAAAACCTGCCTATTCTGTTCCTGGTGCCACTAATGATCCATGCGATGGATTTATAATCGAACTAAACAATACAGGAACAAGTGTTCTCCAGGGAACTTATATTGGCACTGGTAAGGCGGACCAGGTTTATGGAATTGATGTAGATAAATTTGGATTTGTTTATGCTATGGGCACATCTGAAGGGAATATGCCTGTGATTAATGCCTCTTATTCCAATGCGGGAGCTAAACAATTTATTTCTAAATTACAGCCAGATCTTAGCCAGTTTGTTTATTCTACAGTTTTCGGTTCAAATGGCGCTGTAGTACCTAATATTTCTCCTACAGCCTTTTTAGTGGATAGATGCGAGAATGTATACGTTTCAGGCTGGGGTGGAAAATCTAATAATGGATTTTCTACCGGAAACACGATAGGTATGCCAACTACTCCAGATGCAATAAAACGAAATACAGATGCTTCCGGAAGTGATTTTTATTTTTTCGTTCTTAAAAAAGATGCTGTCCAACAATTATACGGTACTTTTTTTGGCCAGGAGGATCCTCCCTTAGGAGTTAACAATCCTCTTACATTTGGGGATCATGTCGATGGTGGTACCAGCCGTTTTGATCGAAATGGTGTAATATATCAGGGTATGTGTGCCAATTGTTTCAGAACTGTCGCATTCCCAGGTACACCAGGTGCCTGGTCCACTACTGACCAGGCTGTAGGGAATAACGGGCAATGCAATTTGGGCATGCTAAAAATAGAAATGAATTTTTCAGGTGTCCGTTCTTCAATTCGCCCTTCTATTGATGGAGTACCAAATGATACGATCGGTTGTGTTCCTTTACGTGTAGATTTTTTGGATACACTCAATCTTGGCAAATTATATTATTGGGATTTTGGTGATGGTACTGGAGATACTACAACTACACCTGGAAATTCACATGTATATACTAATATTGGTGTATTTAAAGTTCGCCTAATATCTATTGATAGTTCAACCTGCAATATTTCTGATACATCATATAAAACAATTAGGGTTGGAAATAAAAAAGTTCTCTTGGATTTTATTTCTCAAAAATTACCTCCCTGCACTAATTTAAGTTACGATTTCACGAATACATCTACGGCAACATCCGGAGGTTTTCAGCCAAATACATTTACATGGGATTTTGGAGATAATACTCCACCAGTAACCCAGAGTTATTCCCCCCCGGTAACTCATACTTATGCCGGCCCTGGTACCTATAATGTGCAACTTTCAATCAATGACACTTCATTTTGTAATTCACCAGCAGACACTGTAAAAGCGGTAAGACTTTCTCCCGAGGTGCAGGCGTTATTTACTACATCTGCACATGGCTGTGTTCCATATAATGCAGAGTTTACTAATAATTCTTTAGGAGGACTTAGCTTCTCCTGGGATTTTGGAGATGGCAGTACTTCTTCTGAAGTTTCCCCTACTCATCTTTATAATAATGTAGGAACTTATATTGTGAAACTGAAGGCATATGATTCTACATCCTGCAATAAAATTGATTCTGCCACATTTACAATTACTGTCAGCCCTATACCTTCTGCATTATTTACGTATAGCCCCAATCCTTCACAGGAAAATACGATAACTCAGTTTGCGAATCAATCCATAAATGCTACCCAATATCTCTGGAACTTTGGAGATGGAGATACTTCCAGTGAGGTAAATCCGCAACACCTTTTTAATGCAACTTCTGTTTTTAACGTTTGCCTGAAGGCTTCTAACGACGTGGGATGCAGCGCTGATAAATGTATTAATGTCTCAGCATTAATAAAACCTTTGGTGGATGTTCCATCGGCATTTACTCCCGGTCGATTTGGCGTAAACAGCACTATTATGGTCGAAGGATTTGGCATTGCGGAAATGCGATGGAGCATCTATAACAGGTGGGGACAAAAGGTATATGAGAGCAATAACCGAAAAAGCGGATGGGATGGTACATTTAAAGGCAAATTACAACCAATGGACGTGTATGCTTATACATTGGATGTAACTTTTTTTGACGGAACAAAAACAAGAAAAACAGGTGATATTACTTTATTGCGATAATGTTTTACTATGACAAAATTTCTGAAAATATTTTTTATCATCTTCGCATCCATATTTGCTGGGCAATACTCTTATACACAGGATTTGCATTTTTCACAATTTTTCAATAATCCCTTACTCACCAATCCTGCAAATACTGGTTTCATCCCTGATGCAGATTATCGCCTTGGAGCATCTTACCGAAATCAATATTCAAATATCATGGCCGTGCCTTATCAAACCATGAGTATTTTTGGCGATGCCCAGGTTTTTAGAAATAAAATTGAAAATGGCTGGCTCGGCTTAGGAGGTGTAATTCTTCGCGACGTTGCCGGAACCGGGAGTCTCACTTCTACAAAAATATATGGATCTGTTGCCTACCACCAGATGCTGGGATTAAGCAGCCTTCTAACTGCAGGGTTTAATGTAGGGTGGGCTAATAAGCGAATTGATCAAAGTAAACTTACCTTCCCCGACCAATTTGATGGTCATTTTTTTGATGGCACTTTACCTACATCTGCCCAATTATTAAATAATAGCGTGAGTTATTTTGATATGCAGGCGGGAATTAATTATGCCTACTTTCCTACGAAAGATGTATATATTAATGCAGGTTATTCCATTATGCATGTAAACCAACCTAAAGAAACTTTTTTTGAGGATAATGGCAACAATAAACTTTCTATGCGGCATACGGGCTTCATTAATGGGATTTTTAAAATGAATGATGATGTGATCATTAATCCAAATGCATATTATACTATTCAGGCCAAATCGAGTGAACTGCTTTTGGGAATGAATGCAGCTTATAACCTTTCGGGTGATGGATCAAAGCAGATTATTGGCGGTCTATATTATCGCTATGGGGATGCCGTAATACCAATGGTTGGCCTGGAAGTTGATAATATTCGTTTTACTTTTAGCTATGATGTTACAACTTCGTCACTTAAAAACTTTAACCATTCGCTTGGCGCTTCGGAATTCAATGTATTGAAAAAGGGATTTTATGACGAATACAATGGCGATAGAAAAGAATCTCTTTGTCCTGTTTTTTAGAAATCCTGTTTATAGCGGATCGGATTTTTTTTTATTTCTCACTGGCATTTTTCGGATTTCGTTTGCCGAAAAGCAAACTTCCGATTCTTACCATATTGCTCCCTTCTTCTATTGCAATTTCATAATCAGCACTCATTCCCATACTTAAAACCGATATTTGATAATTACTCTTTCCAGATGATGCTAATTTATCAAACAGGGATTTTAAAAATCTAAATTCTGTGCGTACAATTTCTTTATTATCAGTAAAAGAAGCCATCCCCATCAATCCTTTAATACAAATGCTTTTAAATAAATTTCGTGAATCAGGATTGATCATATCCGTATTTAAACCATACGTTATAATTGCATTTAATTCCTCTTCATCAAGGCCAAATTTTGTTTCTTCTTTAGCAATAAAAACCTGCAGCAGGCAATCTATTTGTCGGTTATTTTTTTTGCTTCTTTGTCAATTTCTTTTAAAAGTTTCAGGCTGTCAACACTATGAATAAGTGAAACGAAAGGCGCAATCTGTTTTACTTTATTGGATTGTAAATGGCCAATAAAATGCCAGTTGATATCCTTAGGTAATTGCTCATATTTTTCAACCAACTCCTGCACATAATTTTCACCAAAATCTCTCTGGCCGAGATGATATAATACCAATATTTCTTCAATAGATTTTGTTTTTGAGACAGCAACGAGGGTTACATTTTTTAACGCAAGATCTTTATGAATTGATTTATATGAATTAATATTTACAGACAATTTCAGGGAATAATTTATTTTATGACCAATTTAATATTTTCCAATAGCAGGTAGTAAGAATTATTTCAAAATTCCCCTGCTAATGACAATTCTTTGCATTTCACTGGTTCCTTCATATATCTGTGTGATCTTGGCATCGCGCATCATTCTTTCTACATGATATTCCTTTACATAACCATAGCCACCAAAAATCTGAATAGCTTCTGAGGTTGCCCACATGGCTGTTTCACTTGAAAACACTTTTGCCATAGCCGCACTTTCTGTGTAATCGGAATTACTATCTTTTTGCCATGCCGCGCGAAAACAAAGTAAACGGGCTGCCTCTATTCTTGTAGCCATATCAGCCAGTTTAAATTGTATGATCTGGTGATTTTTTATTTCAGTGCCAAATGTTTTTCTCTCTTTAGAATAAGCAACGGATCTTTCCATGGCTCCGGAAGCAAGTCCAAGTGCCTGTGAAGCAATTCCGATACGTCCGCCTGAAAGAGTCATCATTGCAAATTTAAAACCGAAACCGTCTCCCCCAACCCGGTTTTCTTTTGGCACTTTCACATCGGTAAATGAAATGCTGTGAGTATCACTGCCCCGGATTCCTAATTTATTTTCTTTAGCACCTACTTTTACTCCGGGCCAGTTCTTTTCAACAATAAAAACATTAATTCCACGATTGCCTTTCTCAGGATGTGTTTGTGCAAATACTAAATATACTGATGCTGAGCTTCCATTAGTAATCCAGTTTTTTACACCATTAATTATATAATGGTCATCCTTTTCTTCAGCAGTAGTTCTTTGCGAAGTAGCATCACTACCGGCTTCCGGCTCGCTCAGTAAAAAAGCGCCTATATATAATTCCTCATTCTTTTTCCCCTGGGCCAGCGGGGTTAAATATTTTATCTTTTGTTCTTCACTGCCGAATGCTTCCAACCCAAAGCAAACTAAGCTATTGTTGACACTCATACAAACACTGGTGCTGGCATCTACTTTACTAATTTCTTCCATAGCTATTACATAACTTATGGTATCCAGTCCGGCGCCTCCGTATTCAGGACTTACCATCATTCCTAAAAATCCTAAATCAGCAAGTTTTGACACCTGCTCATGAGGAAATTTTTGATGTTCATCTCTTTCAATTACTCCCGAAAGGCATTCATTATTAGCAAAGTCTCTTGCCGCCTGCCTGATCATTAAATGTTCTTCTGATAACTTAAAGTCCATAGTTCATTTATTTGGGACACAAAAGTACGGTAATTAGTGAATTGGCTAATTAACTTAACTTCGCAGCCAAATTTTTTAAAGGACCAGAAAGATGCAGGCTGAAGTAAATACAAAACAAATTAGTGAAATAAAAAAGCGAAGGTCATTTGCGATCATATCTCATCCGGATGCCGGTAAGACTACATTGACAGAAAAGTTTTTGCTTTTTGGCGGGGCTATTCAAACTGCCGGAGCTGTAAAAAGCAATAAAATAAAAAAACATGCCACATCCGATTTTATGGACATTGAAAGACAGCGGGGCATTTCTGTAGCCACGTCTGTGATGAGTTTTGAATATAAAGGTATTTTAGTGAATTTGCTGGATACACCGGGGCATAAAGATTTTGCTGAAGATACGTACAGGACATTAACTGCCGTAGATAGTGTGGTTCTTGTGATAGATTGTGTGAAAGGAGTGGAAGAACAAACTAAAAGATTAATGGAAGTATGCCGTATGCGCGATACCCCGGTAATTGTTTTTGTTAATAAACTTGACAGAGATGGCAAAAACCCTTTCGATCTTTTAGATGAAATTGAAACTGAATTAAAAATTCAACTACATCCCCTGAGCTGGCCAATTGGTATGGGAAAGGATTTTAAAGGCGTATATAATTTATTTGACAAAGGGCTTCTTTTATTTAACCCCAATCAAAAAACTACTGAAGAAGATTTACCAATAGAAAACCTGGATGAAAAAATTGTAGATGAAAAGATAGGAGTAAAAGAGGCCAATCAACTAAGGGAAGATGTAGAATTGATTGAAGGAGTATATGGAACATTTCAACTTCAACCTTATCTCGATGGTAAAATTGCACCGGTTTTCTTTGGCAGCGCTATAAATAATTTTGGCGTAAAGGAGTTGTTGGAAACATTTATACAAATAGCGCCGCTACCTCAGCACAGAGCGGTAACAACAAGAGTAGTGGAGCCTGACGAAAATAAATTCAGCGGGTTTATTTTTAAGATTCATGCCAATCTTGATCCTCGTCATCGCGATCGGATTGCTTTTTTGAGAGTATGTGCCGGGAAGTTTGAACGTAATAAATATTTTCATCATGTACGATTAAAAAAGAATGTCAGGTTTAGTAATCCCTACACTTTCTTAGCCAGGGATAAAGACATCATTGAATCGGCTTATCCCGGCGATGTGGTTGGTTTATTCGATACCGGAAGTTTTAAAATTGGGGACACACTTACAGAAGGTGAAGATTTTTATTTTACAGGGATTCCCTCTTTTTCTCCGGAAATATTTAAAGAAGTAGTGAATAAAGACCCTATGAAAACCAAACAACTTGAAAAAGGAGTATTACAGCTTACAGATGAAGGAGTAGCTCAACTATTCACCCAGTTTGGTGGTAATAAAAAAATAATAGGTTGTGTAGGTGAACTCCAGTTTGAAGTAATACAATATCGTTTGTTGCATGAATACAGCGCTTCCGTGCAACTCAATTCACTTCCTTATTATAAAGCATGCTGGCTTACTTCAAAAGATCCTAAAAAATTACAGGAATTTATTAAGTTCAAATCTGGAAATATTGCTGAAGATAAAGATGGCCACTTGGTTTACCTTGCACAAAGTGAATGGTTTCTCAATACAGAGCGAACCAATAATCCCGATATTGAATTTCACTTTACCAGTGAGATTCATAAATAAAAAATAATGATATTTGAATCAGAAAGATTATACGTAGATAAATGGAAACTAAGGGATTTAAAAGCCTTGCATGAACTTTACAATGATCCAGCTATCAAGGAATTTATACTTCCAAATCTTACTATTGAAGAAACAAGGAGTATTTTTGAAAATCAATTAAATCTTTACAGGAGCTATTTCCCTTTTGGAAGATATTTCATTGTTGAAAAAATTACAGACCGGTTTATTGGTATCCTTTTGTTTAAAAATAATAATAAAAAGGAGGGGGTTGAAATCGGGTATTCATTAGTTAAAGATGAATGGCATAAAGGGTATGCGACAGAGATCGTAAAAGAAAGTATTAACTGGCTGTTTGAATCCGAGGGTTTTTCATCTATCTATGCAGTTACGGACTGTTATAATGAAAGTTCTAAAAATGTTTTATTGAAATGCGGTTTTCTACAGGAGAAAACATTCATCGAATATGGAAAAAAAATGAGTGTATTTGGTCTTTTAAAAAGTGATGTCTCTGTTTTTCAATAAATTTTTATAGCAAATCTTAACGGAGCAAAGTTACTCTTCCTTCTCTATTGACAATACCTCAGACAGTTTTAGTTGCATAAGTATTTCGAGCAATTACTTTCTCACAAATGGTACTTTTTCTGAGTTGCCATTTATTTCAGCATTTAAATAATAAACTCCGGCAGGTGATTTTTCTACATTCAACAGAGCCTGGGTAATACCATCATTTACTGATATTCCGGTTGTAATGATCGATTTACCCGAAGCATCTGAAATTTTCAATAAAATCTTTTCAGATTTATTTGAGGTGATCTTTACATTAAGTATTGACGAAGCTGGATTTGGATAAATACTCAGACTACTTGGAATACCTTCAAAGTTCACCCCCATTATATTGCTATATACAAACCTGCCGTCAATATCGATTATTTTTAAACGATAAAAATTATCGCCCTGTAGGGGATCAGTATCAGTAAAATTATATTTGTTAAGATTAGCAGATGATTGAACAGTGATAATACCGATATCTTTAAATCCGTTGGTGCCTCTTCGTTGTACATTAAATTGTTTTGCGTTTGTTTAATTGGTAGTCGTCCATTGAAGGTTTGTGGTACTTTTTTCTGCTTTTCCGGTGAAACTTAATAGAGTAACGGGTAATGTTGAATTAGCAGCGCTTAGAAAGAAACCGCTAAAACCGGTAACTGGAAATGTTATCGCCCACCATTGATTAGCAGAATTCCAAACTACAGAAGCAGGTGTTATCAAAACCGCATTTTGATCGGCATAATTTCCCGGATCAGATGAACCGGTAAATGATCCATGAAATTGCGTGATCCGCACATTGCCATTGTCTAATTCGCCTGTTGGTAACAATGGAAGACTGAGGCTATTGTTTGTTATATACGTATTATAATTATCAAAATCATCCTGCGTGAAATATAATGTAACGGTAGCCTGTGCCGTTGATGCATTTGTCTCCGGTGTAATATCATAATGTCGCTGCACATAGGGTTGGCTGTGATATGTCTGTACTAAGGTATCTATATTCACTGACACCATCACATTTCCGGTGAGTTGATCGGGTCCCACAGTAGGCTGCATTTGGGCAATCTCAAAAATGTCATCATTGATATTTATGGGAGAAGTACCTGAAATATTTTGTGTGACACTGATCCCTGAATCGGGCAATACATAATTAAAAGTAAATTCATTGCCATATAAAGTTAAATTGGTTGCGATGGAATTGTTTATTGCAACATAATACCTGCCAGTATCTAATGGTGTAAAAGTACTGTCCCCTGCAATAGTGGCAACCAGCACGCTATCTTTATACCAACTAAATGTATTATCGCTTAATGAGCCTCCTGCCGATATTGATAATTTATTATGGTGACGGGTAATCGGTAAATTGGCTTGACCATTATATCCAAAAATCCAAGAGCTATTGGCTGAGTTGTATTGAGTAACAAGGGGTTCAATTCCGTTAAAAGTATAGGCATTATCACCAATACCAAACAAGCTTAAATTTTTAAAATTCGATAACTTGAGTGGAATAGCACCATAGAGCAAGTTCTCGCTCAAATCTAACCATTCAAGAGAATCCAAGCTATTGAAGTAGGCGGGAATTGTGTCAGTTAAGTGGTTATCAGTTAAGGCAAGATGTTTCAGTTTTTTTAAATTTTCAAGTCCTCTTGGGATTTTATTTCCTACAACACATGTTGACAAGTCCAAATAAGTTAACTGAGATAAATTTCCTATTGAGTTTGGAATAGTATCTGTAAAAAGATTTATTTCTAAAGCGAGTGTATTTAGATTAGTAAGTTTTGTTATTGCTGTTGGAAACGGCAAATTGTAAAATACAGCTGACATTTTTAAATAAGTTAAATTAGTCAGGTTTCCGAAAGACGCTGGCAAAGTAGCATCTGTAAGTTTATCATCAAGAAAATCTATACATGTCAATGCAGTTAAATTTCCAAAAGAAGATGGTATTTTCCCCGATCCAATCACTCCTGTTAAATTTAAACTTACAACTCTATTATTTGTTATTCCAACTCCATACCAGTTACTTACTGGGCTACTTAAATCCCATATTGCATCTGGGTTACGCCAATGAGTTCCATCAGTACTATCATAAAAATCAACCAATGCCAAAGAGTCCTGAACATTCACCTGGGCGTGGCTTATAATTGGTCTAACCAAAAAAAAATAATACAAAAAAGACGAGTGAAATTTTTGATTGCATAATTGAGGTTTCAACTAAGGTGATATATAATAAGAGGGGAAGATCTTCAGAAGGATGGTTAGATAAAGTTGCAAGGTAAAAAAAATATAAAAATAATAGCCGATAATTTCTTTATAAATCAGAAAAACCCGTATAATTAAATGGAGAAATAGCTTTCAATTCTTTCTTTGTAGTCGCTGATATTTTTAATGAATCTATAAATTGATGAATTGTTTTTTTATCGATTGATTCTTTTCCTCTTGTAAGTTCTTTCAAAGCCTCATAAGGCTGGGGATAATTTTCTCTTCGCAAAATAGTTTGGATTGCTTCGGCTACTACCGCCCAATTATTATCTAGATCTTCTTTTAATTTTCCTTCATTTAAAATCAATTTTGAAATTCCTTTTTCGAGAGAAACTACGGCGAGAAGGGTGTGAGCTATTGGGACACCAATGTTCCTTATCACTGTAGAATCAGTTAAATCTCTTTGCAGCCTGGATATGGGAAGTTTGGATGAAAAATGTTCCAACAGTGCATTTGCAATTCCTAAGTTTCCTTCTGCATTTTCAAAATCTATCGGATTCACTTTATGCGGCATAGCGCTACTTCCTATTTCTCCCTTTTTTGTTTTTTGCTTAAAATAGTCCATACTGATGTAGCTCCACACATCACGGCAAAGGTCAATCAGTATAGTATTAATGCGTTTGATGTTGTCGAAATGAGCAGCTAATAAATCATAATGTTCAATTTGCGTAGTATATTGCTGGCGTTGTAGTTCCAGCTTTTCTTCCAGGAATTGATTGGCAAAGTCAACCCAGTTCACTTTGGGATAAGCTACATAATGTGCATTGAAATTACCCGTGGCTCCGCCAAATTTACCAGTAAAAGGTATATAACTAAATTGCTGGATCTGATTTTCAATTCTTTCAGCAAAAACCATTATTTCTTTTCCTAAAATAGTGGGAGATGCGGACTGGCCATGTGTCTTGGCAAGCATCGGAATGTTTTTCCATTTTTTTGCAAGTTGCACTAATTCATTTTGCAAATTAATAATGGCAGGCAAATATTCGTGCTCCATTGTATGTTTCCATAAAACAGGAATTGCCGTATTATTAATATCCTGGGAGGTTAATCCAAAATGGATCCACTCCTGTAAATTTTCTGCGCCGGCATCTTTTAGTTTTTCTTTTAAAAAATATTCAACTGCTTTTACATCATGGTTGGTAATTTTCTCAGTAGCCTTTATTTTTTTAGCATCAGCTATCGAAAATTCATCTGCTATTTTTAAAATTTGTTTTTTTAATGTAGGAGTGGTTTTGAAAAATTTCTTTTCGGCTAAAAAAAGAAAATAGGCTACTTCTACCTTTACACGGTATTTTATTAAAGCAAACTCTGAAAAATATTCATCTAAATGCTCAAGTTGGCTGCGGTACCGGCCATCAATTGGTGAAATAGCAGTAAGTGGTTGAAGTTGCATAAAAGAAATTAAATGATTAATAGGTACATAAAAAATGAAATGTAAATCATCCTCATTGTACTAAATTTGCGGCAAAATTAAAGTAATCGGTTTGCAAACAAAAATAAGGGTTGGTGCAGTTAGTTATCTCAATACAAAACCTTTGATTTACGGTTTTGAAAAGGGAATGATGAAAAATGAAATTGAACTGGTAATTGATTATCCTTCAAAGATCGCTTCAATGCTTCTTGAAAACAAGATCGACGTTGGATTGGTACCCGTAGCGATAATTCCAAAAATGAAGGAATATCATATTATTTCTGATTATTGTATTGGCTGCGATGGAGAAGTAGCCAGTGTATGCCTCTTCAGCGAAGTGCCATTAGCAAAAATAGAAAAAATCTTATTGGATTATCAAAGCAGGAGTTCGGTTGCTTTATTAAAAGAGCTAATCAAAAATTATTGGAAAATAGAAGTGATTATTGAAGAAGCTTCCGAAAATTATCAATCAGGTATATCAGGAACTACCGCTGGCCTTGTAATTGGAGACAGGGCATTGCAGCAAAGAAAAATTTCTCCTTACATTTATGATCTGGGAATGGAATGGAAAAAGTATACCGGGATACCTTTTGTATTTGCCGCGTGGATTAGTAATAAAGCATTAGCCAATGATTTTATTATTGCGTTTAACAAGGCTAATTCATTTGGGTTAAATAATATTGAAGAAGTAGTAAGCAAAAATCCCTATAGCATTTTTGATTTAAAGCATTACTATACCAATTGTATAAGTTTTGATTTAAATGATGGTAAAAAAAGAGGATTGGAATTCTTTCTAAAAAAATTAAAAAATAATTTATAAAATGTCTTTTTTGCAAAGAATATTAAATAAGAATTTAATCAATTCTGAAGTCAAAAATTCTGTTCTTAATGGTCGTGGGAATCTTGATGATAATTTTCCTTCTGATTTTTCACCCACAGAAAAAGAAAACCTTGCTTTCATTAAAGGATTAACGATGACAAGCATTGAAAGGCAGGTTGTTCTATCCAGAGCTATAGATTATCTTGTAAAAAACCAGATTCAAGGTGATATTGTAGAATGTGGGGTGTGGAAAGGAGGAAGTATGATGTTAATTGCCAAAAGATTAATGCAGTTGAAGGATAGTGATAGAAATTTATTTCTGTTTGATACTTTTGAAGGGATGTCTGCTCCCGATGAAAGAGACTTTAGTCCAATTGACAACTTAGCAGCCCAGGATCTTTTAAACAAGGAAAATAGATTAGATGGAAATAATGTTTGGTGCTATTCGTCCTTAGATGAAGTAAAATCAAACCTAAAAAAAACCAATTATCCTGAGGGAAAACTATTCTATTTTAAAGGAAAAGTTGAAGAAACTTTACCAGAACCTATGGTAGGCCAAATTGCTTTACTTCGTTTGGATACAGATTGGTATGAGTCTACCAGGCATGAATTAGAAGTACTTTATGATAAAATAGTAACAGGTGGGATATTAATAATTGATGACTATGGTCATTGGAGCGGATCAAAAAAAGCGGTGGACGAATTCATTGAAAAACGAAACCTGAAAATTTTTTTAAATAGAATTGATTATACCGGAAGAATTGCAATTAAATTATAACCCAGATGCAAAATATTTTTAATTTTTTTTTTACGAAAGCTACCGTCGCTAAACCACATTTTGAATTTCAGGAAAAAGAGATGAACGAAATAATCCAAAAAAATCGTCAATCTTTATCATTGATTGACAATTGGATTGATGAAAGTGCATTTAGCAAGTCATTTTTTAATTATGGTGTTCCTGATTTTATAAAAACTGACATTAACAGACAAATTAATCATTCTGCAACCTATACGGACTTGATGGTCTATTTGTCTGCCAAGCACTTTAAAAAAGTTAATTATCTAGAAATAGGCGTTTCAGTCGGAAAAAATTTTTTTCAATTGCTTGAATCACAACATAATTCCACATTCACTGGTTTTGACATTGAGGAAATAAATCCCGTAATTGAAAAACTTCTAATACTAAAGGAAAAAAAAGAATGGTCTACTCCTTCTGGTTCAATCAAAAAAACAAATTCATCACTTAAGAAATTCGATTATAAAGGAATGAATGTAGATTATATGTGTGCAGATGTTTGGGATGAAAATAGCTGGGCAAAATTACAAGGCAACAAATTTAATCTCGTTTTCTCTGATGCGCTTCATTCTTCAAAAGCAATATTATTTGAATTTGAAATGCTGGTAAAATATGATCTGTTAGATGATAAATTTGTAATCATTTGGGATGATTTAATTGGGAAAATGAAAAAAGCATTTTTCAGGATCATAAAAAAGTATGATAAGAAATATCAAATAAAAGATATTTACCTTCTTTCAATAAATGGATGGGTAGGGGAACATGAAGGAGCGCATACTGTAGGGGTTATTTCAAATTTTCCATTATAAAATATGAAAACGGTTCTTACTACTTTATCTAATAAACTTTATAAAGAAAGTCGTTTGCGGCTAAACGATTCTGCCTTGAAGTATAGTTTTAATGAAGTGGCCTCTTACGATTATGATGATCTTAAAGGTACCGTTTTTTTTGAAGAGAATAAAAAGTTGCTTTTGAATCCGAAAGGCCTTGGGTATTGGATATGGAAGCCTTATATTATTTCAGAAACATTGAAAAAAGTGGCTGAAGGCGATATTGTTGTTTATTGTGATGCTGGCATTGAAATTATCAGAAACGTTGCGCCTTTGTTTGAGATTTGCGCAACGCAGCCCATTTTATTATTCGCGAATGGAACGCTTAAAAATAAGATTTGGACAAAGAGGGACGCATTTATTTTGATGAAAGCAGATAGCCGCAAATACTGGAATGGTTTGCAATGTGATGCCTCTTTTTCTGTTTTTAAAAAGTGCCCTGAAAGTACCCGATTTGTAGAAGATTGGCTCCACTACTGTTGCGATGAACGCATAGTTACTGAAAAGCAAAATGTATGTGGGGGAAAAAATTTTTGGGGATACCGGCAACATCGTTTCGATCAATCAGTATTATCGCTACTCGCCATAAAATATAATGTAACCTTGTTTCGCATGCCTTCTCAATATGGTAATCATTATAAAATGCCAGAATTTCGGGTAGTGAATGAATTTAATTGTGTAAATCAAACCAATCAGAAACAGGTAAAATATTATTCAAAAAACCCTTATTACAATTCGCCTTATTTTCAATTATTGGATCATCATCGGACTAAAATAATTTCGGAAAATTTTAATAAAAAGAATATCCCCTTTTTAAAAGCTGTTTTAATTTCAGGAAAACGAAGATGGGGTAAAATTGTACGTTTAATTACCCGTACCTGATTTTGTACTTAATTTTTAAAAAATAATGGAGCCAAAAATATCCGTTATAATTGTTGTTTTTAATGGGGCCAACACCCTTCTGCATGCTATTGAAAGTGTAATGGGGGAATCATATAATAATATCGAATTGATAGTGGTTGATGGCGGCTCTACAGACGGCACCTTAGCCATACTTCGGGGGTATAAAGCCAATAATTTTATTTGGAAAAGTGAACCTGATAAGGGTATTTATGACGCTATGAACAAGGGTTTAAAAATGGCCACGGGAGAATGGGTATACTTTTTAGGAGCTGACGACACCTTTTGCAATAAGAATGTGTTGAAGGAAATCTTTATAAATCAAATCAACCTTGAATGTGATTTCCTCTATGGGAATGTTTATAGTTTAGCTCTCAAAAAAAAGTACGACGGAGAATTTAATGAAGAAAAAATTCTATTTCAAAATATATGTCACCAGTCGATATTTTATAAAAGGAGAATTCATGAAAAGGTTGGGTTCTATAATGAAAAATATAAAACATTTTCAGATTGGGATTTTAATATTAGGTGCTTTTATAATCCAGAAATAAAAAGAAAATATCTTGACATAACAATAGCAAATTTTGCGGCAGGAGGAATAGGTTCAAACAACCCGGATTTAGAATTTTTAAGAAATTATTTATTTTCAAAAAACCTATGGGCCTTAAATATTAAAGGCGTTAAAAAATTGTATGATATCGCATTTTATGATAGATGGTGGAGATTGCTACGAAGTTTAAAACTTCCTAAAAAGGACAGCATTTTTAATTATGTTGGTAAAGAAAATATACCTTTAGAAATCACTAAAATGTATGCTTTTCAGCGTCATATTCCTTTTAAATTATTGTGGATCGGTTTTTTTTCTAAAACTTTCATGTTCTTTAGTTATTTTTCTAATATTATTAGAATGACATTAAAATAATTAAAATTTAAATGACAATATGCCTACCCAAACAAAACCTTCCCATACTTCTCACAAAAAACTTTTCCGCTAAAATGTTTTTCTGCATAGCGCCTGCTGTTTCTTCCTGTTTCTTCTAATAAATCTTTGTTTCCGGCGAGTTTATTCAATACTGAAATACCTTCTTCTATTATTTTATCTTCATCCCGATTATTTCCTAATAAAAACCCATTTTGTCCATTGGTAATATAATCCGGTATGCCGTCAACAGCACTGGATAACACTACTTTACCATAGGCCATCATTTCCATAATGGCAATTGGAAGTCCTTCAAAAGCAGAAGTAAGCAATAAAACATCGGAGGCTTTATAAATGTCTTCCATCTTATTTCTATCTCTTACATTTCCATAAAATGTACAATAAGGAAAATCCTTGGGGTTAATTATTTTTTCCACATCACCAACAAATGAAAAATGAATATTACTTTTCTGGTCATGTAATTCTTTTGCAATTGCTGCAATAAGGTGAACTCTTTTTTGTGGCGAACCTCTTCCTATAAATACTACTTCCAAATCCTGATTTTTATTTTCAAAACGCTCAGGAATCTTTACCATATTATCTATAAAAATCAAACGTGAATAAAATTCACGTGGTAAATTATTTTTTTTATATATTGCTTCAGCATCTCTTTTTAATTTGACGGTACTAAAAATTCTTATGTCAATATCTTTTACAAATGACTGGGTATAATTGAACCAGGTGTTTAAATGAGAAATTTCTATCAATTTTGCTTCTTTTTTTATGTATGGAAGCACTTTATAAAAAAATAAACTTTCACCTCCTATTACAACAGGTTTACCACCTTTATTGATCCATGATGAAATAATTCCCCGGTAAAAAAAATTCACAAAATGATATAATTTATTATCAATGAAATAGTGCAGGTCAATAATGCGCACTCCTTCAATTTGAAAGAGAGTAAGAAATTCATTGTTCTTAGGTTTTTTGGAAAATATAACTAAAGGCGATTTATTGGCAAAGCATTTACATAAATCTGCATTCACTTTATTAGCCCCGCCAATATCTGCAGAAGGACAGAATATAAAAATTTCGTGTTTGGTTTTTAAAGGAAAGAATAGTGATAATAATTTCCCCAACAACACAAATGGATACGCAAATACAGCCTCAGCCTTCCGCTTCAAAATTGCTTGCCGGTAAGTCATTTTGAATGATAATATTTTTTTAATAATGAAGGAAGATAATCATTATTGAAATTAATATTGAGTTGGTTTATGATTGGCTCTATTTCAGAAATGTTGATGTGATAATTATCACCTTTGTCGACTTCTATACAAATAGCTTTTTTATTAAGATGTTTTTCAATGCATTCAATAATAAACGGAACCGGATAATTTTCAGGATTGGCAATATTAATGGTAGTATTCAAAAAATCTTTTTCATGTAAAATATAATTTGCAATAGAATACATATCATCCATGCCAATAATATTCCTGTATGCATTTCCCCAAAGCGTTAAAGGATGATTTTGAATTATATTGAAAATAAAATAATTGAGTAAAGTGTATGGATTGTTGGATATGCCGGCAAGGTTAGACACCCTCAACAGATAATATTTTGGAACATTTTGTTTAATAAATTCCTCAATTGCTTTTTTATGGATTACATATGGGGCATTATGCAAATCTTCGTCTTTAATACTACAAGTGCTGAAATAAACCAACACCTTAGAGGGGTTTTCTTTTACTGTTTTTTCCAGTAATTCAAACTCTCTTAAAAAATTTTGTTCTATAGTATCTTTTGAATTAGAAACTCCTGATGCAAAAATGATTCTTTCTTCATCATTTTTATAATCCATAAACCTATTGGCAATCATCCCGTTTCCAATAACCATTTGTTTCAATTTTATCTTAACCCGCTTAATCTGCTATAGCAAATGTGCATCGGGTTTATCTTTTCTTTTTATAAAAAATACTATTGTAATAATCAAAATCAACATCACTATCAGGTTGGCGATAATGCTTATCATTCTGCCGTTAGTATAAGATGAAGGCTCAAACCTGAATTCGATTTTATGATCACCTGCCGGTACATACATTCCCCGCAGCACATAATCTGTTTTTATATAATCAGCTTTTTTACCATCAATAAATGCATTCCACCCACGTGGATAATATACTTCGCTGAATACTGCAAATTGCGGTGTAGTACTATGAAAAGTATAATCTATCTTATCATTGAGATTTTCATCTAATTTTATAAATGCCGAAGAATCGGGTACTGGTGATTGTGATACCTGTGCTTTAAATTTATTTTCTACCACTGCGGTATCTTTCAGGTCGGTATGGTCCAGCGCAGCCATTTCTTCATCGGCATTAGCTACATATTTTATTCCACTTGCCAGCCAGCAATTCCCAAAAGCTCCGGGATTTCTCTGTGCCATTGGTTTCCCGGTTTGTGGATTTTGAACAATAAAATATTTTGTATTCAACATGTCAAATACTTCCATATTTCCTTTGCTCAACTGGTCAGTAATGATATCATTATACAATGCAAGTTTTGCCGGATGATATCCCCCGACAGAATTGTGATGATAAGAGGTAGAGGCATCATTAAACACATCTACGGTTTGGTTAAACACCCTGAAATTAGCATGGTCAGGATCTTTCATGATTTGCAAATCAGCTTCGGTGGGTATGAATGCTGATTCAAAATCACTTTCATCTACAAATTTTTCTGAATTTAAATATCGTTGGGCTATGCCTAGCAAATCGAAACCTGTAAAGAGGATTAATGATGCAACCATAATTGTTGCCGATATTTTTTTCTTTAAAAATAAACCCATCACCAAAACAGCCAGACCCATTAATATCAACGTTCTTAAAAGGTCACTACCCATAAGTTCTTTTCGATCTGTACGTAGGGCGCTGACTACCCCGCTACTTAATGTCTCTGCTTGCTGCTCAAGCTGAGGTGGCGCTTTTTGGCCTGCAGGTACCTGGTGCAATACATTTTGTTTGATACTATCTTTTAACCCTTTATCACCAGGTCCGCTAAATGATGCCGTGAGGTAAAACCCGGCAAGTAATACCAAAATTATTCCTGAAATGATGGCTGCGAACTTCAGTTTTTTTAATACTTCGGCAACGTTATTTTTTTCCTTTATTAATTTACTTACGGCAAGCACGCCAACAAGAGGAAAACAAAGTTGTGGAATTACAAGTGCCATGGTTGGCGCACGAAATTTATTATAAAAAGGCAAGTGGTCAAATAAGAAATAATTAAGCCCTTTTAAATTCGCTCCCCAGGCAAGGAGAACACCCAGAACACTTGCAGCAAGCAGCCACCATTTATACCACGATTTTAAATATACCATTCCGAAAATAAAAAGAAGACAAACTATGGCACCAAGATAAACGGGACCGGAAGTTATGGGTTGGTCGCCCCAATAAGAATACCCATCTTCATATTGAACTGCCTGGTCTTCAGGAACTCCAAGTTCTGAAAATTTTTCAGTAAATTTCGTAGGGGCAGTATATTCATCACCGCCATTACTTCCTCCATATAGGCCCGGAACCATGAATGTAAATGTTTCGCCAAAACCAAAACTATACCGAAATGCGTAATCCTTGTCAAGACCTCCTTTTGTTTTATTATCTTTTATATTGGATGTCAGTTCTGATCTCCCTCCCCGCATACTTTCCTTTGCATATTCATAAGTGGGCATCATTGTTACAGCGCTGCAGGCTAAACCTAAAACTCCAGCCATAAGCCCCAGAGCAGCACTTTTTAAAGCAGCACTTAATTGATCTTCTTTATAGCTTTTTACACAAAATGCGATGACCAAAATTACTGTAATCAATAAAGTATAATAAACAATCTGCACATGGTTTTGCATAATCAGTAATGCAGAAAATAAAGAAGTAATAGCAAAACCTGCCCAGTATTTTTTCTTAAAAAGTAATAATAATCCTGCTATTACTGCCGGGGCGTACCCCAGCGACATCATTTGAGTATCATGTCCTACGGCTATTATTATCGGGTCAAATGTAGAGTAAGCATATGCAAGTCCTCCCATAATACCCAGCCAGGGATTAGCTCCTGCAACCACACACAAAAAATAAAAGCAAATACAAGCTAGGAAGAAAAAATTGATTGGCTTAGGCAAGCCGAGTGTTAAAATATACTGTGCATATCCAACAGTAATATTGGTTCTTGAGTCTAAGTAAATCTGGTAAGCAGGCATTCCACTAAACATGCTATTAGTCCAGAGCGGATAGTAACCGTGTTTCTCTTTAAACTCCACAGATTGCTGGCTCATGCCGCGCCATCCCTGTATGTCATGCTGGGATACTACTTTTCCCTGTAAAGCAGGTTTGCAATAAACAACTGCAACGATTAAAAAGATAACGACAGCAACTAAATGCGGGAGTATTTTTTTGAAATTAAGATTCTTCATGAACAGGCTTTTCTTTTAATGAAGCAAAGTAAATGATAAAAAAGAAATATCAAATAAAAACTCATTCTTAACCCCAAATATTATGGAGGGCTGGCATCATTGAAATATTCATCAGCTATTATACAGACTGTTCGCTATTAATCCTCTCCTGTCTATAACACATTGCTTAGTTATAGCAAATAATTAAGCCTGCTATCATATAGCTTTCTTTACCTATACACTGTGGAATAGCCGCTTCGATCTCGCAGCCATTCAGCAGAATGGTATTTAATAAACTGAATTAGGCAATTAAATTATAAATGATTGAATCAACAAATTCATGGCACCCATAAATCCCTTATCTTAGTTTTTTACAATCTCTTTTTATGGCATTAAGCAGAATATGGGCGGCTTTTATTATTGTGGCAATATTAGCAGCAACTTTTCAAAGCGTTTTTATCAAAGGTAATTCTGATATGTATAGCAGGATGGTAATTGGAAAAGCGGGCGATACTTCTCAAACTCAAATTGCTGACACTTCCATCATGTCTGCTGCTATTTTGCAAACTTTACAAAGTGGGAAAACCTATACGGATGGTACTACCAAATACAGCAAAAATCCGGGTGGTGCTTACATTTCTTATAAAGAGCTTCATGCCGATGGCATCATATCAACTTCAAAAACAGCAGTTGATATTTCCATCAATCTCATCGGCATCATGGCATTGTTCATGGGCTTTATGAGTATTGCCGAAAAGGCGGGAGGCATAAGGCTTTTATCAAAAATAATCGGACCATTTTTTTCAAAGCTATTCCCCGAATTACCCAAAAATCATCCGGCTATGGGCCACATGGTAATGAATTTTTCAGCGAACTTATTAGGGCTTGATAATGCGGCTACTCCCTTCGGGATAAAAGCAATGGAGAGTTTGCAGGAGATTAATCCCAATAAGGATACTGCTTCCAATTCGCAGATAATGTTTCTCTGTTTGCATGCATCAGGCTTAACATTAATACCGGTAAGTATTATTGCTATCAGGGCTTCCCTGCATAGTACTAATCCTACTGATATATTTATCCCCTGCATGATTGCAACTTTTACAGCAACAATTGCTGCCATGCTGATAGTTTCATTCAAACAAAAAATAAACATCTTTCAACCAGTTATATTATTATGGGTTTTGAGTATTTCAGCCATAATCTCCCTATTGGTTATTTATCTTAAATCAATGAGTTTTAGCGGTGTGCAAACTTTTTCAGGAATATTCAGCAACGGATTGATTTTACTGCTTTTCTTTATGATCGTTTTAGGCGCTTTGTATAAAAAAATAGACATTTTTGGTGCATTTATCGAAGGTGCCAAAGAAGGCTTTAATGTTGCAGTTCGCATTATCCCTTATCTCGTAGGAATGCTGGTAGCTATTAGTATGCTGCGCACCAGCGGTACATTTGAAGTGATTATTGATGGTATGAGAAGTTTTTTCACATTTTTAGGAACCGACACAAGATTTGTAGCCGGACTACCTACTGCTTTCATAAAACCTTTAAGTGGGAGTGCCGCCCGTGGTATGATGATAGATACCATGACCACCTATGGCTCCGATTCATTTGCCGGAAGATTGTCTTCTGTGTTACAGGGCACCTCCGACACTACTTTTTATGTAATAGCTGTATATTTTGGCGCAGTTTCTATAAAGAATACCCGTTATGCGATAGGTGCCATGTTACTCGCTGATTTGGTAGGGATTATTACTTCTATTCTTTTAGCTTATTTATTTTTTGGAAGCAGTGTATAATCAAATACAGCCTGCGCCATTAATGAATAAATTTTACATGCAATACAAATAAATAAATAATAACCAATAGAGGTTTAAAAATAATAACTACAAAAAACCCCGTGAAATACGGGGTTGTAAATTTTAAGACCATTATATATATAACAGTTGAGGGGCTAGAACCAATTATTTACCTTTTTCTGTTTTCTTAGTATCATTAGCCGTAAATTCAGCAGGAGAAACAACTTCACCAGTAAGTTTTATGAATTTTATATCATCTGCGCCAGCAAATTTTACAGTCAGTGTTTTGTCAATATGTCCTAAAGCAGCAGCATTATAAGTAGCTTTAATAGTTCCTGTTTTTCCCGGTGCTATGGGTGTTTTAGTATAGTCCGAAATAGTACAGCCACATGTAGGATTTGCCTGGTCAATCAGCAAGGGTTCGCTGCCAATATTGGTAACTACAAAAGTAGCAGTTGCCGGAACGTTTTGTTTTATTTTGCCAAAATCATAAGTTTCAATATTTATTTTAGCAATATCATCTGCTTTTTTCTGTGCAAATAAAGTGGTGGATGATAAAGCAAGTGCTACCAGTAATAATTTTTTCATTGTAGTTTTTTTTAAGGTTTTTTTATTGTTCGTTTGTTAAAGAATTTATTGCAGTATTTTCAGGTGCCGAAGTTACGGGTGTTTTCCAAACATCTCCTTTAATAGTAATCTGTTTTACAAGATTTCCTTTATATGTAATGGTAACCGGCTTGGTGAAAGGGCCTTCATTTGCCGCGTTGTAACCAATGGTAATTTTTGCAGTTGCCCCCGGCGCTACAACATCTTTATCCCATACAGGAGTAGTACAACCACAACTTGCCTGTACATTATCAAGCGCAAAAGGAGTGGCACCTGTATTAGTAAATTCAAAAACATGAGTTACAGGCTTGCCCTGTGGAATCTTTCCAAAATCATATTCATTTTCTACAAGAGAAAGGCTTTCTGTAGGTACCGAAGGCTGATTTACTAACGTCGTATTTGGAGACGCAACTTTTGAATCAGAAGTAACTTTTTTGTCAACTTTTGATTTTTTGCTTACATTGGATAAATTAGTTTGAGCAAAAATCGCCATTGAAAAAGAAATGCAGGCAATAATGGCAAATATTTTTTTCATTTTTACTATATTTAAACGTTCTCAAAGATACTAAAACGAAAGAAACAGTTGCAAATTGTGGTTAACTTTAGGCTTTTTTAACATTCATCAATTATTCAATATTTTTGCCTTCATGAATACAGACCAAATAAACGAGGAATATCTTTTAGACAACCTATCATTTGAAAAATTTAAGCAGGAAGTTTTAAAGGATTATAAAGTGGTTTGCATTAGCAGGGAAACGAGTTTACTTGCCAGGAAAGAAGTACTTACAGGCAAGGCCAAGTTTGGAATATTTGGAGATGGCAAAGAAGTAGCGCAAGTGGCAATGGCAAAGTTTTTTATGCCCGGAGATTTCAGATCTGGTTACTATCGTGATCAAACATTTATGTTTTCATCAGGATTGGCCACCGTTGAACAATTTTTTGCACAACTATATGCGGATCCTGATATTAATAATGACCCGTTTAGTGCCGGCCGCCAAATGAACGCTCATTTTGCCACAAAATTTATTGATGAAAATGGCAATTGGCTTGATCTTGCTCATAAAAAAAACGTTTCATCTGATATAGCTCCTACTTCGTCACAGATGCCAAGAGCATTGGGCCTGGCTTTTGCCTCAAAAGTATTTAGAGGAGTAAATGACCTTCATGTATTAAAAGACCTTAGTGAAAATGGAAATGAAATCTGTTTTTGTACTATTGGAGATTCTGCAACTTCAGAAGGACATTTCTGGGAAACTATAAACGCCGCAGGCGTTATGCAGATTCCTCTTGCCGTATTTGTATGGGATGATGGTTATGGCATTTCTGTACCGAAAAAATACCAAACTACAAAGTCATCTATTTCTGAGGCTATGAGCGGATTACAAAAGGAAGATGATACCAATGGTATCAATATTTATAAACTGAAAGGATGGGACTATGCAGGCATGTGCGAAATATTGGAAACCGCAATTAAAAATATCAGGGAAACACATACTCCTGCATTATTTCATGTAGAAGAATTAACTCAACCTCAGGGTCACTCAACTTCAGGTAGCCATGAACGTTATAAAAGCCCTGAAAGGCTTGCATGGGAAAGAGAATGGGATGCCAAAAAGCAAATGCGGGAATGGATACTTGCCAATGCACTTGCTGAAGAAAGTGAAATAGATGAAATAGAAACCCAAGCAAAAATATTAGTAAAAGATAGTCGGAAACAGGCCTGGGAAAAATACATAAATCCAATAAAAGAGCAGGTGAGTGAAACAATAAACTTGCTACAAAAAATTTCCGGGAAACAAGAAACTAACGATGCAATTGGAAAATTAATTGGTTATTTATCTTCACTACGTGATCCCGACCGGAGAGATGTGATGAAAGCATTAGCAACCGCAATCAATCTTTCTAATTCCCCAGGCCAGGATTCTGAGATTAAAACATTTTACAAAAATCTCAGGGAAATAAATAAAGAAATATTTAATACACTTTTGTATAATGAAGGACCTAAATCTGCCTTAAAAGTTGAATCGGTTGCTATACAATACAATGAAGATACAACAACGAAAAATGGATTTGAAATTCTCAACAGGTATTTTGATGAATTATTTGCACATAACAAAAAAGTAATCGCTTTTGGTGAAGATCTCGGCCATATCGGAGATGTAAATCAAGGCTTCAGCGGTTTACAGGATAAATACGGAAAAGAAAGAATTTTTGATACCGGCATTCGCGAAGTAAGTATCATAGGACAGGGAATCGGACTTGCTTTGCGGGGTTTGCGTCCCATTGCAGAAATACAATACCTGGATTATTTATTATTTGCCTTAGAGCCATTGAGTGATGATGTATGTACCACTCATTTCCGCACAAAAGGCCAACAAAGTGTTCCACTTATTGTGCGCACACGTGGTCATCGGCTTGAAGGCATCTGGCATAGTGGCTCACCTATGGGAATGGTCATCAATGCCCTTCGTGGTATGTATGTGTGTGTGCCAAGAAATATGACACAAGCAATAGGAATGTACAACACTTTATTGCAAGGGAATGACCCCGCTTTGATGATAGAATGTTTAAATGGTTACCGGCTTAAAGAAAAACTGCCTTTAAATTTAATTGAATGCAGGGTGCCGCTGGGAATTCCTGAAATTATAAAGGAAGGAAAGGATATCACTATTGTTTCTTATGGTTCTGTACTACGCATAATACAGGAAGCCACACAAATATTGGAGCAGATGAATATCAGTTGCGAAATAATAGATGTACAAACTCTTTTACCTTTTGATATTCATCATTCAATCCTGGATTCTCTAAAGAAAACAAATAGAATTCTTTTTATAGATGAAGATGTGCCTGGTGGCGCTTCTGCCTACATGTTTAATAAAGTAATGGAAGAACAGGGAGGTTACCGCTGGCTTGATGTGTCTCCCCGCACTCTTACAGGAAAAGCACATCGACCATCCTATGGAAGCGATGGAGATTATTTTAGTAAACCTAATGTGGAAGATATAATTGAGGTGGTGAAAGAAATGATGGCAGAATGAATCTTTAATTTAAGATTCAATAAAAAATATTAAATACCCAGCTAAAAGATAATAAACGAGGAGGAACTATAAAAAATGATTACTAATTCAGAAAAACATTTTATCAACAATTGGCAGGAACAAAAAAGCGGCCCTAAATGGAAATATTATTTATTATTTTCTTTCGCCTGGTCTGTAGTTTCATTCCTGGTAATCTTTTTTCTTACCAAATTATTTACTAATCTATGGGAAACCGGTGGTGCAAGCCTGATCTACATTTTTGTTACCCTATCAATTATTATCGGTTTCTTTTCTACACACTTTACTTATGTAGTCAATGAACGACGTTTAAAAAATATATTGCAAAAAGACAAAGAGGAATTGAATTAAAATTTATCCTTGGTTTATTCTATTGTTTTTCACAATATCATTAATTATTTTTTGGGCATGTTCCCGTGAGTTTTCTATAAAAAGTAAATGAGTATTCATGCCTCCGCAAATAACACCTGCAAGATAAATTCCTTCTATATTAGATTCATAATTCGATTCATCATAAGAAGGCTTACAAACTTCATCATCAGAAATTTTAATTCCCATGCTCTTGAGAAATTTGAGATCAGGTTGGTAACCCGTCATAGAAAGTACCCAGTCATTTTCCACTGTCACTATTCCTTCGGGTGTCGATATATCTACTTCATGCTCCCTGATTTCTTTAATCTCTGAATTCAAATAGGCTTTAATAGAACCTTCCTTAATACGGTTTTCAATATCAGGTTTTACCCAATATTTTACGCGATCGCTTATTTCACTTCCACGGATAACCATAGTTACTTTAGCCCCCTTTCGCCATGTTTCTAAAGCGGCATCTATAGCAGAATTAGCTGCTCCTACTACCAGGACATTTTGAAAAGCATAATAGTGGGGGTCATCATAATAGTGTTTAACTTTTGGCAAATTCTCCCCTTTCACATTTAATAGGTAAGGAATATCATAAAAGCCTGTACAAACAATTATGTTCAGGCTTTCATAGGTAGCCTTAGAAGAAATTATTTTAAAATGGTCCCCTGTTTTTTTTACTTCAACGGCTTTTTCAAATAGATGAATATTAAGGTCAAAAGAAGTAACTATCCGACGATAATATTCTAAAGCTTCGCTCCTGGTGGGTTTATTATTATTACTTACGAAAGGAACGTCTCCAATTTCCAGTCTTTCGCTGGTGCTAAAAAAAGTCATATTTACCGGGTAATTATATAAAGAATTAACCAATGCCCCTTTTTCCAGGATGAGGTAATTTAATCCTGCTTTTTTTGCTTCGATGCCTGCTGCGAGGCCGATCGGGCCGCCGCCTATAATTATTAGGTCGTATAAACTATTTTTCATTTACTAATGATTTAATTTTTCCTTTCCGTATTAGCCAATACTGACTTCATTTTCTAAACAATATTTATCCAAAAATTTCATCACGGAGTTTTTTATTTATAAACATCCAACTCTTTTTCTTTCCAATTAAAAATAACTGTATGTACTTTGATTTTACCAGAATCAATCAATCCTTTTTCTAAGGCATTATTGAGTTCAAAGTAATCAATATTATAATTACCTGGTGGCGGATTTTCTATCTCTGCTTTTGATAATATAGTAATATTTTTAATCTCTGTATATAGTTTTACAGCACTTTGAAATCCATTACGAAATATAAAAGCTCCTCTATATTGTGAAGGTAGATTGATACAATATAAATAATCAGAATTCCTTAAAGAGAAAAATGCTTTTACTGTTTGGTTTGCTATTCTGCTGCTGGTTTCAAAAGATTTATAATTATAAAATAAAAAAGAAATTTCAGCAATCAGAAGTACACTAAAAATAACAAGGAATTGCTTTTTAAAAAGTAATATTAAAATTAATATAAGAGATATAGAAAGGAAAACTGAAGGAAGATAAAGAAGCCTTTCGCTTTCCGTATCATGTGTATCTATGCCAAAAGGAATTGCGGGCAATATAGAAATGATAAAAGACGGAATACTGATCTTGAGTATTACATTACAATGTTTTTTTAACTTAAATAAAATAAAAAATAAAAATACCCCCAACACCAAGAAATAAAGAAGAAATAAAGAAGAATTCTTTGCAGGTGGTATAAATGACCGGCTCACCAAAAGCACAAAATTCCTGATCTGAGAAAAAGCCCCTGAAAATAAAACGGCATGAGTGCCATAAGGGGAACCGATAAACTGGTCTGTGAGATAAAAACGGACAAATAAGTACACCATAAATGTAGTCCAGAATAAGAATATGTATTTCCACTCTTTGCTCCAATTATCCTTCCACGCAAATATTAAAGAAATTACTGTAATAATCAGAGGCAAAATCCAGGCAGCTTCGTACGATAATACTGCTGCCATAAAAAAGAATAAAGAAAGGAAATAAGTGCCAAAACCTTCCTGTTTTTTTAAATAAAAATGAAGACTTAATAATGACATTAAAGCACACAAAGGGCCTCCTCTTCCTACAATCCAGAATAATGGTTCGCTGTGATATGGATAAAATAAAAAAAATACGGATGTAAAAAAAGCATATTGATTTGTTTCAGCACTATTAAAAATTTTTAAATAAAGTTGTTTTGTAAAAACATATAGTACTACAGTTGATAAAAGATGAAATAAAATATTGGTAAAATGGTACCCTTCTGCTTTATTTCCCCAAATTAAATAATCCAACCTTATACTTAAAAGAGACAGTGGTCTGAAAGAATGTAAAATGTTAGCATTTTTTTGAGCTATCAGTATACTATCAAAATCATCGCTTAAAAAATATAATTTTGCTGGATTATAGATCAACAAAAAAACAATGAAGCATGCAAATAATAAAATGGGATATTTATATTTCATTTGTAGTCAAAGATAACTTTGTATTTTCTCATTTTTTTCACCAACAAAAAAGCCGTTCAAAAAAGAACAGCTTTTTTAATAATAAATACTTCATCCGCACTATCTCATTAAATACATTTTTCCATATCCTTTGGTAAAATACTTATCGGTATTATCACCATTATCTGTAAACTTATCTAACGATTTACCATTCAGATTGGTAAGTACGTGATATAAATAAACTCCATTGGCCACTTTCTGGCCATACATGTCGGTACCGTCCCAATGAAAATCAGTAATATTTCTTCCAATATGTAAGGGTCCTAATTCATCTTTTGTTATTTCCCTGATGATTTTACCGGTAATAGTTAATATTTGTATCCGGATATTTTGCGGCACTACCGATCCTGTAACTGTAAATACAAATGCAGTAGAAGTGGTAAATGGATTAGGATAATTCATGAGGTTAGAAATCATAGGTTTGTTGATAACCCTAAAAGTGACCTGGTAGTTTAAGTCTCCTGCCTTATTCCCATTTGCGTCTTTTCCAGTTACAATCAATTCATATTCAGCATCATCTCCATTTAAGGAAGGAGAAAAATCAATGGTTGCAGTATTTTCGCTAGTCGTTAAATTGGCCGGGGTAAATTTCAAGGTATCATTATCAAAATTGTATGTTTTCAATGATCCATCAGGATAACGCAATTGCACTTTTAAAAGTGAAGTATCGTTCAATGCAAGGAATTTATTTTCGTCTTTTAGCTTGATGAGAATATGTGGCCTTGAAGAAACAATATCCCTGTTTAAAATATGTATTCCATCAAAAGTTACATCCAATACAGGATTATATTTATCAGGATTCACATAAAAATTCCTGTACAAGAAATTATTAAAAACATATTGTTCTGGTTGATCATTATCAGGATTAAAATCCACGTACAATGTATTTGCCCCCGGATAATCCTTGGTATCTACATCAAACTTAAGCATAATGGTGTCGCCACTGATAAGCGGTTTTTGTCGGGGAAATGATAAAACGTGAGTGACATTGTTAGCATCAATAACGGTTATTTTTAATTTAATACTGTCAAATGCCTGTGGGCTGATGTTTTTAAAGGCGATACCAAAATGCAATATTTCCCCTTGCTCCAAAGTATCTTTTGTGGTAAAAAATAAATTAGGAGCCAGAGCACCTTCAGGGGCCGGAGTATAATTTAATCTCCAATAAGTTAATTGATATGGCGTAAGTGTGACGCTATCAATATTCCTCATCCTCAACTGTATATATGGATATTGAGCTGCACTTATAGAAGAAATGTTTACATCTTGCTGAGCCTTATCTACATTAAATAAGGTAGTACTATTACCCAAATTATCAACTCCAATAATCTGAACAGTAGGATTATCCTTTGAATTGGATTCAAGGCTGGTTCCTCTCCAATGCATTTCTTTCCATGATATAGCCGGTCCAAATTTTGGAGAAGTAATATATCCTAAAGTGTCAGGAGTTACTTGTTGATGAGAAAGATCTATCTTATCAGATATACCATTTGAAAAAATTAAATTGGGTAGAAAATCAGGATTATTTTTTTGGTACATGAAAATAAACGAACGGGGTCGATAAAATGAATCTATCAGAACAAATCCCTGTGACCTTAATTTATAATAAAGCGAATTACCTAAGCCAAAGGCAGTAGTATCTGCTTCCCATTGAGCAGCATAAGTATTAGACGCAGAATCCGTCCCGGAAATATTTCTTACAATTACAATAAAATTATCGGGCACGGAG
Organism: Bacteroidota bacterium; assembly: GCA_030706605.1. Taxonomy (GTDB): domain Bacteria; phylum Bacteroidota; class Bacteroidia; order Chitinophagales; family Chitinophagaceae; genus Ginsengibacter. The sequence continues at coordinate 43,588 of JAUZOE010000004.1, forward strand.
TCAAGAAAATCCATTGCAGCTCTCCTTTTAGCCTGGCTAAGAATATTATATTGAAAGTTAGCAATCCTATCAATACCACACACAGGATCACTACCATACCGGGGTGAGTTGATATCATTAAGCCATGGTTTTAGGCTTACCGGGTCAAGCACATTAAAAATTATACCAGAAATTCCACAAACACTATTAGCAATATCCGCACCATTTACACTTACTCTATAATCAGAAGCTGCTGTGGCAGCCGTAGGAAATACTCCATTTTTGGCTTCAATTACATTCGTTACTTTAGAAAATTTCCATTGCCTGGAACTATCTAATCGTACATTTAAAGTATCTGAATATAATTGCTGATAATAATGAGATTGATTAGAGCCGACAGAACTATTGGCAATATATATAAATGAAGAATTATTCCAATGATAATCTTCAGTTAACCCTGATGCCGGCCTTGATGCTACTCTCCAATAATAAACGGTGCTATCCATATAACTAAACCCAGGGGTAAATTCGATAATTCCACCAGGCGCATTAACTGTACGAGTAACTTTAATTGGAGAATTAAACAATTGGGTTGTATCAATTTCCATCACATAATCTTTTGCCGGGCTAAAAGCATTAGCCGTAGAAGCAATTAATTTTTGGTTAGCTATATTAATAATACTGAAATTATAAGGATAAGCCGGGCTGGCATCATCTTCATAAATATAAAATTCTTTCGTTACGCTATTATTGTTTTCTGATAATTCCGGTACTTCATTATCCGCATCAATGGTTACTGTAATTTTATTAAGTCCCTTATCGCGGGTAGAAATAATCGGAATTTTCATTTCAATGGAGTCAGCATAAGCTATCCCCCTGATTCTCTTGTGCAGTAACACTTCTGTACTACCATTGGGGTAAGTTCTCATTACTTGAAAAGTGATGGAATCTTTAATAGCCCTACCAATATTGTAGGCCTTGGCATCTAATAGAAAATTAGGCTCAGATACAGAAATAAATGAAGGGTTTATTTTTACCTGGGGGTCTTCAATTACATAATCAGGTTTAGCATGAGGATTAATCACTATCGCAGGATCACCATGTAAAGCAAATTCCTCAAGATGAATTCTTGGAAGAAAATCTAAACCTGGATTAGCCCCTCCCAAATTACTGATCGTATTTTTCATATCATTCCCTACAGAATTGCCATAATTGTCTACTCCTATCTGGTTATACATTTGTGTATCGTAATCATTTAAAAATGGAGGAATACCCAAATGTGTGTCTGCAAGAAAACCGATACTTCCTTTCTCCTTTGATAGTACAAAATTCTCTGAAACGGTTAAATTATTTTGAATAATCCGAAGAGTATCGTAAATATAATTATTACCAACAGAGCAACCACTTACCTGGAAAAAAGGATACCTACCCTGGTTATTATAAGCGCTGGGATCACTTAGATTAAATTCAAGTACATTGGCAGATGCATGTCCAAAATAGGAAAGAATACTTATCCCTTCATTAAACAAATCATTAATTCTTTGGCTGGCAATCAACTGTACAGCAGAATTTGAAGTTTTGGAAAAAGTTTCTACATGCGCGCCATATAAAGTATCTTCAATAATGCCTTGATATTGATTCAGATAATATGAAAACAAATCATTCTCAGAAGTTTCGCGGCCTCCTGCAATATGTACCACATTTTTCATCCACAATTTTTCAGCTAAAGTTTGTATTGTTGAATTTTGCGCCAGTTCATACTCTTTTACTTTTTGCAAATAATTGCCAACTTCATCACCCGATACTGCAGAAAGTCTTCCGATAGGAATACTGGGTACTATACTTCCATAAGGAGATGATAATAATACATCTGAGGCAGGACTTCCGAATGTAGGTACAAGATTTAACCTATCTGCAAATTGACTATTTTGGTGGATAGCATAATCATCATAAGTAATCCCTTTCCCAATCAGGAAAACATATTGAGGTTTTACAGAAAAAGTATTAGCAGCATACTGAATAAAATCTTTAATCGCAGAAGGGTGTTTTTTTATTCCATAAGCAAATTGATCTACTAATTCATCAATGTTAATCACTTTTGCATTATAACTACCACCAGCTGCAGAACTTCTATAGAGCCTGTATTGCTCTACATTATTAGCTCCATTAGAGCTTGTAAAAAGAGCAGTATTGCTAATGATTAAATAATTTCCCTGGTTTGCTGTAACTCCATAATTAATAAAATTCTTTTGTTGCAGAGAAGTGATGTTTCTGATTACTGAAGATGCCGTACTTGATAGTTGAAATTTTCTTTGAGTTATAGAGGATGGTGGAAGCACAAATTTCACTTTCCCCGGTGTTGAAGTAATATCGCCAATATATCTCTTATTAGATGTAATGTCAAACAAAACCGGGGCAGTAGTGCCATAATTAAAATTATCTATCACCAGGTAATTACCAACAGGAGTAGCAGGCAATTCAAAATAAAAATCTGTTTGATTATTAAAATTAAAAGTGCTTGGATAGGTTAGTTCCACTTTCGACACCACTAATCTATCGGTTGATTCAGTTGATGAATTTTCAAAATAAAGCAGCACCCAGTTGGGACTTACAAAATAACTAAGAGGAATATTATTTATTGATTTTTTCAGGTAGGTAAACCAAGGCATTGACTCATCATCAATATAATTATTATTAAACTTTATTTTTATATTCCTTTGGTTATAAGCATTGCCTGCAGCACTAAAATAAAGTGAAGCAGTGGGCCCGCCACTATACAAATTCAGATTATTGAATTGATATTGCAAAGGACCTCCGGGATACACATCAGCACTTGTCCAGCCTTCGCCTATATCATAAGAAGATGAATATACATAACTGGATGTTACAACATTAGCTTTACCTGGGTTTATTTTGGATCTAAAATAAACCCCTCTTTTATCCATGAAATAAGGTTCCGGTGTCAGGGTAGTACCAGCTACATTATTGGGATCGTCTGTATATCTTAAATTTGGACCTGCTGCATTTACAGTCAAAAAATAGGCTGCCGTATCCGTTTGTAAACTATAATGATCTGAAAGCTGATAATCAGGCGCAATATAAAGTTTGGTATCAATCTTCCCATCATTCATTTTACCCCAAAATTCAATATAGCCAGATGAAGACAAAGGCCCTGTGGTAGAACTGGTATATAAGGTAACCTCTTCTCCATTTCTCCAAAGTTGAAATTGTTCGGCTGGCACACTCCCCAACCCCAAAGCATTAAGAGTTAATTGGCTGATGTGACAAAGTCCATTTTGGGCAATTGTAAACTTATAATAAGTTTTACTATAATCAATCCAGCTGTTGGAATAAGGCTGAGCATAGCCAATTGCTGAAATGAAAGTAAATAATATGAATACTAATTTTTTCATGATTCTATGTTAAAACTTATTTTTTTTCTTTCTTATCCAAATCAAATTTCAATGAAAAAATATGTGTGTACAAAGGATTAGATTGGTTGGCAAGATTAGAAAATGCATAATCAATACTTACATTATTGATTTTAAAACCCGCTCCTAGACTAGGCTGGTAAATCCAAACCCGTTTCTGATTAGTAGTATCTCCATCCGCAAGTGCTTTTTGGAAATTATAAATCCCGGCCCTTACAAAAAATACATTTTTTATGGAAGCTTCAAGACCTGCATGCGGATCCACACTGACAGGATCTCCGCTGATTATTGTATTCCTCCTGCCATCGAAAGTAAAATCAAAATCAGCTTCGGCTAAAAGATTTACTGAAGATCCTAACCTGAAATTATATGAAGTACCTAACGTTAAACGGGGGGCAGTAAGTTCCGTAGATTTCACTGGAATATCATTTTTGGTAAGATATAGCACTTCCTGCTCCTTTTCAGTAAAATTAAAAGACCATGCGTTAAAGGTTGTAGTCAGATCTTTGGCAACAATTCCTAACCCCCACCTGCCTTTTTGCATTTTAAACCCGGCATCAAAACCAAAACCCCATGCTGTGGCAAAATGACCGACTTTACGATAAATTATTTTTGCATTAACACCAAAACTGGTTTTTACGTCATCATCATCTTTTATCTTCTGGGCAAATGAAAAAAGAAAAGCATAATCTGCCGAAGAAAATGTAGTAATATTTCCATAATTGATACTTCCATCTGGCTCTACTAAGAAGAGCGTATTGGGAATGTCATCTACAGCAAAACGCAAAATCGATAAACCTATCGTCCGCTTGTTATCATTAACAGGAATAGCCACACTAGCATAGTCATATTTGCCAATATTGTCAAAATAACTTGCATGCATCAAATTAATTGAAGGAAAATTTTGAACGCCTGTAAGACCAGCAGGGTTCCAATAACCAGCCGTGCCGTCAGAAACAGATGACACCTGAGCGGCACCCATACCAAGTCCGCGGGCACCCGCGCCAATATTTAAAAATTCATTCGAATATTTTCGAAACTGTGAAAACCCAATGCATGGTAATAACAAAAGGTATAAAATTTTGATAAGTTGAGAAATTCTCATGTTAGGGAAAGATCAGTTGTTTGAATTATTCAGCCTTCCGGCACTTTAAAACGGATGTCAGTTAGTAATATTGTATTTAAAGCTTCCAATTTTCAATAAAATTAAGCAAAACTTACAGCAATTTTAAAATGAATTTCATATGCTTTCACTAATTGAATCCCTACTAAATATTTTTTTCGGAAAATTTTTAATTCCCGACAGTAAGAATAAAAGTTGGAAACAATTAGGAATTTTAGCCTCCTTAACAATTTACCGGCAATAAAGAAATGAAAATTAATAAAAGGTTTTAGTGTTATTTGTTTTGTTGCACTATTTTTGAACCATTTTATGGAAAATTTAATAGCAGAATTAAAATGGAGAGGCCTGGTACAGGATATGATTCCAGGCACAGAAGAGCAGCTTTGTAAGGAACTTACCAGTGCTTATGTAGGTTTTGATCCTACGGCCGACAGCCTTCATATAGGAAGCCTCATTCCAATAGTCATATTGGCGCATTTGCAAAAATTCGGGCACAAGCCTATTGCCCTGGTAGGTGGCGCCACAGGAATGGTTGGTGATCCCTCCGGTAAAAGTGAAGAACGAAACCTGCTGAGTACGGAGGTGCTTAATTACAATGTAGAAGCAGTAAAAAAGCAATTGGGTAAATTTATTGATTTCAATTCCGGAAAACCTAATGCAGCGGAAATGGTTAATAATTTCGATTGGTTCAAAAACATTTCTTTTCTTGATTTTATTCGTGATATAGGGAAACATATTTCCGTTAATTACATGATGGCCAAGGACAGTGTAAAAAAACGCCTGGACGGAGAAAATGGAATGAGCTTTACCGAATTTACTTATCAACTGGTTCAGGGATATGATTTTTACTGGCTTTATACCCACAAAAATTGCAAACTCCAATTTGGAGGTAGTGACCAATGGGGAAATATAGTAACCGGCACAGAATTAATAAGAAAAAAAAACGGCGGTGAGGCTTTTGCATTTACCTGCCCCTTATTAACAAAATCAGATGGAAGTAAATTTGGAAAAAGCGAAAAAGGAAATATCTGGCTGGATGCTGAAAAAACTTCACCATATACCTTTTATCAATTTTGGTTAAATACTGCAGATGCAGATGCAGAAAGGTTTTTAAAGGTTTTTACTTTCCTCACTCAGAATCAAATCAATGACCTCGTGAAGCAGCATACAGGTAATGAACAAGAAAGAATTTTACAAAAAAAATTAGCAGAAGAACTTACCTGTTTTGTTCATTCAAAGAGTGATTATGAGTTTGCAATAAAAGCCTCTTCCATTTTATTCAGCAATGATACTGCTCAAATACTAAAAGAATTAAATGAAGAACAATTGTTACAGGTAATGGAAGGAGTGCCAGCTATCGAAATTGAAAAAAATAAAATCAATAATATTGACATTATCACATTATTAGCAGATTCCAAAATATTTTCCAGCAAAGGGGAAGCCAAAAAAATGCTTACAGGTGGTGGTGTTTTTATTAATAAAGAAAAAGTCACATCTGTAGATGAAGTAATTAATATCGGCCAACTTTTAAACGATAAATATTTATTAATTCAAAAAGGAAAGAAAAATTATTTTTTGTTGAAAGTAGTATAATCGTTCTTCTTGCTTCTCCTTTTAGAAAGTCACACTTTCTATGTTGCAGACCATACAAAAATATTTTTTTAATTATCAGTGAGATGTTTTTTTAAAAGAAACAAATTTTATCTGGCTTTTTTCAGTTCACTTATGCATCTTCTTTCTTAATATAAATAGTTCGGATTGGGAAAGGGATATTAATTCCTTCCTGCACATATCGCTCATGAAGACGCTTTATAAACTCATGCTTCACCGTATATTGATAAACATATTCAGTAACCCTCAAAAGGGCTTTCAGATTAATGCTGCTGTCTCCAAATGCGAAAAAACGAATTGAAGGTTCATAGGTTTTTACACCTCCTTCCACTTCATTAAGTGTTTGTCTAATTACTTCCAGCGTTACTTTTTCAACAAATTTTAGATCACTATCATAACTTACGCCTACCTCTACCATAAAAGTAACTTCATGCTGTGGTAAATAAAAGTTGGAAACAATCATTCCCGATATTTTAGAATTAGGTACAATAATAATATGATCCGTTACTGCTCTAATAGTAGTACTTCTCCAGGTGATATCCTGTATAAATCCTTCTTCCCCTGAATCGAGCTTAACAAAATCACCAGGATTGATTTTACCTGATGCAATAATTTGTAAGCCTGCAAATAAATTAGAGAGTGTGTCCTGCAAAGCGAGAGCCACAGCTAAACCACCTACACCTAAAGCAGTAAGTATCGGAGTGATTGAGATGCCGAGTGATTGAAGTATTATCAGTAATCCAATACAGTAAATGATGATCTTAATAATATTACCTATAATAGAAGAAGAAGGTATTATAGCATCAGTTCCAGAAGCTTTTATTTTTACCATTCCGGAAATGATCCTGGCCGCAATCCATGTTAAAGAAAAAAGATAAAAAACCACCAATCCATCTTGCAACCAAGTATGATACTTATCGTTTATTTCAATATTTTTTAAGCCTATAAAAAGACCCAACGCAACAAACCATGAAATTATCCATTTATTGATAATGCTAACAATAAGATCATCTGATTTTAATCTCGTTTTAGCTGCCAGTTTTGCCAGCACAGGCATTATCCATTTATGAAATACAAAGCCAATTAAAAACCCGGAAAAGACATAAATAGCTAATTGGAAAATATCATTTTTAATCATCATTTGCTGATTTAATAAAACAATAATTACAAATTTACCTCAATTATAAATGGCAATTTTCACAAATGGAAGTATCGTCAAAAATTATAAATTACTGAATGTTTTTGCAGGGGAAAAAATCCATTAATAAAAAAAGCATTTCTTTCGAAATGCTTCACTACTCTAAATTAAATATTTATTATTTGGATTCAGCCACTACTTCTTTTACTTCAGGTATCATGCGTTTCATCATTCCTTCAATTCCAGCTTTTAATGTAATCATAGAAGAAGGACACCCGCTACAACTTCCCTGCATCATCAGGTTTACTATGCCATCTTCATAACTTAGAAACTGAATAGCCCCACCGTCCATTTCTACCGCAGGCTTTACATAATTTTCTAATAACTCTTTAATTCTTTTCACTACATCATCGTCCTCTGCACTTACTATATTAGTGCTTTCTGTTTTTCTTGTAGCCAATTTTTCTTCATTCACTACCACACTTCCTTCCTCTAAATACTCTTTTAAAAATTGCTTTACAGAAGGAATTACATCCTGCCAATCTTCTGTATCATCTGTTTTGGTAAGCGTAACAAAATTACTTGCAATAAAAACTGATTTAACAAAGGGAAATGAGAATAATTGCATTGCTAAAGGGGAAGCTGAAGCGCTTTCCTCATTTTGAAAATCTACACTTTTACCAGGATAAAGTAGCTTGTTGGCCACAAACTTCATAGTTTCAGGATTCGGTGTCATTTCGGTATATATGCTCACTACAGTGTTGCCGGTTTTAATCATAATAAATTATTTAATGATGCAAAGTTAGTATTTTCATTTAAGAAGAAATTTTTCAACTTGTTAAGTTCAATTTATTTCAGGGAATTTTTCCAAATTAAAAAATTCAGTAATTTATAATTTTTGACGTTATTTATATGTGTTGCAATTTTCTGACTGTTCATGTAATTTCAACTTTTATTAACTTGATGCTTTCGCATCCTTCTTGTCAAAATTCGAATAATAGCTAACCTATTAGCTTGCTTCCAAGAGATTGGAATAGTAAGATATCATGACTATTTGAGTTCTATTTTCTAAGAATTAGCATAAATTTATATCTAATTACAAGAAAAAATAGAATTATATATAGTTAACTTTAATAAAAATTGCACTCAAAAAATCAATAAAAAAATTTTAAACTAACTTTTATGAAACAAAAATTCCTGACAATTCCCTGTCTTTTATTATTAGCAATAATATTAATTACCGCATCCTGCTCAAAGACAGGCCCTGCTGGACCTGCTGGCGCTACTGGACCTGCTGGCGCAGCTGGTGCAGCAGGTGCTACGGGTGCTACCGGCACTGCTAATGTCATGTATTCCCCTTGGTTAAATGATACATTTTACCAAAGAAATCTGCCTGACACTAATTGGTATGCAGGAATCACTGCAAACATGCTGACCGCTTCAATTATCAACAGTGGGGAAGTAAAAGTTTATTTAAATTTAGGAAGCGATTCCACTAATGGGCAAGAGGTAGTGCCTTTGCCTACTTCTGAACCTTTTAATTTTGCATTCAATAGCCAGTCGATCACCCTTATTATAAATCCCTATTTTCTCCCCCAGTTAATTGGTCTAATTTCTAATTATGATGCAAGTTCCTATATGTCTAACGGATACAATTATTTTCAGGTTCGTTATATTATTATTCCCGGAGGCGTTTCCACCGGAAGAAATGCTGCTATTAACTGGAAAGATTATAACGCCGTAAAAAAATACCTTGGGCTAAAAGATTAAATTATTATAGTTCAAAATAAAAAAACTATAGTATCCTACCAGAAACTGGCAGGATACTATAGTTACCAATTAATCTTACCGGGTAAAGAACATTTTGATTGATCATGCCCAATATTTTAGATTGAACTTATAAACAGTTTTCTATTTCTAAAATAAAATATGTTTATACTTAAAATATTAAATCATGAAGACAGAAGAAGAAAGTGAAACTCGGTTTGGTTATAAATATTTTTTCTTCATCACTAAAGTAGTCCTTGCAGTAAGATAAATACTTACCCGTTGATCTTCATCCGTAGGATAATTAATATTATCGTCTACTCTGTCAAAGCCTCCATATTTCTTTTTATCCGAATTTAAGATAATGGTATATATCCCTTTCTGGGGTACCCAAAACTTATACCCGAAGATGGAACTGCCCGGATTGAAATTGAAAATGAAAACAAGATCATTTTTTTCAAAGACGATTACATTATTATCAGTATCCATCGAAATCTGCCTGGCTTTTGATGCACTTAGGATTTTATTTTCTATAATGATTTTGAGCATGGCCTTATCCCAATTGGCAAGATATTTATACTTCAGATCTTCTCTGTCTGCCAGCGACCATTGCCTTCTCGCATATTGATAGCTCCAGCTATTTCCTTCTCTTGGAAAATCAACCCATTCAGGATGACCAAATTCATTCCCCATAAAATTAAGATACCCTTCCCCTCCCAGGCTTATTGTGATAAGTCGAATCATCTTATGTAAGGCAATTCCACGGTCAACAATAAGACTAGGATCCTCAACCCGCATTTGAAAATACATCTCTTTGTCCATTAGCCAAAAAGCAATTGTTTTGTCTCCTACCAGTGCCTGGTCATGTGATTCGGCATAAGCAATTGTTTTCTCTTTGTAACGCCGGTTGATTAATACGTCCCATATTTCATTGATGTCCCAGTCCTCATCTGATTTTTCTTTAAGCGTTTTAATCCAGAAATCGGGTATTCCCATACCAAGCCTAAAATCAAATCCAAATCCACCTTCTCCAGGTTTACGACACAATCCCGGCATACCACTTACATCCTCAGCAATAGAGAGGGAGTTTTGTTTAAATTCATGAATTACATCATTGGCTAATTGCAGGTAAGTAACTGCATCCCAATCTACATCATCAAAATATTTATCATAATTATCGAACGAGGTATTACCGTGATGAAAATAGAGCATGGATGTGACGCCATCGAATCGATAACCATCAAAATGAAATTCTTCCAGCCAGTAATGCACATTGGAAAGAAGGAATTTTTTTACTTCCCATTTTCCATAATCAAATAATTTAGAATCCCAGCCAACGTGATAACCTCTTCCTTCGCTGTGAAAATACTGATTATCGGATCCGTCAAATTCAATCAAGCCCTCGGCAAGATTTTTTACCGCATGAGAATGGACGATATCCATGATTACTATAATGCCCATTCCATGAGCTTTATTAACCAGGTATTTCAGGTCTTCAGGATTACCAAACCTTGATGTAGGGGCAAAAAAATTGGAAACATGATAGCCAAATGACCCATAATAAGGGTGTTCCATTATAGCCATCATTTGTATCGCATTGTAACCACCATTTTTTATCCTAGGTAATACATTGTCTGCAAATTCCCTGTAAGTTCCAACACCTTCATATTCCTGCGCCATACCTACATGACATTCATAGATAATAGGTTGATGAACATTTTCTGAAAGGCTAAAATTATTATCTGTCCAATTGAAAGGTTCAGGAAACCATAACTGGCCAGAAAAATCATAGGTTTGAGGATCTTGTATTACTTTTCTGATATATGCCGGGATTCTGTCAATGGAACCGTTGTTTGCTTGGACATGTACTTTTACCTTACTACCATGCACAAACGAATATTTATAATCTTCATAAGGAAGAAATATTTCCCAGTCACCAGTTGTATTTCTTTTCATCGGGTGAGAAGTCCTGTCCCAATTATTAAAATCTCCGGTAAGAAAAAGCTGATGAGCATTTGGAGCCCATTCCCTATAGTTCCAGCCGTTTTTTTCATTATCGAAATTGATACCATAATAATAATGGCCCCTGGCAAAATCAAGTAAACTACCTTCTGACTCTTCAATTTCTTTGCGCGCTCTTTGGTACCGTTCATATCGCTCATTTAACTGGTGACCATATGGTTCCAGCCATGGGTCCTCTTCAATGATGGCAAGTTTTGTTTCTTTATTCAATAGTTTGATTTTGTTGTTCTAAGTTAATGTGTTTTACATTATAAGCAATCAAATTATGATAAGTTCTGAAACTTAATATATAATAAAGTAGTGAAGAAAAATCTTATAACATTAATAAAATATGATATTTCCCAATGACCAGAAGTCAATTTAGAAGAGTACAGATACCTGATATATACATTCAATAATTACTGATTATTAAAAATCAGTACCTATTCGCAAAGGGATGGAGATATATAATGAATTATTGAGACCACTCAGTAGGTTCCCTATCCCAGCGGTGTTTCTTTAATTCTTTCAATAAATCAGCAGTTAATTCCTTGCTATCACTTACAGACATATTAGCTATCACATTTTTCAGTTTACGCATACCCGGTATTGCTGTTGACACAGTGGGGTTGTTTAGAATAAAGCGAAGTGCCATTTCAGGCAAATTCATTCCTTCCGGCAACAGCGGTTTCAGGGCTTCAACATGGTCTATACTGGCATTAAGATTCTCAGGAACAAAATAAGTAGACCGCCAGTCATCTGCCGGGAAGGTGGTTTCTTTTGTCATTGTGCCGGTAAGTGTTCCTTCATCAAAAGGCACACGGGCTATCACGCCAAGGTTCAGCTCGCGACATAACGGAAATAGTTTATCTTCTGGTGCCTGGTCAAAAATATTATAAATCACTTGTACTGCATCTATCAAACCTGTTTCCAAGGTTTGAAGGCTGTTGTTAGGCTGCCACCTGTTGACACTGATACCCCATGCCTTTACTTTTCCTTGCTGTGTTAATTTAGTGATGGCTTCTTTCCAGTCATCTTGTTGAGCCCAGCCATCATCCCACACATGAAACTGTTGTAAGTCTATAGTTTCTATTCCCAGGTTTTTTAAACTTTTTTCAGTGTATTCAATTATATAGTCTGCCGGAAAAACATCCTTTAGCAAATATTCCGGCTTTGATGGCCACATACGGTTTTTGGGTGGTATTTTTGTAGCTGCATAGAGTTCTTTATCAGGATATCTTTTTATCAGTGCATTCAAAATTTCCTCACTAAGGCCATCACCATAAGCCCATGCAGTATCAAAAAAATTACAACCCATTTCCACAGCCTGGTCTAGTGCATTATTCACTTCTTCGCTTTCAGACCCTGTCCACCCTGCCATTCCCCACATACCATAACCTACTTCACTCACCTGAAAGCCGGTTCTGCCAAAAGTTCTGTATTTCATAATTGATTATTTTTTAGGGGTTAAATTTAAGGATTATTTCTTGGACTTAATTTAAGAAAGAATGAAGTTATTTATCTATTATAAGATATTACGCCTTATAAATTTGATATGTTCTTTTTGAGAAAATCCTGAGAAGATTCACCACCTGTAAATAGGTTACTTATTCCCAAATCACTGTCAAAACCATCTTTTATAATACACACTTAAACTATCATTTCATAGATTTCAGGTATTTATAAAATTCACTGTTGGTTGAGATGATAAGAGAAGTTTTATCGTCGAAGGTTTTTTCAAAAGATTCCATTGATTTTAAAAAGGCATAAAGATTTCTCGATTTCTCAGATTGATTATAAGAATCCGCATAAATAGATGCCGACCGGGCATCAGCCTTACCTTTAATTTGCTCTGCTTCTTTGAAAGCTTCTGATTGAATCAATTTTAGTTCGCGTTCCTTTTCTCCATTGATTATTGACGCCTCTCCCTGCCCTTTTGAACGAAACTTATCAGCAATCCGGAATCTTTCACTGGTCATTCTTTTATAAACCTGGTCCTGTACTTCCTGCACATAATTGAGCCTTTTAAACCGAAAATCCAAAATAATAATGCCCAGGTCAGAAGCCCGTTCATTGGCAGTTTTAAGAATCAATCGTTCTATTTTTTCACGTCCTACTTTTATATGTACCAATGAATCGCTTACTGGTTCGCTTAGCGTATCCGTTAATACAGGCATCCGGTTACTGTTCCTTACTGTTTCTTCAATATTATGGTTGGCAATATAATCCCTCGTTTCGCCGTCAAGAATATCATCAAGACGTGATTGCGCTCCACGTTCATTTGTTAACCTTTTATAAAACTGAAGCGGGTCTGTAATTTCCCAGCGGGCGTAAGTATCTACAAAAATAAATTTCTTATCTTTTGTAGGCACCTGGTTGGGGTCTCCATCCCATTCAAGATATCGCTTGTCAAAAAAATTGACATCCTGGATAAAAGGTATTTTAAATTTAATGCCTGCATCAGTAATAGCATGGCCAACAGGCTTGCCAAACTGCGTAATCACCACCTGTTTTTTTTCATTTACTATATATATGCTTTGTGAAATACCCACAAGTAGCACGATCAATAGTACGATGGATATAAGGAGTTTCTTCTTTGCCATAATTAATTATCTTTTGTGGTCTTTGTAGTTTGCTCGTTTTGCATTTTCATTTGAAGTAGCGGCAACACATTATTTCCGCCTTCGTCAGTTATTATCTTCTGCCCCAGCTGAGGTAATACTTTACTCATCGTTTCAAGGTAAATTCTTCTCCGGGTTACTTCGGGGGCCTTAATATATTCTTTATATAAATCATCGAAACGGGCCACCTCGCCCTGGGCATTATTTACCCTTTCCAGCGCATAACCTTCTGCTTTTTGAATCGTTTCTTTTGCCTGCCCACGCGCCTTTGGGATCACTTTGTTATAGCCTGATCTTGCCTCATTAATCAGGGTTTCTTTTTCCTGTTGGGCCTGGTTCACCGCATTAAATGCAGCCTTTACCTGGTCGGGCGGATTTACATCCTGCAGCACCACCTGGTCTACTTTGATACCAAGCGAGTATTCTGTAATCAATTTCTGTATAAGTACCTGCGCTTTATCAGCCACTTCAGTCCTGCCTACTGTTAGTACTTCATTTACGGTACGGTCTCCTACTATCTGTCGCATGGCAGCTTCAGAAATATCACGCAAGGTGTTTTCAGGATTACGGACCTTAAAAAGAAAATTATAGGGGCTGTCTATCCTATATTGAACTACCCACTCTACATCGGCTAAATTCAGGTCACCTGTAAGCATCAGTGACTCACCTTTAGTGTCGGTTTTGGAAAAAGAAGATTGTACACCTGCGCTGGTTGTAAGAAATCCGAATTCCTGTTTCTGTTGTCTTTCTACAGGAATCTTATAAAGCTTTTCTAAAAATGGAATCTTCAAATTCAATCCCGGCTCTACCGTCCTTGAGTATTTTCCATAGCGGGTTATCACACCCAATTCTTCGGGTTCTATCTGGAAAAAAGCGCCAAAAGCAATTATTAATATAATTATAGCAAAGACAATTAGTTTTATATTCCGGGCTGCTTTTCTTAATATTATTAAATAGGATTCAGGTATTTCAAAATCCGGAAATTGGTTATTGTTCATTTAAAATTGTTTTGCAATTAGTGAATCGGGTTATCGTAAATAATAACGCCAATCGGCTGAACATACGATTATTCATTGACTCTTCCAACTCTCATTAGGTAGGAAGCAGATCAAATATTTTACTAATACCTAAAATCAAACAATGAAAGATGTTGCTATAAACTGAACAGCAAAACAATATGTAATAAACATATCGCTGAATGAAACCATTCATAATAATTACAAAATCACAGTACCAGGAAAAGGAATTTTGACGGTAAAAAAAATAATAAATATCTTTCGCCAATATGGTAAGGATTATCGAATTTATCATTGAGCGAAAATCTTATCAGGAAAAATGCTTGTTCAAAGCTTAATCTAAAAATTATGAAGAACAGGAGTTATTGATAATTAAATTAAAAATATCATTAAAAAAGTTTGTATTGGAAAAATGTTCAATCAAGGTTACTAACAAGATAGTATTTTTTATTACTGTTTACCTATTCCTGATTTCTCTTAAAGGAGTTGCACAAAAAAATAATGAAGCTTTTCAATTACATATTCACAGAACCTCAACACCCATAAAAGTAGATGGATTAATGAATGACAAAGCCTGGAAACTTGCTGACTCTACATCCCCTTTCTTTATGGTACTTCCGATGGACACTTCACTTGCGAATGTAAAAACGGAAGTAAGGATGTGTTATGATGATCATAACTTTTACCTTTTAGCAGTCTGTTATAAAAATCTTCCCGGCCATTATTTTGTAGAATCATTAAGACGTGACTTTGCATTTCAGAAAAATGATAATTTTATTGTGTTCATTGATCCGTTCAATGATCTTACTAATGGTTTTTCTTTCGGGGCTAATGCTGCAGGTGCTCAATGGGACGGAACCATGTATGAAGGCAAAAAAGTAGATTTAAACTGGGATAATAAATGGACATCCAAAGTAAAAAACTATACGGACAAGTGGGTATTAGAAATGGCAATTCCTTTCTCAAGCTTACAATATAAAAATGGGGTTAATACATGGGGCATCAATTTCAGCCGCAATGACTTGAGATCATCAGAGAAAAGTTCCTGGGCTCCAATGTCACGACAGTTCACCACTTCGGCATTAGCATATACCGGGAACCTTATTTGGGATGAGCCACCCCCTCCTTCAGGTGCCAATATCTCAATAATACCATATTTATTGGGAGGCATAAGCAAAGATCATGAAAATGGAACTCCGACAAAGTATAGTAAAAATATTGGGGTAGATGCTAAAATTGCTATTAACTCTTCGCTCAATTTAGACCTTACAGTTAATCCGGATTTTTCACAGGTCGAAATTGATCAACAAGTAACTAATTTGGATCGTTATGAATTGTTCTTTCCTGAAAAGCGGCAATTCTTTTTAGTGAATGGGGACTTATTTGCCAACTTTGGATATGCTTCGATCCGCCCATTTTTTTCAAGACGGATTGGCTTGGGTGTTCCCATAAATTATGGTGCACGGGTAAGCGGCAGGCTTGATAAAAACTGGAGAATAGGTGCAATGGATATGCAAACCGGAAAAGTAAGTTCACAAGGATTACCTTCACAAAACTTTACAGTTGCAGCAATTCAACGCCGTGTTTTTTCAAGATCAAACATTGGGATGATCTTTGTTAATAAACAATCATTGCATTATAAGCCAGGTACAGATTCCAGCAAAGAAGTGTATTCCGAATATAACAGGAATGTAGGTCTTGAATACAACCTTGCTTCACCTAATAATATGTGGACAGGAAAAGCAATGGTATTAAAATCATTTACTCCCGGTAAAAACGAAAATGATTTTGTACATGCAGCCCACCTGCAATATAATAGCCGGAGATGGTTGTTGTATTGGGAACATGAATACGTAGGTAAAAATTACAATGCAGAGGTAGGTTATGTACCACGAAATGGATACTTCAAAATAAATCCCCAGGCTGGTTACTCTTTCTTTCCAAAAGGTGGAATAATTTTATCACATGGTCCCACATTTATTTATACTTTGTATACCAACGAATCATTCCGAAAAACTGATGATCAGGGATATCTGACATATAATTTTAACTTCCGCAATCAAAGCCTTTTTACAGCCTGGGTATCTCATGATTATGTAGAGCTACAGAAGCCATTTGATCCTACTAATTTTAAAAAAGACACATTGGCCCGCGGCACAAAACATAGCTGGTATGCCTGGGGATCAGATTTTGTTTCAAAACCCAAAAGTCTTTTTACCTATGGACTCTCAACCCGCTTTGGCGGATACTATGCTAATGGAAGCAGATACAATATTATAGCAGATGTTGGCTATCGATTTCAACCTTATGTGAGTATGGCTATCAATGTGAACTATAATGATATTAGTTTACCTGCTCCATGGAACCATACAAAATTCTGGCTTGTAGGTCCAAAGATAGATGTAACCATGACCAACAAACTGTTTTTTAATACTTTTGTACAGTACAATGAGCAACTCAACAATATTAACCTGAATACAAGGTTCCAGTGGAGATACAACCCTGCTTCAGATCTCTATATAGTATATACTGATAATTATTTGCCAGCTCCATTTTCAGTTCGAAATAGGGCATTGATGCTAAAACTCACCTATTGGTGGAATCTGAAGGTGTCGAAAAAAAGTAAGAATGTTGAAATATAAGTTGACTTACTCTTTCTATTTATAGATAGTCAGTAATTGATGAAATTAATTTGAATTCAGAATATACTTAGCGATAATTAAATCCTCTGGTGTAGTTATTTTAATATTATTAATTTCGCCTTCTATTAAGTTGATTTTTAAGCCAAAAGCTTCTGCCACAGTTGCTTCATCTGTAAACTGATCTTTATAATCAATCGCATAGGCAGTCAACAAAATCTTACTATGGAAAGTTTGTGGCGTTTGTATCAATCTCACTTTACTTCTGTCTAATATTTCATTACCATTCTCGGTAAGCAATCTTACACTATCCTTACAGGCAATGGCAGGTATAGCAATACCAATTTCCAATGCTGCCTGATAACATCTTTTAATCAAGTCTGTGGTCAATAAACACCTCACTCCGTCATGCACAAAAATAATGGCTTCATCGTCTTTTAATAAAGAAAGTCCGTTTTTCACAGAATGAAACCTCGTTCTTCCCCCCGCTGTTATTCTAAATCTGGATGTATCGAAAAATCCATCAATGATCTCCTGCCCTTTACCAATATGCTCTTCCGGTAAAACAAGAACCACTTCCATGTCTTCATAAGCATCTAAAAATGTCTGAATAGCATAATACAAAACTGGCTTATTATTTAATAACAAAAACTGCTTAGGTATCTCATTATTCATTCTTGTCCCATTACCTCCTGCAACAATTAATGCAATTTTTTTCATGTAATATTCTATTTTATGAACGCTATTGAAACAGTGTTCAAACTATATTTTTAAATTTTTTTATAATTTGGATTTATACATCGCCTAGTAATTTTTTACATTCTTCCACTAATTTTTCTTTATTAATTGGGATAGTACCTACTTCTTCACATACTATGCCTCCTGCAATATTAGCGACCGCTGCAACCAGCTTAATATCTTTTGTAGCAGCATACACTAATGAAGCCACAGCAATTACGGTATCTCCTGCACCACTTACATCTGCGATATTTCTTCTGTGAGAAGGGATCATATTTTTACTATCCTCTTCCTGGTAAAAAATTCCCTTTTCAGATAAAGTAATTAACGAGATTGAATGATCTAACTTTTCTTTTAACTGCAAATGAATGTCAGAAAGTAAATCCAGGGATATTTCTTCTGGTATCAGATTAAGACTTGCCACAACTTCATTCAAATTAGGTTTAAAAAGACTTACGTTCTGATATGAAAAAAAATTCTTCTTTTTGGGATCAACAGTCGTAGGAATATTATTGTTATTACAAAATGAGATCGTGTTGGTAATAATATTTTTTGTAAGTATGCCTTTGTTATAATCCTCGAGAATGACTACATCAGGCTTTTCAGATGAAATGAATTTTTCTATTTGATTTTGCAACTTTTCTTCATCATTCTCATCAATATCGCTTATTATTTCAGAATCAAGCCTCATCATTTGTTGATTGCGACTAATAATCCTGATCTTGTTCGTAGTAATTCGTTTTTTACTTTCGAGAATAAAACGGGTATCAATATTTTTTTTCAGAAGAAGTTGCCTGAGTTGACTACCATCTTCATCATCTCCCAAAATAGTAAGTAAAGCAACTGAGGCACCCAGCGCCTGCACATTTAAAGCCACATTACCGGCTCCACCAATTCGTTGTTCCCTTCTGCCAACAAAAACAACGGGAACAGGCGCTTCAGGAGAAATCCTTTCTACATTTCCCCACCAATACGTATCCAGCATCACATCACCTATTACAGCGACTTTCATCTTTGAAATATCTGAAAACAATTTATCAAGATCTATACTCATTTTTCAATATTAGAATTAATTTTTGAAGGGGAAATAATATAATAAATGGGAATCCCAAGTAAAGCAATAATCAATCCGGGCCAGGTAAATTCAGGTTTATAAATGATAAGTAAAATACAAAAAGATATTCCCATAAGGATATAAATTGCCGGCAGTACCGGATAGCCTAACGCTTTGTAAGGCCGCTCGGCTTCGGGGCTTTTTTTTCTTAAAATAAAAATTCCGGCAATACTGAGTACATAAAATATCACCACTACAAAAGAAATCATATCCAGCAGATCCCCATATTTACCGCTAAGACATAAAATCGAAGCTACAATACACTGCGCCCAAAGTGCCCAACCGGGAACTGAATTTTTATTGAGTGTTGCTGCTTTTCTAAAAAATAATCCATCTTTTCCCATGCTATAATAAACCCTTGCACCTGCAAGAATTAATCCATTATTACAGCCAAAAGTTGAAATCATAATCATAATTGCAATAACATAAGTTCCCACATTTCCCATCATAGCATTAGCCGCTGAAACGGCAATTCTGTCCTGTGGAGCAAAAGCCAAATTATGCAATGGCAGCACAGCCACATACATCAGGTTGGCACACACATACACAACTGTCACAATTAGCGTTCCCAGAAAGAGACTCAACCCGATATTCCGTTTTGGATTTTCTATTTCACCAGCTATAAAAGTTACATTGTTCCAGGCATCACTACTAAAAATAGAACCCACCATACTCGCTGCAATAGCCCCTAAAACTCCAGCGCCTACAACTCCTTCCATTCCGCGGGTTGCGGATAATTTTTTCATACTAAAAGCATCTGTCCAGTTAGCCTGCCATACTTCAGGTTTAAAGAAAATGATACCTGCAATAATCAATCCGAGAAGTGAAAGAATTTTAGTAGATGTGAAAATATTCTGAATCCATTTGGCGCCTTTTACACCTTTGGTATTTGTCCAGGTAAGAAAAGTGATTAATATAATAGAAATGATTTGCGCTGCACTTATTGTAAAAAAGGTGGGTACGCCTGTATCATTTACCCCGGTACTTATTTTTAATAGAAAATTGGTTTCACTTATTGAAGGAATTAAATAAGCTGCGAACTTTGAAAAAGCTACCCCAACTGCAGCAATAGTTCCAGTTTGTATTACTGCAAAAAAACTCCAGCCATATACGAAACCAGTTAATGGATTATATGCCTCTTTAAGATAAACGTATTGCCCGCCAGCATGTGGGAACATTCCGCTCAATTCTCCATAACTAAGCGCAGCCGTTAGTGTCATAAAGCCCGTAAGCAACCAAACAATAATAAGCCATCCTGCGCTTCCCACATTTCGGGTAATATCGGCGCTAACAATAAAAATCCCCGAACCGATCATTGAACCTGCCACGATCATAGTAGCATCAAAAAGCCTAAGGCTTGGTTTAAAAGAAGAGGCATGTTGGCTCATAAAAAATCCCATTTAGTAATAATGGGATTGAAGATATATATTTTGAAATTTCTTGAAGCAAATTATTTTTTGCTTGCAGAATATTTTTGATTTAATCCTGAAATTACATCAGTAGTGATATTTAATGTGGAATCTTTGTAAAACATAAATCCTGGTTCATAAGAAAATATATAAGAATATCTTCCATCAGCATTATACTCTTTCAAAAAATCCTGAATTCGGGTTAAAATATCTTCTTTCATTTTTGAATTATAATTGTATAATTCATTGTCAATTCCCTGTTTTCGGGCTTGAAGATCCTGTTGCATTTTATTCATTTCCTGCATAGCACTTTCCTGTTCCTTTTGGTTCATCGATGAAGCTTTTTGCTGTAACTACACAGCCCGTGCCTGGTATTTTTTTTGCATTGAAGTTATTTCATCATTCGCTGCAGATTGTTTTTGCTCAAATTCTGCTTTTATTTTCTTATAATAAATATAATTATTTTGTAAAGAATCAAGATCGATATAAGCAACTTTGGATTTTTGATTTAAGTTGTTCTCAATAGAAGACTTGACTTCCTGAATAATCTTCGCTTTGCTGTGATGAAAATGCAAATAGTACAAATAACCTACTAACCCGATTAAAACAATATTAATTATGAGTAAAATATTTTTCATTCAAATAAATTTAGGGAGGCAAGTTAAAAAAAAACGAATGGTCACTTGAATAAAGCTTTTTGATTTAGGAAACACTTAACAGGCCCAAAAAGAATAAGACTCATTTCTTAGCTCATCTCCTCCAGGAAATAAACTTTATTCTGACCAAAAAATTATGAAATTTTATCTATTCTTTTCGTGCCGGAATAAAGTTCATATTCCAGCAAACGACAATCAATTTTACTGGTATAAAATTCAATTTTTCGTTTAGCTTTTAATCCGATCTTTTTAGCAAGATTAAAATTCCCGGTAAAAACATAACCTGTATATCCTTTACATTTTTTCTTCAAGAAATCTCCGATACGGGCATAAGTCTCTTCCAATTCAATTTCATCGCCCAATCTTTCACCATATTCCGGATTAAAAAAAACAATACCGGATTCATTTTCCGGAACCTTCGTTTCCTCAAAATCGCAAATCTCAAAATCAATTAAGTCGGCTACACCCGCTGCGCCGGCATTTATTTTAGAAATATTAATAGCATCTTCGCTTATATCTGATGCAATAATTTTTAATTCAGGAACATTTTTGACCTGGGCCAATAATTTTTGTTTTTCCTTTTCATAAAACAAATTATCAAATCCCAATATGTGCATAAACCCATAATAATCACGAAACAATCCGGGCCTTCTATTAGTTGCTAACAGTGCGGCTTCTATTGCTAAAGTTGACGAGCCGCACATTGGGTTGATAAATGGCGATTTCCGGTCCCATTTTGTAGCGAGCAACGTAGCCGCAGCCAATGATTCTAACATAGGTGCTTTTCCGGGAATTTTACGGTAACCATGTTTAGATAAAGTTTCTCCTGAAGTATCTATAAATATTTCAGCTTCTTCATTTTTCCAAAATAAATTGATTACCGTTTTATTTAATTCAGATCCTGAATCAGGACGTTCATTAAATTTATCTCTAAACCGATCAACAATTGCGTCTTTCACTTTTACATTGGCAAATAAAGAATTATTAATGGTAATATTATCCACATTACTAGTGATAGAAAAGTATCCGTCTTTTTCAATGATTGATTCCCATTGAATCTGGGATACAGTTTCATACAATTGATCGGGAGTGCTGCAGGAAAAAGATTTTAGAGAATATAATACCTGGCTTGCACATCGAAGATTTAAGTTTAATTGAATACAGTCATTTAAAGTTCCGTTTAATTCAATACCAGTAGTAAAGTTTCTTTTTATCTTAAATCCTAATTCAATTACTTCCTGTTGTAGAAAAGGAGATAATCGTTTGCTGCAGGTAATAATTATCCGGCTCGGCTTGTTGAATGATTGCATATATGCAAATTAAACCTATCGCTTGAAAGTAGAAAAGAAATCAGATATGCCTTATTCAGATATAATCAACAAACTATCAAATTATTTAAATACTAAAATTCAGACCTGGTAACACATATCCATAAATTAAATTCCGGCAAGCCTTAATTTTAAAATTACCTGTTGGATATTTTTTCCTAAA
This sequence comes from Bacteroidota bacterium, assembly GCA_030706605.1. Lineage (GTDB taxonomy): Bacteria > Bacteroidota > Bacteroidia > Chitinophagales > Chitinophagaceae > Ginsengibacter. The sequence continues at coordinate 66,322 of JAUZOE010000004.1, forward strand.
GAATGTGGGATTGATTTTTTATTATATCCCGGAATAATTTTTCCCGAAACTGGCATAATATGCAATTCATCAAATAATTTATTAACAATACCTTCGTCGTAAATTTTAGCAATGTCGCAAGCTCGATAGAAATCACGATGCATTCCCATACTATCTAATACTTCAGGCATATCTTGAAATTCCGGGAAAGTGATATACTTTTTTAAGAAATAAAAAGTAACATCGTTAATCACTTTCGTGTAGGCTGAGTAAATATGTTCCATAAAATTACATTTTAGAGTTTAGGCCATTTTTATTCATACGCTTTTTAAAAAATCGGGGTTTATTTTTTATTATAAAAATTAGTACCCTATTTTTTTAAGAAGGTTTTTCTGAAAATGGATGCGCCGTTTTATAGAGGATTTTGCATTATTAACGGAAATGCAATGGAAAGGGATCAAATTAGAAATTATCTCTATTCTTTTCAAAATTATTGTTGAGAAAAATCAACAACATTTAATTTTATCAAATTAAAACTTTATTGAAAAAATAATATCTTTTCGGAAATTCAGAGGATAGGCAGGTAAGTATAGTGCTTTCTTGTAAGTTGGAAACAAAAGTAGTACGCGAAATCCTTACTTGCAAGAGATTCTACAAAAATATTTATACACATTTCAGGATAAAGAAGATAAAATCGGGGGATCAATTAATCATTTCTAAAAATCACTTTTTGCGAAAATTCTTCATTAGTATTCTTATCAATAAACCTTAGAATATAAATTCCACTACTGATGTTTTTGGTTTTTCTTATCTGTAATTTATTTCCGTTTTCATTTTTGAAAACGATTTCTTTTATTTTTTGATTGAGCATATCCATCAAGGTGATTTTATAAACATGATTATTTGAATGAATGAAATCAATATTCAAAATATCTTTCGCAGGATTAGGATAAATAATAATTCCCGAATTACTTATTTTTTTAAGAAAAATAATATTTGTATACGTAAAAGAATTATCATTTTTCAAAAGTTTAAGTCGGTAGAAATTTTGATCACCAGACTTGCTATCTATATATTGATATTGATTTAAACCTGTGAATAAGCCTGCATTTAAATTACCGATCTCTATAAAAATATTATTGGTATTTTTTCTTTCTACTATTATATTTTTAAGATCCTCACCATTTGTAATACTCCAGTTTAATTGTACATTTTCATTTATAAATTTTCCTGATAATTCAACTAACATTACCGGAAGCACAGTATAACAATCACCATTGAGATGGTAGTAATAGTATCTGTTCACACAACCATTGTTGACCATGATATGACATAAATAGATTCCGGTATCAATTGGTGTAAGAGAAGGAATATAATAGTTGAAACCAGAACCGATAAATATACTATCAGTAGAAGTGACATTATCTTTCTTGTACCAGGAATAAGTAGAATTAAATATAGTATCTACCTTTAAAGTAGTAGGATGTTCAAAACAATTGAAACTGGCAATAATTCCATTATTAGCCAATGGCAACACACTGGCATCGCTTAAAGTAGCATTACCACAGGCATCCAAAGCCCTTAATCTGATTAATGAATAATCAGTCCCATTATCAATATTAAAAACGGGATCAGATTGAGGCCCTGCAATAATAGATGGAGTTGACGGGGTGCTTCCTATTATCTCATAAGTAAACGGACCTACACCATTTGAGGCTACAACCCCCACACTAAATCCATTTATATCACACTGGTAAGCCGATGATCTTTCTAAATTGGGATATTGATATACAGGGACGGTTACAGTATCATAAATATAAACATTACAACCATCGTTAGCTTTGTATCTTAATATATAAGACCCGGGGCCAAGATCATTAAACAAATACACCGAATCTGTTACAAAATCAGGATTTAATTGCGGCGATAAATTATTTCCATCTTTTTTAATAATACGCACGGTAAGAGAACCCATATTAGAAACAACAGATGTTTGAATATTTCCTGAACCATTGATCCATGCCGATCCCGGACATTTTGTGATCACTTGCGGAGCATGATTTAAATAGCCAATAACCGGCGAAAGTTGAATAGTGTCTTTATTGCCACAATTATCCGTAGCAATAATTGTATAGCTAAGACCAACTGCTAAATCAGGCATATTATCAACCGTAATATTGTTAGAGCTATAATTATTATCAAGCATTAAACTATCTCCGGGATCGTAAATTTTTACATTTACTGGTAAGATCGTGCCCGAAAAACTAATATTGAATTTTGAGAAACCATAATTACAAGACTTTGATGCATGAGCAGACATATTGAAAGCACCGGCTGATTTGGTAAAACATATTTGTATTGTGGTATCGGGACAGCTATTGACAATTTGAATACAATAGGAGCCATATAGTAAATTATCAAATTTGCCGGTATTATTACACGCTACTGTATCATTGCTTGCATCAATAATACAATATTCCGGATTGGTTAAATTTTGTTGACCCTTTACCTGTGCCGAAAAAGAAGTGCAGGAGTAATTACTTAAACTAACAGAACTATTTACCGAAGGAATAGGTGCCCCAACAGTAAAACAATTAACTACAGTGGTATCCGGACAAGCATTTTTTGATTTTAAACAATAAGTACCGTAAGAAAGATTATTAAAAATCCCGGTACTATCACAATAAATTAAAACATCAGCGCTATTATACAAACAGAATTCCGCATTATTAAAATTACTTGTGGTAGCAGTAGCTGTAAAAGTAGAGCATGTTTTATTGGTAACAGAAATGCTCAAATCATTTATAATAGTAGGAGACCCTACATCAAAACACCGGGTAATAGTGGTATCTATACAGGCATCATGAATTGTAACACAATAGCTTCCCAAAGGGATGCTATCAAAAATACCTGTACTATTACAACTTATTTGAGCTCCGCTGGTATCATACAAACAATAGGTAGGGAGAGTCAAGCTATCTCCGCCAACTTCAATTCCGAAATTTACGCAATTCACGTACGATGGTAAAATAACATCCGGAATTATTGGAATAGGCCTTTTGACTAAAAAACACCGTGTTATAGTAGTATCCCTACAACCATCTTTTGTGGCTATACAATAATCTCCATATGCTAAATTGGAAAAAACACCAGATGAATCGCTATTTATAAAAACACCATTTCCGTCTGATAAAATATAAAAGGGATCAGTAAGACCCACCTGACCCGTTACAGCTACATCAAATGTGTTGCAATTGTTGTTAGTAATAATAACATCATCTGCAATCGAAATAACAGGAGGGGTTATATTAAAACATCTTGAAATGGTGGTATCAGTACAAGCATCATGTGTTTTTATACAATATCTTCCATAATGGATATTATTAAATAATCCCGTAGAGTTGCAAACTAATTTAACATCATTACTGTCATATAAGCAAAAGTCAGGATTTAAAAAATTAGAAACCCCGGTAACAGAGGCCGTAAAAGTATTACATACTTTATTTGAAATAGTGACTGCAGCATCTACTGATGGAACTAAAAATAATGAAAGAGTAACTTTTTTAATATTACCACAGCTATCTCTTGCAAAAACATCTATAGAGTTAATACCATATACCCCTACTGCAAAAGTAGCATCAGATGACCATGCCGTATCGCCAGCCTGGGTTACGACACCATAAGTAAACCCGGGTATTCCACCTTCGGTACTTATATTATTCTTACTGTCAATTACTTTTATATACCCCGTAGCAGAGTCGCATGATATTTTTGTAAATTGATATGAATCTATGCTCCATGTATAATTATTAATAGTTACAGTTCTTGTTTGAATTCCACCACATGAATCGGTCAATCTTATACTGTAATCTCCCGCCTTTAAGCCCGGAAAATATCCATTAGCACTGGTAATACCTACTCCCATTGGCGACGGAGCTACTATAGTATAAGTAAAGGGAGACCGACCATATTGTAAACCATTTACTGAAATACTTCCATTATTACCATTATCGCAACTCACATCCACACTATTTAAAGTAAATCTTGGATCTTCATAAGAACCCGAAACTACAATACCAGTTTTAGTTAAGGTACAATTGGAAATAATATCGTTAATTTCAACTGAGTAAATTCCTGCCGACAAGCCAGTGATAGAATCACTTGTGGTAAAATTAGAATTAACTGGCCCTATTGTTTTGAATTTGTAAGAACCCGAACCACCACTAACTAAAATTTTTATAGAACCTGTAGCTGCGCACCTCGACTCATAAGTAGTAATAGAAGCATTTAATAAATTGCAATTCTGTGCCCCGGATGTGTTTGAATAAAATATGCCAAAACAAAATATTATTTTAAAAAGGAGTAAATGTTTCTTCATAGGACTTAATTTTATTTCTAAATAGAAAATAATTCTTTAGACTAAAATCCAAGCCCCATTATAACGGTTCAATACCCTTATTTATTGAACAATTTTAGATTTTGTGTATAAATAGTTTTCATATTTTCTAATTTCAATTGAAACCATAATGATAAAAACCTAACCGATCAAAAAATATTTTGGATTTGATTTCGTTTATAGCATCAAATATTCTTAAACATCAAGTCAAACATTTAAAAAGTCAAACATTTAAAAAATGGATAGAAATATCAAAAAATGGAGAAAGAAGGGTACCCAGATATTAACAGCAGATTGTTATCCACATAAAATAAATTTTTCATTACAATTTTTAATTCCAACACAATTTTCTTCTTTATAGCACTTAATTCTTAAATTATAAATCAATATGCGTATTCGAAATACTATATCTTATTCATTTTTTTAAACTAATTTTTCCAATTAAAATTTATGCTCCTAATCCTATAATACATGTAAGTAAGATTTTTTTTAAAAAATTTGGATGAGAATATTTAAACTATTATGTTTGTGCAATAATAGTTCGAAATTTAATTTTTCTATCCTCCTAGAAAAAGACCACTTACCAGGTTAGTAACTTAATCTGAATCCATTCCTAAAAAAATTCCCTTGTATTGTTGATATTAGTACTCCTGTCTTGTGCAGGGATTATTAAAAATTTCTTATGCCTAAGTTATTATTGTGTTTTATTATTATATCCCTGTTATTTACTTCATGCATGAATACCAGTAAAGCTGTTTATTTTAACAATGTGCAGGATACCACATTTTATTCAGGCAATACGGAAAAACAAACTCCTATTCAACCTAATGATATTTTAAGTATTACTATCAGTAGTCTTAATGCTGAAGCTTCTGCAATATTTAACCCTAATAGCAATAATAATGCTATGAGGTCAACTACGGTTACTGGTTCTAATACTGAAGCTGGCGGTTATCTTGTAAATGCGGATGGAACCATCCAGTTACCGGTTCTTGGAAGCATACAGGCTGCCGGATTAACTAAAATGCAATTAAAAGATAATATCACTGATATGATTTTATCAAAAAAGCTTCTCAAAGACCCTCTTGTAGAAATACGATTTTTAAATTATGAGGTTACAGTACTTGGAGAAGTAGCGAAACCAACAGTAATTACAGTACCGAGCGAAAAAATTTCTCTTTTAAAAGCTATTGGCCTTGCAGGCGACCTTACTATTTATGGAAAAAGAAATAATGTTTTATTAATCCGTGAAGAAAAGGGGAAAAAAATAACCAGGCACATTGATTTGAATTCTCCTAATTTTTTCAATTCACCTTATTATTATTTACAACCGAATGATGTTGTCTATGTAGAACCCAATAAAGCCAAAATTGCCCAATCCGGCAGATCACAGCAATTGGTACCCATTTTGTTGAGCAGTTTATCTATTATAGTAATTGTTTTGGATAGAGTTAAATTTTAGACGAATTATATGCAAACAAATAACCATAAAATAACTGAGGAGAAAGAGGAAAATTTAGTACAACAACTGATATCTAAATATATTCCCTACTGGCCGATGTTTCTGCTCGCTTGTATTCTCGGGATTGGTGCTGCTTATGCTTATCTGCAACATGCTACCCCTATTTATGAGGCCGATGCCACACTAATCATAAAAGATGAGAAGAAAGGAAATGAAGATTCTAAAATGATGGAATCACTGGATCAGATATCTTCTAAAAAAATCGTTGAAAATGAAATTGAAGTCATTCAATCAAGAAAATTGATGGCAGATGTAGTGAAGAAACTGGGATTATATGCCCCAATTTTTGAAAAAGGAGATATTAGAACTTCCTCAGCTTATCTTACTTCGCCAGTTTCAATTCTGGCTGCAACTCCTGATTCCTTATTATATTTTAAAAGTATAAAATTAAATTTCAATATTCACAACCAGGAGGTTACCTTAAATGATACTTTTAAATACCCTCTCAACCAGTTAGTAAATACTCGATTTGGAAGATTGGAATTTCTGCCCAATAAACATTATGAAAAACCAGAAAAAGCTATTCATCAACTTTATTTTTCATTAATTAATCCACGGGATCTTGTTCCTGGTCTTTTACAAAGTTTAAAGGTAGAACCTGGCAGTAAATTGTCTTCTATTGTTGATCTGAGTTATAGAGATGAAGTACCGGAACGCGCAGAGAATATTTTGAATGAATTGATTAAATCGTATAAACAATCTGAAATCAATGAAAAAGATGCTTTAGCAAAAAATACTTTACTTTTTGTTGAAGATCGGTTGGATTTAGTATCTCATGATCTTGATTCAATTGAAAGGAAAGTACAGAAGTATAAATCAGGGCAAGGTGCTGTTGATGTTAGTGCACAAGGTCAACTTTACTTACAAAATGTAAGCGCTAATGACCAGAAATTAAGTGATGTAAATACACAGCTTTCAGTACTGAACCAAGTAGAAAAATTTGTAAAAAATAAAGATAATAGTAATGGTATCGTTCCGTCTACCTTAGGAGTGAGTGATCCTATGCTTTCACAACTTATGGATAAGTTGTACACTTCTGAACTTGATTATGAGAAATTAAAGAAAACGGTAGGCGAAAACAATCCTAACCTGGTTGCAATAAAAGACCAGATCAATAAAATAAAACCGAATATTTTACAAAATATTCAAAGCCAGCAACAGAGCCTGATTGCAACCAAACAAAACATCGCTGCTACTAATGGAAGTTATAACTCCATTTTGCAATCAGTGCCCCAAAAAGAACGTCAGTTACTTGATATAAGCCGCGAACAACAGATAAAAAGTAATATATATTCTTTTTTGCTTCAAAAAAAGGAAGAAAGTGAGATTGCATATGCTTCTACAGTATCTAACAATCGGGTAGTAGATTATGCCCAGGCGACACCTGACCCTGTAAGCCCCAAGAAATTGCTCATTTATTTCGTATCAGTATTTGTATTTCTTGGGATATGTTTTGCCCTAATTACGATAAAGGAATCTTTTACAGGCAAATTGTTATATCGGCATGAGGTTGAGGCCCGTACATCCATTCCTATTTTAGGAGAAGTAGCATTAGATAAATCTAAAAATCCAATTGTAATAGAAGCCGGCAGAAGAAGTTTTATAGCAGAAGAATTTAGAAAATTAAGAATTTCATTATCTTTTTTGGGCGTGGATTCTTCCCATAAAAAGATTTTGGTTACCTCAAGCATTTCAGGTGAAGGTAAAAGCTTCATTGCCGCCAATCTTGCTGTAAGCCTTGCAATGACAGGCAAAAAAGTTGTATTAGTTGACATGGATTTAAATAAACCCACTCTGGCAAAAATATTAAATGTTCCAACAGAGGAAGGCGTTACAGAATTTTTAACAGGAGACAAAGACCCGGAAGAAATTATCAAACGAAACCACGAACATGAAAATCTATTCTTTATTTCAGCTGGAAACTTGCCCGAGAACCCATCTGAACTTTTATCAAATGGTAAAGTAAAAGAATTGATTGATTACCTGGAAAATATTTTTGACATGGTCATTATTGATACATCACCCATCGTTTTAGTAACAGACGGCTACCTTTTGACTGGATTATGCGATGCCACTTTGTATGTAGTAAGGCATAATTATACTCCAAAAATGCTTATAAAAAGAATTGACGAAAACAACCATATAAATCCCATACATAACCCGGCTATAATTTTTAATGGAGTAAAAATGAGAGGCTTTTTTAAGAATAATTACGGCTATGGTTATGACTATGTTTATGGCAAAAAATATGGAGAGAAAGAGAATAAAAAATCCTTAGTAAAATACTAAAATCTAATACCATGAAAAATCTAATAACTCAATACATTAAGGTGTAACTGAGGGCGGCGAAGCCCTGTTCATCTTATAGTATTCAACAATATGAATCCTTTGAATTGCTGCAATTTTCATTTTAAAAATAAAAATTATGCAGAAGAGTTGGTACATCGTTTACACAAAAGCGAAATGCGAAAAAAAAGTAGCTATTTTGTTGACAAAAAGAAAGATTGAAAATTTTTGTCCATTTGCATCCAAGCAAATCAATCATTTACGAAAAAATAAATTGATTCATGAGCCTTTGTTTAGTTCCTATGTGTTTGTAAACATTGATGAAAATGATATCCCGTTAGTAAAAAAATTAGAAAACGTCGTTAATCTGGTATATTGGAAAGGTATGCCAGCAAAAATTAAGAATGAAGAAATAGAAGATATAAAATATTTTACCAATAATTACCAAGGTATCAAATTAGAGAGGACTAATGTAAACACCTATGATGAAGCTAAAATGATAAATGGTCCCAGCTACAAAATGGATGGCAAACTTTTGGTGATTAAAAACAGATTCCTGAAAGTAAATTTACCATCATTGGGTTTTACCATGATTGCAGAGATGGAAAGTGAAAGTATAATAGGAAGGGAAATTATCTTAGATAATAAGGAAATGCTTTTACAATAAGTGTAGAAGTATTTCGCTCTCTTTCACCAAGATACTATATCTGGAAAATAATAAATTAGCTTCAATATCGTTCTTTGGGTATTGAATAATAAATTTACCTTTACAGCAGGAATGAAAATGGCTTATCTTTTTAATCTAGTACTAATTGTCAAAATTCGGGCAATTAATTTAACATCCCCAAATACTTAAACACGTAAATGAAGACAGCACTAATAACTGGTATAACCGGGCAAGACGGAGCATACCTGGCAGAATTACTTTTATCAAAAGGGTATATGGTACATGGCCTTAAAAGAAGATCTTCTTTGATAAATACTTATCGGATTGATCATTTGTATGTAGACCCACATGAGAATCACCCTAATTTCAGACTTCATTATGGTGATATGACCGACAGCACTAACATCATACGTATTGTCCAGGAAACTCAGCCAGATGAAATTTACAATCTCGCAGCAATGAGTCACGTAAAAGTAAGTTTTGACACACCTGAATATACAGCCAATGCTGATGGTATTGGGACATTACGGTTATTGGAAGCAATAAGAATCCTGAAGTTAGAAAATAAAACCCGATTTTACCAGGCATCTACTTCAGAATTATTTGGCCTGGTGCAGGAAGTTCCACAGAAAGAAACTACTCCATTTTATCCCAGAAGCCCATATGGTGTAGCCAAATTATATGCCTATTGGATAGTGGTAAATTACAGAGAAGCATATAATATGTTTGCCTGCAATGGAATTCTTTTTAATCACGAAAGCCCATTAAGAGGTGAAACATTTGTAACCAGAAAAATTACCAGGGCAGTTGCGGCAATAGCACAAGGCTTGCAGGATACGTTGTATCTGGGCAATTTAAATGCCCAAAGAGATTGGGGACATGCCAAAGATTATGTAGAAGCCATGTGGCGAATATTGCAGATAGATACTCCGGAAGATTTTGTGATTGCCACTGGGGTTACTACTACAGTAAGAGATTTTGTAAGAATGGCATTCTCTGAAGCAGGCATTGAATTAGAATTTACGGGTACAGATTCCAATGAAATTGGGATTGTTGCTGCCTGCAAAAATTCTAATTTTCAATTACCTATCGGAAAAGAAGTAATTGCCATAGATCCTGCATATTTTCGCCCAACTGAAGTGGAATTACTTATTGGTGATGCAACAAAAGCAAAAGAAAAATTGGGTTGGGAACCTAAATATAAATTGCATGAGTTAGTTAAAGAAATGGTAGCTAGTGATTTAAAAACTTTTAAGATGAGTTTAGAACGGAAGTATTTTTTATAAGCGTAAAATATATTCTTATTAAATAGTTACTTACAGAATTGTAGAATGCATGAATTGTACATTTAAATTTAGGAATGAAAGATAAAGTTTTGAAGCTTTTTACATTTTTAAGCAATCTGATAAATAAAGGTCATGATCGAAGTGTAAAAGCCAAAAAGAATATACTTGCTTCATTTTTTATCAAGGGATTCAGCATTGCAATAAGCCTTGTTTTAGTCCCTTTGACCATCAATTATATAAACCCATCCAGATATGGTATTTGGTTAACGCTAAGTTCTATCGTGGGCTGGTTTAGCTTTTTTGATATAGGCTTGACCCAAGGCTTGCGCAATAAATTTGCCGAAGCAAAAACAAAAGGAGAAGATAATCTAGCTCAAATTTATGTAAGCACAACCTATGCCATATTAGCCATCATCTTCTCCATCGTTTGGATTATTTTTTTGATTGTAAACCAATTTTTGAATTGGACACATATCCTCAATATTTCAGAAAACATGCAATCTGAAATTTCAATTCTTGCCGTTATTGTGTTCACTTACTTTTGCTTGCAGTTCGTTTTAAAGGTGATTACTACATTAATTATTGCAGATCAGCAACCTGCCAAATCTTCATTAGTAGATCTATTAGGTCAAATCCTTTCATTGATCTTAATTATTTTCCTGGTTAAAACTACACAGGGTTCTTTAATCAAGTTGGGAATTGCATTATGTATCTCTCCTCTTTTAGTATTAGTAGGCGCCAATATATTTTTTTTTAGAGGGACCTTTAAAAAATATAAGCCCGTTTTTTCAAAAATCAAATTTTCTTATGCTAAGGGGCTTTTTAATTTAGGTATTATATTTTTCATCATTCAGGTAGCTGGAATCATACAGTACGAATCAGCCAATATTATTATTGCTAGACATTTTGGCACTGTTGAAGTAACCTCCTACAATATTGTTTATAAATATTTTGGAGTTTTAAATATGGTGTTTTTGATTTTCGTAACACCTTTTTGGTCTGCTTCTACAGAGGCATACCTTAAAAACGATATTGAATGGATCAAAAATGGGATAAAAAAGTATAATCTTTTAAATATACTATTGTTGATCATTGGCGGTATAATGCTGATTTTTTCTCAACCTATTTTTAATCTTTGGCTGGGTAAAGGCAAGGTTCCCATAAGCTTTTATCTTTCATTATGGGGATTTTTGTATTTTAGTGTAACCATCTTTGTGGCTAAATATGTATTTTTCTTAAATGGAATTAATGCATTACGAATTCAATTTATAGCAAGCGTTATAAGTCCATTTCTATATGCCATAGTTGCACTCTTATTAATCAAATATTATCACCTGGGAGTATACGCGCTTTTTATAGCTTCTATAGTCGCAAATTTTAATGGCATTTTACTGGCCCCTATTCAATATCACCAGATAATCAATAAAAACAAAAAGGGCATTTGGATTAAGTAAATATTTTTATAATTAAAGAAAGTGCACAATACTCAACAAACATGGAATAAGATAAGAGCAATAATTATAATTCCTATAAATAATTTCGTACCTTTTTTGCAACCATACATGATTAATTTAACTGCATGTTTCGCCTTAAATATTTTTTAATAAATAATGGGTCTAGTTATTTATTCTTACATTTTAAAATATTTATTACTTAATAACCGTTTATTACTTAATAACCGAAACAAAAATACATTGAAATTGAAATCAATCAAAAAAGCAATTGACTCTACATTAATAGGTTTTATCGAGAAACTGGGACTAATGGTAAACCCCATAATTTTAAATTTTAAAGATACGAATAGCCATTTACTAATATTCTACTTTCATGGCTTATATGAATCCCAGAGTCAAAAAGAGTTAAATCATATTGATCCCCAAAATAATTTAACTGTTAGCCAATTTACAGAGTTCATAGATTATTTTCTTTATCATAATTATCATTTCATTAAACCAAAAGATTTATTAACTGATCTCCCAAATGATCAATCTTATGCCATGATCACATTTGATGATGGATATTTCAATAACACACTTGCGATAGATGTACTTAACAAATATAATATTCCAGCAACGTTTTTCGTGACAACCAAAAACATATTTGAAAATAAATCGTTTTGGTGGGATATCATTTATAAATTTAGAATGCAGAACAACACAAGTTTAAGAAAAATACGTAAAGAACAGGAATATCTTAAGAAATTTAAGCATGAACATATTGAAAAATATATTGAAACCCATTTTGGGACCAAGGCTACTAAACCATGGTCAGATATTGACAGGCCCCTTAACCCGGTTGAACTAAAACAAATTTCAGAACATCCCCTTATAGCGGTTGGGAATCATACGCATAACCATTCTATTTTAACTAATCACAATGATGAAGAACTTAAAAAAGAATTTGAAAAATCAAACAAACTTCTTTTTGATTTAACAGGTTTAGCACCAATTTCAATCGCGTACCCTAATGGTAATTTTAATAAATCAATTCTAAAAATAACAGAAAAATCTGGCTTTCAGTTTGCTTTCACTACACAAAATGGGATAAATATTTTACCAACTATTGATAATAAAATAATTTCCTTAAAAAGGTTTATGCCAAAACCTGTAAGCATTAAAGATTATGGAAGTTTTGTTAGATTAGGCTATAGCCCCGATATCATATATTTAAATTTTAAAAAGCAAATAAAGTCTTTTATGAAGAAATAGTTTGGCATTAAAGAAATTCAAAACTTAAATTGTTTGATTAAATGTACATACCGCTTTAAAAACTTTCATTCCGGAAGATCAGATATCATTTCTGAATGTCGTTTACCGAATTAAAATAATATTTATCTTTTATACTTTAATCATTGCCAATTAACATGCATTCAATAATTATAATTTGAATGTTTATTAATAATTATTAGGTCCAGGGAGAAAAAAATATATGACTAAAGTTGTCCAATTACAAATTTCAATTAAATCAGCTGGTAGCTCAGCTTTAAGATTGCACAAAGCTTTTACAGAAGAAGGAATACAATCAAGTATTATCTCTCTTCAGACAAGTATAGTTACAGAACAAAACATAAAATATCTAAGTAAAAAATCCAGAATAATTTCCAGATTAGATGGCGAGTTGAGAAATTATATAAACCGAAAAACCATTAAAAAATATGGTTCATTTTCTTTCCCCATTTTAGGCACCAATGTTTCCGAAATGGAAGAAATTAAAAATGCTGATGTCATATATCTTCATTGGATACTTGGAGGTTTCTTAAATTTTTCAAATATTGAACAATTATTTAAACTTAAGAAACCTGTAATCATTGTCATGCATGATATGTGGTGGATAACTGGTGGCTGCCATCATAGTTTTGATTGTAATAAATACATTGAGGAGTGTAATAATTGCCAATTTTTTCCAGGGAATAAGAAGAACGATTTATCAACAAAAGGATTTAAGAAAAAATTAAAATTATATTCAAAATATAATAACCTTTTTTTTATTTCTCCAAGCCAGTGGTTATATGCTTGCGCTCAAAAATCGCTAATAACAAAAGACAAACCAGTATTTTATATCCCCAATGCAATTGATAATACTCATTTTAAACCTTTTGATAAAAATGTTGCAAGACAAATTCTAAATATTAACCCCACTGAAACAGTCATTGCATTTGGAGCTGTTGAAGTAAATAGTCCTTACAAAGGATGGGCTCTTTTGCAAGAAGCACTGGATATATTAAAACGTGACAGCGTTTTAAAAAACATTTCAATTCTCATATTTGGTAGTGGATATAATAAAAATATTGCTGATGCAATTCCTTTTAAAACAAATTTTTTAGGATATTTAGATGAATATTCTGTTACGATTGCCTACAATGCTGCAGATGTTTTTGTTGTTCCTTCTTTAGCTGATAATCAGCCAACAACTGTTATGGAAAGTTTATGCTGTGGCACTGCAGTGGTAGGCTTTGATGTAGGTGGCATTCCGGATATGATCATGCATAAGGAAAATGGGTACCTTGCAAAATACAAAGACTCGGAGGATATTTCAAATGGTATACAATATTGCATTAAGAATAAAATAAAAGGAAAAATTCTTCCAATATTTGAAAAAACTCATATAGTAAAAAAACATCTGGATTTAATAAATAAATTAAGAAGTATGCAATACTAATTTCATTCTTTATAAAATTCCACCTACCTCATAACTCATTCATTCTGATAATCTTGATTATGAAAATTATTAATTTTTCAAGCTGTTCATTTTTTTAGTTTAAAAAAATTAATCAGGTTAGGCAAACTTGCTATTTTTGAAAAAACAAGACTGAATTTGTATAAAGTCTCTAAAAAAATAATTAGCTACCCTTCAATATGATTGAACCTAAACAAATTCAATACAATGATCCAATGCTATCCACAAAAAAATTAAGATCTCTTAATTTTTTTGGGATAGGCTTCCTTTTGTATAGCTTAGGGAATACATTTTCAGCTACCACCATTTTCGATATAAAGATTAGTCAGGCTATCCAAATTCCAGGATTACTTATAATGTTCACAACATTTTTTGGCCTTATCCAATTCAAGTTCGATAATAAATATTTAAAACTAATTTTTACTTTATATATTCTCTGGTTTATTACTTTAATATTTAGAGGACTTAATCACCTGGCTAATTATACTTTTTTGAAAAGTTTTTTATTTAATCCTTCAGTTGGGATGCTTTATTTCGCACCATTGGTATTATTATTTCCAAAAAATCTTAAGGTATTAAAAAAAATGTTTGACCTTATCATCATTTTTGGGATTTCATATATTGCTATTGATCTTTTAGCAGTTAGAGATTTGCTTAATCCGGTACGCTCAAGTTTGGAAAGTGTAGAAGTAGTGGAAACCTTTGCTAATTTAAGTTTGGCTAGTGGCTTTATGTTACTCACTTATGGGTATCATTCTAAAAAAAGACAACTATTTTCGTTGGGCATAATGGTGATTTGCCTGTTATTAGCAATAATTAGAGCCAGAAGAGGCTTAATATTAATGAATGGTGAAATTCTATTTTTTTCCTATGTTCTACATTTAATTGATTCAAAATTAAAACTATTAATTATTTATATTTCCATACTTTTAGGATTACTGGCAATGATTTATATTAATGGTATTTACAAACCCGAAGATAGCCGCCTATTTGGATTTATTGTTGACAGAGGCACCGAAGATACAAGAAGTGGCGTTGAACTCTATTTTTATAATGACATGAAAACCAATGACTGGATTAGAGGCAAGGGAATCGACGGGGAATATTTCTGTCCTAATATAGAAGAAGATCAGAAAACGAATTATAGGAGTGTTATAGAAACTGGGTATTTGCAAACCATTTTAAAAGGCGGGATTATTAGTCTTGGGCTATTTCTTATTATAGCAATTCCGGCTATAATAAGAGGAATTTTTTATTCTAAAAATATGCTTTCGAAGGCTGCAGGTATCTGGATTTTAATGTCATTGATTAATATGTACCCTGCAACAGTTAATGCATTTACTTTTCCATATTTACTTGTTTGGATATCAATCGGTATTTGCTATTCAAAGAAACTAAGAGATTTACCCGAAGATTTTCTTAAAAAATATTTTCGAGGAATTACATAATTTTTTTTATAAAATGTTATTTTGATAAATGACTTTACCAAGAGTTTTAATTTTTGGCCAGCCTTTTAACCGAAATTCAGGTGGAGGTATTACTTTGTCCAACCTTTTTAATGGTTGGGAAAAAGATAAAATTGCTGTCGCATGCACAGGTCACATGACCAATAATTTAACCACAGATATTTGTAATCATTACTACCAGTTAGGAAACAAAGAACAAAAATGGGTATTCCCATTTAATAAATTTCAAAAAAAATTTGAATCCGGAGTTTTAAAAATTACTAATAATGCTCAAGAGTTTAATCAAATTCCTTCCAAACCAGGCATTAGAAAAAGATTTGTTGATCAAATATTTTATCCTTCGCTAAGATATTTCGGACTATTTTATAACATTTCATCAATAAAGCTTTCTAATGAATTTTGCCGATGGCTTAATGAATTTAAACCAGATATACTTTATGTACAGGTTTCGGAAAGAGATGCAATTTTATTTGCACAGGCACTTCAATCTTTTCTAAAAATACCTATGATCATTCATATTATGGATGATTGGCCCACAACAATTAGTTCAAAAGGAATTTTTAAAAATTATTGGCGCAAAAAAATTGATAAGGAATTCAGGGAATTGTTAAACAGGGCCTCTTTATTGATGAGTATCAGCGATGCTATGGCCTCTGAATATAAAGACAGGTATGGTAAAAAGTTTATTACTTTTCACAACCCAATCAATATTGAGTTTTGGAAACAGCAACAGAGGAATCATTATGATTTAAATAACCCGCCTTCAATTTTATATGCTGGGAGAATTGGAATAGGAATAGAAACCTCTTTGGAATTAATTGCAAGATCTATACATAATGTTAATAAAGAACTTAGAATATCAATAAAATTCATTTTACAAACTCAGGATAAGCTAACATGGTTTAATCAATACAATTTTGTAGAACACAGACCTTTTGTATCTTATATCGAATTACCAAAAAAATTTTCAGAAGCAGATTTACTCATTTTACCTTATGATTTTTCAAAAAAATCAATAGACTTCATAAGGTATTCTATGCCAACAAAAGCTCCTGAATACATGATAAGTGGAACACCAATATTGATTTTTGCGCCAGAAATGACAGCAATTGTAAAGTATGCTCAAAAATTAAAATGGGCAAAAGTGGTTACTCAAAAAAATACTAAAGAATTAGAAGAGGCTATTAAATTTTTACTCCAAAATAAAATTGAAAGAACCACTTTAGCCAATAATGCAAAACAAATTGCAGAAAAAAATCACGATTCTATTATTATTACCAATAATTTCAGGAAAGTAATCTGCGATTTAACAAATGGAGAGTTTGCCAATTAGCAATAATATAAATAACAATAAACCTATCAGAAACGAACTAATTATAAAATTGAATCCCGTTCCCAATGTTGTCTTAGTAGGTGTCTCTTATTTCGATGGTATGGCCTCGTCTACAAGGGTGAGAAATTTACTAGATCCGTTAGTACATAAAAATTACATTAAAGTCTCTAACCTTATTTACCAAAAAGATGCAAACGGACTTACTGGGAAAAAAGGCGAATTAAAAAACATATCATACGAAGTCATTGGGTTCGGAAGGTCTAACCCATTTTCAATTATTTCATTTCTTTTGAATGGAATTCGATTCCTTAACAAAAATAAATCCCACACGCAAAAAAATATATTATATAATTATGATCAACCAGATCTAAAAAATATTCTTTTTATTCTCTATGCCCGATTAATTGGTTTTAAAGTCATTTTAGATATCATTGAGGATAATAGATTTTATACTAAATTTCCACGCTTACTTACAAAAATAAAAATAAAAAGTTCTGTTTTTTTTATAAAACATGTAAATCTTTTTGCAGATGGCATTATTTCTATATCTAACCACCTACAAAAAGAAATGGAAAAAATAAGTAAAGATAAAATCCCTGTTTTTCTAATACCCATTACAGTTGATCTAAATAGATTTAAAAAAAATACATACGCGGTTCCGAAAAATTTTAAAATATTTTATGGAGGTTCTTTCGGTGAAAAGGACGGCTTGGAATACCTGATAGCAGCATTTGAAAATATTTTTATACAATTTAAAAATGTGACTCTCCTTTTTACAGGTAGAGGAGCCGATCATGATATGAAACGTATTTATCAATTAATTGAAAATTCACCTGCGAAAGAAAATATTTTATTTATGGGATTCCTGGAAAGCGATGAATATTATAATTTGATAAATGAATGCGATATATTTTGCATGACGAGAGTAAATTCAAAGTTTGCAAATGCCGGTTTCCCTTTTAAACTTGGAGAATTCTTAGCTACAGGTAAAGCAGTAATTGCAACTAATGTTGGCGATGTTAATAAATATATACAAAATCAAGAAAATGCACAATTAATAATACCCTCATCCGTTGAAGAAATTACTAAGGCTTTGCTTTATTTACTAAAAAATCCTGAACAAATAACTATCATGGGTACAAAAGGAAGAAAAACTGCAGAGAATTATTTCGATTCCGAAAAAATAAGCATGGAATTATTTTCCATTTTTAATAGCATATAATTTTTTAATTTAAAATAAAATTAATAAGTACCCGGGATTACTTATATTTTTTCCCGAGTGAATTTAAAAAGATCCCGACAAAGTAATAATGAAAACGATAAAATTAGGAATTATTAATTCATCCCCCTTCACAACTTCTTACGGAGGAGTTGGGCCATTTATAAAAAACCTTGATCCTTTTTTAAGGGATGCTTTCGAAGTCACTTATATTACTTTGCCATCTCATCTTCATGATTTAAAGTTTTTCCCCAGGAGGCTAACTTTTCTTTTGTATTTATTATTTAAGATCAAAAGTTTTAAAAAATATGATGTTCTACTTTCCCATGTTCCCGAAGGTTCCTATATTATTTCTTTCACTAAAACGCCATTGGTACATATATTTCACGGAAACTTTAATGCAATGACCCAATCCCGATTTTGGTATGGCAAATATTTTAAACCTATTTTTGATTCATTTGAAAAAAGAATATTAAAAAAAGCGAAATTAAAATATACAGTTGGCACCGAAAGGGCAGATGTTCCAAAAATTTTGAATCCTGTTTATCATTCAATAAGTGTAAAATCCTTAGAAACACGGTCGGGATTTATATTTGCAGGACGCCTGGAAAAAATCAAAAATATTGATAAGATTCTTAAAATTTATTCTCAATTGGATAAAGAAATAGTCAGGGATAATTTGCTTTATATAGCAGGCGCCGGCACCCAGGAAACAATTTTGAAGCAATTAGCCATTGAACTAAACTTATCTGATAATATCATTTTTACAGGAGAAATCTCTAATAATGAAATGATAGAATTTGTTTCCAAAAAAAGAATTTCACTAATGGCCTCTTCCCAGGAAGGTTTACCTATGGCTATTGCAGAAAGCTTATCTGTTGGCATCCCTGTAATTACAACAAATACCGGCGATATCCCAAGGGCTATAAAGGATAATTACAATGGGCATTTATTACCAATAGAGTTTGATTTTAATGATTACATTGATAAAATAAAAAACATATTAACCAATTATGAGTTGTTCGCTTCTAATGCTTTAAAATCTTCTGAAATATTTAGAGCAGAAAATGTAGCCAATAAATTAATCCATGATATTCAAAGTGTAATATAAGATATGAATAAAAAAAGAATCTGCATTGATATTTCTAACGTAATACCGGGTAAAGGTGGGTCAGGTGGCGGAATTGCTACTTATGCTTTAAATTTAATTAAAGGTCTTAACCAATTTAACAATATAAATGAATTTGAAATTTATTGCTTAAAACATCCTGATTTCAAAGGATTTGATAATTGCAACAATATTAAAATAATAGATATTGCAATAAAAAATAAAAAGATTTTAAACAGAATTTATTGGACACATATATATCTTCCTTTATACTGTGTCAGGAATAAGATCCAAATATTACACAGGGTAACCCCTGAATTGCCTTTAATAAAGGTTTGTAAATATGTATGCACATTACATGATTTAATGTTTGATTTCTATCTTTCACACCCCGAAATAAAAAAATTTTTAAACAAGAAGGACTTAATTAAGTACCACCTTTTCTCAATGATAGCAAAACATGCTGCGGGGATAAGTGATGCTACAATAGTCCCCACTCATTCTATCAAAAAGGAACTGGCTAAAAATTATAAAATTAAAAGTAAAAAAATAACAGTTACTTATTTAGCTGCTGAAAAAAGAAAGGATATAGAAAAAAGGATCACTAAAAGAAAAATAGATAAATTACATATAGGAGTAATTGCCGGCTTCTATCCTCATAAGGGCCACAAAAAGGTAATGGAATTAGCCAATAAATTTATAGCATCGGGTTTTACTAATTTCAAAATCAGTTTTAGAGGCAATCCTGCATTTCCTGGCTATATCAGCGAAATACAATCTTTAAAAGAAAGGCTTAATCTAAATGATTATATTTTTATAGTTCCCTATGAACAGAAAGCAAGTTTGAAGGAAATTTATTCAGAATTCGATGTAACCCTTCTTCTATCAGAATATGAAGGATTTGGGTTACCAGTATTAGAAGCACAAGCTTATAATCTGCCCGTTTTTTGTTCCGATATCCCCGTCTTTAAAGAAATACTCGGAGACTCTGCATGTTATATTCAAGATAATGCGGATATAACTACAGTTAAAAAGATAATTACAGATTTACAGGATGATAATTTATTAGCGTCACTCTCAGAACTTGGAGAAATTAATCTAAACAAATATTCGTGGGAAAAGATGAATATTGAAACCATCAGTTTGTATCAAAATTTAGTAAAAAATTAAAACTGAATACTAAACAAAGAAATGAAAAACATATTAATTACAGGTGGTGCAGGTTTTATAGGTTCCCATTTGTCATGGAAACTGATCAATCTTGGATTTAAGGTTACTATATTGGATAATTTATCTCCACAGATTCATGGTGATAATCCGGAAAAAAACTCATTTACTTTAAAATCTGCATTAAAAGCAGGTGCTCATTTTATTGAAGGCACAGTTACTAACAAAAAGGATTGGATAAAGGCATTAGAGGGGCAGGATGCTGTTATTCATCTTGCAGCCGAAACCGGGACTGGGCAATCGATGTATGAAATTCAAAAATATGTTGATGTCAATATAGGAGGAACCGCTACATTCCTGGATTTGCTGGCAAATAACGAGCATACAATAAAAAAAATAATAGTAGCTTCTTCCCGGGCTATTTATGGAGAGGGTAAATATACCTGTAGTATCCATGGCTATGTTTATCCTAAAGCAAGGGCAGATGCAGATATGAAGAAAAAAGATTTTGAATGCAAATGCCCGGTTTGTGGGAGTGCTTTAGAATTAATGGCAACAGATGAAGATTCTAAAATACACCCAACTTCTCTTTATGGCCTTACAAAACAAGCGCAGGAAGAGATGGTATTACTGATGGGAAAATCTCTGGGTATTCCCTCAGTTGCCTTTCGTTACCAAAATGTCTATGGTCCCGGTCAGTCATTGTCTAATCCATACACCGGAATTTTATCCATTTTTAGTACTCAAATAAAAAATAATAATAACCTCAATATTTTTGAAGATGGTAAAGAGAGCAGGGATTTTGTATATATTGATGATGTAGTTAATGCAACTGTTTTGGGCTTGATAAAGGAAGAAGTCAATTTTGAAGTATTCAATGTAGGGGCTGATGAACCCATAAATGTATTGACCGTTGCTGAACTTTTAAGGAAAAATTATAATTCAAAAATCGAGATTAACATTTCCGGTAATTATCGTTTAGGGGATATCAGGCATAATTATGCCGATTTAACTAAAATTAAAAAACTTTTGGATTATACGCCTCAATTTCCATTTGAGCAAGGCATCCAAAAATTTTGCAATTGGGTGAATGAACAGGAGGTTCAGGAAGATAAATACCAGGACTCAATTAATGAAATGAAACTAAAAGGGCTTTATAAATAATGCCAAAAAATATTTTCTCCTATCTAATTATCAATACACTCATAGTTCCCCATATCACTTTAAAAACCTAATGCTATAAAACCATATCTTAAATAATAAACTAACTTCCATTACTGTTACATGAAAATTGAAAAAGCTCAAAAAACTTGTTTATTAATTGCCCCCATGTCATTCTATTCCTATTCTGAGTATTTAAAAAACACTTTAATTTTACGCGGGTACAATGTAACAGTCAGCAATGATGAATACCCAGCTAATAATATTGGAAAAATAATGGGAAAGCTCCGTATCCCTTTACTGATGTACCTTACCGGCAAAAAAATTAAGCAACAATATCTTCAAGGAAAGAAATACAATTTAGTACTCATCATTAAAGGAAGGGGAATAAGCACTGAACTAATAAAACAATTAAAAAAAGTTTCACCAAAAGTAGTCGCATACACTTACGATTCTTTCCGGTACCATGATGCGCCGATAAAATGGCTCAAATACGCTGATAAATTTTATACATTTGATTATCTTGACAGTGAAAGGCATAACATATCGGTAATTGAACTTTTTTCCTCTTTTCCTGAAAGCCTTAATTCCAAAAAATGTACATATGAAATATCAGTAATTACAAGAAATCATTCAGATCGCCTTAAATATATTGATTGTGTACTTTCAAATCTGAATGTGGAAAAAAAATTTGTTTACATCTTTGAACAAAACATTTTCACTTTTATCCAAAACTTTATTAAAAACCCCATGCTTTATTTTAAATTCAGAAAGCATATTTCATTCAAATCACTACCTTATGATGAGTATACCAAAGCCTTACATGAGTCAAATTTTACAATAGATTTTGCTCATCCCAGCCAATCAGGTATAACAATCAGGTGTTTTGAAGCGTTAAGTTCCGGGACCAAAATTATAACCAATAATCCATTTGTTTCCAGATATAAATATTTTAATGAAACCAATACAATTATATATAACAACACTACTGATCCGGAAAGTTTAAGAAGTCGATTTACCCAGATAGCAAACAACATACCAGGGAAACACAATAGAACTATAAGTGACTTTATTGAGGACCTTATATCTTAATGCAGAAAATAGTTTCTTTTTAAAGTTGCTATTGGTATATAATAATAAATCCCGAACATTTTAGAGAGGGGAATAGTTTAAATAATAAAAAATGATAACAACCCATAAACAATGAGTACTAATAAATTTGAAATAAAAAAACTAAAAGGAGCCATAATTGGTTTAGGAAAAATGGGATTATCCCATGCTGCTATTGTAGGGGCAAATCCGCAAGTGAATTTTGTATCTGTTTGCGATACTTCTACATTGGTTTTGGACGCTTTTAAAAAATACACCAAAGTAAATACTTACAGTGATTACATAAAAATGCTCGATAAAGAAGTGCTCGATTTTGTAGTGATTGCAACTCCTACCAAGTTCCATTACCCAATGGTAAAATATGCTTTAGAAAAAAATATTAATGTTTTTTGTGAAAAACCTTTTAGTTTAACATCTGATGAGGGAGTTGAATTAACAGAAATAGCTAAACGAAAATCACTGATCAACCAGGTTGGATACCATAATCATTTTATAGGAACATTCAGGGAATTAAAGCGCCTGCTTCAGGAAAATGTAATTGGAGATATAGTTCATTTTACAGGTGAAGCTTATGGCCCTGTTGTTACCAAAGAAAAAGGTTCCACATGGCGATCAAACCCTAACGAAGGAGGCGGCTGTACATCAGACTATGCTTCGCATGTAGTGAATTTGATCCAGGAGGTTGTAGGGCATCCAATAAAAATAAACGGAACCCTGTTGAAAAGTATTTATTCCAAAGGAGTTGATGACGCAGTTTATTCCTTATTAACTCTGGATAATGGAATTAGTGGCGTATTACTTGTAAACTGGAGCGATGAAACCTATAGGAAAATGTCAACTTCAATTACATTACAAGGAAAAAAAGGAAAGATTATTTGTGATGCTACTGAAATAAAAATATATCTCAAAGATGCCAATCAAAAAGAAGGACTTGAAAAAGGCTGGACTACAAAGTACATTACCGAATTCGCTATTCCTGTAGACTTTTACTTAAGGGGAGAAGAATATAGCGCTCAAATTGAATACTTTGTGGATAATGTTATGAATAAAAGGCAGGGCACCTATAATACATTTGAACAGGGACTCTATACCGATAAAGTAATTGAAATTATACTTAATAACGCAAAACAAAATTAATATGGATAGAATCCTTTTTGGCGACAACCAGTTTTTTGCTGTGAATCATGCCTCTGATGAAAAGTCTAGAGCACAGGCAATCAAATTTAAAGATGATAAAGCTATTATTACAACACTGGATATTGCCAGGGAAGAAGGCCTCAATACATTTATGTGTACTACGCATGACCGGATTGCTAATATTTGTGATTTTATAAGATCTAATCCTGAGAAATATAAAGACTATAAGATTTTTCCCTGTATGCCATATGCACACAAATATGCTAATGCGGTAACTGAATTAGGGATAGCAGGCACTTTAAAAGAATATGTGCCGGGGAATTTTTTAGGATCCTTGTTCAAAGGAGGGGTAGCCTATTTATCAAAAGATTACCTGTCTATTATGGAATTGTTAATCGATGCGGAAATGAAGATGTTTAAAGGAATTGAGACACCGGTTATTTTCCTACAAAATGTATTAACTGATCTGCTTTTAGGTTTAGGAATGATTGATGTATTAAAAGCATTTCATGATTATGTTGAAAAAAAATATAATGCTGAAGCAGGTTTTATTACTATGAATATGCCAATGCTTTTACAAAAATTAGAAGAAGTTGAAATTGAAAACCCAATCATTTGTTCATCTATCAACCTGGTGGGTTTCCGGATGTCGGGAGGTAAAGAATTATATGAAAAAGTATTAAAAACGAAAAAATTAAGGGCCATTGCAATGCAGGTATTAGGAGGCGGTGCTATTCGTCCCAAAGAAGCAGTAGAATATGTGTGCAATCTTCCAAATATAGAATCAATCTTATTTGGGGCTTCTTCAAAAGCAAATATTGCACAAACTGTTAATTACATTCATGAATTTGACAATAATTCAGGCAATAAAAAAATTTAAAGTGTGAATAAGCAATTTGAACGATACTTAAAAATGACTTTGGTCGTGTTGGATTTAATCGTATTAAATCTGCTCTATTTTCTTTGTCATGCCATCCTTTCAAAACATATTAGCTCATTTTCAAAGGATGCCTATACTTTATATTGGACTATATCAATTGCCTTATGGCTTTTACTTTCTTTCCTATTTAGAACTTATGCCAGCAAGATCATTTTAAATTTTGAGCATTTTACAAAAAGGACCATACAGGTTTATTTATTGTGGATTATTTTTCTAATGTTCTACTTATTCTTTTTTAGAGAATTAAAAATATCCCGCATATTTATTGTTTCGACTATTGCAAGTTTTGGATTAGGACTCCTGGCAAACAGGTTTTTATACCTGGGGATAAATAAATACTTCAGTACGCGAGATTATATTGTAAAAAAGGTGATCATACTAGGCTATAATGACACCGCTAAAAAACTGGCTAAATATTTCGAAGAAGACGGGCTAAATACACAAATAGTCGGCTACATTGAAAACGAAGACAATATCCATGAATTATCCAACTACCCGGTATTAGCAGACATTAGAAATACCTTAGAGGTGGCAAAAAAAATGGACATCCAGGAAATTTTTTCAACCATCACACCTGAGGAAAATAGGGACATCTACCAGTTGATGCAGCAATCTGAGAGAGAGTGCATTCGTTTTAAAATAGTACCCAACCTTTCTCTTTTTATAACCAGGGAAGTTCATATAGAATATTTCGGAGAATTACCTATTCTTTCTTTACGTACCGAGCCATTGGATGATGTTGGTAACAGGATAAAAAAAAGAGCACTGGATATTGTTGTAAGTCTCTTCACTATTATTTTTATTCTCTCCTGGCTTATGCCATTATTAGGTTTATTAATTTTTTTAGAATCGGGATTCCCAATTTTTTTTAAACAACTTCGTACCGGTAAAGACAAAAAGCCATTTTATTGCTGGAAACTCAGAAGTATGAAATCAAACAAAGACGCTAATCTAAAGCAGGCCACACAAAATGATAGCAGGATTACCAAAATTGGAAAAATTTTAAGAAAGACAAGTCTGGATGAATTCCCTCAGTTTATCAATGTTTTCCGCGGCGAAATGAGCCTCGTTGGTCCGCGACCACACATGGTTAAGCATACTTCAGATTATTCCGAAATAGTGGATGAATATATGATACGTCAATTTATAAAACCAGGCATTACCGGCTGGGCGCAAATTAATGGTTATAGAGGAGAGATATCTAATCCGGAACAAATACAAATGCGGGTAAACAAAGACATCTGGTACCTTGAAAACTGGACATTATGGCTAGATATCCAAATTCTTTTCTTAACAGTATATTTTATTTTTAAAGGAGATGAAAATGCTTATTAAATCCAAGTAAGCAATAAAGCTGATTAGATTACGTTTTTTTCTATAATATGAAAATTATTTATTTCCCTGAGAGTTTATCAGAATCTAAATATTTATAAGTGTATATATGTCTACATTATAAACTTATCATTACACTTCAGGGTTTTTCTTAAGAGAAAAATAGTTATTTTAAGCCGCTAAATAAGAAGTCGCTTATAAGTATTGAAAATAAAAAATAATAATGAAAATTTTAATTACAGGAGTTGCTGGTTTTATTGGTTCTAATCTGGCCAAGCGTTTATTAGAAAAAGGGCACACCGTAGTCGGTATGGACAATCTTAATTATGGTTTTTTGCGAAACCTTGAATTTACAAAAAACATTAAAGAATTTAATTTTATTATGGGAGATATTGCAAATCCTCTTATTTTAAAAGATGTAAAAGCTGACATTATCGTTCATCTGGCTTCTCAAAAAATACCACGATATACCAATGCATTAAGGACTTTGGAAGAAAATTATTTAATGCTCAGGAATGTAGTGCATAAGTGTATTATGGACAAATCCAAAATACTTTTTGCATCTACCTCAGATGTTTATGGTAAAAATCCCAATATACCTTTTTCTGAGAACTCTGATTTGGTAATGGGGCCAACCACAGTAAAACGTTGGGCATACGCTCTTTCCAAAATGTATGGAGAGCAATATATCATAGCCAACCATGATGAATATGGACTGAGATATACGATAACAAGATTTTTCGGATCTTACGGACCTCAACAAAATCTAACCTGGTGGGGAGGCCCACAATCAGTTTTTATTGAAAAAGCTTATAAAAATGAGCCCATTGATATTCATGGAGATGGCACACAAACGAGAACTTTCACTTATGTGGATGATACAGTAAATGCATTGGTTGCTTGTATTGAAAATGATAAATCTGATAATGAAATCTTCAATACCGGTAGTAAAGAAGGTGGTGAAATATCAATTAAAGATCTTGCTACATTAATCTGGAAATTAGTAAATGGTAAAGATGCTGAACCCAAACTTAATTATATTCCTTACTCAACATTTGGAAACTATGAAGATGTGATGAGGAGAGTTCCTGATATTACCAAACTTTGTTCCACCCTGAACTTTCAGCCCCAATGGGATTTGGAGCAAGGACTTAAAGTGACCATTGACTGGCAAAAACAATTTATAAAATAAGTTTACTTACTATTTGATGGAATCAAGAAAATGGGGAATCGTTGGCGGAGGTATTATGGGTATGACATTAGCTCTTCGGCTTACTCAACAAGGACACAAAGTTGTCCTATTTGAAGCTGCACCCGAAATTGGAGGTTTGGTAAGTCCATGGAAAATGGGGAATGCAGAATGGGACAAATTTTATCATGTTATTCTGCTTTCAGATTTCAGAACAAGAAATATATTGAAAGAAATAGGATTGGAAGAAACAATTGAATGGGTAGAAACCAAAACAGGTTTCTACATGAATGGTAAGTTATATTCTATGTCCGATACTATAGAATTTTTAAAGTTCCCTACACTCAACCTATTTGATAAATTCCGGCTTGGACTTACAATTATTATTGCTTCAAGAATCAAAAACTGGAAGCGCCTCGAAAAAATTCCTGTTACAACCTGGTTGAAAAGATGGTCTGGTTCCCGCACTTATCGCAAAATCTGGTTACCCTTATTAAGAGCCAAACTTGGAGAGAGTTATCAGAAAACCTCTGCTGTTTTTATTTGGGCTACCATTCAAAGATTATATGGAGCAAGACGCAGTGGGTTAAAAAAGGAAATGTTTGGATTTGTTCCAGGGGGGTATAAAAATGTAATTCAGGCTTTTAAACAGAAATTAATTTCAGAAGGAGTTGAAATAAAAACAAATTACGCAGCAAAAGAAATAAAAACCTCAGGTAATGATAGAAAGAGTATTTCTTTTACCAATGAAAAAAACGAAGAATTTGATGAAGTCATCGTGACATTACCATCGCCTCTTGCATCAAGATTATGTAGTGAACTCCCAAAAACTGAAATACAGAAATTAAATGATATAGAATATCTAGGCGTTATATGCGTGGCAGTTTTGCTGGACAAATCAATCAGCCAGTTTTATATTACCAACATTACAGACTCAAACATTCCTTTCACTGGTATAATTGAGATGACAGCTCTTGTTGATAAAAAGTATCTCGAAGGCAATGCCCTTGTTTATCTCCCCAAATATGTGGTCGCCAGTGATCCTCTTTTTAATCAATCGGATGAAGAAATCAAAGATTATTTTATAGTTAATTTTAAAAAAATGTATCCATGGCTTAGTGATACGAACATTAAATTTGCAGGCGTTGCTCGGGCAAAACATGTAATTACTGTTGCAAAACTCAATTATTCAGAATCTTTGCCTGATGTAAAAACTTCTATCCCGGGGTTGTACATCATTAATACATCTCATATCAAGGATGGTACGCTGAATGTAAATGAAACAGTACGCGTTGCTGAAACCAAATTAGAAGAAATCTTAAACTAAGTAGTAAGGTTCTGATAGCCCTAATTACTCATAAATATTTTTATTACATATAAAAATATACTTTTAAAGAATGAAAACTAAAAAATTACTTGCTAATATTTCTCTTGACCTGGATGATCAATGGTCTTATATGAAAGTCCATGGTGATGATGGATGGGATAAATTCCCCTCTTACCTTGATGTTTTTTTACCGCTGATATTAGATGTACTGGATCAACTGGAATTAAAGATTACATTTTTTATTGTAGGGCAAGATGCTGCCATCGAAAAAAATCACCAGGTGCTACAAAGTATTGCAGACCGTGGGCACGAAATTGGCAATCATTCATTTCATCACGAATCCTGGCTAAAAACCTATTCCAAAGAAAAAATAGAAGAAGAAATAGAAAGAGCCGAAGAAGCGATACTAACTGCAACGGGCAAACGAACAAATATGTTCAGGGGCCCAGGATTTAGCTGGAGCAATGACCTACTTGAGGTATTACAAAAACGAAATTATATTTTTGATGCTTCTATCCTGCCTACCTATATTTCGCCTTTAATGCGGCAATATTATTTCTGGAATTCAAAACTTTCAAAGGCAGAAAAAGAAAGCAGGAAAGAATTATTCGGTTCTTTTAAAGAAGGATTTTATCCCCTCAAACCATATCGATGGAATTTTGAAAACGGGAATACTTTGCTCGAAATTCCTGTTACAACTATGCCCTTGTTCAAAATTCCTTTTCACCAGAGTTATCTGCTTTACATTAGTAATATTTCTATGGGCTTAATGAGAATCTATCTACTGTTTTCAATATTTATGTGCAAAATGACCAAAACTTCACCCAGTTATTTACTACACCCTCTTGATCTGATTGGTAAGGATCATGTTCCGTCACTTGCATTTTTCCCTGGCATGAATATTAAAAGCGAAAGAAAATTAAAAATTTTTGAAATTACAATAAAGATGCTAAAAAAGCATTTTGAGTTTGTACCCATGGCAAAATATGCAAAGAGCCTTTCACCGGATCTTAAAAAAATTTCTATTAAAGCATAATTCATGATGAAATTTTATACCAACGTATTATGAAGATTTTTTCCATTGTTGGTGCAAGACCACAGTTTATTAAATTAGCACCTTTATCATCGGGGCTTGAAGGGGTGCATGAAGAATACATTGTGCATACCGGACAACATTATGATTATGCAATGTCTGAAAAGATTTTTATTGATCTTGGGATCAGAAAACCAGACATTCACCTTGGAACCGGCAAAGGTACACAGGCAGCTCAGACAGGTGAAATGATGGTAAAGTTGGAAGCAGCCATGATAGAAAAAAATCCGGATATAATTATTGTATTTGGAGACACTAATTCAACTTTAGCAGGGGTAATGGCCGCCTCAAAATTAAATATCCCGATAATACATATTGAAGCAGGTTTGAGAAGTTACAACAGAAGTATGCCTGAAGAAATAAACCGCATTGTTGCAGACCATATTTCGCAATATCTTTTTGTACCTACGCAAACGGCTGTAGATATTCTTAAAAAAGAAGGCTTAGAAAAAAATACTTTTTTTACGGGAGATATTATGGTGGATACTATGGAAAAAAACATTCAAATTGCTCTAAAAAAATCAAACATTATATCAGTATTAAAACTTGAAAACCAAAAATTCAATTTACTCACACTCCACAGAAATTACAATGTTGACAATACTGAAATCTTAGAACATATTTTAAATCAGTTAGGCCAATTGGATAAAAAAATTATTTTTCCGGTACATCCAAGAACACGAAAAATGCTTGCTACAAATTATAATGTACCAAAGAACATTGAAATGATTGAACCCCAGGGATACCTGGATTTTATCACTTTAGAATATTTTTCTGAAAAAATCATTACTGATTCAGGAGGTATTCAAAAAGAAGCCTACATTTTAAAAAAACCTTGTATTACCTTACGTACAGAAACTGAATGGGTAGAAACAGTAGAGGAAAAATGGAATTTATTGATAAATCCAACGGATGAAATGATTGCATCAAAAATATCAGGATTTACCCCACCTAAAAAACAAGAAGATATTTTTGGGAAAAATGTAACTGAGAAAATGATACGCCTAATTAATGCAATCAACTAGGCAGTTTACAAAAATAATTTTTACTAATAGAATTCAATTAGATAATAATAATACTATTTAAAAACTATTGTGAAACCTTAAATAACGCTACCAAAATTGATTTGCTATGAATGTTAAAATATGTAAGTCTTTTTTAAATTGTACCGAAGAGAAAACGCTACTTTTAATTAAGAAAGGTTATCCAATCAAGGAATGCAAAAAGTGTGGTCACAGGTTTACACAAATAAAAGATGTTGATAATCATCTCAATGAAGTTTATTCCGATAAGTATTTTTTTCAGGGGAAAGATGGGTATCCTGATTATATGAAGGAAAAGGATTTGTTGTATAAATCCGGAATTAATTACGCAAATATTTTATCGAAATATACACAACCTGGTGAAGTATTGGATGTTGGAAGCGCCGCAGGATTTATCTTGAAAGGTCTCGAAAAATCAGGCTGGCGATGCCATGGCATTGAACCTAATGATACTATGGCAACTTATGGCAGGGATGAATTAAAGCTTGACATTCAAACGTGTGGCTTGGAAAATTACCAATCAGAAAAAAAATTCGACCTTGTAAATATGATACAGGTGATAGGCAGCTTATATGATCTTGATAAATCATTACTCATCATATCTAATTTATTAAATAAAAACGGATTGGTAATGGTTGAATCGTGGGATATGAACAGTCTTGCAGCCCGAATAATGGGCAAGTACTGGCATGAATACTGCCCGCCAAGTGTTATCACCTGGTTCTCCGACAAAACTTTGGTACAAGTATTTAATTTTTACGGATTTGAGTTAGTAGGTAAAGGACATCCTTCAAAAAAAATTAATATAAATCACGGCCTTTCGCTTATTGATGAAAGTTTTCCTAAGTTTATTTTTAAAAAATCTATACTTAATTTCTTTAGCCGCATAGTTGGGAAATACAATATTTCCTACCCCACTGTAGATTTGAAATGGTATCTTTTCAAAAAGTTGTAGACTAGTCTAATTGATCAAGAATACTTTTAAAATACATTTTTATTGTCAATAAAAAACTATTATGAATCCAGATGACAAAACTTTTATAAGCATTATTCTTCCCTGCTATAATGAAGAAGCTATTCTTCCTATCAATTTAAACACAGTTATCAATTTTCTGGATAGTAAAAGTCTAAAATACCAATGGGAAATAATTATTATTAATGATGGCAGCAAAGATAAGACCGGAGAAATTGCAGATGAATTCGCAGATAAGAGAAAAGAAATTAAAGTAATTCATCATCGGGTAAATCTTAACCTGGGAAAAGCTTTACAAACAGGTTTCCTCCATTCAAAAGGAGATATAATTGTTGTGCTTGATACTGATTTAAGTTATTCTGTCGACAATATTGAAAAAATGACAGATATACTTATAGAGAAATGCGCAGATATTGTAATAGCATCTCCATATATGAAAGGAGGTAAGGTAACCGGCGTGCCATTTATGAGAAGAAGTATGAGTTATGGTGTCAACAAGTTTATGAGAATTGCTGCGCAGGACAAATATTTTACGTACACTTCAATGGTAAGAGCCTATCGTAGTTCTTTTATCCAGACTTTAAATTTAAAAACCAAAGATTATGAGATAAGCCCTGAAATCTTATATAAGGCTATGATACTTAGAGCCAATATTGTCGAAATCCCTGCCCACCTTGATTGGACGGAACAAAATAAATATGCTGGAAAAAGAACCTCAAGCATCCGTGTGCTAAGAAGTTTTTTTTCTGGAATCATGTCAGCATTTATTTTTCGGCCTTATATCTTTTTTTTAGGGATAGGTACATTCCTTATGTTGCTGTCTATGTATGAGTTGATATGGTTATTATATGACACCCTGGCTTACATGGCACATAGCGCTTCGCAATCTCCTCAACTTGAAAATTCGTTTTCGATTAGCCTTGCTATGCAATTTAAAAGAAATCCCCAATCTTTTTTGGTAGGTGGAATTACATTCATTGCTGCGATACAGTTCTTAAGCCTCGGTTTTTTATCTCTTCAAAGTAAAAGGTATTTCGAGGAACTTTTCCATTTAGGCACCTCATTGAAAAAGCAAGTTGGGAATAAAGAAAATTGTTAAAATGTTCAATAATAAATTAAATATTTGGAGAGAAATTAAACTGATAAAAAATCCTTTTTTACTTTTTTTACCTTTTCTTATACTTTATATTATTCTTGTCTTAATATTTCCCAGTAATGGAACGACCGGAGATGAAAGCAGGTACTTAATATACTCGCAATATATGGTTAATGGCCATCTACCTCCATCTGAATCTGGCTTTGAATTTTTTGGCAATGGACCGGGATATTCAATAATTTTAATTCCTTTTATAGCATTGCATTTACCATTGTTTATAATACCAATGATGAATGCGGTTCTCTATTATTTTTCAATAATTTTATTATTTAAATCACTTACTAATATTGCATCTTTTCGTACTTCATTAATTGTAAGCATGTTTTGGGCTTTATATTATAATTCCTATGATTTTATGATATTAATATTGCCTGAAACACTAGCTGCTTTTTTAATATGCCTGCTAATTTTTAGTTTAACAAAAGCATTTCAGAATGAGAATTCAAAAAAATATATTTACCTATCCGGATTTGTATTTGGATACCTGGCCCTAACTAAACCTATATTTGGATATGTACTTTTATTTATTCTTATTGGAAGCGGGTTATTGTGGATTATCAGAAGAAAGATAACGAATTATCAAAAAGCAATATTTATTTCATTGATTGCAATGGCTACTACGTTACCTTATTTGGTTTGCACTTACCATGTAACAGGTAAGATATTTTATTGGAGTTCATTAGGTGGCAATAATCTTTACTGGATGACTACTCCGTATGAAGGAGAATACGGGGATTGGCTTTCATCCCCAAAATCAATTCCAGATACTATTTCCCATCAACAAAAGTATGATGGTTTTGAAAAATTCATAAAATCCGACAGAGACTTACATATTAGTGAATACAATGCGCTTAAAGAGGCAAATCATAAAAGAGATTATGAGGAAATTAATAAATTTAAAGGTGGATTTGAAAGAGATGACGCTTTTAAGAGAATAGCATTTAATAATATAAAGTCTCATCCTGTTAAATTTATTGAAAATTGCATTAGTAATGCCGGAAGAATGCTCTTTAACTTCCCATTTTCTTATAAACTTCAAACTCCCCGAACCCTAATAAGGATACCACTCGGAGGAACCATGGCTGTGCTCATAATTTTTTGCCTGATCCCTACTTTTACAAATTGGAGAAAAATCATTTTTCCCCTAAGGTTTATGCTATTTTTAGCTCTATTATACCTGGGAGGGAGCATTTTATCCAGTGCAGAAACCCGCATGTTTACAGTAGTTGTTCCACTTTTACTATTTTGGATTGGATATATTCTTCAAAAAACAGTAAAAATCAATTTGAGAAATTGGTAATATTTTTATACGCTATACTTGGGTCTTCCTGTAAAAAAGAAATCCACAATGGTAGCGTTTTTGTGGAAAAATAGTCAAACAAAATGCCCCTCAATGGCAAGCTAATTGCACATTTTGGGGCATCTTGAATATTTGTCTATGTCAAATTTATTATTTTCTTTTCAATCTTTGCTGCATAAGAATTTTGTTCAAACGGATTTAGGGGAACTTTATCAGAGTATCCCTTTTGATTCCTTTGCCCAAACAATCCCTGCTCCGGCTTTTGCAAAAAGTAAATTAGGGCGTAAGCCGTGGTTCGATGTGAAGGGAGGAATCGGGCTGCTGATTTTAAAACATTATACCGGTTTGAGCGATGCATTACTGATCGAACGTATGAATACTGATTGGGCGATGCAATTATTTTGTGGCATTCAATTAAATCCGGGCCAGCAAATTAAAGACACTAATCAGCCGAGCTTCTGGAGAACCTATATCGGCCAACACCTGGACATTGATGAGTTACAAAAAAGAACTGCAGATTACTGGAAGCCGTGGATTCAGCAACTTGAGCATCTTCAAATCAAATACAACACCACGCTTTCACACAAAGAAAAAAAGCAATTGCGAACTGTCATTACTGTTTATCAGCAGCAGCACGGAAAGCTTTACGGGGATACTACCGTTATTAAAGACCGGATTGTATCGTTGAACAAACCTTATATACGACCAATAGTAAGAGGCAAGGAAGCGAAGCAGGTTGAATTTGGCGCCAAAGTAAATGTACTGCAGGTAGATGGTATTAATTTTATTGAACACCTTAGTTATAATGCCTTCAATGAAGGGACCAGATTACAGGAAGGTATTTTTTTGCAACGGAAACTTTTTGGCAAATGCACCCACCAGTCGGCTGATAAAATATATGCTACCAATGCCAACAGAAGCTATTGTAAACAAAATAATATCCTCACTAATTTTATTCCAAAAGGAAGGCAAAAGATCCGTTATATTGAACAATCGGCAGCTTTAAGCAAGCAACTCAATATACAAAGAGGTACTGTTTTGGAAGGAAGTTTTGGTAATGAAAAAAATCATTATCTGCTTAACAAAATCCCCGCCCGAAATCAAACTACCGAAACCTGTTGGATATTTTTTGGAATGTTTACGGCCAATGCTTCTAAAATTACCAAACGGATGAAGCAACAAGCTTCGGCTCCATCAAGAGCTGCCTGAAATTAAACTCCTTTTAATAAATATTGCAGTCAAAAAAAAATGATTGTTGGCGTAGCATTGCTTTAGCCTTAAAAATTATTTGCAAATTAACTGGTCCCAGGGAAAAAATCAGATTCAGATATAAAATATTATAAAAAAATAGTCACATGATGTAAATCAAAATTAACTCCTCGAATTTACAGGATGACCCTATACTTTACCAAAGAAACATTTCCTCAATATCTTCTAATTTTAAAATCACAACTTAAGTATTTTAACACTTTGCTTATCTTTTCCATCAAAAAACAGGGTTATTGTGTAAGCCCCTTTTCCATAATTACTCATATCTATTTTTTGAATTATAGAATTTTGAGATGACTTAACCACTTCCTTATAAAGCATTCTACCGCTGAAGTCTGAAATTACAAGCAGCATATTGGAATTAGATTTAACACTACTTATTTCAACTGTAAGAATACTTATTACCGGATTCGGATATACTTTCAAATTATTTGAAATGTCTGCTGAAAGTCTAGACAAAGCAGCCACGACAACCATTGTATCTTTACCTGTCGCGCCATTATTATCCGTTACGGTTAATTCAAATTCATAAGTACCTCCATTGAGATTATTTACAGCAGTGGCTGATAAGTTAGCATTAGAAATAACAGGCCCCACAGGTCCGGAAACTTGTTTCCATTCATACCTCGTAATACTTCCATCATTATCAGTTCCGCTACCCACTAAGTTTACAGAACTAACCGGTGAAGAAATAGTAATATCCTGGCCCGCGTTGGCTACCGGAGAAATATTTACTCCTGAATTTACTGTTATCTGAATTGAAGATGTGGCTGTGGCTCCATTATTGTCAGTAACTTTTAATTGATATACATATATTCCCTGCACCAGGCCTGTTATCATTGTTGACGAAGAAGTTGTATTAGTTATTATACCTGATGATGGGCCCGATGTTTTTGACCACCGATAGGATAATATACTTCCGTCTGCATCTGTACCACTTCCTACTAATGAAGCTGTATTTGTTGGTAATGTTATAGTCTGATCTGAACCTGCATTGGCAACAGGAGCTACATTAGGTACTGCATTTACTGTTATCTTCATCGTATCTCTTCCGGTAGCTCCAGCATTATCAGTTACTTTTAATTCAAATTGATAAATACCTTGTACCAAACCCGAAACATCTGTTACCGGTGAAAATGCATTTACTATATTAAAAGTTGAAGGGCCGGATATTTTTGTCCATAAATAACTTACCACTGTTCCATCAACATCACTTCCACTTCCTGCAAGAGATGTTGTATTAACAGGAAGTGTTATTGTTTTGTCTGAGTTCACATTAGCAACAGGAGCTATATTAGTTGCCTCATTCACTATTACCTCCGCCATGGAAGTTGCGATTGCTCCACTATTATCTGTAACCTTTAACTCAAATTGATATATCCCCTTAACTAAGTTTGAAACATCTGTTACTGGTGAGGTTGGATTCACAATATTAAATGATGAGGGACCGGATATTTTTGTCCACAAATAACTTACTACTGTTCCATCTGTATCGGTTCCGCTGCCAGAAAGAATCACACTATTCAACGGCAAAGTTATTGTTTGATTCCCTCCCGCATTGGCAATAGGCGCTATATTAGCTGCCGCATTTACGGTTACGTTTATTATATTAGTTCCAACCGCTCCGTTATTATCAGTAACCTGCAACTGATACTGATACACACCTTGAATCAGGCCCGAAACTGACGTTGATGCTGAATTTATATTTGTTATGCTACCCGAAGATGGGCCGGATATTTTTGTCCACAAATAACC
Organism: Bacteroidota bacterium; assembly: GCA_030706605.1. Taxonomy (GTDB): domain Bacteria; phylum Bacteroidota; class Bacteroidia; order Chitinophagales; family Chitinophagaceae; genus Ginsengibacter. The sequence goes on from JAUZOE010000004.1 coordinate 103,712, forward strand.
TACTACAGCCCCATCTGCATCGCTTCCACTTCCTGAAAGTGTTACGCTATTTATCGGCAAGGTGATTGTTTGGTCTGGTCCTGCATTAGCTACCGGGGCTATGTTAACAGGCGCATTTACAGTTACCTGCATTACATCTGTCCTGGCAGCACCATTATTATCAGTAACTTTTAACCTAAACTTGTACACGCCTCTAACTAGTCCCGTAACACTTGTATTGGGCGAAGATGCATTTACAATATTAAATGATGACGGACCGGATATTTTGGTCCACAAATAACTTACCACTGTTCCGTCTGTATCGCTTCCACTACCCGAAAGTATTACACTATCTGCTGGTAACGTTATTATCTGATCGCTTCCTGCATTGACTGATGGAGGAATATTAACCGCAGATTTTACAGTCACCTGCATAATATTGGTTCCCTTGGCGCCATTGTTATCAGTAACTTCTAATTGAAATAAGTAGACCCCCTGAACCATGCCTGAAACATCTGTTACCGGGGAGGCTGGATTTACAATATTAAAAGTTGAAGGACCAGATATTTTCGTCCATAAATAACTACCCACGGTTCCATCTGCATCGATACCACTTCCGGAAAGTGTTATACTATTTGTTGGCAAAGTGATTGTTTGATCTAATCCTGCATTGGCTACCGGAGAAATATTAGTAGCAGCATTTACAGTTACCTGTATTATATCTGTTCCTGTAGCACCTTTATTATCGGTAGCCTCTAACTGAAACTGGTACACACCCTGAACCAAACCAGAAACAGATGTTGATGATGAGCCAGTATTAGCTATGATACCTGAAGATGGGCCCGACAATTTTGTCCATAAATAACTTACCACCGTTCCGTCTGCATCACTCCCGCTTCCCGAGAGGGTTGTACTATTTGTTGGCAAAGTGATGGTTTGATCTAATCCGGCATTCGCTACCGGCGAAATATTAGCGGCGGCATTTACAGTTACCTGTATTATATCTGTTCCTGTAGCACCTTTATCATCAGTAGCCTGCAATTCAAATTGATATACACCCTGAACCAAACCAGTAACAGATGTTGATGCTGAATCGGTATTAGTTATGATACCGGAAGATGGGCCCGACAATTTTGTCCATAAATAACTTACCACTGTTCCATCTGCATCACTCCCGCTTCCTGAAAGGGTTGTGCTATTTATTGGCAAGATAATAGTTTGATCAGATCCTGCATTCGCTATTGGTGGCAAGTTGACATTCGAATTTACAGAAACCTGTATAATATCAGTTCCTATTTGACCATTGTTATCCGTAACCTGCAATTGAAACTGGTAAACACCTCCTATCAGCCCTGAAACATCTGTTACAGGTGAGGCAGCATTTACAATATTAAAAGTTGAAGGACCTGAAATCTTTGTCCATAAATAACTCACCACCGTTCCATCTACATCGGTTCCACTTCCGGAAAGTGTTACATTATTTACCGGCAAAGTGATTGTTTGGTTTAATCCTGCATTAGCTATCGGTGCTAAATTAGCAGTAGCATTTACTACTACCTGTATTATATCAGTTCCAACTGCTCCATTATTATCAGTAGCCTGTAATTCAAATTGATAAACGCCTTGCACCAAACCCAAAACATTTGTTACCGGCGAGGACGCATTTACTATATTAAAAGTTGAAGGGCCGGATATTTTTGTCCATAAATAATTGGTAACAGTCCCATCCACATCTGTGCCACTTCCTGCCAGGGAGACCGTATTCGTGGGTAATATTATTGTTTGGTCAGGTCCTGCATTAACAACCGGGGAAATGTTTGCTGCAGCATTGACAGTCACTTGCATCGTTGATGTTGCAGCTGCTCCGTTATTGTCAGTAACTCTTAATTGGAAAATATACACACCCTGCACCAACCCAGAAACATCTGTTACCGGTGAGGTTGCATTTACAATATTAAATAATGAGGGGCCGGATATTTTTGTCCATAAATAATTGGTAATAGTCCCGTCTACATCGGTACCACTTCCGGTAAGAGATACCGTATTTACCGGCAATGTTATTGTTTTATTAGGTCCGGCATTGGCAACAGGTACAATATTCGCTGCCGCATTTACTGTTACCTTTACTGTATCCTTTCCAACTGCTCCATTATTATCGGTAACTTGTAATTCAAATTGATACACACCCTGCACCAGACCTGAAACATCTGTTATAGGTGAGGCTGTATTTACAATATTAAATGATGTAGGACCAGATATTTTTGTCCAAAAAAAATTCACTATTGTCCCATCAGTATCCTTCCCACTTCCGTTTAATGTAACTGTATTCAAGGGGAGCGTTATTGCCTGGTCAGCGCCTGCATTTGCAGTAGGTGATTGATTCAAAGTCGCATTCACTGTTAACTGCATGGTGTCTCTTCCTGTAGCCCCGGCATTATCAGTAACTGTTAGTTCAAATTGATATATCCCCTGTACCAATCCTGTAACCGTTGTAGCAGCAGAAGTAGCAGTAGTTATTGAACCTACTGAAGGACCAGATATCTTATTCCAATTATAGGATGATATATTTCCATCCGAATCTGTTCCACTTCCTTTTAATGTATCAACACTTATCGGTAACAGGACCGTTTGGTCCGGGCCTGCATTAGCAACAGGTAGTTGATTAGTAATTGGTCCATTTCTGATAAGAACAGAAGAAGTAAAAGGGGCAAGAGTGATTGATCCGGGATATGATTTTCCTGTAACATCTATATAATTGGCATCCAATGCGACTGTTTTACTGGAACTTGTTGCGTTATACTCAAACCTTAGATCATTAACATCTGTAATAGTTTTAGGGGATTTTTTTGAATTAACATCTCGCCCACTCAAAGACCGCCAGCCTGCAAGTGTAATATCATTATAACCACCAAAATGGGTTTCTATGGTTAGGTTATCATCAATAGGCCTCGCATAATAATTATTATCTAAAGTGAATGTCGAAGGCATTGTACCATTCAATAAATAAAAATGTGCTGCTCTATTATTAGGGGTAGTATTTCTTTCAAAGAATATATTATTTCTAATGTCAATGTTAGCTAAAGTAACCGAAGCATCGTAAGTATCAATCAATAATCCTGTATTTGAACTATTATAAATAGTATTATTATGTACACTTATTTCATGATTATTATGAAGATATATGCCAGTGTTACAATTGCCTACAGTATTCCCAGATACTTCTATCCCATTTGATTTATCGTCAAGGTATATTCCTGCATCAGTTGTACTATTTAAAACTATATTGTTTAATACTTTCATACCTGTTTGAATCGTATTTGGGTAACCGTTATAGGTATATATACCACCTCCATCCTTTAACAGTAAACAAGAATTATTAATGAAATTATTTTGGACAATTGCATTATTGCCCCAGAAACGAATCCCATTATACCCTGAGCTATCTACTATGTTGTATGCAATATTATTTCCTTGACCTTGAACATTCATTCCTTGACTTGCACCACCTCCACTGCTCATCATAAAGGGAATTATACCTGAGTTTCTTACATTGTTATTTTGAAAAACAGCTTGATTATAATCGCTTGTTAAATCGATCCCGCAATTATTACTGTGATTAAATGAGCAATTTGATACAATTAGATTATTTGCGGGTGCACCCCAATCCCCATGAATCGCATCAATTCCTGCATAATTAAAATCACAATTTTGAATTGTAATATTTGTTGAACTTATTAACCCTAGGGTTGAAGTATTCGATCCTTGAAAGGAAATATTATCAAAGGTTATGTAACTTTTTCCATTTAGAGAAATAGTTGTCTCTATAGTAGATATTTGTACACCTGTTGGTGAACTTGTACTATAAATCTTTAGTTTTTTTGTGGAAGGGTCATAGTACCACTCATTTTGAACATCTAATGTTCTCGCATCATTTTGAATAATAAACCCTTGCCCATCAAACTGAACAGATTCATCTCCCGGATTAGCGTTATAATATACTTTACCTCCTGATTGAGATATAATAGGGTACCTGCCTATTGTATAGGTGCTAACAAACATGGCAAGTTCAGCGCCAGTCCAATTAGGAGATCCTAATAATCCACTACTTGTAATGGATGAATTACCAGAATGGCTTTGATAAGTAAGGTATCCTGTATTTGGATACCTCCCCATTGCAGTATTCACACCATTAATTACTACCATATTGGTATAAGGTAAAGTTGATACCGCAGATGTGCTTTCCCAAATATTGGAGCCTAAATTAGTCCATGAACTCACAGTAGTAAATCCAGTAATTACAGGATTGGCACCTGTCCCATAAGCACCAAGTGTAATGGGTGAACCTGATGAACCGCTCTTGTTGACAATAATACTTCCATAAAACACATCACCTCTATTAAACAATACATTATCCCCGGGCTTTAATGAACTAAAATAGGCATTCAATTTGCTTAATGTCTTCCAGGGAGTTGATGTACTTGTGCCATTATTGGCATCATTCCCACTTGAGGAAATGTAATAATTGGTAGCACTTGCAGTTAATCCAAAAATGATTAATGGCAATAAAAATAATTTTTTCATAGGTTTCTGTCACGTAGCAATTGAAATTGCTACTTGGTTTTTCAGATTAAATTCAATGACATCCGTTTCACAGGCGGATGTTATTAATTAAGATATCGGTTAGCAGAATTTCTTAATCAGGATTATAACGTTAAAACAGTTGAAATAGTATCATAAACAATTACACCTTTGATTTTAATTCCCTTGGAACATTGTGTTACTTCTTAACATGTTTTCAACACAAAAATTATTCTTCAATTTTAAAAAATAATCTTACGAATAAAAACAAAACATATGCCAAAAGTTTCCTTTTACTATAAACGAGTATTTATTTCCCCACTTTATAAACATATCAATTTCATCAATCTAAATAAATAACTGATTTGGTGTATTTTGTTGTTCTCTGGTATGTTGATAAGTTTTTTTTCTAAAAAAGCTAATATTTCAATATTCTGATCAAATCAAAAAATATTCTTACGCAACGCAAATTTTAAGTCAAAGAAAATTGCCACAATTTGTAAAAAATAAATTTTATTAAATAGTTAAGGCAATAATACTTTAAGGTGAGAAATACTTACTGACACCAGTTCGTAAGCTAGTTATATTCAAAAAAAAGGGACCCAGATAGAAATCTAGTCCCGCTTTAAAATCCAATATCCTATGAAAAACCGTAACGAAGATAACATGGAAAATTATATTCAACAAGACTTCATATTAATATTTCAGAAAATAGCATATTCATACTACTAAAAAACTTTTTTGTTTAGTAATTGGCAGAAATGAATGAGTAGTTGGCAATATTAAAAGAATCTAAAGGGACCCTGATGTTCAAAATATTTAACCTCTTAAAACCAATTCTTAGAAGATTTTCTGGTAGTGCCACCAAGTCCAAGAGAACCTAATAAGGATCTTACAATACTATTCCCTGCTGTACGCAACATGCTTTTTACAATTGGGTTATTAGCTACTTTTTCTAAAGAAGTTTCTTCTGTTTTAGTAGTTTTTTTATCTTCACTCATAGGGGAGTTTGCTGCTGCTTCATGAAGCTTGGCCGTGAGCATTTCATAAGCGCTATTAGAATCAATAGACTGATTATATTTTGCTACTAATCTTGAATGAGTAACAATTTCATCAATTTCAGTTTCTGACAATACATCCATCCTGCTTCTGGGTGTACACATCATTACATGTGCCAGCGGGGTAGGAATCCCTTTTTCATTTAAAAGAGTAACCAAAGCTTCTCCAATCCCCAACTGGGTTATGAGATCTTCAGTTTTATAAAAAGTAGTTTCCGGATAATTTTCTGCTGTTTGCTTTATTACTTGCCTGTCAGCCGCAGTAAATGCACGCAAAGAATGTTGAATTTTCAACCCTAACTGCCCTAACACACTTGCCGGAATATCCATAGGGTTCTGCGTGCAAAAATAAATACCAACCCCTTTTGAGCGTATGAGTTTTACCACTGTGTTTATTTGATCAAGCAATGCTTTACTTGCTTCCTGGAAAATCAAATGCGCTTCATCAATAAAAATAATCAGTTTGGGCTTATCGATATCCCCTTCTTCCGGACAAACTGAATATAATTCTGCTAGCATCTGCAACATAAAAGTTGAAAATAATTTTGGTCTGTCCTGCAAATCAGTTACCCGCAAAATATTAATCATTCCACGTCCGTCATCATTAATTCTCATCAGGTCTTCCACTTCAAAACTTTTTTCTCCAAAAAATATATCTGCACCTTGTTGCTGTAATTCTATTACCTTCCGTAAGATGGTACCGGTAGAAGTTGTGGAGATATTCCCATAGGATTCCTGCAATTCTTTTTTTCCTTCGTTACCTACATATTGCAATATTTTTATGAAATCTTTTAAATCCAGAAGGGGTAATTTATGATCATCACAATATTTAAAAATCATGGCTACCACGCCACCTTGTGTGTCATTTAAATCCAGAATTTTGGATATCAATATCGGACCAAATTCAGAAACCGTAGCTCTTAAACGCACACCCCTTTGATCGCTTAAAGTAAGTAAGTCAACCGGAAATGTTGATGGTTTATATTCCATATTCAACTTCTGATAACGTGCTTTTATCTTATCATTCGAAGTTCCTGGTGCAGCAATTCCACTCAGGTCACCTTTGATATCCATCAATAAACAGGGAACACTTGCATCACTTAGCCCTTCGGCTATCATCTGAAAAGATTTTGTTTTACCACCGCCCGTTGCTCCTGCAACCAGGCCATGCCTGTTCAATGTTGACAGAGGTAAAAAAATTTCTGCCTCAGGAATTACATTTCCGTCTAGCATCCCGGCTCCTATCTTTATGGTTTCTCCTTTGAAAGTATACCCATTTTTAATTGCCTGTATAAATGCGTCTTTATTAGCCATTTTATTTTTTTTTCGGAAAGTTACAATGTGTATTTGAAAATCATAGGATTGTTTTAACTTTTTAGTCAATACATTTATATTAATTATATTAATGCTAAATAGCATCAAATAAGTAAAACGAATTTCATAAAAACAAAATACCTTTATTCATATTAAAATAAAAAATACAAGTTATGGAAAATAAAAAACCGAAAATTCTTATTTGTGAAGACGATCCTAACCTTGGAATGGTTTTAAAAAATTATCTTGAGCTTAATGATTATGACATTATACTGGAAAGAGATGGAAGGCTTGGCCTGGCTGCTTTTCAACGTGAAAAATTTGACCTGTGCCTGCTTGATGTAATGATGCCAAACATGGACGGCTTTACTGTCGCTGAAGAAATCAGGAATGTGGACCCTGATATGCCACTGTTTTTCCTTTCGGCCAAAACAATGAAAGACGATATTATTAAAGGATACAAACTTGGCGCAGATGATTATATTACCAAGCCCTTTGATAGTGATGTTTTATTGCATAAAATAAAAGCCATCCTAAAACGAAATGAAGAATTGCATCGCGAAGAAGCCAATGCAGAATATGATTTGGGGAAATATCATTTTAACCCACGCCTCCGCCAGTTAGGAATCGGTAAGGATTTACAAACCCTTTCACCAAAGGAAAATGAATTATTAAAAATGCTAAGTGAGTATAAGAATGATTTATTGCCAAGGGAAGCCGCCCTCAAAAAAATATGGGGAAGTGATACTTATTTCAATGGCCGAAGTATGGATGTTTATATAGCCAAACTCCGTAAGTATTTAAAAGGCGATCCCAATATTGAGATCGTAAATATTCATGGAAACGGATTCAGGTTAGTAGTTCAGGAAGCCTAATTTTTTCTTCTCGTTTTAAATTTTTTCATTTTAACAGAACCGCAGCAACCACGCCTGCGGTTTCTGTTCTTAACCTGGTTTCGCCCAGGCTTACGGGAAGATAATTATGTTGAAGCGCCACTTCAATTTCACCTGGTGTAAAGTCTCCTTCCGGTCCTACCAGGATTAATTTAGATAACGTTTTATCAAGATCAGAACTATTCAACACTTTTTTCTCTGATTCCTCACAATGTGCTATAAATTTTTGTCCGTAAGTCGCATTTTCTACCAATTCACTTATTTTAACCGGCATAGATAATTCAGGAAGCCATGCCTGCCTGCTTTGCAGCATAGCACTGATTAAAATAGATTTCATTCTTTCTTCCCGGAAGTGAGTTTTTTCAGTACGCTTACACAATAATGGAATAATAGATGACACGCCAATTTCTGTAGCTTTTTCTAAAAACCACTCAAAACGTGTGGCACTTTTAATCAATGAAATGGCAATGGAAAGCCGGGGTTCTCTTTTTGGCAAAAATTCTTTAGCAAGGATTTTTACTTCTGACTTTTTTTTATGTACAGAAATTATTTCTGCAGTCAACATTTGGCCTTTTCCGTCTGTGATTAATAATTGGCCACCTTCCTGCATCCTCAGCACCTGTATTATGTGACGGGAAGTTTCTTCGCTTACAATAAACTGACTGGAGTCAGGTAAATTTTCTTCATAAAAAAATGCAAGCGCCATGGTAAATAATAAGAAATAGAGAAAAGTGTATAGTAAAGTAATACTAAATTCTAAAACGGCGAATCGTCATCAAATTCTCCATCGTTCATTTTACTCCCTTTTTGAATATATAGTTTTGCACCGTCACCATCAATATCTTTTACTGGTTTCCAGTTTCCGGTAGGCAGCCCACTTCCGAAATCATCAGAATCTCTTTCAACAAATTTCTGTATGTGTAACAATGCTTTCAATTTAATAGTATCCAATTGACCATTTCTGTGTTTGGCAATTCTAATATCTGTCTCACCCTTATTCGATTCACCCATTTCATTGGTAGTAATGTCATGATATTCCGGACGATACAGGAATATAACCATATCTGCATCCTGTTCTATAGCACCGGATTCTCTTAAATCGCTAAGCTGAGGCATTTTATTTCCTTCTTTTCTTTTTTCTACTTCCCTGCTCAACTGGCTCAGTGCAATTATAGGAACCTGCAATTCTTTGGCAAGTCCTTTCAGATCCCTTGAAATACGACTAATTTCCTGCTCACGGTTACTGTTCCTGTTTTCTCCGGTACCACTCATTAATTGCAAATAATCAATGATAATGAGTCCAACATTATGTTTATTTTTCAACCTTCGGCATTTAGCCCGCAATTCAAAAATATTCAATGCTGCCGTATCATCAATATGTATAGGAGCAGATGACAGGCGATCAATTCCCTTTTTATACAATTGCTTCATTTCATGTTCTTCAAGTCTTCCACGGGAAATTTTCTCTAGCCATATTTCGCTTTCAGCACTTAAAATCCTTTGCACAAGTTGCGCAGAACTCATCTCCAAAGAAAAGAAACCGACAGCGGTAGGTTTTGTAGGATGTAAAGCCGCATTACGGGCAAGGTTAAGTGCAAAAGCAGTTTTACCTACTGAAGGACGTGCCGCCAGAACAATAAGATCACTGGCCTGCCAGCCATAGGTAATACGGTCTAATGTTTCAAACCCGGAAGGCACCCCTGTAATTTCATCCTGTCGGGTCCTCAGATCTTCAATTCGTTGAATGGTTTTTACCAAAACAGAATCTATACTGGCGTAATCTCTCTTTAAATGATTATTGGTAATTTCAAAAAGTTTACTTTCTGCCATATCCAGCAATTCAAAAACATCGGTACTGTCTTCATAAGCATCACCAATAATTTCACTACTTATTTTAATTAATTCTCTTTGAATAAATTTCTGAAGAATTATCCTGGCATGAATCTCAATATTTGCAGAAGAAACTACGGAATTGGTAAGTTTGGTTACATAAAAAGGACCGCCCACAAGGTCAAGTTCTTCCCTGAATTTCAATTCTTCAACAACAGTAAGTAAATCAATCGGTGAATTTTTTTGCTGCAACCCCTGCATTGTCCTAAAAATACGTTGGTGAGCTTCTACGTAAAAACATTCCGGCTTTAAAATTTCTACCACTACATCGAAAGCATTTTTTTCCAACATCACAGCACCTAAAACTGCTTCTTCCAATTCTTTAGCCTGAGGTGGAACTTTGCCAAACATCATGGTTCCCATTTCGAGAGAGCCACTTTTTCTCCTCGGTTTTCTATCTTTATTAATGTTAGTAAGCTCCATTTTCTAATTTCCCTTTTTGCAATTTTTTTTGAATGATTTTTTTTCAATTTTCATAAGTGGGCGACTAAGGTAAAGTACAAATTCCTATTTAAATAAATTGTTAAGCCCTAATATTTATACCACTCTAATTCACATGTATATTAACATAAAATTGCACGTTATCAACATTAAATACTTATTTTCTCACAAAAAAAAATATTTTTCCGTTATTTTTCATCTACAATACACATATAATTGTGAACAAATATTTTCTCATTTTTAGGGTGAAATAAAATAAATTTTCCGTAGCGATTACTGAAAAAAATACTCGTTTTTTTGAGGGGGGGAAATTACGTTTATAACACCAAAACGAAGCTAAAAATTGTTTAGACAAAATACATCCCTGTTTCTTACTACATCTTTCTTATTTTTGGAATTCTTAAATATTTAAAGACGACTTTTTACAAAAATTAAATGAAGATCAGTTACAATTGGCTTAAAGAATATCTACCCACAGACGAGATTACTTCTAAAATGACGGAAAACCCGCATAAACTGGACAATATCCTGACATCGGTAGGACTTGAAGTAGAAAATATCGAAAAATTTGAGGAGGTTTCCAATGGTCTGGAAGGGCTTATCATAGGCGAAGTAATCACTTGTGAAAAACATCCGGATGCTGACAAATTAAAAATTACTACTATTGATAACGGAAAAGAAGAAACGCTGCAAATAGTTTGTGGAGCTGCAAATGTGGCTGTGGGGCAAAAAGTAATAGTTGCTACCGTGGGAACTACACTTTATCCAATAACAGGTGAGCCTTTTACAATTAAAAAGGCAAAAATACGAGGTGTAGAAAGTAATGGGATGCTATGTGCAGAAGATGAAATTGGCATTGGCAAAAGTCATAATGGGATCATTGTACTACCCCATGAGGCTACACCAGGAATGACGGCCAAAGAATATTATCAGGTTTATAATGACTGGACAATCGAAATCGGGCTGACTCCCAACCGAATGGATGCCATGAGCCATCTCGGTGTTGCCAAAGATGTATGCGCTTATCTTGCCCATCATAATAATAAGGAAATAAAAGTAATCCCTCCCTATAAAAATAATTTTAAACCGGATGCGACTCTGTCCCAGTTAAAAATTGAGATTAATAACCATGAAAATTGCGAAAGATATTCCGGTGTAAATATTTCAGGGATCAAAGTAGCGGCATCCCCCCGCTGGCTACAAAATAAACTTAAAAGTATCGGGCTACGACCTGTTAATAACATTGTCGATATCACGAATTTTATTTTACATGAAACAGGACAGCCTCTGCATGCTTTCGATGCTGATAAAATAAAGGGAAATAAAATAATCGTAAGGACGCTCCCCGCAGATACTCCCTTTATTACTCTTGACGAAAAAGAGCGTAAACTCAGCGGCAACGATATTATGATCTGCAATGGAGAAAATGAACCAATGTGTATTGCAGGTGTTTTTGGTGGGTTAGAAAGTGGAGTTTCTGAATCTACCGCCAACCTTTTTTTAGAAAGCGCCTGGTTTAATCCTGCTTCAATCAGGAAGTCATTACTGCTTCACAATTTAAGAACTGAAGCCGCCATCCGTTTTGAAAAAGGTGTTGACATCAGTAACACTGTTAATGTTTTAAAACGAGCTGCATTACTGATAAAAGAAATTGCCGGAGGAACTATTTCTTCAGAAATAACAGACATTTATCCTTCTCCAAAAGTGAAAAAGAAAATCACTTTATCGTATCAATACCTGAAAAAGATCAGTGGGAAAAATTATCACCAGGATACCATTCGGAATATTTTAAAGAACCTGAATTTTACCATCTTACGTGAAGGAATAGATGATATCCAGGTAGAAGTTCCTTACAGTAATCCCGACATTTCGATTCCTGTGGATATCATTGAAGAAATTATGAGAATTGACGGACTGGATAATGTTGAAATTCCTTCTTCTATCAAAATATCACCAGCAATCGATAATGGGATAAACGCTTCACAAAAAAAAGAAAAAGTAATTAACTGGCTAACCGGAAACGGATTTTCTGAAATCTTTACCAATTCAATAACAAACAGCAATTATTTTGATGCTGAAACACTTACTTATACAGTAAAAATCATTAACAGCCTGAGCGAAGGTTTGAATGTAATGCGTCCATCCATGCTGCCAACAGGGCTAGAATGCATTGCCTATAACATCAATCGAAAAAATGCCAATCTTTTGTTTTTAGAATTTGGGAAGACCTATTATGTTATGGAAGGTGCCTATAAAGAAAATGAAAATCTGGCCCTGTATTTTACAGGAAATAAAAATGAGTTGAATTGGAATTCATCGGCTAAAAAAATAGATATTTATTTTGTAAAAGGCATTTGTGATTCTATTTTCTCTATTATAGGATTACAAAATTTTAGTTTTGAGACAGGCACCAATAATCAATTAAATGACTGTATCACTGCTTCTGTAAATGGCGTGAATATTGCCACAGCAGGAAGTGTAAATCAATCAGAATTAGAACGATTTTCGATTAAACAATCCGTATTTTTCCTTAATATCAATTGGCAAAAGTTAATTGAGCTCACTTCCGGACAAGTCATTTCTTTCGAGCCAATTGCTAAATATCCCCAAGTACAAAGAGATCTCTCTATTGTAGTTGATAAAAAAGTAAGTTATCAATCGGTTGAAGACCTGGTCAATTCAATCCAATTAGCCAAACTTTCCGGGCTTCGGTTATTTGATGTTTTTGAAAATGAAAAATTAGGAGAAAATAAAAAATCACTGGCGATAAGTTTTACTTTTTCTGATAAAGAAAAAACTTTGACCGATAAAGAAATTGACAGTATGATGAATAAAATCATTACCCTTCTTGAAAAAAATCTCAATGCTGAAATAAGACGTAATGCCTGAAGCCATTGAACTTCATATAAAAAATATCCAGACTAAGCTACAATTGTTGCTAAAAAAACATGCTGCATTAGAAAAAGAGAATGCAAGGCTTGCCAGGGAAAATGAAGATTTCAAACTAAATGAAAAAAACATGGCCGAAAGAATATATTTACTCAATCAACAGGTAAATATATTAAAAGCATCTATGGAGAAATTGGAAGGAAAAGAAAAAACTGAATTTGAAAAAACCATTAACGGTTATATAAAATCAATTGAAAAATGCATTGGACTGCTAAATAATTAATAATGTCAAACGATCAACTCATTCCTTTAAATATTATTATCGGTGACAGAAATTATCGCATCAAAATTCTGCCAACAGATGAAGAAGTAGTAAGAAAAACACTCAAAATCATCAATGATAAAATCATGGAATTCCGTTCACAATTTGCGGGAAAAGATATGCAGGATTATATTTCAATGGTTTTGATATGGTATGCCACTCAATCACGCGAAAACAACAATGAAACGCTGAGTGCAGGAGTGATGGAATCTTTGCTGAAAATGGAAAAGCAATTGAACGAAGTAATCTAAATTCTTCAGATTGTTTAGCTGATCAGCTAAACAATCCATCATTTAACAACTGCATTGTCTTTTCTTTATGCTCGTGAGAAACAAGAATAGAAATATTATGCTGACTGCCACCAAAGCTTACCATACGCACCGGGATCTCGGATATACTTGAAAATACTTTTGCCAGAACATTTTCTGTCTTTGTAATATGGTAACCAACGATAGTAACGATAGTTTGCTCCCTGTCCACGTCAATACTCCCATACATCTCAAGTTCATTAATGATTTCAGGCAAATAAGAATCATTATCGATAGTAAGTGACACAGCCACTTCAGAAGTAGTAACCATATCAATTGAGGTTTTATATTTTTCAAATACTTCAAATATTTTCCTCAAAAACCCATAAGCCAGCAACATACGGGTACTTTTTATTTTTATAGCCGTTATAAAATCTTTCGCGGCAATAGCCTTCACACCTTCACTATCTGATTCACTCTCTATAAGTGTGCCATAAGCTCCGGGATCCATTGTATTCAATAACCTTACAGGAAATTTAAAATGCTGAGCCGGCCATATACTGGCAGGATGCAAAATTTTTGCCCCAAAATAAGCAAGCTCTGCTGCCTCATCAAAACAAAGATGCTTTATGGGTTTTGTATTTTTTACTATCCGAGGATCGTTATTGTGCATTCCATCAATATCTGTCCATATTTCACAAACCGATGCACCTATTGCAGCAGCAACTAATGATGCAGTATAATCGCTGCCACCCCTTTTTAAATTATCCACTTCACCTCTTGCATTACGACAGATATATCCCTGTGTAACAAAAATATCAGTGTCTTGGTATTTTTCTAAAATTTGAGACAACTTTATTTTTATACTTTCCACCTGTGGTTCACCGGAAGGATCAATCGTCATAAAATCAAGCGCCGCAAGCCATACATGAGAAATATTTTGTTCGTGCAAATAAATACTAAAAAGCTTGGTGCTCAGCAATTCTCCCTGCGCCAGTATATCTTTATTTAAAGCGTCGCTATAAGAAATTTTTAAAATAATGTTCAGGAATTCAAAATGTTCAGCTAGAACGTCTTTGGCTTTCTGATACCATTTTTCGCTTTTTACGAGGTCCACAATAAAATTTTGATAATGCAACTCAAGGGCGTCAATATATTGCTTGGCCAATTCACGATCTCCAGTGGCAAGTGCATGACTTATTTCTGTAAGCGAATTAGTAGTACCACTTAACGCACTTAGAACCACCATTTTAGGTTCATCACCTTTAGTGATCAACTTCCTGATCTCAGCCATTCTTTCAGGTTTCCCTACACTGGTGCCTCCAAACTTCATTACTTTCATAGCCTTAAATCCCCTCCCGGGACATTTTATAAATTATTAATAAAAAAGCGAGCAAAATTATCTGAATGAAGAAAACTTTCCAAAAAGAATAAACCAAACTTAAGATAGCTTTTCAGGAAATGCAATTTCAAATTTTTCACCAATCTTTTTAAGATCTTCAATAACTACCTCCAATAAGGGAATCCCGTTTTCCGCCCTGTCTTTCTCCATCTCAATTTCCGGTTCACCAGGAATGTAAACCCTTTCCTGTCCTTCTACGGCTTTGGCATTTTTAAATCTATGTATCCATTGATCCATATTTTTTTTAAATTCATCTGCAGGGCGAAATGCATCAATTCTCATTGCACCAAAAAAATGCCCGATTCCTTCGCCCGGCCCGTTTTCCGGCATGGGTATATAAGCCGGGAATGGAGGAACCCATGGACCATAATTGGCACCACTCAGTACTGCCGAAAAAATATCCACAATGGAGCCTAAAGCATACCCCTTGTGACTTCCATGTTCTTTATCGCCACCCAATGGCAACAAAGCTCCACCGTCTTTTAATGCATGTGCATCGGTGGTAGGTTCCCCGTTTTTTGTTTGCAGCCAACCTCCGGGAGCCTCATTATTTTTTCTTTGCAAAATTTCCAGTTTGCCATTAGAGGCAGTAGTAGTAGCAAAATCTGCAACAAAAGGCTGTTCCTTGCCGGAAGGTACAGCAACAGCAATAGGATTGGTACCCAATAATTTTTCAACAGAAAAAGTTGGAGCCACTATTGCAGATCCATTCGTCATAGCCATTCCAATCATATCATGTGATAAAGCCATCATCGCATGTGTTCCGGCAATGCCAAAATGATTGCTGTTTTTTACACTTACCCATCCTGTACCGCAATTTTTTGCTTTTTCTATAGCTACATTCATTGCAAAATGTGCCACCACCAAACCTAATCCAGAATCCCCATCAACAACTGCAGTAGAAGAGGTTTCATGCACAATTTTTATTACCGGATTCGCTTTAACTCTGTTAGCTTCCCACAAACGTACATAGCCTGAAAGTCTTGCTACTCCGTGGCTATCAACACCCCTCATATCGGCTGAGATTAAAGTGTCCGCAGCAGTTTTTGCATCTTTTTCAGAACACCCGATTTTTAAAAAAACCTGCTGAATAAAAGTGTATAAAGATGAATAAGTAAATTTTATAGACATGGGAGCAAAAGTAAGAGATAACAGGAATTTTTTTAGATTTTAGATTTTAGATTTTAGATTTGCCGGTATTGAAGTATGAATTGGTAGCGGATAGAAGTTACTTCAATTCAGGAAAAATGCAACATTTCAACATTTAAAATATTAAAATCTGTGGGAAGAATATTTGAAGTAAGAAAGTCAACCATGTTTGCCCGATGGGATAAAATGGCAAAACAATTTACACGCATCGGCAAAGAAATAGACATTGCTGTAAAACAGGGTGGACCCGATCCTGACAATAATGCTTCCTTACGGCGTTGCATTATAAACGCGAAAGCGGTTAACATGCCTAAAGACCGAGTGGATGCAGCTATTAAACGCGCTATGGGCAAAGACAAAACGGATTACCACGAAGAAGTTTATGAAGGTTATGCACCACATGGCGTGGCATTGCTGGTAGAAACCGCAACCGATAATCCAACCAGGACCGTTGCCAATGTTCGCATGCATTTCAATAAAAATAATGGCTCGCTGGGTACCAGTGGGAGCGTATCCTTTTTGTTCAATCATATGGGAGAATTTAAAATCAAAAATGAAAACTTGGATATAGAAGAACTGGAACTGGAATTAATTGATTTTGGCCTCGAAGAAATCGGTGAAGACAGCGAAGGCAACATTATTATCCGTACTCCTTTCAACGAATTCGGGAATATGAGTAAGGCTTTGGAAGAAAAAGGAATTGACCTGATAACTGCTGAACTTACCCGAATTCCGACAACGACTGTTGACCTTCCTGAAGACCAGGCAAATGAAGTCTTGAAGTTGGTAGATCACATGGAGCAGGACGATGATGTACAAAAAGTATATCATAATTTGAAATAAGGGAATAAAACTCCTTTATTTTTTAAATTGCCACAACGCTCAAATCGTTTAATTTTTCTTAAAAGGCGATGTATTTCATAAACCACTTATGAAATGGCTCCTTATTTGCATCTACTTAAAAACCCTTTTCGTCAAACCACTGCCGGGGATAGTTTTTTATCTTTAAAGTAAATTAATCTTCATGCGATTGAAAAATATTCTTCTACCCGTAATTATATTTCCATTTATTTTCTTTTTGGGCCTTTCTAATACAAATGCGCAAGTGAAACACAATAACTATCATTCACAATGGAAAAACGTGGAAGATCTTCAGAAAAAAGAATTGATAAAATCGGCATTGAATGAGGTAGATAAAATTTACAACGATGCTAAAAAAAATGATAATGATCCCCAAATCATTAAATCATTATTATTTAAAATCACGCTGCAACAAAATATCCAGGAAGATGCTTCAATAAAAAGTATCGATTCAATTGAGCAGGAAATTACCGTTTTAAAAGAGCCTTCAAAATCAATACTGCAAAGCATTGCAGCACAAATGTATTGGAACTATTTTCAGCAAAACCGCTATAAAATATACCAGAGAACCAATACGATCAGTTTTGATAAAAAAGATATTGCCACGTGGACAAGTGATGAATTGAATCAAAAAATAAGCGAACTCTATCTGGCTTCATTAAAAGATGAATCACTTTTAAAACAAACAAACCTTGAGCCTTTTGATGCAATCATTTTAAAAGGAAATGTCCGCTATTTGCGACCTACTTTATATGATTTACTGGCGCACCGCGCTTTGGATTATTTTAAAAGTAATGAACGAAATATTACAAGACCTGCATATGCTTTTGAAATAAAAGACAAGGAAGCATTTGCCCCGGCAAATGAATTCATAGAACACCAATTCCTGACAAAAGATTCTGCTTCATTGCATCAAAAAGCTTTATTGATTTTCCAGGATTTGCTTGATTTTCATAAAGATGATAAAACCACTGATGCACTCATAGATGCGGATATTGAACGCATTGATTTTGCCAATCGATATGGAGTAATGGCCGGTAAAGATTCATTATACATCAATGCATTAATTAACCTTAATAACAAATATTATCATAATCCTGTTTCGGCGCAGGCTTCCTTCCTCGCAGCCCAGGCCACCTATAATAATGCAGTTGCAGCCAACAGCAATAATGATTCTGCATCCAATTATACCGTAGTAAAAGCAAAAAAAATTCTTAATGAAATAGTAAAAAAATATCCGCAAAGTGAAGGAGGTATTAATGCCCAAAATCTTTTGAAAATTATTTTACATCCTTCCATTAACATAACCACCGAAAAAGTTAATGTGCCCGGCCTTCCTTTTCGCGCATTAGTAACTTATAAAAATTCGGACCAGGTTTATTTCCGTATAATCCCTTTATCAAAGTCTCTTAAAAATTATTTACAGGAAAATACGGATAATGATACAACTTTTGCAAAATTAACATCTGAAAAAAATATTCTAAACTGGAAACAGGATTTACCGTTTACCAAAGATTATCTTTCTCATTCTGTGGAGGTAAAAGTTGATGCATTACCTATTGGTGAATATGTGTTGCTAGGTAGTAAAAATGAAAATTTCAGCATGGATAAAAACCCGCTTGCTGCCCAATATTTTTATGTTTCCAATATCAGTTATATCAATAGCGGGTTACAGTATTTTGTATTAAACCGGACAACCGGGCAACCGCTGAAAGGCGCAACAGTCAGGGCATGGAATCAAATCAGTTATAATTCTTCAACGTCTAAAGATATTACTAAAAAGGAATTTTTTACAACAGATAAAAACGGCTATTTTTCTTTACCCAGGTCAAAAGACAATCGCAATAATAATGTGCGTCTCAATATTCGGTATAAAGGTGATCACTTGTTTCTGGACAATTACCAATACATCTATAATAATTCATACACCGAGGAGGACGACGATTATGATGACCAACAGGATTATGATGATTCTAATGCGAAAGTGTTTTTGTTTACTGACAGAAGTATCTACCGCCCCGGCCAAACGGTTTATTTTAAAGGAATTGGCGTAACCAAAGACTGGAAAACAAAAAAGACTAGATTATTAACCTATAAAGATTCTGTTCAAGTTTTTCTTTATGATGCCAATAATCAAAAAATTGATTCTTTAAATCTGCTGTTAAATGATTTTGGTTCTATCAATGGAAAATTTAAAATACCGGAGAATAAATTAAACGGGGAATTTGAAATTAATGTCGCTGATTTTGATAACTCCTCAGTATATTTTTCGATAGAAGAATACAAACGTCCGAAATTTTATGCGGAATTTGAAAAAGCAAAAGAAAGTTATCATGTAGGCGATACTGTTACCATATCAGGATTTGCAAAAGCCTATGCAGGAAATAATATTGACGGCGCTAAAGTAATGTACCATGTTACCCGGACTGCCCGGTTCCTTTATCCGTGGATGTTTTGGCGTACAAGTTATCCCCGGTCAAATTCATTGGAAATTACTCATGGCGAAATCACCACAGATGCTGAAGGAAAGTTTTCAATACAATTTGCTGCTATCCCTGATTTAAGTATTGATAAAAATACTGACCCCGTTTTTGATTATAAAATAGAAGCAGATGTTACTGACATAAACGGGGAAACAAGAATTACGGATATTACTGTGCCTGTGGGCTACAAATCCTTGAATTTGAAAATCGCTTTACCGCAGGGAAATGTGATTAATATTGATAGCCTGAAAAATATTTTTGTCAGCAGTAAAAACCTGAGCGATCAACCACAAAAAGTAAAAGCTTCCATAAAAATTTACAGGCTGCAACCTCTCGGAAGGCTTATCAGGAAGAGGCTTTGGACAGCACCGGATAAATTTATTATGCCAAAAAGTGAATTCATTCAATACTTTCCGCATGATGAATATACTGATGAAAGTGAAAAAGAATCCTGGCCAAAAGGACCAGCAGTTTTTTCAAGGACCGACAGCATTTTCCTTAATTCTCAATTCTCGATTCCTAATTCCCAATTCCAACAGGGATGGTATGTAGCGGAAGCAACCGCAAAAGATAAATATGGGCAGGAAGTAAAAGACGTAAAATATTTCCAGGTGTATGATAAAAAAGCAGCTTCATTACCTGCTCCCGCATATGCATGGAGTTTTCCTGAAAAAAATTATGTGAAGCCCGGCGAAACGGGACATTTAATTACAGGCACTTCTGCATCAGATGTTTTTTTAATCCGGGAAATTGATAAAGCAAAGACAACTAATTACCAGCAACCGACGACAGAAAAGCCATCTCCGGATTTTAGTTATTCTTCATTAAGCAATAGTAAAAAAAGTGTCGATTTTAAAATTTCAGAAGATGATCGCGGAGGTTTTGGAGTAAACCAGTTTTTTGTAAAAGACAATCGCTTTTATGTTATGTCCACTGCAGTATTTGTTCCCTGGGATAATAAACAACTCAATATTTCTTTTGGCACCTACCGTAATAAAATATTGCCGGGAAGCAAGGAAAAATGGAAAGTAAAAATTACCGGAAACAAAGGAAAAAAAGTGGCTGCGGAAATGCTGGCAAGTATGTATGATGCATCGCTCGACCAGTTTAAACCACATTCATGGAATAACCTGGATAATATATGGCCCACTTATTCGGAATATAATAGCTGGGGAGGCGGACAAAATTTTTCCACAGCCCGGTCTTTTGAAAAATATTGGAATGAAAAATATATTGAACAAAAAGAAAAAAGATATGATGCATTGAATTATTTGCAAGGAGGAATAGCAGGAGTTCAAATTAGAGGAAATTCATCTACCATATACAATAGAACTATGGCACCTTCTCCAGCTCTAAATGAAGTTGTAACTACAGGCTATGGTCTAAAAAAAATAGTCGAAACTAAAGAATTAATGAGTGCAACTGTAGATATAGAAAGTTCTAAAGTTGCTACACCACTTGACCAATCTCAAATTCAAATTCGTAAAAACTTCAACGAAACTGCTTTCTTTTTTCCTGATCTGAGAACCGATAAAGACGGCAATATTGAGTTCAGTTTTACGATGCCGGAAGCGCTTACCCAATGGAAACTAATGACGCTGGCACACACGAAAGATTTGGCAAGTGCGTATACAGAAAGAACCATAGTAACTCAAAAAGATTTAATGGTGCAGCCCAATCCGCCGCGCTTTTTGAGAGAAGGCGACAGCATGGCGTTTACAGCCAAAATAGTAAACCTTAGCAATAAAATAGTAAATGGTAAGGCCGAATTTCATTTATTAGATGCATCCACTATGAATCCTGTAGATGGCTGGTTTAAAAATACAATTCCCTCACAAAATTTTACGGCAGAGGCCGGACAAAGCACTTTGGTAAAATTCAATATTGATGTTCCAATAAATTTCAATAATGCGGTTTTTTACAGAATAGTAGCGAAAGCCTCCCCCCATGGAGAAGGCTTGGAGGTAGCCTCTGATGGCGAAGAAGCCGCTATTCCTGTAGTGACCAACAGGATGTTGGTAACAGAAACAATGCCCTTACCAATGAGAGGCGATGGCACTAAAAATTTTAAATTTGAAAAGTTGCTTCAATCTTCTTCATCACCTTCACTCACTAATTATGGCTTAACGGTTGAATACACCACCAATCCTGCATGGTATGCCATACAGGTTCTTCCTTACCTGATGGAATATCCTTATGAATGTGCGGAGCAAACTTTTAACCGCTATTATGCCAATGCACTCGCTACAGAAATCGTAAATTCATCACCTAAAATAAAATCCATTTTTGAGAAATGGGCAACGAGTGATACTTCTGCTTTGCTTTCCGATTTGCAAAAAAATGAAGAATTAAAATCTGTTTTATTAGAAGAAACACCCTGGGTTTTGCAGGCAAAAAGCGAAACGCAGCAGAAGAAAAATATTGCTCTGCTTTTTGATTTGGCAAAAATGAGCCTGAAGTTACAATCTTCACTTGATAAATTAACAGGGATGCAGTCGCCTGATGGTGGCTTTGTGTGGTTCAAAGGCGGACAGGATGACCGTTATATAACCCAATATATTATTTCAGGAATCGGGCATCTCAAAAAATTAAACGCACTGCCTGGGTTTCAGCAAAATGAATTAAAAAATATTTTGGATAAAGCTATCCCTTACCTGGATAAAATGCTGAAAAGAGATTACGATAATTTAATAAAAAACAAAACAAAACTCGACCAGGACAATCTTTCAGCTATCGCTATTCAATATTTATACATGCGCAGCTTTTTTCCTGATTTCCCGATTGCAAAAGAATTAGAAACTGCATATAACTATTACCGTGATCAGTCAAAAAAATACTGGCCTGGCCAAAGTAAATATACGCAGGCAATGATCGCTTTGGAACTCTATCGCACTAAAGACGAAATAATAGCAAAAGCCATTATGCAATCTTTAAAAGAAAATTCAATTGATAATGAAGAGTTGGGAATGTACTGGAAAGAATGGAACAATCATGGATATTGGTGGTACCAGCAGCCGATAGAATCGCAATCACTAATGATAGAAGCTTTTTCTGAAATTGATGACAATTCAAAAACCGTTGGAGATTTAAAAACATGGTTATTAAAAAATAAACAAACCAATAATTGGAAAACCACCAAGGCCACAGCAGATGCCTGCTATGCGCTTTTATTACAAGGAACTGACTGGCTTTCTGAAGAAAAAAATGTTACTATAAAATTGGGATCTTCAATCATTAGCAGCAAAGATGAAAAACAGGAAGCAGGTACCGGTTATTTCAAAAAAAGAATTGAAGGTGATAATATAAACCCCAGGATGGGAAATATATCTGTAACAGTTTCCTCTCAAAAGGGAAATTCGAAGGCCTCCGCCTTTGGAGGAGGTTTGGAGAAGGCCGCTTCCTGGGGCTCTGTCTATTGGCAATACTTTGAAAATTTAGACAAAATCACTTTTTCAGAAACTCCATTAAAGCTTTCAAAAAAATTATTCATAGAAAAAAATACAGCTAACGGGCCGGTGCTTATTCCTGTTAAGGATGATGATCAGTTACATATTGGCGATAAAATAAAAGTGCGCATTGAACTTCGTGCAGACAGGGATATGGAATATGTTCACATGAAAGATATGCGAGCCTCCTGCATGGAACCTACCAATGTGATCAGCACCTATAAATACCAGGATGCTCTTGGATATTATGAATCCACAAAAGACGTAAGCACCAATTTCTTTTTTAGTTATTTACCAAAGGGAACTTACGTTTTTGAATACCCGATGTTTGTAACGCATAGCGGTGATTTCAGTAACGGTATTACCACCATCCAGTGTATGTATGCTCCGGAATTTACCTCGCATAGCGAAGGAGTAAGAGTAAATGTGATCCCATAAATAAAACTACAAAATTTAGAAAATTTAAAATATTACATAGTTTTTAACTACTTCAGAAAGACTGATAAGCTATATCTTTGCTGCCGTTTAAAAAATAAATAATTATGTATAGAACGCATACCTGTGGGGAATTGAGAATGAACCATCTGAATAAAGAAACCACCCTGGCCGGCTGGGTACAAACTATTCGCAAATTTGGAAGTATTACATTTATTGACTTACGTGACAGGTATGGTATCACTCAATTATTACTCAATGAAAAACTTACCGAACAGCTTGACAATACACCATTAGGCAGAGAATTTGTAATAACTGTCAAAGGGAAAGTGAGTGAGCGCAGTAATAAAAATATCAATATCCCAACCGGCGATATTGAAATTCTTGTATCAGAATTTAAAGTGCTCAACAAATCAGCAGTACCCCCATTTACGATACAGGACGATACAGATGGTGGCGAAGACATCCGGATGAAATATCGTTTCCTGGATCTCAGAAGAAATGCAGTAAAGAAAAATATTGAACTACGGTATGCGGTAAACCGCGCTGCAAGAAATTATCTGCACCAACAGAATTTTATTGACATCGAAACTCCTTTCTTAATAAAATCAACACCTGAGGGAGCACGCGATTTTGTGGTGCCCAGCCGCATGAATAGCGGTGAATTTTATGCCCTACCCCAATCTCCACAAACTTTTAAACAATTGCTGATGGTAAGTGGATACGACCGTTATTATCAAATTGTAAAATGCTTTCGCGATGAAGATTTGCGGGCTGACAGACAACCGGAATTTACCCAAATAGATTGTGAAATGTCATTCGTAGACCAGGAAGATATTTTACAAATGTTTGAAGGAATGATAAAATCAATATTCAAAGAAGTAAAAAATATTGATTATGCTGAAACCGTGCAAAGAATGAGTTGGGAAGATGCTATGTGGAATTATGGAAATGATAAGCCAGACATCAGGTTCGATCTAAAAATTGCCAATTTAAAAGTAGAGGGAAAAAATCATTTTGAAGGATTGGACCATAGCGAATTTGCCGTTTTCAATAACGCAGAAACTATCTTAGCTATATCCATTCCGGGCTGTAGCGACTATTCAAGAAAACAAACTGATGAATTAATTGAATGGGTAAAACGCCCCCAGATAGGAATGGGCGGACTTGCTTTCATAAAATATAATACTGACGGAACATTAAAAAGCAGTTTTGATAAATTCTTTAATGCCGACCAGCTAAAATCATTTGCAGAATTCTGCAAAGCCAATCCCGGAGATCTCATTTTAATTTTAGCGGGAAGAGAAGAGCGTACCCGAAAAGCGATAAGCGATTTACGCTTGTACATGGCCGACAGGCTGGGTCTGCGTAAAGCTGATGAATTCAGGCTTTTGTGGGTTACTGATTTTCCATTGTTTGAGTATGATGAAGAAGGCAATCGCTGGGTAGCACGTCATCACCCGTTTACTTCACCCAAACCCGAAGATATTGAAGTGATGATCGGTAATAATCCATTAATTGAAAATGCAGAAAAATACCTGGAGCATCCTTATTCAAAAATAAAAGCCAATGCTTATGATATGGTTCTAAACGGGAATGAAATTGGCGGAGGTTCTATCAGAATATTCCAGAGAGAATTGCAGGAAAAAATGTTTGCGGCACTGGGCATGAGCAAAGAAGAATCGCAACATAAATTTGGATTTTTATTAGGCGCTTTTGAATATGGAGCTCCACCTCATGGTGGTATTGCTTTTGGTTTCGACAGGCTTTGTGCTATTCTCGGCGGAAGTGAATCCATCCGTGATTTTATTGCTTTTCCTAAAAATAACAGCGGAAGAGATGTAATGATAGATGCGCCCTCAACCATTGATGAAAAACAATTGGCGGAACTGCAGATAAAATTGGATTTGAAATAAATGAGCCCGGATTACAGGTGTGTATGTTTCAATAAAGGAAAATATTTTTCACTTCCTTTAAACATTATCTTTCTTACTTTTCAGCATAAAAACTTTTATGAAAGTAATCCATCTGCTTACTGCTGTTACAATTTCAGTTGCTATTTTTTCCTGCAAAAAAAATGTTGATGTTGTTGCATCTGGCAATGCAGTTGCCAAAACTATGTTGAATGTTTCTTATGGGGCAGATCCTTTAGAAAACATGGATGTTTATCTTCCGACAAACAGATCAGTAACCACTACCAAAGTTTTAATTATGATTCACGGAGGCGCATGGGAAAGCGGTGATAAAACTGACCTCACCAGTTATGTTGATACTATGAAAAACAGATTACCGGGCTATGCAATATTCAACATTAATTACAGGCTTTCAGTAAATAGCATCAATGTATTTCCGGCTCAGGAAAATGACGTGAAAGCAGCATTCGATTTTATTATGAATAAGGCTGCTGATTATATTATTTCTCAAAAAGTTGTTTTGTTAGGCGTAAGTGCCGGAGGACACCTGGCCTTATTACAAGGCTATAAATATGATTCAAATGTAAAGCCTGAGGCAATCGTTTCTTTTTTTGGGCCAACAGATTTAATAGATATGTATAACAACCCGGCAAGCCCGATAGTATCTTCTTCACTGCTTGCATCAATTATTGGTACTACACCTTCGCAGGATTCACTTTTATATGCCAATTCCAGTCCTATAAATTTTGTTTCATCATCTTCTCCTCCAACGATACTTTTGCATGGAGGTCTTGATCTACTGGTAAGGCCACAGCAGGCAATGTCTTTACAATCAAAACTTCAGGCCTCAGGCGTGATCAATGAATTTGTTTTTTACCCAACAGAAGGGCATGGGTGGACGGATGCAAACCTTACTGATTCATTCGATAAAATACAAGCTTTCTTATCAGCAAATGTGCAGTAGAAATTTGATCAGATTTAAAAAATATTATCATGTTGTGCAATAAAAAAAAATTCATTTTCATAATTCTTTCCTTTTTCTGCCAACAAATTTTTGCCCAGTATGATGTCCCTTTATATACGTCCTATACTACAGTTGTACAACGTGACAAATTATATAACAGGCTCACCAATTATTCCATTTTAAGAAACCTTTCATTGCCACTCAGCGATTCAACAGAAGAAAACTGGGAAGAAGCATTTGATGCAATGGAAGTGTTGGATTATAAAACCCCATTCACTAAAGCAAAAGTTTATATTGCTTTTGACAGTATTGAAAGAAGAAGCATTCCTTTTCAACGGGCCTTATTGGAACTTGCCTATACTAATTACCCGGGAGAATTTCTCTTACAAGCCCAGGCTTTATTGGATAAAACTTTGGCTCCTAAAATATTTGCTATGTGTGCTGAATACCTGGTTCAGCAGAAAAAAGACCTTCAGTTAGAAAATAAAATCTCAAAAACACTTTTTGCAAAATTTGATGACAGTATTATATCTGTCAATCCAATTTTAAAGATGCTGCAAGCGCGGTTAGAAAGTCCAAAATCAAATCCTGCTTACCCCGTGAAAAAAGTATTAAAAGAAATTTTGACTAAAGATTTTCTTCCCAACCAGATAGTAATGTATAGCTTCCAGAGGAAAAACCGGGATTATCCGGGCCTAGTTTTGATAAGAAATGCCGATGGAGATTTTATTACCGATTCCTCCGGAAATATTTTTAATATACCTCAACTTGCCAGAAGCATTACCAATTTACCCGGATACTTAACCAACGGAAATACACCCCAGGGAATTTTTAGAATGTATGGCTTTGGAGTATCAATGAGTAGTTTTATCGGACCTACAGCAAATGTACAGTTAGGAATGCCGGCTGAAATAAGCATAAAAAAGTTTTTTGATGATACTACCATCCCGGATTCTACATGGACCATTGATCGTTATCAAAAATTAATTCCATACAAAATCAGAGATTATCAACCACTCTATTATTCCTATTATTCCGGGCTTGCCGGCAGAAGTGATATCATTGCACATGGAACTACCATAGACCCTAAATTTTACGTTGGCAAACCTTATTATCCTTTAACACCAACCGAAGGGTGCCTCTGTACCAAAGAAATATGGGATGGGAAACGCCTGGAAAGTGATCAACAAAAGCTGGTAAATGCTTTGCTCAGGGCAGGTGGGGCTAATGGATATTGTGTTGTAATCGAATTGGATGACAAACAATCTGCAGTAACTTTGAAGGATATTCTTCCCTTTATAATGGGAAAATGATAAAATGGTTTTTGATGTAACAAATTTTTTCCTATGGCATTTCCTCCTTTAGCAGAAAGGCTTCGGCCTAATACATTAGATGAATTGATAGGCCAGGAACACCTTGCCGGCATAGGAAGTATTTTGCGTAATTCGCTGGAGAATGGTAAAATCCCTTCAATGATATTGTGGGGGCCACCTGGCGTAGGCAAAACTACTATTGCTAATATAATCGCTCACACTTTACAAGTCCCTTTCTACACTTTAAGCGCTATTTCTTCCGGAGTAAAAGAAGTTCGGGAAGTAATAGAAGAATCCAGGAAAAAAGAAAATGCTATTTTATTTATTGATGAAATTCATCGTTTTAATAAAGGACAGCAGGATGCTTTATTGGGCGCTGTAGAAAAAGGAATTATCACATTGATTGGTGCCACAACAGAAAATCCATCTTTTGAAGTAAACGGAGCTTTGCTAAGCAGGTGCCAGGTATATATTTTAAAGCCGCTCAATAAAAATGTGCTGGTTGCTTTACTCAATCATGCCTTAGAAAAGGATCCTTTTCTCTCAAAGAAAAATATTGAATTACAGGAAACAGAAGCATTAATAAATCTATCGGGTGGCGATGCACGAAAATTATTGAACCTGCTGGAACTTGTTACTTCTCAGGAAGCTTCAGAAAATTCTAAAATCCTGATAACTGATGAGTTTGTTATGAAGATTGCTCAGCAAAAAGTTGCCCTTTATGATAAAAAAGGCGAACAACACTATGATATCATTTCCGCATTCATAAAATCAATACGTGGCAGCGATCCGAATGCTGCTGTTTATTGGCTGGCACGCATGATTGAAGGTGGAGAAGACGTAAAATTTATTGCGAGAAGACTTGTGATTCTTGCAAGTGAGGATATAGGCAATGCCAATCCCACAGCACTTGTGCTGGCTACAAATACCTTCCAGGCGGTGAACATGATCGGCTATCCTGAAGCAAACATCATTTTATCGCAGTGCGTAACGTATCTTGCTTCTTCACCTAAAAGCAATGCCGCAGTTGCAGCTATCGGTAAGGCACAAATGCTGGTAAAACAATATGGAGATTTGCCGGTACCACTCGCGATTCGCAATGCACCAACGAAGCTGATGAAAGAATTGGATTATGGGAAAGATTATAAATATGCGCATAGCTATGAAAATAATTTTATAGCTATGGAATTTCTTCCCGAAGAAATAAAAAATTCAGTTATATACAATCCGGGAAAAAATGCAAGAGAAGAAGAATTAAGAAAATTCTTAAGAGAAAAATGGAAGGAAAAGTATGGATATTAAAAAAATCATTAGTAATAAGCATATTCATTATTTTTTATGATCAAATGGGAATGCCAATCATTTAATGAACTCGCAGGTGAAGAATTATATAAAATAATTCAATTAAGAATTGAAGTTTTTGCTGTAGAACAGAATATAGTTTACCAGGATTGCGATAATAAAGATATGTATTCATGGCACCTGACCGGCTCTCTAAATAATAAAATCGTTGCATATAGCCGCATTATTCCACCTGGCATTTCTTATCCCGAAGCAGCTTCTATTGGCCGCGTCGTAACATCTCCCGAAATAAGGAGTAAATCTATCGGAAAACTACTATTTAAAAAATCTCTCGAAGAACTCTACAATCTATTTGGCGACATCCCTGTTACACTAAGCGCACAACTTTACCTGGTAAAATTTTACGAATCTTTTTCTTTTAATCAAAAAGGATCTGTTTATATTGAAGATAACGTCAGGCATATTAAGATGGAAAGACCGCGTATAGTTCCTGAAACAAAACAATAAAGTTTATTTTGAAGCGTTATTGACCTGTTATCCTGAAAACAAGAGATAATACAAAATTCGATATCCGTTGTAAAAATAAATCTGACAATTCCATGAAAAAACGTTTACATGCTACATGGATTACGTGCTTCATATCAATATTTTTAAGTTTTGTACTTTTTTCAAAAAGCTATTCCCAATCATTGGTTTTTAGTACCGGAAAAGCAAAAGTGGAAGTGGGCATCAATATTGGTCCCTCATTTTTCCTGGGAGATTTAGGCGGACACAGGGGAAAAGGCAAACGATTTATAAAAGACCTTAATCTTCCCCTTACCGAAATAATGGTTGGAGGTTTTATAGCAGTATACCCTAACGAATGGTTAGGAATTCGTGCTGCTGCGCAATATGGAAAATTGCAAGCTGCCGACAATGTTATTAATACCAAGGGAGTAGATGAATTATGGAGGAAACAAAGAAACCTTGATTTCAGAACAAATATTGCAGAGGGATATGTTGCAGCAGAAGTATTCCCTTTGATGTTCTTAAATCAATATAATGAAGATTACAAACCCCGCTTAAGACCTTATGGCGTGGTAGGTGTAGGGATTTTTCATTTTAATCCGCAAGGTTCTTTAACTGATTCTACCGGTAAAAAGACATGGTATTATCTCAGACCTTTACATACTGAAGGTGAAGGATTTCCCGAATATCCCAATAGAAAAGAATACTCTTTAACACAAATAAATTTCCCAATGGGTGTTGGTTTAAAATATGTTATTTCAGATAGAGTCAATGTTAGTTTTGAAATATTACTTAGAAAATCTTTGACTGATTATATTGATGATGTAAGTACCAACTATATTGATCCTGCTTTATTTGATAAGTACCTGTCACCTCAAAATGCCATTATTGCAAGAAAAATTTCTGACAAGGTTATTGGAATAGTTACTCCGTCAGTTACCAGATATACACCAGGCACTCAAAGAGGAAATCCTAGGCAAAATGATTCCTATTTTACAACATTCTTAAAAATTGGAGTTCGCTTAGGCCCCATATTTAAAAATAATTATAGCAGGCATGTTGCCAGTAGAATGCGCTGCCCTTCAAGATTTTAAAATGATACTATTTTAAATTAAAGTTTTACCTCTGAAACATGGCAAAGTATATAATAAAAGTTAATCCGGAAAACGTTGCACATTCCTGTGCAATGTATACCCCTGAAACCATAAAATTTTTAACTTTGTTACTATGCTTTGTCTTTTTTTTGGTCTCTCAATTCATCTTTTAAAAATGCAGCAGTAAAACTTTTTTTATTTTCTGCTAATAACTCCGGTGTTCCTTCAAATAAAATTCTTCCCCCGCCTTCTCCACCTTCAGGCCCCAGGTCAATAATATAATCTGCAATTTTTATGATGTCCATATTGTGTTCAATAACCAAAACCGTGTTTCCCCTGTCAACAAGTTTGTTTAATACATCCGCCAAGTGTTGAATATCCTGAAAATGAAGTCCGGTTGTTGGTTCATCAAGAATATAAAAAGTTTTTCCTGTATCTCTTTTACTAAGTTCTGTAGAAAGCTTAACTCTTTGAGCTTCACCCCCGCTTAATGTTACTGCACTTTGACCTAGAGTTATATAGCCAAGACCAACTTCTCGTAACACTTTTATTTTTCGATAGAGATAGGGAACATTTTTAAAAAAATCTACTGATTCATCTACCGTCATCTCCAAAACATCACTAATAGATTTACCCTTGTACCTGATCTCAAGTGTTTCCCGGTTATACCGTTTTCCATTACATTTTTCACAATGAACATATACATCCGGTAAAAAATTCATTTCTATTACTCTCATTCCGCCGCCTTCACATACATCACACCTACCACTTTTTACATTAAATGAAAATCTTCCTGCTTTATATCCTCTTATTTTAGCTTCCGGAACAGATGCAAATAAGGTACGTATATCAGTAAAAAATCCACAATAAGTGGCTGGGTTACTCCTCGGTGTTCTGCCAATAGGTGATTGGTCAATTTCTACTACTTTATCAATATTCTCCAGTCCTTTTACTTTTTTATAAGGCAGGGGCGTCATTTTACTCTTGTAAGCATGGATGCTTAAAATAGGGTAAAGAGTTTCGTTGATTAAAGTTGATTTACCACTCCCGCTTACACCTGTTACACTAATAAATTTTCCTAAAGGAAATTTTACATTTACATTTTTTAAATTATTCCCTGAGGCACCGCTTAACTCCAAAAACTGGCCATTACCATTTCTCCTTTCTAATGGAATTCCTATCTGTAATTTCCCATTCAAATAGGATGAAGTAACCGTATCAAGCTTTAAAAGGTCTTGAGGAATTCCACTGGCGACTACCTCTCCTCCATGTTTGCCTGCTTTTGGGCCTATATCAATCAGGTAATCAGCAGCCAGCATTATATCTTTATCATGCTCTACTACCAAAACACTATTTCCAATATCTCTTAAATTTTTTAAAGCTTTTATTAATTGGTGATTATCCCTTTGGTGAAGAC
The DNA here is from genome assembly GCA_030706605.1 of Bacteroidota bacterium. Classification (GTDB taxonomy): domain Bacteria; phylum Bacteroidota; class Bacteroidia; order Chitinophagales; family Chitinophagaceae; genus Ginsengibacter. Next base: position 135,610 of record JAUZOE010000004.1, read on the forward strand.
CAATACTGGGTTCATCTAATATATAAGTAATCCCCTGGAGTTGGGAGCCTATCTGCGAAGCCAGCCTGATACGCTGAGATTCCCCACCGCTAAGACTTTTAGACGACCTGCTTAATGTAAGATACTTTAGCCCGACATCCAATAAGAATTGAATTCGTTCTTTTAATTCTTTTAATATATCTTTTGCAATAATATTTTGTCTTTTATCTAACCGGCTTTCAATACCTTCAAACCAATTTAATAATTTATCTAAATCAAAATCGCTTAATTCTCCAATATTTTCCCCATCCACTTTAAACCAAAGACTTTCTTTTTTTAGGCGTTTCCCTCCACACGAAGGGCAGGTTTTTAAAAGCATAAATTTTTCAACCCATGTTCTTAAAGCATCATTGGTAGTTGACGAACTAAACCAGCGTCGGATCATATTTACCACTCCTTCATATTCTCCGGTTGCATTAATGGTTTCTTCTTCTACATCCATTGCTACTTCCATTACTTGTGCATTGTCATCACCATTTTCTTTTCCTATATCTTCTTTACCATATAAAAGAATGTTTAATACCGCCGCCGGGAGATTAGCAATGGGTTTATCAAGACTAAATTTATGTTTCCTGGCAAGTTGCTGTACCTGCTTAAAAACAAATGCTTCCCTCTCTTCTCCAAGGGGAGCAATACCCCCTTCATTAATACTTAATTTTTTATCTGGAATAATAGCTTCTGGATTTACCTGGTAAACATTTCCGAGTCCTTTACAAACTGGGCAAGCTCCATAAGGCGAATTAAATGAAAATGCGTTGGGTGATGGTTCTTCATAACTAATGCCGGTGTCTTCGCACATAAGCTGTCGGCTATACTGAATCTGTTCATTATTCCTGTTCAGAACTAAGAAAAGTAACCCATTCCCTATCTGCAAACCTTTTTGCACGCTTTCACTCAGCCTTACTCTTTGTTCTATGTTAGCCACTAATCTGTCTATTACCAATTCAATATTATGAATTTTATAACGGTCGACCTGCATCTTTGCCACCAGGTCTTTTATTTCTCCATCAATTCTTACTTTCAAAAACCCTTTTTTTCTTACATCTTCAAATAATTCGCGATAATGACCTTTTCTTCCTCGAACAAGTGGAGCCAGAAGACTTATTTTTTCGCCCGGAAACTTCAACAATATATTTTCCACAATTTCTTCTTCGCTCCATTTCACCATTTTTTTCTCGGTATTGTAACTGAAAGCCTCCCCTATACGGGCAAAAAGCAAGCGCAAAAAGTCATATACTTCTGTAACAGTTCCCACAGTACTCCGGGGATTTTTATTGGTGGTCTTTTGTTCAATGGATATAACAGGAGAAAGTCCCGTTATTTTATCCACATCCGGTCTTTCCATATCCCCCATAAATTGTCGGGAATAGGCAGAAAAACTTTCCATATAACGGCGCTGGCCTTCTGCAAAGATGGTATCAAATGCAAGGGAAGATTTGCCACTACCACTAATACCGGTTATTACCACTAACTGATTTTTGGGTATAGAAATATCTATATTCTTCAGGTTATGTTCTCTTGCCCCAAAGACTTCAATAAATCCATTTTCTATGATAATATCAACTGATTTTTGCTGCTTTGATTTCGCCATAATTAAGAATTGCAAATTTAGCATTTAATCAATGCCCGCAGAAAAGTTAGCAAATCATTATAGAAAGTAATAAAACATCTTAACCACAGAAATAATCTGAAAAACCATGAATATTATCATAATATAATATTCATAAAAATTTAAATACCTTCATGGATTGACTTGAACTCTTTAGAAAGATGGCTTAAAAATGAGAACAATATTTTAAGCAAAATTAAGACTGGAATGGCTTTTGTGAAACAAAGTTTATATTATTTTAACGCAATTTCAGGAATTTTAATTTTATAATTTGGCTTTTATAAAATGTTTTTTCGTAGTTTTATTTTTCATTTTACTCAACCCTATCATTATTCTTTTATAAAGCTAATTCTGAATATTTGACACTTCTTTACAATAATTAAAATATTTGCTCGTTTGATAATGATAATAATCGCTTTTTTTTAAAGGAAGGCGAGAAGAACGAAATATTTTTTTTAAAATAAATTATTATTTTTGTCCTTACCCTCAAAGTTAAAAACAATGAAGAACAAGTTGTTCACTGCTGTAGCTGTATTAGCTATCATCACATCCGGTTGTGGCAAATTCGGAAAATCCAAAGGCCTTCCTAATGATGGACAGGTACACGGGATAGCCCCTACGGGTAAATATATTTTACCCAAACCGCCGGGCATGGTTTACATTCCACCAGGCACCTTTCACATGGGGCCAAGCGATGAGGATGTGAACTATGCTTTTACTGCAAGAAACAAACAGGTTTCTATCAGTGGATTTTGGATGGATGCTACTGAAATTACCAATAATGAATATCGCCAATTTACCAAATGGGTTACGGATTCTATTGCCGGTAAACTATTGGGATATGTAAAACAAGGACCTGATGGTAACGAATATCTTGATTGGAAAAAAGTGGCCACCATTAAATGGAATGACAAAGCTACTATTGAAAAAATAGATGCAATGATAGTAACTCCTGATAACAGAATTTTTGGCAGAAAAGAAATAGATCCTTTGAAAGTTGTATATCATTCAGAAGTATTTGATTTTAAAGAAGCAGCTAAACGTGAAAATGCAAATGTTCCCAGGGGTAAGTTTATTACAAGATATGATATCCCGATTTATCCGGATACTTTGTGCTGGGTAAGAGATTTTACTTACTCCTATAACGAGCCAATGGCAAAAGAATATTTTAGTCATCCGGCATTTGGTAATTACCCGGTAGTTGGTGTCAACTGGAAACAAGCAACCGCATTTTGTGAATGGAGAACACAATATTTAAACTCCTATTTAAGTGATAGGAACAGGGCAACAGAATCTCCATTCCGTTTACCTACCGAAGCCGAGTGGGAATATGCTGCAAGAGGTGGAAGATCTCAATCTCCATACCCATGGGGTGGCCCTTATCTTAGAAACAGGAAAGGTTGTTTACTAGCCAATTTCAAACCAGGCCGTGGAAATTATCCTGAAGATGGCGGTTTCTATACCGTTCGTGCTGATGCTTATTGGCCTAATGATTTTGGCTTATACAACATGGCGGGGAATGTATCAGAATGGACATCATCCTTATATTATGAAGGCGGCTATAATTTCCAACATGATATGAATCCTGATATTCGTTGGAATGCGAAAGATCAGGATCCTCCGCGCATGAAACGTAAAGTAATACGTGGCGGAAGTTGGAAAGATGTTGGATACTTTTTACAGGTAAGTACACGTGATTATGAATACCAGGATACATCAAAATCCTATATTGGTTTCCGTTGCGTAATAGATTTACCACCAGCTTCAAGTAAAAAAGGTAAAAAATAATAGTACTCCTCCAAAATAAAAATAACTACATAGAAAATAATTTTAGCTAAAAATCTTACTGCCTGTATTAATTAATTATTAATATGGGCATTTTATTGCCCCAAGCTAAAAATCAAAAAATCAAAATCTAAAATCTAAAATCTAAACTATCATGGCCAAACCAAAAAGAACTTTTTTAACGCTTGTAGATGTATTAGTAAGTGCTGGAGCTGCTGTAGTAATTTTCGCTGCATGGGCCAAACTAACTCACCAGTTTTTTGCCGATTCTATGCTTACTATTGGTATGTGGACAGAAACTGCCATCTTCCTGGTATACGCTTGTATTGAATGGGTAAAGCCCCAGCCAAAACATGAGCATGCGCCTGTTGCACAAAGCCCGGAAGGTAACCAGGCTTTGCACGCAATGGAACAAATGTTAAAAGAAGCAGACATTACGCCTGCAAATATGAAAAGACTTGGTGATAATTTCCAGAAATTGGGAACTACTGTATCCCAAATAGGAGAAGTAGGAGATGTGGTAAAATCAACCGGCGATTTCTCTGCAAAAACCAAGGAAGCCACCAATGCACTTGGTTTAATGAAAGATGCTTATGTAAATTCTGCAAATACCATGAGCAACTTTAACTCAGCAGCAGACAGTGCCAAAGGCTTTCACGAACAGGTTCAGGTGCTTACCAAAAACCTCGGGTCGCTCAATACTATTTATGAATTAGAATTGACCGAAAGTAACAATCACCTTAAAGCTTTAAACAATTTCTATGGTAAAATGGCCCAGGCAAGTGAAGTAATGGTATCAAGTGTAGAAGATGCTCAATCAACAAAAGAACAAATAAGTATATTATCAAATAATCTTGGCAAGCTAAATCAAGTATATGGAAACATGTTGAGTGCAATGCAAGGAAGACAATAATAATCGAAAAATCCAAATTCTAAAAACTAACAGTAAATTTAAAATATCATGGCATTACCCAGAGAACCACGGCAAAAGATGATCAACGTCATGTACCTGGTACTTACAGCTATCCTCGCCCTGAATGTATCTAATGAGGTAATTAATGCATTTAAAGTTGTAGATAAAAGTTTAATAACTTCCAACGAAAACATTACTACTTCTAATGAAACTCTTTATAAATCACTTGAAGCAAAACTCAATGACCCTCAGTCTGAAGAAAAAGCTAAAATTTGGGAGCCAAAAGCAATGTTGGCAAAGAATTATTCTGCAGAGATGATGACTTATATCGACAGTTTGAAATTAGCTTTAAAAAAAGCAGCCGATCTTAGAATGAGGTGGGATGAAATCAAAAAAGACAGTGTTGAAGATTATAGAGAAGATAACCTGGATGCTTCTACAAGATTATTTGAAACAAAAGGCGAAGGGGAAAAACTTGAAGCACGGCTAAAACAATACAAGCTGGATATGCTTGCTATTGACCCAACAATCAAAGCACAATTTGAAACAAATTTTCCGGTAAATACAGTTCCGCCTATTTCACAGGATGGAAAGAAAAAAGATTTTACACAGTCATTTTTTCACATGACACCTACTGTAGCTGCGTTAACTATGCTCAGTAAGTTTCAAAATAACATTAAGAATTCCGAAAGTGAGATTGTTACTTATTGTCATAGCCAAATTGGAGCTGTAAAAGTTATTTATGATCAATTTGTTCCACTTGTTAGTCAGTCATCTAATTATGTGATGCCTGGACAAACCATCACAGTAAGTGCAGGAGTTGGTGCATTTAATTCGCAGGCTACTCCTACTGTTAGTATTAATGGCCAAACTGTTAATGCCTCAAAAGGTTATGGGGAAACAACCATTACTGCATCAGGAGCAGGAGCCCACAGCGTCCCGATTCATATTACCTATTTGGACCAAAATAAAGTTCAGAAAACCCTGGACACAAAAATTGATTATGTTGTAGGAACACCGGGAGGCGCAGCTGTAATGCTTGATAAAATGAATGTATTCTATATTGGCGTTGATAATCCGGTAACTATTTCTTCTGGTACAGGTTGGGATAAAACACATGTCTCTATTACCTCTGGAAGTTTGAAACCCGCAGGAGGCCCTGGTAAATATACCGTTAAAGTTAGTGAAATTGGTAAAACAACTATTAATGTAAATGCTGATGGCAAAAACAGTTCTTATGATTTCAGGATAAAAAGGATTCCTGATCCTATAATAAAAGTAGGACCAAGCAGCGGTGGCAGAATTCAATCAGTTGTATTTAAAAATCAGAGTTTTGCCAGAGCAGATCTTGAAAACTTTGATTTTGACGCAAGATTTAATATTGTAAGTGCTACTTTGTATTTTTCGGGAGCCAATTTTCCTAATGTACAGGAAGGACATATTACCGGTGGTACTTTGGCTCCTGTTCAGGGACAATTAGCAAAATGTATTCCCGGAACTTCAGTAACTTTCGACAATGTAAAGGTGCAAGGACCCGATGGTGTAGTAAGAAGCATTCCAGGACCTGGGTTTATATTATACTAAAGAATAAATTAAAATAGCTATGAAAACAATTATTGCAAAATTTTTGGTGGTTGTTATTTGCTTTGGGGTATTGGGAAATGCAGCAAATGCGCAAACAAAGAAAAAACGTTCAGTAAAAAAACGTACTACTGCAAAAAAGACAACTAATGCGCAGACAAAAGCAAATATTAACCCGACAGATACCGCTATGGTAATAGCACCTACTCCGCCACCGCCGCTTGTGGATAGTCTTCCTATGCAGACTGTAAAAAAGTCATTACGTAATGATGCTGCCATAGAGCGTAACCTTGTAAAGGACAGAACACCACTTCCATATGAAAATCTCCGTGAAGATGATGCGATTTACCGACAGAAACTATGGCTGGAAATTGATACCCGAGAGAAGATTAATCTTCCTTTTAGATATTCAGCGAATGAAGACAACGGTAATCAACGTTTTATTTCTATCTTATTCAAAGCCATACAAGATGGCCCGGATAATGGCGGTGTTACTGCTTTCAGCGCTGTTGACGATAGATTTACTACTCCCATGACTGTTGCCGAAGTTGCAAAAGTGGTATCTGGAGGAACTGTGGAAGTGCCAATTACTGATTCTTTAGGAAATGTCACTTCTTATAAAACAGTTACAGCAGAAGTAAACCTGGATTCGTTTTATAAATTCAGAATAAAAGAAGAGGTAATTTTTGATAAGGAAAGCTCAAGATTATTCTTTAGAATTTTGGGGATAGCTCCTTTAAAAAGAGTGATCACTTCAGCGGGTGTTGATCTCGGAGAAACAGAACTTTTTTGGGTCTATTACCCTGACATGCGTCCTATTTTTGCTAAATATGAAGTTTATAACGGGAAAAATTATGGTGCCAGGATGAGTTGGGAAGAGCTTTTTGAAAGCAGGATGTTTCATGGCCGCATTATCAAGAGCACATTAGACAATCCATATGATCAATATTTAAACCAGGAAACAGGACTGAAACAAAGTCCTATGCTACAACTATTACAAGGCGAAAAAATTAAAAATAAAATATTTAACTATGAACAGAATTTGTGGAGCTACTAATTCAATTTCAAAAAATTAAAAATATAAAAAAGGGAAGCAAATGCTTCCCTTTTTTATTTACTGTATTCTTTTTAGGTATTTAAAAATTCCAAAAAATGTTACCAATGGTTAGTTTATTTTCTCTATATTTGCCATGGTTTTTCATAGGATATTGGATTTTAAACGGGGCTGGATATCAATCCGGGCCCCTTTTTTATTATAATTAATCTCTCCCTAAATTGAATATTTTCACTTTTCATCTGTATGAAAATATTCATAAATAATACCAGCTTTCGATTTACCAATATTTTCTGCAAGTTCTGCCACAGATAATACTCTTACATTTTTTACAGATTTAAATTTTTTCAATAAAATATCTGCAGTGCTTTTGCCAATGCCTTTTATTTTTTCCAACTCATTTATAAATGTACCACAACTCCTCTGGTTACGATGAAAAGTAATTCCAAACCTGTGTACTTCATCTCTTATTCGCCTTATCAGTTTCAGGCTTTCACTATCCCATGGCAATTTAATTGACTCCCGATCACCGGTAAAAAATATCTCCTCCTCATTTTTTGCCAGACCTATCGTTGTGGTTTTTCCCTGCATTCCTATTTCATTCAGCCCTTCAACTGCAGCATTCAACTGCCCTTTTCCGCCATCTATAATAATTAATTGAGGTATCGGACTCTTTTCTTTTAAAAGCCTGCTGTATCTTCTTGACACAATTTCTTTCATACTGGCAAAATCATTGATTCCTTTAATCGTTTTAATATTAAATTTCCGATATTGACTTTTATCAGGTAATCCATTTTTGAAATATACCATGGCGGCTACGGGATAGCTACCCTGGAAATTAGAATTATCAAAGCATTCAATATGTTCAGGTAATCCCGGTAAATGGAGATCCTTTTGCAATTTCAATAATACTTTTTCTTTTTCTTTATCCGATTTCCCTTCTAAGCGAAGCATTTTTTTTCGCTTCAATTCTTCAATAAAATAATTAACATTCTTTTCTGAAAGTGCCAGTAATTTTCTTTTATCCCCTGCCCTGGGAATGGTAATGGCTATTTCTTTCTGAGGATAGTCTATTTCAAATGGCACTAAAATTTCGGAGGATTCGCTGCTAAAAGTGGCTCTCATTTGTGCAATTGCAAACACTAATACTTCTTCTGGTGTTTCATCCAATTTCTGCTCCAGAACAATTGTTTTAGTAAGAATAATAGTACCTGCACTCACCATTAAATAATTGACAAAAGCAATATCTCCATCTTTTAATATCGAGAACACATCTAAGTTACCCATATGGTTATTAATTACCTTTGATTTTGAGCGATACTCACGCAGATGTTCGATTTTTTTTCTAAAGATTTCAGCTTTTTCAAATTTCATTTCAATTGCACATTGCTCCATTTCATTTTTAAAATGCTGGATCACCGGGTTTAGATTCCCTTTCATCAGACTACGCAACTGAGACAATCCATCTGCATAATCCCCGGCTGTTTGTAGCCCTTCACAAGGACCTTTACAATTACCTAAATGATATTCCAGGCAAACCTTAAATTTCTTCTTCCCTATGTTCGTATCTGTCAGATTGAGTTTACAAGTTCGTAACGGAATATTTTGCTTTATAAATTCCAGCAGCTCGCGAACTTTACCGACAGAAGTAAAAGGTCCGAGATATTGCGATCCATCATTAATTTTTGTACGGGTTAAAAAAACCCTGGGGAAAGGTTCATTTTTAATTACCAGGTAAGGATAGGTCTTATCATCTTTCAGATTAATATTAAATTTGGGCTGAAACTGCTTAATAAGCGAGTTTTCAAGAAGAAATGCATCCTGCTCACTATCTACTATAGTAAACTCAATTTTGTCAATTCTTTTTACAAGCTCATTTGTCTTGTAACCGGTAAAAGTTTTTGTAAAATATGAACTTACTCTCTTCCTGATATTTTTTGCCTTCCCAACATAAAGCAAATCATTGTTATCATCATAGTATTTGTAGATACCTGGCTGATTGGGCAAGGTTTTCATTATTGTTTGAAAAAATTCGGAGGTCATCTTAAGAATAGATTTTCATGCTTTACGGAAATTTATAAATCAATTATCAAAATTCCATTGCATTTTTTCTTTTCGTATCTCAGGTTCTTTTCCCGGTTTTTGGGTTATGATAACAATACTGCAGTCACGACCTGATTTCCAGGTCAATTGAGTAGTGATAGTACCTTCTCCCACGACTTTCTCTTTAACCATATAAATTCGCTCAACGGTACTTTGCTGAGGATTAATATACACATCCCAATGATTTAGACTAATGCTATCGGGTAATTGCTTTTTAGGATCATATGAAAAAGTAAATGCATTGATCGTTTGATCAAGAAAAGATTTTACTGAAAAAAAGGAAGACATTGAAACTGAATCAATTACCGGAGTTAAAAATGGCATAGCAAAACGTCTTATACTTTCTCTTTTTACCCATTCAGAATCTGTTTTACGATTAATAGTTATAGTTTTTAAAGGGGTTATGGGCATACTATCTAATTCTTTCAACTGCCCTTTCAAATAATCAGTAACGGGGAAAAATGTTTGAGTCGACTCACGAGTAGAATCGTTTACTTTTTCATATGACGAATGGCAGGAACCGAAAAAAAACGAACCAATAAGGAGAAATGTAACTATTTTTTGCATTTGCAAATTTACAAATAAAAAAAGCCGTTGCAGGGTACGAAGCAACGACTGGAATTAATTTTAGAAAAAAATAAAACCGATTAAAAAATATTTATAATGTCGATTTTTTCAATTCTTATTTACTAATTCCAATTCTTATGCCATAATCTATCAAATGCTCTTTTATTGGATAATTTTTTTGATATGTTGATAACAACTGATAACGGATACTAGGCCCTATATGCCAATTTAGTTTATTAGATTTAAAAGTAATAAAAGTGCCAAAATTACCACTTACGTTTACTTTACGCAACAAATCTGGATCATTAATATAATACCTTTCATCAGAAGAAATGATAAATGCATTGCTTTTCAATATTAAAGAAGGGCCAATGGTAGAAGCTAAATTTATCTTTATTATACGATTTTCAAATAAAGAATATTGCAAGCCTACAGGTAAAGAAAACTGCAAGCTATAATTTGACAAAGAAATCTGATTTTGCCCCTGTCCGTTGCCATAATGAGTAATATAGCTACGGCTGTAAGGTAGTCCGGTAGATTCATCTTTTAACAATAAAGTAGCAAAGGTTGGATGTACCTGGTTTGAAATGACATTATACCCAGAATAAGATAAGTTAGCGCCGATAATAAATTGCCATTCATTTGTGAAATTATACGCTATTTGCGTTCCAATCTCAAATCCCATATTGGCATTATAAATCATGCCATTTTTATTCTGATTAGTCTGTACAATAATTGGCGAAGGATTGGGGTCAACAGAAGGCTGAAAGCCTTTTCCTATAAAGGACACAGTACTTATTGTAGGAGTCACAAAATAAAGCCAGTTAGCTTTTGAATTTCTTTTTTTAGTAGCCAGTACGGTATTTTTCAGATCAGATTGATTCTCTTTATTTTCCGTGATATTATCAATTTGCAAAGAAGGTTCAATGGTAGCATTTTTGATTGAATGAATCGGAGAAATCTTATCCTCATTATTCAAAGAAAATATTTCTCTTAAATTATTGAAATACTCATCGTTAATATCAAAGGTTAAACCATTATTTTTAAGAAAATCGCTTTCCAAAAATTCAAAATTATCAATAGAAGAGTGAATTCCTAAATCATTATCAGTAACCAGGTTATTTTCATTGCCAAAATTATGAATAGAAGTGTTTTCGAAAATGTCATTATTAGCGCTTTTTTTAATTGTAGAATTCCCCGTTACTAAATTTTCATTTTTCTGAATACCCGATTTTTTTGAATGAATTCCATCCGGATAAAGGTTAACTATTCTCGCTCCTTTATGAGATGCAGTAGAACTCACTGCTTTTTCTTCCTGGGTTTCAGAAATTATTTCATTCCCTGAAACTGAAATACTATTCCTTTTTACTTTTTCCCCGGAGAAATCCGCATCCTGCTGAGAAATTGATAAAGACTGACCAACCTGATTGGCTGATGAAGAATTAGTATTTAGCGAAATAATATTATTATCATTAGAACTTACTGTTGCATTTTCCCCGAAAGTGGAATTCACACCAACAGAACGTTTCTCCGTGTTATTTAAATGGCCTATCCCGAACAAAGTAAATAAAAAGACTAGTGTCATGGCAATAGACGGCCACTTGCTGCCCGGATGCAAATCGTTATAAATTCCATGCCATACCCTCCTTGACGGAATCATTTTAAATTGATCAGCCTGATTTTTCAAGACTTCCTCAAAATTGGTCATATCAAAATCTCTTTCCTTCATTGAATCATTTCAGTTAGTGGTAATTGAGCCAACTTCTTTCCAACTCCTATAATAGCTATATATTAAATTAATTACTGACACCTGCCATCCTCACATTCTCTCTTGGCTTTTGCAATATTTTCTTTTTAACAAGAATATCTTCAAGCAATGCCTTTGCCCTCGTATATTGTGACCTACTTGTACTCTCTTCAATATCTAAAATAGCTCCAATCTCTTTATGCGAAAACCCTTCAATGGCATACAAATTAAGTACTGTCCGATAACCAATCGGTAATAATCTAATACACTCTACCACTTGCTTTGCCTGCAACATGGATGGAATATTATTTTCATTAATCTGAATACTGGATGCATGAACAAGATCAACACTATCAGAGAACTTTTTATTCTTTTTTAAAACATTTATACAAGTGTGCACAATTATTCTTCTGATCCAACCTTCAAGAGCTCCTATTCCACGAAACTGAAGAATTTGTGAATACACTTTTATAAATCCTTCCTGCAACATATCTTCAGCATCTTCACGATTACGGGCATAACGATAGCAAACACCAAGCATCCGCGGGCTAAAACGATTATATAAAGCCTCCTGCGCAGTTGCAAGGTTATCCCGACAGCCTTGAAGCATTATCTCTTCTGTCATATTTGCGTGGTTTAACCCTACTAAGATAGGACAATTTTTTACGAAATTAGCTGCACTTCAAAAATAAATTTAAATATAAAATACTTACAAACATTTCATAGTCTGTAAATTTTTTACTTAAACCCTTGTTTCTTTTTCTGTAAACTATCAACGGGGAATTTATTCTCCATAGTATTTAAGGAAGCGACTTCCCAATTATGGATAACCTCCTTTTGATCTTCAGCTAAAACAGTATCCGGATGAATAAAAGCATATAGAAATAAGGGCATATCACCGGATTTTACTTCTTTGACCGTGGCTTTAATTTTAGATAGTTTTCTTCCTGTCAGGATAAGTAGAAAATCTAGTAAAATTTAATTCATGCTTTTCTTCTTGTATGTGAGTATTTAGAAATCAGACTACTAGCTGAATTCACCAATACTAAAGGTATTATAGTAGTATTACTGTGGCAATCATAACAGTATCCTTTCAGAATTTCATGTACCTCTTCGGGCACAATATATTACTCACTTTAATTACCCGCGATTTCTATTTCTTCATTTTTTTGAGGTCTGAAAAGCTAAATTACAATTAAAGCAAATAGTAAAATGATCAGTTTGATCCTTAAAAATTCACTAGTCAATTTAGTTTGGTTGTCATTATAAATCAATTAACAAATCACCTGTCATTTCTTTGGGTATTGGCAACTTCATCATAGTCAAAATAGTTGGTCCCAAATCTCCAAGTTTTCCGGGCTTGACTGTCCCTTTCCATTCTTTATCAATTATAAAAAGCGGAACTAGGTTTTTGGTATGAGCTGTATTAGGGGTGCCATCTTCATTGATGATATAATCAGCATTTCCATGATCTGCAGTCAGGAAAATAGTATATCCGTTCTCTAGTGCGGAGGTTACAATTTTTTCCACACATTTATCTACTGTTTCAACTGCTTTTACTACGGCTTTCCAAACCCCAGTATGACCTACCATATCCGCATTTGCATAATTCAAACAAATAAAATCTGCCGATTGCTTTTTTATTTCCGGCAATAATGCTTCGGTTAGTTCATTAGCGCTCATTTCAGGCTGAAGATCATAAGTTGCTACTTTGGGAGAAGGTACCATAATTCTTTTTTCACCCTCAAAAGGCGTTTCTCTTCCTCCACTAAAGAAAAATGTCACATGCGGATATTTTTCTGTTTCGGCTATTCGAATTTGAGTTTTATGAGCATTAGCCAATACTTCTCCGAGCGTATTTACAAGATCATCTTTCTGAAAAATGACATGAATATTCTTGAATTTATGATCATAAAGAGTCATTGTGGTATAATTAAGCTGCAAGGGCTTCAAATTATAGTCAGGAAATGCAGTTTGGGTAAGCACTTCTGTAATTTCCCTGCACCGGTCCGTTCTGAAGTTGAAACAAATTACGGCATCATCATCTTTTATTCCTGAATCCGGAGTTTCCGCATTAATGATGGGCATTAAAAATTCATCAGAAATATCCTTTTGATAAGAGTTGGATATTGCAGAAAAAATGTCTTTTGTTACCTCGCCGGTTCTGCTAACCAATGCATCATAAGCCACTTTAATTCTTTCCCATCTTTTATCACGATCCATTGCATAATATCTTCCGGTTATTGTTGCAATTTTACCGGTAGTAATATCAAGGTGTTGTTGCAAATCTTTCAGCAAATAAATTCCACTTTTAGGATCAGTATCGCGGCCATCAGTAAATGCATGGATATATACTTTTTCAAGTCCGTGTTTTTTACAAATTGAAGTGAGTGCTTTCACATGATTAATATGAGAATGAACTCCTCCATCACTTACCAACCCCATAAGATGGAGAGGTTTGTTATACTCTTTTGCATAATTAATACTATTAAGTAATGCTGGATTTTTCTCAAATTCCCCATTTTCAATCGCAACTTTTATTCTTTCCAATTCCTGGTATACTATTCGGCCGGCTCCCAGGTTCAAATGCCCCACTTCACTATTACCCATTTGACCATCAGGGAGACCAACAGCCCTTCCAAACGTAACTAAAGTGGTATGAGGATATTTATCATAAAGGGAACTTACAAAGGGAGTATTCGCATTTTGTATCGCATCACTTTCTTTTTTGGTACCAAGACCCCATCCATCCATAATTAATAAAATAACTTTTTTTGTTTCCATGTTTCAAAGCTAATTATTAGCTTTAACATATTCAGTAAAATTTGTTTTATTTAGCATTATTTTTCATTTGGCACGTTTTTCGCAAAATGAAGTTCAAATCATTTCATTATGAAAAAATTTTTACTCCCTATAGCTATTGTAGCGTTACTATCTTCATTTATGATTGTATCATTTACCGAAGTTGTAAATGCCATTAAGTCCGGCGATGCTACTGAAGTTGCTAAATATTTTGATAACACAGTTGAAATCACCCTTCCTGAAAAAAGTAATTCATATAGTAAACACCAGGCAGAACTTGTGTTACGTGATTTTTTTAATACAAATGGTGTAAAGAATTTTGAGGTGATTCATAAAAGCGAAAATGTAGGTTCACAATTTTGCATTGGAAACCTTACCACCAATAATGGCATATTCCGGACTACTATTTACATGAAACAAAATGGCAATAAGGAAGTAATACAGGAACTTCGTTTTGAAAAATAATCATTCTCTTTTTAAATCCAAATATTTTTTGCCACCCTCAATTTTTCGGACTTACTACTAATAAACAGAAAGCCATAATGCGATAATTTTTGTTTTAGAAAAAGTTCTTCTATCATTTTATATTTTTGTTTCATGAAACACACTGAAAATTATCAGTTTCAACTTGAAAAATTAATTTCAAATGCCTTTGAAGAAGATATCGGGGATGGAGATCACTCAACTTTGTCATGTATAGACGCAAATGTAAGAGGGAAAGCAATCCTGAAAATAAAAGACACAGGAATTATAGCAGGTATAGACGTTGCAGAAAAAATATTCTCTTATGCTGAACCCAAATCCGCTTTAAAAAAATTAAAAAATGATGGCGATGAAATGCATTTTGGAGAAATCGCATTTGAAGTAGAAGCCAAGGTATATACCATTCTTACCTGCGAAAGGCTTTTACTTAATTGTATGCAAAGAATGAGTGGCATTGCCACACTCACAAAAGAATATACCGATAAACTAAAAGGATATTCTACAAAATTATTAGACACCCGGAAAACAACACCCAATTTCAGGCTGCTGGAAAAAGAAGCAGTACACATTGGCGGAGGGGTAAATCATCGCTTTGGACTGTATGATATGATTATGCTGAAAGATAATCATATTGATTATTGTGGCGGCATCGAAAAAGCCATTGAAAAAGCATGGCAATACGTACAAGATAAAAAACCGGGATTAAAAATTGAAATAGAAACCAGATCAATTGATGATGTAAAAAAAGTAATGCTAACAGGCAAAGTAGACAGGATTATGCTTGATAATTTCACCCCTGAAAAAATGAAAGAAGCGCTTGCTATCATCAATGGGAAATATGAAACTGAAGCAAGTGGTGGTATTAACCTTGACAATATTGAATTATATGCTGCTACAGGAGTTGATTTCATTTCAAGCGGGGCAATTATTCACCAGGCAAAAAGTTTGGACCTTAGTTTAAAAGCCGAAATACAACAATAATATGTCAAAGAAAAAGTTATATAATACAAATGGCATCGTTTACTCCACGAATTCTGATTTTAATTATTCAGAAGAAAAAAACTCAAGAGAAACTTTGCCTCCGAATGAGCAATTATTAAAAATAAAACTTGACAAAAAACATCGTGGGGGTAAAGTAGTTACAATTATTGAAGGATTTGCTATGGGAGAATCAGCGATTGGAAGCATGTCAAAACAATTAAAAACTTTTTGCGGAAGTGGAGGTTCGGCTAAGAATAATGAGATCATTATCCAGGGCGATCATAAAGAAAAAATATGGCAATGGCTTATAAAGAATGGATATATAAAATCAAAAAAAATATAATCTCATATAACAATCAATATGCCTTTAAGAATAATAAATAGTTTACATAAATATCTTTAACTTACTTCCTCTGGTTTTAATAACTTTAACATCAACTTTAAAAGCCATGATATCTAAAATTTCTGAAGGGGTAACCATAAGCATTGAAACTTTTTATCAACCCGAATATAGTAATCCCCTCACCAGTGAGTTTACTTTCGCCTACCGCATTACCCTTGAAAATAATAATAATTTTCCTGTAAAATTATTAAGAAGACACTGGTATATTTTTGACAGTAATGCCGAACATCGTGAGGTGGAAGGAGAAGGTGTAATAGGAGTGCAACCCAAAATAAATCCAGGAGAAAAATATCAATATACCAGCGGATGCAATTTAAGAAGTGAAATGGGTAAAATGCATGGCATGTACTTTATGGAAAACTGCTATAATAAACAGACTTTTATTATTAATATCCCCGCATTTGAAATGGTAGTTCCTACCAAACTGAACTAACCCCTTGGCTTATATTTTGCAAGATTAAAAATCTCTCTCGGCTCCATTTTCATCAGGTCAGGAAGTTTCGTTTCCGGGAATTTCTCCATATACTTTCTCACAATCTGCAATCCTGAAAAAGTTCCCAAATTTCCAGGCGCACCTTCGCCCAATTCCGGGGTCTTGGGGCTTTCGCCAATATAATTTTTTATGATGTTCTGATCACTATTATTGAGCAGATTATTATTCAAAAAGAAATCCCAGATTACCGCTTCATTTTTATATACATCCTTCATTTGATCGCTGGTATACCCTATACACACATTATCAGGAGTATAAGGCAAAAATTTTGTAAGAAGAAATAATCGTCTTCCTTTTTCCACCATTTCCTCTATCAATGGTTTACCATCGCTATTGTCATGATACATATCGTCAATAATATTCCTCATGCAGTTTACCGGAATATGTTCCGCATCAAAATTATTGGCAAGATAATCGGGGTATTGCTCTCGTCCTTCCCTGCTTTTATAAAACGAAAAATTACTCCCCAAATGAAGTTGAAGCCCGATACCCAAACCATAAGTTGTAAGAATATCGCCCTGCGTACCAAATGAAGTCTCAAAATTGGCATTGATAGGGCCAATAAAAGTAATGACTGCGTTGGGTAATTTGTATTTAGGAAAATAATATTTCACATATTGCAGTCCATTCCTTATAGCTTGTGTTTCTTTATTAAAATTCTTATAAATTAAATCAGAAGAATCTTTTATAGGCGTATAATCATGAATAAATAAACGTATCGCTTTATCCTGTGGATTGCCGGGGATTAAAAGACTATCCATATCAAGACCCAAAATATTTTCAACAAAATCAGGCATAAAATGAGGATATTTTTGAAAAACTATTTTTAGCGATTCAGCAACCTTCATAGTATCAATTTCAAAAAAATCCTGCTCAAACCTTTTCGTTTCTATATTTATTTTGATAGAGGAAACATCAGGAATATTTTTTTTGCTGCCACAGGAAAATAAAAAGATAATGGTAGCCAGGGGAAATAAAATTTTCTTCATACAACAAATAAAAGGAAAAAATAAATGAGAGATTTGTTAAATGGAAAAAATATTAAATTTTTATTCATTTAATTTTACAATATGAAAATTATTCTTGCACAGCAAAATTACCATATTGGCAATTTTGATAAAAATATTCATAAAATTATTGAAGCCATTAATGAGGCAAAAAGCCGGGATGCTGATCTCATCGTATTTAGCGAAATGTGTATCTGTGGCTATCCCGCCAGGGATTTTTTAGATTTCAATGATTTTATCAATAAATGTTTTAAAAGTATTGATACTTTAAAACAACACGCAGATACTATTGGTGTTATTGTAGGCTCTCCCGACCGGAACCCTGTACGTGAAGGAAAAGATCTTTTTAATGCTGCATTTTTTTTATATGAAAAAGAAATAAAAAGCATCGCACACAAAACCTGCCTGCCTAATTACGACGTATTTGACGAATATCGCTATTTTGAACCGGCATATGATTGGAATGTTATTGAATTTAAAGGGAAAAAAATTGCGCTTACTATTTGTGAAGATATCTGGAACCTGGGTGATAATCCGCTATACCGTATTTGCCCAATGGATATTTTAATGAAACAGGAACCCGATTTTATGATCAATATTTCTGCTTCGCCTTTTGATTATACTCATGATGAAGACAGGAAAGCAACTATCAAATCGAATGTAATCAAATACAAAATACCTCTTTTTTATTGCAATGCAGTTGGCAGTCAGACAGAAATCATTTTTGACGGCGCTTCTTTGGTTTTTGATAAAGAGGCCAACCTTTGTTGCCAGCTTCCTCAATTTAAAGAGGAACTGAAAGAAGTTGTTTTAAATAATGACGGCAGTATCAATCTTCCGGTATTAGAAACTGCGGCAGTAGTACCCAGCCACCCTTTAGACCCTTTACATTTTATTCCCGGCTTAAATATTTCACAAGTATATGAAGCTATCGTTTTGGGCATAAAAGATTATTTTGATAAAATGGGATTCACAAAAGCCATCATTGGCAGCAGTGGCGGCATTGACAGCGCCGTAACACTGGCACTTGCCTGTGCCGCTTTAGGAAAAGAAAATGTAAGAGCCATTTTAATGCCTTCGGAATATTCAACTTCTCATTCCATAGATGATGCAGAAAAACTTAGTAAAAATATTGGAAATCCTTATGACATTATTCCGATAAAAAAAATATACAACCAGTTTTTAAATGAACTTGAACCGGTTTTCAACGGACTCCCGTTTAGCGTCGCAGAAGAAAATATCCAGAGTAGGACAAGAGGCAACTTACTAATGGCTATCGCCAATAAATTCGGTTATATTTTATTGAATACTTCCAATAAAAGTGAACTGGCCACAGGTTATGGAACACTATATGGAGATATGGCCGGAGGCCTGGGTGTGCTTGGCGATTGTTATAAACTCCAGGTATATGAACTGGCAAAATATATCAATGCTGAGAAAGAAATTATCCCGTCAAATATTATTACTAAAGCGCCTTCTGCAGAATTAAGACCAGACCAAAAGGATATTGATAGTCTTCCTCCTTATGAAATTCTTGATAAAATTTTGTATCAATATATTGAAAAGGTACAAGGGCCTGCCTTAATAAAATCAAAAGGGTTTGATGCTGCACTTGTAGATAGAATATTGAGAATGGTAAACAAAAACGAATATAAAAGGAATCAATTTTGTCCCATCATTCGTATTTCTCCAAAAGCATTTGGTGTAGGAAGAAGAGTACCTATTGTCGCTAATTATTTGGATTAAAAAGTTTTTTATAAAATCGTAGTTTTAAAAAACTGTAAACATAATATCCGGGGGATAAAGCTTAAATTGCTAAAGTCAAACATATTTAAAATCATTTCTTTTTATGGAAGCATATATTATAGCAGGATTCAGAACAGCGGTTACCAAATCAAAACGAGGAGGATTCAGATTTTATCGCCCCGACGATTTAGCCGTAGATGTCATCAAAGGGTTACTGGCATCTGTTCCAGAACTGGAAAGTAAAAGAGTAGATGACCTGATAGTTGGAAACGCAGTGCCGGAAGCCGAGCAAGGCTTGCAGGTAGGACGTATGATAAGTGTAAGAGCATTAGGTATTTCTGTTCCCGGCATGACAGTAAACCGATATTGTGCCAGCGGTTTGGAAACAATTGCGATTGCTACTGCAAAAATCAGAAGTGGAATGGCAGATTGTATTATTGCCGGAGGTACAGAAAGTATGACTATGGTGCCAACGGCTGGGTGGAAACCTGTGCCAGCCTATTCTGTAACATCAGAAACTCCTGATTATTATCTAGGTATGGGGCTAACTGCTGAATCTGTAGCAAAAGAATATAGAGTTACCCGCGAACAGCAGGATGAATTCAGCTTTTATTCTCATCAGAAAGCACTGAACGCGATCAACAACGGATATTTTAAAAGTGGTATTTTACCAATGCCGGTAGAAGAAATTTATGTTGACAAAAACAACAAAAAACAAAAGAAAAGTTTTGTGGTAGATACTGATGAAGGCGTACGGGCAGATACTTCAATAGAAGCCCTTGCAAAATTAAAACCAGCCTTCGCTTTAGGTGGTACAGTTACCGCCGGGAACTCTTCGCAAACTAGTGATGGTGCTGCTTTCGTAATTGTGATGAGTGAAAAAATGATGAATGAATTAAAACTAAAACCCATTGCCCGTTTGGTTTCCTGCGTTAGCGCAGGTGTACATCCCCGAATAATGGGCATAGGTCCTGTGGAGGCAGTTCCAAAAGTATTGAAGCAGGCAGGAATGAATCTTTCGCAAATAGATTTAATTGAACTAAATGAAGCATTTGCTTCGCAATCTCTTGCAGTAATTAAGACCCTTGAACTGGATTCTTCAAAAGTAAATATCAATGGCGGCGCTATTGCACTTGGTCATCCGCTGGGATGCACAGGTGCTAAACTTACCATTCAGATCATTAATGACATGAAGCGACTCAATAAAAAATATGGAATTGTGACTGCCTGTGTTGGTGGTGGACAAGGCGTTGCCGGAATTATTGAAAATTTGTAGCCTTTTTTAAAAACCAACAATCATTTTCTAATTCAAATTATAACTTCACACTAAGACCTACTGCTATCAATGATTTCAATTGCAACCCAGGAGAATTATGATTCGGACCAAACAATTTTACATCATCATCATAAATTAAATTAAGTCCAAGGCTGGCTGTAAGTACTTTAGAAAGTTTGGCTGTAAACATATTATTCATCATCACATCCACATTTTGTGGATTATGCTCATAATTTGAAAAAAGATCAAGCCTTCCGTTATAACCAATTACTTTACTCAATTTCGCAATATAAGTTGCACTTAAAAAAGCGGCAATTTCTTTTTTTACCTGTTCGCCCGGGATTACACCATAGGCTCCCTTTGCTGATAAACTGTCATCTCTTACAACAGTCCAGCGTGAAGTGATAGGTGAAATAAAAATCGATAATCCTTTTGCAGGTTTAAAATCCAGCCCCAGACTTAATAGAAAATAACCGGGGGCAAGAAAATTAGATAAAAGATCCCGGGAACTATCTCCATTGTAATTATATCCTTTAGAAAACTGAGAATGAAAATTAAATAAGCCTGCCAGGTTTAGTTTTGGATTCAACTCATAGCCAACTTTAGATAAAAGATCAATTCTGTCATCATTTTTCCTAGTACCAAGGCTGGTTGTGTTAACCA
Source organism: Bacteroidota bacterium (assembly GCA_030706605.1). Classification (GTDB taxonomy): domain Bacteria; phylum Bacteroidota; class Bacteroidia; order Chitinophagales; family Chitinophagaceae; genus Ginsengibacter. Next base: position 156,862 of record JAUZOE010000004.1, read on the forward strand.
AACCATAATTAAGATCCAGTGTATTATCCCAGCTATACCTGCTTTTTTTATAAAAAGCATAAACTCCCAGGTAAGAAGCTATAGACAAAGAAAAATCGTCTCCGCCAGCTGCCCAGTTACTTTGACTTCCCTGCCCAAAATTTAGATTAAAAATGCCACCGGTTTTCCATGTTTTGCCACTGTCAACTTTTGGTTTTTTAATTTCCCGGGTAGCCTCGGCCTTCAGTTCATTCACGCTTTGATCCTGTCCAAAACAGAGAGAAGGAATGAAGAAAATGAAAATAAAAAAAATAGTAAAAATACAAGATCGCGAAAAATAAGTTCTCATTTAAATAGTGCTTTATTCATTTACATTTACGGGAAAGCAAAAATAACAATACAATTAATTGTTCAAATATGTTTAGCTATTATATGAAAAGTAATTTTTTATGATTTACCAAATTTCTAACAGAAATCCATTACTTTGTAAATCAATAAATTTAAAATATCCTTCTATGGAAGAATTAATCCAAAAATTGCAAAATACTCATGGTCTTAGTGCTGAACAATCACAAAGTATTTTAAATACAATAACAAGCTATGTAAAGGAAAAATTCCCAATGGTCGGCGGGGCAATAGACAATCTTTTTCAATCCGGTAGCACACCAGCAGGTGCAAATAACGCTGCACAAAATAATGGAGATTTCCTTAATAAGATTTCAGATTTCATTCCCGGCGCTACCGGCGAAAAAATTGAAGAAATTGCAAAAAAAAAATTGGGCGGTTTTTTTGGAGAAAATAAAACAGACTGATATTTTCAAATGCCAGTATAATAGCAATTAATTTTTGAATTATTTTAACCGGGGTGGGACGGAAAATTGCATCTTAATTTAAAACTTCTCTTGCAATTACTATCTTTTGTATTTCGCTGGTACCTTCTCCTATAGTACACAATTTCGAATCCCGGTAAAATTTTTCAACCGGGAAATCTTTTGTATAACCATATCCTCCAAAAATCTGAACAGCATCCGTAGCAATTTTCACAGCTATCTCACTTGAATAATATTTTGCCATTGCAGATTCTTTAGTCACATTTTCGCCACGCTCTTTTAGATCACAAGCCTGGTTTATCAATAATTCTGCAGCCATTATTTCAGTAGCCATATCAGCTAACTTGAATGAAATTGCCTGAAATTCGGCAATAGGTTTACCAAACTGGTGTCTCTCTTTTGCATATTGCAATGATGCTTCATAAGCTCCCATGGCAATTCCTAATCCTAATGAAGCTATAGAAATCCGGCCGCCATCAAGCACATACATTGCCTGCCTGAACCCATCCCCCACATCGCCCATTCTTGCAGAATCCGGTATCCGGCAATTATCAAATATCATTTCTGCCGTCTCACTTGCGCGCATTCCTAATTTATTTTCCTTTCTACCACCGGTAAATCCTTTAGTATCACGAGTAACAATAAACGAAGTTGAATTATCCCTGGTATGTGGCTCACCGGTACGGCAAATGACCACGGCTACATCACCGCTTTTGCCGTGTGTTATCCAGTTTTTTGTCCCATTGATTACCCAGTCGGATCCTTCTTTAATAGCCACACATTGTATATTCCCCGCATCACTTCCTGTATTCGCTTCTGTCAATCCCCAGGCACCGATCAATTCTGCAGAAGCTAATTTTGGCAGAAATTCGTTTTTCTGTTCCACATTTCCAAATGCAAGAATATGACCCACACAAAGCGAATTGTGAGCGGCAAGTGATAGTCCTATTGATCCGCAAACTTTAGATATTTCCTGTATTATAGCGGTGTATTCAAAATACCCTAATCCTGCTCCACCGTATTCCTGTGGAATCAAAATTCCCATCATACCAATTTTCCCCAGTTCTTTAAAAATGTGCACAGGAAATTCCTGGCTTTCATCCCACTCCATTAAATGAGGTTTAATGTGTAATAAAGCAAAATCTTTAGCTGTTTGAGCTACCTGTTTTGTCAACTCATTTCTGGAAAAATTCATAGTTCATTCTTAATACTGCAATATAAATCTAATTTAATAAATGATTATAAAATTGAATAACTAGCAATGTAACAACCTTTACGGATACAAAATTTAGAAATTATTTAATAGTAAGATAAGGAAATACTTTGTGATACAAATCATCAGTTACCATCATTATTTTCTTTATGTCATCTACAGAAATAAAATTTCCATGCTGATTTCTATATTGAAAAATGGCATTAGCCAGATTATAATTAATGTAAGGATGCAATTTCATTTCATCAATAGTAGCTTTATTGATATTGATCTTTTTTAGCGGCTCATCATTTAAGACCAAATATGGTTTTATTTTTTGAAATGTAGAATCAGGAAGAAAATACGTCTCAGCCACCTGGTCTATTGAATAAAACCCTCCTAATTGATCTCTAAAAGCAATGATTCTTTTAGAAAGTTTACTTCCAATTCCGGGGAGTACAATATAATCATCAGCATCGCCCAGATTAATATCAACAAGTTGATATGTTTTCGTGACTTGCTTAAATTCATTCTTTTGGGAGTTGCTTTTCGCAGGCTGAGTATATTCTTTTACAACATCTTTTATTCTTATATGAGGCAGTAAACGCGTTACATCAGCCGGAGATAAGCCCCATATTTTCTTGATATCTTCAGGCTTATAAAATTTTCCTCCCTTCGAAATATATTTCCTGATAGTCCTTGCCGTTTTCTCCCTAATGCCTAATCTTATCCAATCATTTACAGATATGGTATTGGGATCAAATAAAAAATAATCAGCCTGTACAGGCTGAAATTTTTTACCTGTATTAAAATTCTCGTTGTACCCATTTTCTCTGGAAAACTCAGAGCCATTTTTACTGGTTGAATCTATTTTCAACTGAGCTATCTCATTCTTAAATTTTGAATAATTAAATTTTTTCTCTTTTACAAAAAAAGAAAAAAACAAGGGTGCAAGGGTCAATACTAATATCAATATTAGAAGAGTTAAGATTCCAGACCTTTCCTTTTTTGTATAATTGAAATAATCTTTTAAAAACTGTTGCCACATAAGCAAATGTGATTATAAGATAGTGAGAATATCAAGCGGCTACTCTTGTCAACAGTTTAAATTTAGCGAATTTTCAGTAAAATGAATTTCAAAATAATTTCAACAAAGACATCTAATGTTAAACATTGAGTTTCAATCCGTCCCATGCCAATTTCATACCAGGGTTTAATTCATTATTTATTTCTTCGTGCAGGCCAAGTTGGTGGCTTATATGGGTAAACCAGGCATTAGGAATTTCCAATTCTTCTACAATCCCGATAGCCTCCCCAAGACTAAAATGAGAAATATGTTCAGTTTTACGGAGTGCATTCAGCACAAGCACTTTACTTCCCCTGATTTTTTCTTTTTCAACTTTGTCAATTCTATTAGCATCAGTAATGTAAGTAAAATCGCCAAATCTAAATCCTAATACAGGCATGTTTGAATGGAAAACAAGGATAGGGGTTACCGGGATATCACCTACCATAAATGTTTTATCAGAAATAGTATTTAGGTTTACACTTGGTATACCAGGATATTTATCTTTCTCAAAAATATAATGAAACTCCCGGCGCAAAGCCTCCTGCGTAAGTGTATTAGCATATACTTCCATCGTTTTTTGTTGAAAATAATTATAGGCTTTTATGTCGTCAAGTCCTGCTATATGATCCTTATGAGGATGCGTAAAGATAACTGCATCCAATTTTTTGACATCCTCTCTCAACATCTGGGTTCTAAAATCAGGAGTAGTATCAACAACTAAAGTAGTAGTCTTGCTTTGTACTAAAATACTGCTTCTCAGTCTTTTATCTTTTATATTTGTCGATGTACATACACGGCAGCTACAGGCTATCATAGGTACTCCGCCACTGGTGCCTGTGCCAAGAAAAGTAATTCGAAGATCGGGATAACTCACTTTTCAAAGGTAATTATGAATTCTGAATTATAGTTTATTTTTCCAGGTTATGAATCCGGGCATTCACCTCATCATAGATTTTTTGCGAATCTTTTGTGAGTAAATCGTAATTAATATCTATAGAAGGAATAATATCTATCAAAGTATTGATTCGCCCTTCCGGAGTTAAAAATTTATTTAGTACAACTACTTTTTTATCTTCCAGGATGCAATAACCACTTTGAAAAGAACCTCTTTCATACCGCACTACATATCCCCCCTCTTCCAGAATTTTTTCTAATTTATTTAATGTCGATTGATTGAATTTCAAAAAATAGTTTTTAAGTTATCCGAATAGGCACAAAAGTACATTAATCCTTATAAATTAATATAGAAGATTTCGGTTTTCAGCCTTTCTGTAAATTCAAAATGCCCACAAGGGCACCTTGAACAACTATAGAAAAACCACCTCGCTAATGATATTATTTCATATATGAATTATAAAACACCTAAGTCCCTTTTTATCATTTGTCACCCAACGAATGTGAAGAAACAAAAAATTGGAAAAACCTCGTCCTTTTCAGGACGAGGTTATATTAATTAGATCTTATATTTTGTAAAACTCAAAGAGAATTAATCTTCGACTTTCATTTTTCCTTTTTGTTTTGCTACTATTTCTTCAGCAATATTATTAGGAGCGGGCGCATAATGGCTAAATTCCATAGTGGAAGTTGCACGGCCACTTGTTAATGAACGCAATTGAGTTACATAGCCAAACATCTCACTTAACGGCACTTTTGCTTTAATTACCTGCACTCCATGTTTACTATCCATTCCTTCCAACATACCACGTCGACGGTTAAGATCACCAGTTACGTCTCCCATATATTGGTCAGGAGTCAAAACTTCCACTTTCATAATAGGCTCAAGTAATACCGGTTTTGCTTTACGACCAGCTTCACGATAACCTTGCTTGGCACACATTTCAAAAGAAACTGCATCGGAATCCACCTGGTGAAATGATCCATCATATACTCTCACTTTCATACTTTCCATCGGGTAACTGGCTAATACGCCCGTAGTCATAGCAGTTTCAAAACCTTTCTGTATAGCGGGAACAAATTCTTTAGGAATTGAACCTCCAAATAAACCATTTACAAATTGGAAATTACCTTTACCTTCTTTCAAAAACTCTTCATCTGCAGGTCCGATTTCAAAAATAATATCAGCAAACTTTCCTCGTCCACCCGTTTGCTTTTTAAGTACTTCTCTATGTTCTACATTCTGTCTGAATGCTTCTTTATAAGCAACCTGGGGGGCTCCCTGGTTAATTTCTACCTTGAATTCACGCTTTAACCTGTCAATAATAATCTCAAGATGCAACTCGCCCATTCCTCTAAGAATTGTTTGTCCTGTTTCTTCGTCTGTATTAACCTTCAGGGTAGGATCTTCCTCTACTAACTTAGATACAGCCATTCCCATTTTATCAACATCTGCCTGAGTTTTAGGTTCAATAGCTATAGCAATAACCGGTTCAGGAAATGTCATTGCTTCCAAAATTATAGGGGCCTTTTCATCACATAAGGTATCACCTGTTTTAATATCTTTAAAACCAACTGCTGCTCCTATATCACCTGCCTGAATAAAATCCACAGGATTTTGTTTGTTGGCATGCATTTGCATTATCCTTGAAATTCTTTCATTTTTGCCCGTACGGGTATTTAATACATATGAACCTGAATTAAGACGGCCACTATACGCACGAAAGAATGCCAAACGCCCCACAAAAGGATCAGTTGCAATTTTAAATGCCAATCCGCTAAAAGGTTCATTTGGATCACAATGGCGTTCTACATCTTCACCAGTATCAGGATTAATTCCTTTTACCGCTTCAATATCCATTGGCCCGGGCAAATAGCGCACAATAGCATCAAGCGCCGCCTGTACTCCTTTATTCTTAAAAGAAGAGCCGCACATCATTGGAATAATAGAAATATCAATTGTTGCTTTACGGATTGCATCGTGCATTTCATCTTCAGTAATCGTATTGGGATCATCAAAAAATTTCTCCAATAATTTCTCATCATAATCTGCCACAGCTTCTATCAGATGTTGCCTCCATTCTGCCACATCTTCTTTCATATCTTCCGGAATTGGCACTTCCTGAAAAGTCATTCCCTGGGTAGCATCATCCCATACAATTGCCTTTAATGTAATAAGATCTACTACTCCTTTAAAATCATCTTCTGCACCAATTGGCAATTGCAAAGGCACTGCTTTAGCACCCAACATTTCCTTAACCTGTTTTACAACATTTAAAAAATCGGCACCTGAACGATCCATTTTATTTACAAATCCAATTCGGGGAACTTTATATTTATTTGCCTGGCGCCAAACGGTTTCACTCTGTGGTTCAACGCCGCTCACTGCACAAAATAATGACAACAATCCATCCAGTACACGAAGCGAACGCTCTACTTCCACCGTAAAATCTACGTGACCCGGAGTATCAATAATATTAAATTTATATTGATGAGTATCCGGAGTTTTTTGCCCCTGAACCATAGGGAAATTCCAGAAGCATGTAGTAGCAGCAGAGGTAATAGTAATACCTCTTTCCTGCTCCTGTGCCATCCAGTCCATAGTAGCAGCACCATCATGCACTTCACCAATTTTATGGTTAACACCCGTATAATACAAAATACGCTCTGTAGTGGTAGTTTTCCCTGCATCAATATGAGCAGCAATACCAAAGTTTCTTTGAAATCTTAAATCGGCCATATGGCTTGTTTTTATTTAATTATTAATTATTGCCTCTTAAATTTGTTATTTTATATCAAAAAAGAGACCGTTTATTTATATAAATCCAGCTCAATCCCAAATCTGTTTTCGATACACTAAATTTAGAGGGCGCAAAGGTACGAAGATTCTACAAAAAATATTAGCCTTTAAAAGAGTAATTCCTAAAAATAATAATGATGTTTAATAAAAAAATAATTTTATTAAATCGTGGAGCACTTAAAATTCCTTTTTTAAAGAAGTGGGGGGAAGTTAATTTTAATTTCTTTTTAGCGGCATCAATTAGGAAAGTCTAAAAATTCTTTCAAGAAAATAAAAAAAGATCAAACATTAAAAAAAAATATAATAATCGAAATAATTGCTATTAGAAGGCAATTATTCACCTCCTTTGCAAAAGAAATTATTTGCCATGAAAATGATCATTCAGCATTTTCATAAAATAACCACCCACTACGCTTCTTGCCTGGAAACCTATTTTTTTACCATTAGTAGTTTCGTGCCAATCGCTTAAAGGAACGCGGTCAGTTGTTTCAGTTGCGAATTTATAAACCGGTGTTACAAATTTTTCAAATTCATTTTTGGAGGATGATAAAGTGGCTGTCCACATAATCCAATCAGATTTTGTATATGTTTTCCTGCTATCAAGCGGAAGCCCGAATTCATTTTGTTTGGTCAGATAAAAAGCCACTTCTTTTTTATAAACACTTGGCGGGAAAATATTTAAATCCAAAACTTTATCCCATACCAAATTATATTTTTGACTCCAGGTATTTTTATCATTGAATGTAAGTGCATAATGATCTCCGGCATCTGCCAACTGCATCCATTTTTTGGCCATACTTTTTGACATCGCCGTATATTTTGCTGCTATATCATTTTTGCCCAACATCCTTGCCATCATTCCATAAGAGCCAATCGCCACAATGGCCTTAACAGAAAGGTTGGCGTTGCGGGCCAAATGCCCCGCAAAATCATCAGTGCACAATTGGTTGGCCGGATCCAATCCTTCTTTTGAAAGATACTCTACCCATTTCGTAAGTTCTTTCCAGTGCTTTTGAGCATATTTCGCGTTGCCTTCCACCTTGGCGATTGCTCCAGTCAAAATCACCATATTACCAGCTTCTTCTACCGGCATATCCTCGCCATAAGTTTGGCCATTAGCCAATGGATATGTCCCTAAATCATGTGCTGGAAAAGGTTTCCCCCATTTTCCACTCTCGCTATAATAAAATATTCCATTCAACATACCCTTAAGAAATTCAGGATTATATAATAAATAAAGGGGGGCCGATGGATAAGTTACATCTACAGTATTGATAGAGCCATTACTGAAATTCTCTTTAGATAAAAATAAAATATCTCCACCGGGACTTTTTACGAGAGCATGAGCTGCAATGCTTTGCCTGTATGCGAGTTCACAAAGTTTAGCATAATCTTCTCCACCTGAAATTTTTGCTTTTGAATATAAACCTTTATCAAAAATATCACATTTTTTCAGAATTGATTGATAGCTATTATAGGCCATATCCAATTGTTTCTGGATATCACTTTTCCCATCTTTATTCCACCAGGACCTCAAATTATTATGAAAATATTGAACAGAATATTCTTCATCATAAGCCAGTTCTAAAAAATTTTCTTTTGCAATTGCAGATACAGAACCAAAATTTAAAATCGTATTCAACATCAAACTTTTGCCGGAAAGCTCTTGTTGCTGATTGTCTTTATCACTCAAAAAAGAAGCGATACCCTCTTCAGCGTTGTTTGTAATAAATTGTTTTGTTTCAGCATCATTTTTTGCTGCTACATAAAAATATCCCCAATCAATTCTCAAATCATCTCCTTTCTTTTGTAAAACCGGCTGATCTATTGTTCCCACTTTCAAAAACTTCATACTTTTCGTATTCAATGACGCTGCTTCCACCTTCTGAGAAGAAATATTTACAGCAATATCGGATGAAGCTCCCAAATAAATTTTTACATTATGCGATTTGACATCCCTGGATTTTACCTTATAAGATATATAGGAAACTGGCCGTGCCAAAATATCTATTTCATTTAATAACAATGGAGAAATAAATTTTAAATTTAAATCCACAGGTCCACAGGTGAAATTATATATAGTTTGTGTGGCATTTACCTTCACATTATTTTGATGCGCCAACTCTATTCTTCCATTATTCTCAGACTTTTCTTTTTTTACAATCCCCGCGTCCAAATATGCTCCGCCAGCAGTATTTTCACAATGAATTGCCAAAACATTTTTTCCCTTTTTCAGACTGTTTTTAATAGCCTCATTTAAATCTATAAAAACAAATTTATGAACCCACCCCTTATTGCTATAGATATTATTTCCATTTAGAAAAACTTCTACATTATCATCGTGATTTATTTTAAGGAATAAATCGTTCAAATCGATATTATTTATTTCAAACTCACGCCGTATCCACAAATCCTTTGATTTCCATAAAGTTTTTACCTCTGACTGATTATCACCAAACGGAGCTTCCCCAGATTTCCAATCCCGGTCATTAAACTCCAAAGTATTCCAATCACTGCCGGGCAATTGTTCTGTATATTTTACATCATAACTGCTTTCATCAGACGTAGGCAATATACTTTCATATTTTTCCTCAGGTTTACCAAGGAAACGAAAGTAATTTTCATCTACTTTGATAATCCCCAGCAAAGATTGATTGGCTCCTGTCCAATGTTTGGTAGTAGATTGGTTCAAATTATCAGTCATAGACCAAATACTGAAATAGGTATTATGCGTAATAAGCGGATATGCAGGGGCAACTTGCTTTTGAGAAAAAGCTGATAAACAAATCAGCATTACAAAAAAATAAGAAAATAGTTTCTGAATCAAACTTCTCTTTTGTTTAATAATTTTTATCAGGTCAATCATAATAATTTTTGAGATTAATCTTTTTTTACCGAAAATACATAAGTTGATTTAGAATGATAGGTTTCTCCTGGTTTTAAAACCGTATTGGGGAAAGAAATTTCATTGGGAGAGTCAGGAAAATGTTGCGTTTCCATCGCAAATGCTGTACGAGGCTCATCCTTACTACCGTCGTTAAAAGTGTTTTTTCCAAACATGAAATTTCCGCTATAAAATTGCAATCCAGGTTGATCCGTATAAATACTCATTTCAATTCCAGACTTATCTCCAATTACTTTTGCAGCAAGATGCTGGCTATCATTTTTACTGCTATCCAAAACGAAATTAATATCGTATCCTTTTCCATTTATCAATTGCTGATTTTTTTCATTAATTCTGGAACCGATTGTTGCAAATTGTCTAAAATCAAATGGAGTATTCATAACAGGTTCTATTTTCCCCGTAGGAATTAAAGTAGAATCAACCGGGGTAAAGGTATTTGAAAAAATCTGCACTTCATGATTCAAAATTGTTCCGGATCCTTCGCCATTTAAATTAAAGAAAGCATGATTGGTCAGGTTGAGAATTGTTTCCTTATCTGTTGTTGCTTCGTATTCCATTTCCAAAGCATTATTATCATTAAGTGTGTAAGTTACTTTTACATTCAGATTTCCAGGGAATCCTTCTTCCATATTTGGTGAAATTCTTGTAAAGATTACAGAATTACTATCAGGTTGAATGGCGTTCCAAACCTGGTATTGGAATCCTTTTTTACCACCATGCAAAGTATTAGGGCCATTATTTAAAAACAATGAATAGCTTTTTCCATCCAAAGTAAATTTTCCTTTAGCAATTCTATTCCCAAATCTTCCTATAGTTGCACCGAAATAAGGTTCAGTGGATTTTTGGTAATCTTCCACACTTTTAAACCCGCAAACGACATTTACAAGGCTATCATTTTTATCCGGCACCTGCAGGCTTACAATTCTACCTCCGTAATTGGTAAAAGTTGCAATGGCCCCCTTGTTGTTTCGCAAAATATAGAGATCTGTTTTTTGACTGTCAACGGTCGTTTGAAAACCGGATTTATCCATTAAATAAGAAGCAGATGAACTACTAATCGGCTTTTGAATTTCGTCTTTTGAATTTTCATTATTATCACAGGAATACAAAATGAGACTGAGAATTATTCCCAGGGCAACAACAGATATTTTTTTAGAGAACAACATACACTTTAATTTTTTTTGGAAAAGTACAGTAATTCTGCTAAAATCAAAAAACCCTTTCTGTTTCACAGAAAGGGTCAATAATTTATATTTCTATTTTAATTAGATTCTGAAATGTGCAAATGCTTTATTAGCATCAGCCATACGATGTGTATCTTCTTTCTTCTTATAAGCTGCGCCTTCACCTTTGCTGGCAGCAACTATTTCATTGGCTAATTTTTCAGCCATGCTACGGCCATTTCTGTCACGGCTGTATTTGATAAGCCATTTAATGCTTAATGATGTTTTCCTGTCTGCACGAACTTCTGATGGTATCTGGAAAGTAGCGCCACCAATACGACGGCTCTTTACTTCCACACCCGGAGTCACATTTGCCAATGCTTTTTTCCAAACTTCATATCCATCTTCACCGGAAATTTTAGAAACCTTTTCAATGGCATCATAAAAAATAGTAAAAGCTCCGCTTTTTTTACCCTGCCACATCAAATTGTTTACAAAACGGGTAACTAATTTATCCTGAAATTTTGGATCAGGAGCTAATGGAAGTTTTTTTGCTTGTGCTTTACGCATTTTTCTTTTTATTTTTTCATCATACCAAAAAGTATGACAGGATTAATTATTTCTTAGCTTTTTCTTTTTTTGTTCCGTATTTAGAACGGCTTTGTTTCCGATCTTTAACACCTGCTGTATCGAGGCTTCCACGGATAATGTGGTAACGTACACCAGGTAAATCTTTTACTCTGCCTCCACGAAGCAAAACGATTGAGTGCTCCTGCAGGTTATGCCCTTCTCCGGGAATATAAGCGATAACTTCTATTTTATTGGTAAGCCTTACTTTAGCAACTTTACGCAAAGCTGAGTTTGGTTTCTTAGGCGTTGTAGTATACACTCTTGTGCACACACCACGACGCTGAGGACAACTATCAAGTGCTCTTGATTTGCTTTTTGCCCTGATTATTGTTCTTCCTTTTCTTACTAATTGTTGTATTGTAGGCATTATTTTTACCCTGATTTTTTTGGACGGCAAAGGTAAGTGTAGGATTGTAAAATACCAAAATTATTTGACCAATGAAAAAAAATGACTTCTTTTAGCCAAAGATGAAAAATAAATTGACAGGCCTGAACTTTGATGAAGCTATATTTTTCAATCAAACTTTAAGCATCCAACCGTATTTATCCACTGCAACACCCGCCTTTATATCATCCATTCTATTTTTAATTTTCGGAGCAATTGTCCATGAATCTGTATCCAGGCGCATGATAAAATCTTTATGACATAATTCCCTTATCATAGAAATAGTAGCCGCTGTACCGGTTCCAAACACTTCGCGCAAAGTTCCTTTAGTATAAGCATCTTCTACCTCATCAATGCTCAAGCGCCTTTCTTCTACTTCAAGGCCCAATTCATTTAAAAGTTGAATAGTGCAATCACGGGTAATCCCTGCAAGAATAGTTCCCTCTTCCAATCCCGGCGTTATTGCTTTATTTCCAATAATAAAAAAGACATTCATAGTACCACATTCCTGCACATACTTATGCTCAATAGCATCAGTCCAAAGCACCTGGTCATAACCTTTCCTTTTTGCCTCTGCGGTAGGAAACATAGCTGATCCATAATTACCCGCAGTTTTTGCATAGCCCACACCACCTTCAACCGCTCTTACATATTTTTCTTCTACATAAAGCCTCATGGGGGCACTATAGTATGGTCCCGTTGGACTTAAAATAATCATAAATTTATAGGTATCACAAGGCTTCACCCCTATCATTTCATCACAACCAAACATAAAAGGCCTGATATATAAGGCATGATCCGGCTTATTGGGAATCCAACCTTCATCCAATTTCACCAATTGCTTCATTCCTTCTATAAAAATTTCTTCAGGTACTTCCGGCATTTCCATTCTCCTGGCCGAAATATTAAATCTCTTAAAATTTTCTTCCGGCCTGAAAATAAATGCGTCACCATCCTGGTTTTTATAGGCTTTTACGCCTTCAAAAATTGCCTGTCCATAATGCAGCGCCGCGCAAGAAGGAGCAATAGAAAAAGACTGATACGGCTTTATTTCAACAGTTTTCCATTCACCATCTGCATATTCCACTTCAAGCATATGATCTGTAAAATATTTTCCAAAGGAGATATTCTCCAGGCTCATTGAACTCAGTTTACTTCTTTCAGCTTTTGTAATAATAAAATCTGCTGCTGCGATCATATCGTTATTTTTGTTGCAAAGGAACGAAAAAAAAGAATCGAAAAATACTTAAAATGAGCATAGACAACATCCAATTACCCGGCCATTTATGCCAACTCATGTTTACAAAAAGCTTACTGGATACATCGCTGTACCATAATAACGAACCGATTTCTATACAGATTGATGAAATAAAAGATGCTCCTGAAAAAATAAAAATTAACAGCCTGGGTGAAAACAGGGGAAACATTCTCTTTTTGGTTAATAATGCACAACACAAATTTCTTGCTGATGATGAGATGAAATTATTATCTAATCTTTTAACGGCCTGCAAAATTTCCATGGCAGATATAGTATTGACCAATTATAATCAAAATCCTACAATCAATTATCAGCTATTAATTGACCAATTTCATCCTAAAAAGATTTTAATATTTGGAGTTACTTCTTCAGATTTAGCATTACCTTTTAATATTCCTTTTTTTCAAATACAAAAATTCCAGGACCAACAATATATGATCAGCCCGACATTATCTGATTTTTTAAATAATACAAAATTGAAAAAAGAATTGTGGGATAGCCTTCAAAAAATATTTCTGCTTCAATAATAAAATATGAAAACATTAATTTTTGCAACCAACAACAGCAATAAGGTAACTGAAGTAAGAAGCATTTTGGGAGAAAAGTTCAAAATAATATCACTTGCCGAAGCTGGAATCAACATTGATATTCCTGAGCCTTATGATACACTGGAAGAAAATGCCTGCGAAAAAGCAAGAGTTATTAATTCGATTACCAGGGGAAATTGTTTTGCAGAAGATACAGGATTAGAAACAGATGCATTAAACGGAGAGCCCGGCGTAAAAAGTGCCCGCTATGCCGGAGAAGGAAGATCTTTTGAAAAAAATATTGATAAGTTATTAACCAGGTTAAAAGATTTAGAAAATCGAAAAGCACAATTCAAAACGGTGATTTGCGTTATCCTTAACGGCGAACAAACTGTTTTTGAAGGCATCTGCAAAGGCACTATTATCAAAGAAAGAAGAGGTAATTCTGGCTTTGGATATGATCCGGTTTTTATTCCTGAAGGTTCAGATAAAACATTTGCCGAAATGACACTTGCTGAAAAAAATATTTTCAGCCATAGAAAAAAGGCAATTGAAAAATTAACTACTTTTTTAAAAATCTGATTACAAGACTTTTCTTCAATAAGAAAAAACATTAATAATTTTTTGGCAGAACAAAGCAACCATATCCCCCCCGAATCCTACTTAATACAAGCGTGCATTGATGGTGACCGTCAGATGCAGAAAGTTTTGTACAAAAAATTTGCAGCAAAAATGTATGGCATCTGTCTCAGATATGCAGGCAACACCGAAGATGCCAATGATATTTTGCAGGATGGCTTTATAAAGGTATTTAAGAATTTAAGTAAATTTAGAGGAGAAGGTTCTTTTGAAGGTTGGGTAAGAAGAATTTTTGTAAATACCTCTATCGAGCATTTTAGAAAAAAAGTGAAATTATATAATGTTACAGAAGTTCAGGAAAATACGATAGAAGATAAAGAATTCAATGCGCTGGATTTACTGGCTACAAAAGATATTATCAGCATTGTGAATGAATTATCACCAGGATACAAAGCAGTTTTCAACCTGCATGTTATTGAGGGCTACTCGCATAAAGAGATTGCCGATATTTTGGGCATTACTGAAGGCACCAGTAAATCGCAATTAGCCAGGGCAAAAGGTGTTTTGAAAAAAATGACAGATGTCAGGATGAATAAAATAAAAAACGATTCCAATATTTCTTAAGCATCCACAATGGAAAATTTTAAAACCAGGCTCTTTAATTATGAAGTTCCTCCACCAGAAAAAACATGGAGTAACATTGCAGCCGATTTGGATAATGAAAAAGTGATTAAAATACCTGGCTTAAGAAAAAAATCCAAATTACTTTTTTATAGTTTAACCGCAGCCGCTTCGTTGATCATTATTTTTGTTGGCACTTTTTTTTTCAATAAAAATACTGGGATAAAATCGATAGCAAATAATACTGTATTGAAAATAAATAATCCTATAAGCCAAAAAACAAAAGACTCCATCACACGTAACTACCAGATTTTAGAAGCCATTATTAATGCCCCACAGGATAAAAAACTATTGGCTTCCAATTTTGAAAAAGAAGACGGGGTTCCCAAAAAATATATTACCATAGCCGGACCCGAAGGACAGCCCGTTAAAATTTCTCCTAAGGCAGCCACTCTTATTCTATCCGCCGATAATGAATACCCCCCAAGACCCGTGTGGAATAAGAAAATAGAGAAATGGAAACAAATTATGATGAACAAAATGACCTCTCCTACTTCTACTAATCTTGTTGATATATTACAACTTGCCAGTATTAATTAAAACTGAATAAAAGAATATATCTATGGCCAGGATAAAGATTCAACTACCACAAAAAGTAATTGCTTCATTTACAATCCCCGTAAGGATTACTGATATAAACTATGGTAATCACGTTGGTAATCATGCCATGGTAGAGATTATACATGAAACTCGTGTACAGTTTTTACAAAAACATAATTTTACTGAATTAAATGCGGGAGGAACTTCACTTATCATGAATGAACTTTTAGTTGAGTTTAAGAATGAAGCGTTTTATAATGATTCGCTGGAAGTAAAAATATTTTCAGGAGAAATTTCAAGGAAAAGCTTTGAACTGTTCTACCTTTTAACTACCCGGAGAAATGGGGCAACTGTGGTTATTGCACATGCTAAAACAGGAATAGTTTGTTATGATTACCAGGAGAAAAAAGTAGATCTGCTTCCGGAAAAATTAAAATTGATTTTACTCAATTAATTGAATTCCATATTTTCCAACTTTCCTCAGCCTGGATTACCAGCATTTTTTCACCATTTTCAATCACTGCACCTTTTTCTTCTGCTTTGGTAAGAAATTGAGTTTTGGGCGGATTATAGATCAAATCAAAAAAATAATGTTGGTCTGTAATGTATTGATAAGGTATATTAGGATACGCATATATGTTAGGAAACATCCCAACCGGAGTCGTATTAATAACAACTGTATATTCTTCCATCATTTTTTCAGAAATATGTTCGTAATCAATTAAAGACGAATTGACGACTTTTCTTGTAACTTTTAAAAATTGAATTCCCAGTTTTTTTAAAACAAAAGCCACCGCCATAGAAGAGCCACCTGTACCCAGTATTAATGCTTTTTTATGAAATGGTTTTAGATGGGGAAGAAATGATTTTTCAAAACCTGTGACATCTGTATTGTATCCAATCCATTTTCCATTATCGATTTTGATACAATTACACGCATTCATTTCCCGGCATTCATCAGTTAAGCCATCTAAATAAGAAATAATCCGGGATTTATAAGGAATGGTAATATTTAATCCTGAAAGATTAGATAGTTTTTTTAGCCCTGATACTTCTTTATCCAGTTCTTTCAATTCAAAATTTTGATATTGACAATCTGTAATATTTTCCTCTAGGAATTTACTGGTAAAATATTTTTGGGAAAATGAATGGCCCAATGTGAGGCCAATCAATCCATAAATTTTCATTACGATTTTTCTTTATCAAGATATAAATGAAATGTATCCCCTCTAAGTCCAATACGCATTGCTTCTAAAGGAATCACTTCTGTAGGGGCGATGTTACCAAGGTTTGCATTACAACCTACCAGTTCGAGAAAATAAAGCTGCTGCGCTTTTTGTGGCGCCTCCCAAAGAATTTTTTCACCTGGTATTTGAGTTAATATTTCCTGTACCAACCCCTCTCTTACCTCTCCGGAACCCCGATAAATGCCTACATTACCTGCTTCACGAGCCTCTGCAATTACATAAGTAGCGCCGGCTTCCAACTCCGCTTTCATTTGTTCTATCCACTTGTAAGGAGGGATAATATGAGCAGCATCTTTACTTCCTACTTCACTGAGAACAATGCCATGCTTAGTTAGTTTTTCAATATAACCACATTTTTCAGCATGAGGAATAATAATAGAACCGTCACTCACTTCCATATAGTGGATATCAAAATCTTTACACAGTTGGATGTAATCATTAAATTGGTTTCTTATTAGAAATGCTTCAAATAAAGTACCACCAAAGTAAACAGGAATATCAAAAGACTGATATAGGTCAATCTTTTCGCGAAGATTGGGAGTCACAAAAGCAGTTCCAAAACCGAGTTTGACAATATCAATGTGAGGACGGGCAGCACTTATTAAATTCCGGCTTTCTTCAAGGCTTAACCCTTTATCCATTACCATGGTTAAACCATTTTTGCGTGGCTTCGCAACCCTATCAGGGATTTGACTGAGTTTAAAATTCATTAATTGACATTTGAGATGCGCAAATATAGTTTGGTGTAATCAAAATATGGTCAAAAAATATTGTGAATATATCTTCACATTTTAATTTTTAAAATTTTTTGAACTTTTTAAACTTATTTATCTGGGATCAATTTAAGTGCGTTTATCCCTTTTAACCTATCTGTTATAATGCTACTTTTTATATTTCTTCTTCAAATCTTTATTTAGGCTAATAGTTTCAACAACCAATGAATTTTGTAACAAGGAAGGGTTTAAATCTATAAACTGTTTAGTCAATCCAGGGGCTCTATGTATTCCATTTTCAAGATGCAAAAGTGCTTCCTTTGATTTGCCAAGAGCAAAAAGTACTGCAGCTTTATAAAAAACAAACAAAGGTTTATCATCTGTATTTTTTTGAGCATTATAAATCTGCTCAAGAGCTTCTTCATAATATTCAAAATCATAAAGGCTTTTTATTAGTTCTTTCCATCCTTTCACATTCCTGGGACGAGCCTTAATAAAATGAGTGAAGTGAACAACAGCTTCTTTAATTCTCTCCAATTGCACTAAACATTGCGCCAAAGCCAAATGATAATCTGGCTTTGACTTATTAATACTCATTGCCTGGCTTAGGTTTTTTACTGCACTTTCCCAATAGCCTTCTTTCATATATGTTCCGGCAATTTTATAATATAAATGACTATCTGTTGAATTTAAATGCACTGCTTTTCGATAATGGAATCTTGCTTGTGCCGGATTTTTTAATTTTTCAAAACAATAACCTATTGCTTCATAAATTACGGCTTCAGGCATAGTAAGTTCCAAGACCTTTTGCAATACCTCGATAGCTTCACGGTATTTACGAAGCCGTAAATAAGCATCCCCAAGGTTGCGATACGCATAATCAAATTTTTCATCAATCGCAATTGCATATTGATAGGCGTCGATTGATTTCTCATATAATTTTAATCCCTGGAAAGCTGCTCCCAGGTTAAACCAGGCTAATTGTGTATATGGATATTCATCTATTATTTTTTGATGAAGTAGTACACTTTCCTCATTTTTACCCGTATAGTCAGTCCAAAAGCAAATTTTATATAAAGCCTCTTCATTAGTAGGGTCTTGCTCAAGAATTAATTTCAGGCAATTGAAAACTTTATTGAAATCTTCATAATCATCATATACATCCGCCAGTTCAAAAAGTAATTCTGTTTTTTCTACGCCATCAAATACTATGATGGCCTCTTCCAAAAGCATTGCCGCTTTTTCCTGGTTATCCAAAGCGAGATAAGCATCCGTTTTAAGAATATAAAGATTAATATCATTGCTATCAAGTACTTCTGCTTTTTCAAGTATGGAAAGCGCCTCAAGATATCTTTGCGAAGCAATTAATATATCTGCCTTTTTAATAAACAACGATGATGAATACGGATATTGTTCTACCCCAAAATTAACAGCTTCGAGCGCTAAAGGAATATTATCATTTTCATCAAAATAATCGATAATACGCTCAAAAGATTCTTCTTCTATAAAATTGAATTTTTTACCGGTCTTAAAATTCTGATACTGCTTCAATAACTCCTTCATTTCATCCCTTTCCTGCCTAAATGGATTTTCTTTCATAGTTGATTAAACTTATACTACAATATACTAATTATTTCAAAATAATCGTTATACTAAAAAATATATCCCGGCAAAGAATAAAAAAAATGATGAGTGGCTTGCATTATCATATTAATTTCTTACCTTTGTTAAAATAAATTAACATTTTTTACAAATGAATAAATATTCCAAAATAATATCGGTTACGTTACTGGTTTGCGGAGTATGCCTATTTGCTTTCGCAAACAGAGGTGGTTTTGTAAAAAAAGACAAACCTCATCTTAACATTAGCACTTCCGGAAATTTAAAAAATTCTATTTCTTTTAATTTAAAATCAGGACTCACTTATCGCGGTAGCGCTTTATTAAACAGACAACAAATTGGTAACAATATAATCAGTGAAGAATTAATTTCATACAAAAAAGGAAATACTGTATATATTTTACCTTACAAGCAAAAAGTATTTATTCCTGAATATAACCAAAAAGATGGATACAAATTAATAATCAGATCCAGAAAATAAAAGCTAAAAAGTATTATATAAAAAAACCTGCTATAAAAGCAGGTTTTTTTTATGCTTGTAAAGTTCAAAATATTCGCAATAATCTTGAAACGAACCAGCAGAAATCTTCTTCGGAGAAAATGAAAAGTGGCTAACTTTTTTTATAAAAATTATACCCTATTTTATTTCTTAGTTTCTTCGTAAGTTAAAATCCTATAGCCTGACTTTGGAATTTCAAATACAGACAAAGGCACCGTATCAAAACTAATCTTCGCTAATGTGAATTTAAATTTCATTTTACCTGATTGCATTTCATATTGCACGGCAAGACCGGGTAATGTTTTGAATTGTGCATCGTACGATTTATTATTTATCTTAACATCAGTAGTGTAGAAAACAGTAAATGTAGTTCCGTTTGTTAATTTCGCAATTGCTTTCTGGCAACTATAGCCGGAAATATCACTCGTTTCACCCGTATTTTCAAATACAATTCCATTATATTTTTTATTATTAGCCTCCCAGTCCTTTGGAGTAAGAGTAATCATTAATTTTTGCCCGCTATAATCTTTTAAAATAACTCCATTCTGAGTCCCGGCATTATAAATAGTGGCTTCCCGGCCCAGACCACTAACTAATTCTACTTTACTTTGATTTCCCTTAATAGAAATAGTAGTAGTAGCACCATCAAGCATATCTGCCATTTTTGGGGCATCATTGCCCGTTTCTACTGACATATTATACACCAGGGTACCTTCATTCAATGTTCGCTGCGCTCTAGTACTAACTGTAATAAAAAAGCAGCAAATAAATAATATTATAGCATTCCGTTTCATATTATACCTATAGAACTTTAAATGAATGATTCCATACTAAAGATAATAATGGACCAAAATAGTTGCAGCCAACTTTTATTTACTTTTTTTCCTGGTGGAGTCTGTCTTTTGTTTCATACTTTTTAACTTTTCATTACTTTCCTGCATTGCAGTTATTCGCTCCTGCCATTTACTTTGACTAGCGGGCTTCTTTTTATTCTCTTGTAATTTTGCTAATATTTTATCATGATCAATAATATATTTTTGAATCACAAGCTGGATCAGAAGTGTAATCGTATTTGAAACGGTATAATACCAGGTAAGGGCTGCCGGCATACGATTAAAAACTCCGATCAGGACAACAGGAAAAATAAAAGGAAGATATTTCATCACAGGATTACTGTTATCCTGCATATTACTCATCCCATATAATGAAATCAACATGCTTGTGATGGCCGCAGTAATAGTAAACAAACTGATATGATTGCCATAAAAAGGAATGCTGAAGGGAAGATTATAAATAGAATCATAAGTTGATAGATCTTTAGCCCACCAAAAACTTTGCTGACGCAATGCTATGTTAGAATTAAAGAAGTCATATAAAGCAAAAAAGATAGGTATTTGAAATACTGCCGGAATACAACCTCCTAAGGGATTAACACCAGCGCTTTTATACAATTTCATTTGTTCCATCCCAAAGGCCTGCTTATCATCTTTAAATTTTGTTTTGAGCACTTCCAATTCAGGCTTTAATAATTTCATTTTAGCACCACTCAAATAACTTTGATAGGTAAGTGGGGAAATAAGTAACCGGATAATAATGGTAAGTAACGCAATTACCAATCCATAGCTGGCAATTTTGCTTGAAAGAAAATTAAAAACAGGCATGATAAAACCCCTGTTTATATATTTTACAAATGCAAGAATACCGCTTCCAAGAGGAACCATATTATACATTTGGTTACCATAAGATTTAAGAATTTTATAGTTACTTGGCCCATATAGAAGTTGTAAAGGAATTACTGAATTTGCACCAGCCGGCACATCTAGCCTGAGGTTGGCAGTTGCCTCTCCTATAACATGCAAGCTAGTATCTTTAGGCACATCCCATTTTATTTCTCCATCAGTAAATTTATTCTTTGCTACGATAGAAGCTGCGAAAAATTGCTGATTTAATGCAATCCAGTCAACTGGCTTTTCAAATTTCTTATCATCAGTTTTTCCAGCAATTAGGTGCTCAAAGTCATATTCGCCATTATCAACAAAAGAAATATGTGATTGCTGAATTTCCCAGCTAATATCTTTTTCCTGCTTGTCAGCTTTTGCCTGCCAAATAAGGTTCAGTTTATTTTGAGTAACTAATTTATCGGCGCCGGTAAACTTAATATTGAAATCAATCATATAATCATCAGGCTTTATGATATACTGATGTTCGATTGTTTCTCCATTAACAGTTTGCAAACTAAAACTAATGGTCTCACTTCCGTCAGCACTTTTTTGAATTAGAGAAGGCGTAAAAAGAAGTTCAGATGTTTGAGCAGTTTGGTTATTTCCTGTATTAATAGCATAGGAAATATTATTAAAAGTACCATCCTCCAGGATAAGAGGGTTACCATTAAAAGTCTTAAAATTTTTAAGTTCTATTATTTTAGGCTGTCCCCCTTTATTGGTAAAAGTAATTTTAAGTACTTTATTTTCAAGGGTAACCATCTGTTCTTTTCCGGTCGTATCCTGTTTTATTGCCGAAAATGCAGATGTTTTTTTAGAATCTGAAACTTTTGTTGCTATATGAAGTGTAGTATCAATTTGAGGTTTGAGTTTGTTGAGTGAATCCTGGATATGTACCTTTTGCTTTTCTAAAGCCAATTGCCCCTGTCGGGTATAATAAAAATATCCAAAAAAAAGTGCAGCCAATAAACCAAATCCTATTATAGTATTCCTATCCATGCCCATATTTAAAAATTAGGTGGCAAATGTACGCAAACTTTATAGTTTCCTTACCTGCAAAAATGGATCTCAAAATGCAAATGCCCTCTTTTTGAGGGCATTTGCATAATTATATGAATATATAAGTTTTATTTTTTTGCTGGAGCCGTTTCTACTTTAGCTTCTGTAGTCTTTGCGGCAGCACCTGGAGCTGCTTTAGCTTCTTCCTGCTTCAATTGTCTTGTCATAGTAACTGAAGCGACTGGAATACGTGGAGAATTCAGAATTTCCATATTAGGTGCTTTAACATCCTGCACCCGCACATTCTCATTGATCTTAAGGTCAGTAAGATCCATTTCAATATGCTCAAGCAAAAATTCCGGAAGAGTTTTTACTTTTAATGATTTCATCTTCACAGCTAATTTTCCACCCTCTTTTACACCCACCGGGACTCCGGTAAATTTGATAGGGATGTTAACGGTAATTTTTTTGCTTCCAACGAGTTCAAGAAAATCGACGTGAATAAGGCGATCGCTTACTTTGTCAAATTGAACATCCTTCAATACACATTTGTATGAAATACCGTCTATTTTCACTTCAGTCAACATAAAATCCGGTGTATAAATGATGTTTTTAAAAGCTGATGCCGGAGCAGAAAAATTAATTTCTTTTGCACCTCCGTAAATTACAGCTGGCACTTTTAACTCAGAGCGAAGTTGGCGGGTGGCTGCTTTGCCAAATTCGGTCCTGATTTGTCCTTCGATTGTAATTGTTTTCATTATAAATATTTTTTGAGGCGCAAAGGTAGGAAAATTGTTGGATTGTTGCATTGCAAAATTAACGCAAAATTCTGCCTAAGAAATTTTACCTAATCACTTAAGCAGTGAATTGTCTAATCAGTAGGTGTCCAAAGAGTAATAAAAATTATGCCTTAAATTGAATAAAGTACAAATCAGACCGAAATTTTATTCTTTTTAAATAGTTTACTTCTGATAAACAGGCTATTGATACTTCTGTTTTCAAAAGCATTCCGGATGGCAATAGCAAAAAGGTCTGCTACAGTTACTACTTTTAATTTATCTATTTTTCTGGTTACAGGAATAGTATCACAAACTACCAATTCTTCTAATACACTGTTTTGAATATTTTCATATGCATTATTACTAAGAACAGGGTGTGTACAAAAAGCCCTTACGCTCCTTGCTCCTTTTTCCATTAATAACCCGGCACTTTTGCACAATGTACCCCCTGTATCACAAATATCATCTATCAATACAATGTCCCTGTCTATCACATCCCCTATTACTACCATACTAGCTATTTCATTGGCTCTTTTACGATGTTTATCGCAAATCACCATATCTACTTCAAAATAACTGGCTATCTCCCTAATACGGTTAGCACTGCCAACATCAGGCGCCGCAAAAGTTAAATTCTCAAGATTCAGATTTTCTATGTATGGAATATAAATAGCTGAAGAATCCAAATGATCAACAGGGATATCAAAATAACCTTGTATTTGCGGAGCATGCAAATCCATTGAAATAATCCTGTCGGCTCCTGCTGCTACCAGCATATTAGCTACTAATTTAGAACCAATGGCTACCCGAGGTTTATCTTTTCGATCTTGCCTTGCATAACCATAATAAGGGATTACGGCAATCACTTTATAGGCAGAAGCTCTTTTAGCAGCATCAATCATTAACAAAAGCTCCATTAGATTATCTGTAGGAGAAAACGTACTTTGAATTAAAAAAACGAATTGTCCCCTAATGCTCTCGAGATATTCAACCCCGATTTCTCCATCACTGAATTTTTGAATTTTTATTTTTCCCAAAGGTTCGCCAAATCTCAATGCTATTTGTTTGGCCAGGTATTGCGATCCTGTTCCTGAAAATAATTTTACGTTTGGATGCATAAAGAATAAATTGAAGAGGCAATGATTAGTTTGGCGAAATTATAATTAATATTTTTGGTTTTAAACACAAAATCATGGAAAGTACTAACAAGTCTTCCACTTCCATAAAAAATTGGGCAGTTGATGACAGGCCAAGAGAGAAATTAATGTTAAAAGGAAAAGAAAGTTTGAGCGATTCGGAACTTCTTGCAATTTTAATAAATACCGGTAGTGGAAAAAAAAGTGCGGTTGATCTTGCGAGAGAACTTTTGAAACTCGGGAAAAATAACCTTGATGAGCTAGGAAAAGTATCCATTAAAGATTTCATGACCATTCCCGGAATAGGGAATGCAAAAGCAGTAACCATTACTGCAGCACTTGAGTTAGGAAGACGACGACATGCATCAACATTTTTTAATAAAAGTTTTGTACGCTCAAGTAATGAACTTGCCGAATTTTTAAAAGCCTCATTAAAAGATTACGCCTATGAAGTATTTGCTGTCGTTTTCTTAAACAGGTCTAATAAAATAAACCATTTTGAAGTATTGAGTAAAGGAGGATTAACACATACCATTGCAGACCCACGAGTTATTTTTAAAAAGGCCATAGAGGTAGATGCTACTTCACTTATCCTTTGTCACAATCATCCTTCAGGAAACTTAAGGCCAAGCAGGGTAGATGAAGAATTAACTTCCAAACTAAAAGAGGCCGGGAAATTATTAGAAATAAAAGTACTTGATCACCTTATAGTCAGTGATGAAGGCTATTATAGTTTTGCAGATGAAGGTTTAATCTGATACAAATGATAATAACAGAATTCTTAATTACCCTTAAAAAGGGGGGTTCTTTTTTCCAAAAATGCAGTGGTACCTTCTTTTTTATCGTTGGAAATAAAAACCTGGGCAAACAAATGTATTTCTTCATTAAACCCATCTTTGCCAGACTCGTAAAAAGCGTTCACCGCTTCAATCACTTTAGAAATAGCCAGAGGCGATTTAGTAAGTATTACCTCCAGTATTTCTTTTGTTTTTGTAATTAAGTTTTCAGGTAATTCTACATAATTAACAAGACCTAACGCCTTCGCTTCTTCGGCGCCAATCATATTCCCGGTCATGATCAATTCCATCGCTTTTCCTTTACCTACAAGCATTGATAACCGCTGAGTGCCACCATAACCTGGTATTAATCCAAGATTTACTTCTGGCTGGCCAAATTTTGCATTAGCACTGGCCAATCTAAAATGACAAGCCATGGCCAATTCACAACCTCCACCTAAGGCAAATCCATTAACGGCGGCTACTATAGGCTTTGGGCAATTTTCAATCTGGGAAAAAATATCCTGTCCTCTTTTTGCTAATGCAGCTCCTTCATCATCTTTTAATTTGATAAATTCAGAAATATCTGCGCCTGCCACAAAAGCTTTTTCTCCCACGCCTGTTATAATAACGGCTTTAATACTGTCATCTTCATAAACTATTTTTATTGCTTCTTCAAGCTCATTCAAAACGATTTGATTAAGCGCATTTAACTTTTCAGGGCGGTTTATGGTAATGGTATAAATTTTATTTTCAAGCGAAGTGATTAATGTAGAAAATGCCATAATTTCTTTATTTTTTATCTTATATCTTTTATTTTAACTCAAAAGGACAATTTGCCTGAATTGAAAAATTATTTTCAAATAAAAAAAAGGGAAACCCGGTTAATCATTTTTCAAAAACTCCTGTTTTTCTTTACCCAGTCTTTTATATACTCGGCTATTGATGCAGTTGGTGTTCCGGGAAGAAATAATTTTCCGACTCCCATTTCATTTAATTTTTTTATATCATCTTCAGGAATGATGCCACCTCCCGTAAGCAGTACATCTGTCATTCCCATTGCTTGTAACAGGGCTAATATTTTTGGGAAAATAGTATTGTGAGCCCCTGTTAAAATACTTATGCCGATAGCATCTACGTCTTCCTGTAAAGCAGCATTTACAACCATTTCAGGTGTTTGCCTTAGCCCGGTATAGATTACTTCCATCCCCGCATCACGCAAAGAAGTTGCAATTACTTTTGCCCCCCTGTCATGGCCATCAAGTCCCACCTTGGCTACTAAAACTCTTATTGGTCTTTGGCCTTGGGAATTTTCTTGCCGGGAATCAATTGTTGTATCTGTCATTGATATTAATAATGAGTAATTCTATTATAGATATCCTACTCTTTAAAAAAATATTTTATAAATTTTTTATTGAATCTTAAACCAAGCCACCAATAATGTGCCACTATCCAGTTATTATATTTTTTGATTCAATAAAGATAAAGTATGCTCTATTCTTTTTATAGTTTCTGTTTTACCTAATAATGAAGCTATATCAAATATGCCCGGGCCAAATTTCCCGCCTACCAGCATGATACGAAACGGCAACATTAATTCACCGGGTTTTAAATGGCTGGCTGCCGCAATTTCTTTAAAAGTATTTTCCAACTCAACACTTTTCCATGATGGTAGCAATGAATAGGTACGTATTAATTCAACGAAAAATTGATTTTTATTTTCATTCCACTTTGAAAGTATGGAAGCTGTGTCAATTTCTGATGGTGAATTATAAAAAAAATGCCCCTGTTCCCAAAAATCTGTAAGCAATGTACACCTGTCTTTAATCAATTCAATAATTGATCCGAATTGCTCTTCGTCACTGACCGAAACACCTTTCTTTTCAAATATTTTTTTTACATCGTGCTCCAATCTCTCAACGCTAGATTTTTTTATCCATTCGTGATTATACCATTTCGCTTTTTCAAAATCAAATTTTGCGCCATGAACATGAATTCTGTCAATAGAAAATTGATCAATCATTTCATCCAAAGAAAATATTTCCTGTTCAGTACCATTGTTCCAGCCCAGCATTGCCAGCATATTTAAAAAAGCTTCGGGTAAAAAACCAAGTTCTTTAAATCCTTTAATTTCTCCTTTTACCGGATCGTTCCATTCCATAGCAAACACCGGGAAACCCAGGCGCTCTCCATCTCTTTTACTTAATTTGCCATTTCCATCTGGTTTTAATATTAATGGAAAATGTGCCCATTCCGGCATGTGTTTTTCCCATCCCAAATATTTCCAGAGTAATACATGTATCGGAGCGCTTGGCAGCCATTCTTCGCCCCGGAAAGCATGAGTTATCTTCATTAAATAATCATCAACAACTACTGCCAGGTGATAGGTAGGCATTCCATCTGCTTTTAATAATACCTTATCGTCCAGGCCATTGGTGCTCATTTCAATATCACCACGAATCATATCTTTAAAATAGACAAATTCATCCCGTTCGATTTTGAGTCGTATTACATGTGGAAAATTTATTTTCAACAAAGCTTCTGTTTCTTCGGGTGAAAGAGACAAAGAATTTTTCATATTAAATCGTACCCGATAATCATATTGAAGGTTATCTTTCCCCTGCCCTTTCAAGGTTTCCCGCATCGTTTCTATTTCTGCAGGTGTATCAAATGCATAATAAGCATGTCCCAATTTTACCAACTGCTCAGCATATTCTTTATACAAACTTTTTCTTTCACTCTGGCGATATGGGCCATATTCTCCTTCTCGGTGAGGGCCTTCGTCGGGAGAAATTTTACACCAATTAAGGCAATCAATAATATACTCTTCAGCTCCTTTTACATAACGCGTTTGATCAGTATCCTCAACTCTTAAAACAAAATCTCCCATGTATTTTTTTGCAAATAAATAATTATACAAGGCTGTTCGGATACCTCCCAAATGTAAACCGCCTGTTGGGCTTGGTGCAAATCTTACTCTTACTTTATTCATATGGCAAAGATAAAACCTTCCCCTAAAGAGGAAAATGAAATATTCACTGATTTATTTCATTAACAAATGAAAGCAGCCCAATAAAATACAAATAGCCTGCCGCTAAAGATTCATATTCCAAAATCTACCAGGGAAAAAGAATAAAAATATTTCATAAAAAAGGTTTTATTTTAACTCTATGTTTTACCTGATAAAATCGCCGTGGCTCTTAAAAAAATATTATCCGGAATGTATCTGGAATATTAAAACCAAAGAAAAGGTTTTGTACCTGACATTTGATGATGGTCCTCATCCGGAAGCTACTCCTTTTGTTTTGGAACAATTAAGGCAATATAATGCCAGAGCCACTTTTTTCTGTATTGGCAAAAATGTAAAAGAACATTTTGATATATATGAACAACTAATTTCTGAAGGGCATAAGCCTGGAAACCATACCTACAATCATTTAAACGGATGGAAAACAGATGACCAGGAATACCTGGAAAATATTGCAAAAGCAAAAAAAATAATAGATAGTGATTTATTCAGGCCTCCATACGGAAAAATCACAAAATTCCAATTAAAAGCGCTTCAGGGAGAAAAATTAAATTTAAAAACGATCATGTGGGATGTACTTAGCGGCGACTTTGATATTTCTATAAACCCGGGAAATTGTTATCTCAATGTAATAAATAATGCAAAGGAAGGGTCGGTAGTCGTATTTCACGATAGCCTAAAAGCCTTACCAATATTGAAATACACACTTCCAAGAGTGCTAAAATATTATGCTAAAAAAGGTTTTCAATTTAAAATTTTATTACAGGATGGATAAAAAAAATTGGGCCAGGGTAGATACCCAGGCCCGTTTTTAATCCGTACCCTATGAAAACTGTTGTGAAGATAACATTATTTTTTTAACAAATCAACAACAATTTTTATTTAATGAAGGGAAATTATATGTGAAACGCCATTTATAGTAATAGTTGCCTTATTGTCGCATGTTCCATCTCCAAAATCAAGAATAGCAGAATTAGCATTCCTGTTTATTTTGACCTGTCCTTGGTCAATCCATGGACAGGTGAATTTTCTTATAAGTGGCTGTGTTATAGTTGAACTCCATGAATTGCTATTTGAATTTGCTCCTTTAGCATTTCCTGTTATTTGATACACATCATCCAATAAATTAAGAGGAGTGCTATTGCCTTCTGTTTGTGTATGTTCTCTTATACCATCCCACTTTCTCCAAAATCCATTCAATGTATTAGTTATTTTTCCACTATCAACTTTTACGGTCCAGGAAATTGCATTTGCAGTACTGGTATTTTCTACAGAAAGTGTCCCCTCTATTTTAAAACTATCTACATTATAATCTTCAAAAGTAGTGCTTACTGTATTCGCAGGTACAAACATAGGACCGGAATAAGTAGATATAATTTTGCCTTTACGCAATTTCCCATCTTTTCCCAAACATCCGCTGCCAAAGTCAATGGTGACTACTTTGGGAAATACATGTAATGTTTTAGGTTCTACTGTAACAGTAAAGCATCGGGCAACAGAATCAGGAGATAAAGTTTGTTCAGAACCAGCAGGTTTGTAAATAATACCAGCACCTGTACCAATTCCAATATCTTCTCCGGCATCTGACGCCTGCACTCCCATAGTGATATCAAAAACGTCTCCAAATTGTCCATCAGAAACGGCATCACTTTGTGCAGCATCTACTGTTAGTGAAGGATTCGAATCAGTGCCTGCACCGGTTTTATTATCTTTTTGGCAGGAACTGAAAACCATTAATCCTGCAAAAATGAGAGCCAATGGGTGTTTTGAAAATAAAAAAACCTTTTTCATAATGTTTAAAGATTAATTGTGATAAAGTTAACAACGAAGCATATTGACTTTAATTGCATAAAGAAGTTTAAAGTGGAGTTAAAAAATAAATAATTTTCTTTGTGATTATGAAATTGATAGATACGCATACACATTTAAACCTTGAAGAATTTAATTCAGACATCAATAGTGTAATTCAACGAGCCATAGATGAAGGTGTGGAAAAATTTTATATCCCAGCAATTGATAGCTCTGAAACAGAATCTTTACTTGCATTGGAAAAAAAATTTCCAGATAATATTTTTGCAATGGCAGGTTTGCATCCCTGTTCGGTGAAACAAAATTTTAAAGAGGAATTGAACAAAATTCAACACCAGTTATCAGAAAGGAAATTTGCTGCAATAGGAGAAACAGGGCTGGATTTTTACTGGGACACCACTTTTACAAAAGAACAATATGAAAGTTTGCATTTACATGCGGAATGGGCCATTCAATATAAAAGACCCTTAGTGCTTCACACGCGTAATGCTATGCAGGAAACAATTGATGTGGTAAAATCATTTAATGGCAAGAGCCTATTTGGTATTTTTCACTGTTTCAGCGGCTCTTTACAGAATGCAAAAGATATTATTGATGCGGGTTTTCTTTTAGGCATTGGCGGTGTGCTTACTTTTAAAAATTCCGGACTAGCTGAAGTGATCAAAGAAATTGATTTGAAATATCTGGTACTGGAAACTGATGCTCCTTATTTGGCGCCAGCACCGTTTCGTGGCAAAAGGAATGAAAGCAGTTATTTAAAGTATATTGTACAAAAACTGGCAGAGATAAAAGAAATGCAGGTAGAAGTAGTGGCAAAACAAACTACCAAAAATGCAGAAGCTGTTTTTTCAGAACAGGATTCATAAGAGATGAAATGAGAATGCTCCTGGCATTTTATCACCTCATTTAACAAAAAGATATTCATCAAATACAATTTTGTACTATAAGTTTGCAAATGAAAAAATATCCGCCGAAACTATAAAAACACTTTTCCCATATCTACTTTTGGGGTGTCTTCTTTTCTTCATGACAACTAAAATTCATGCCCAGGAAAGAATCATCACTGGAAAAATAACAGATGCACAAACGAAGCTTCCATTATTTTCATGCAGCGTTTATTCCCTTAATTCGGGCAATGGTGTGATAACAGATGAAAAAGGCAAATATACTTTCACTATAAGCGATAAAACAGATTCAATAGCCATTTCAATGATTGGCTATAAAACCATTGTAAAGGCTGTAAGTAAAGCATCTGAACAGGTTATTAATTTTGAAGCCGAACCATCTGCTAATGAAATGACGGCTGTTGTTCTTTCCATCAAACCTAGATATACAAGGGCTCAGAGGCTTATCCTAAATGTGATCAAAAATAAGCCCGTCAATGATGCATTTAATAACAAAACATTTCAATGCCAGGTCTATGATAAAATGGAAGTGGACCTTAAAAATTTGCCCGAAAAAATACAGAACAATCGCTTGATGAGGCCGTTGGCTTTTGCATTTAATAATATGGATACTACTGCAGGCCACGACAAACTCCTCCCGGTTTTTTTATCAGAAACCAATTCAAATTATTACTACCGCAGATCACCGGAAAAAGACAGGAATGATTATACAGCTATTAAAAGTTCCGGCTTTGATAATAAATCAATCATAACTTTTGTTGATGGCCTCTACAAAAGAATAAATGTGTATGATAATAATATCAAACTCGTTGATGTAAATTTTGTAAGCCCTATTGCTGATAATGCCTTAAATTTTTATGATTATGATATATTAGATACGCTTTACTTTGGCAGTCACCGTTGTATACAGGTTCAGTTTTCACCGGCTCATTTTGGCAGCAATACATTTAACGGGTTTTTATGGATTGCAGATACTTCTTATGCAGTGAAATCGCTGGTAATGCACATGGATAAAAATGCCAATGTCAATTTTGTAAAAAAGTTTGAGATTTCCCAGTTTTTTGAAGCCGAAAACCAGGAAAAATTTTTACCAGGAAAAACTGTTTTATACATGGACCTGGTGGTTCCCCTGAAAAAGCAAACGGGAGTTATTGCCCGCAAAACCACTATTTACAAGGACATTATTTTGAACAATAATTTGATTGATACAGCCTTTGATAAAAAATATATACCTATTTCAGCATTTGCAACTGATTCTGCCAAAGTAAAGCCCATTCAAAGATTTGAGCCGTTAAGTAAATCGGAAATGTCGGTATATATTTTAATGGATACACTTACAAAAATTCCTGCGGTAGTAACCTATGCTAAAATTATTTCGGCCTTGGGTACCGGTTATTATAGTGCCGGCCATATAGACCTGGGCGATATGTATTATATCTATACCAATAATATTATGGAAGGCAACAGGTTTACTTTTGGTGGGAAAACAAATTTCAAATTTAACAGCCGGATCCAATTAAAAGGCTATGCAGGATATGCTTTTAAAGATAAACAATTCCGTTACATGCTGGGTTCTGTTTTTGTTTTAAATCCACACAAATGGTCCACCTTAAATATTGAATTCAGCAGTGATATAACGGGAACTTATGACCACACTGATGAACTGGATCAAAATTCATTATTTTCAGCATTTTTA
The DNA here is from genome assembly GCA_030706605.1 of Bacteroidota bacterium. Lineage (GTDB taxonomy): Bacteria > Bacteroidota > Bacteroidia > Chitinophagales > Chitinophagaceae > Ginsengibacter. The sequence goes on from JAUZOE010000004.1 coordinate 189,222, forward strand.
AGAAGGGTAAAATCCAGCCAGACAAGACTTATCAATAGCAAATATGCAGATATATCATACCTGAAATACTTAACCAGCGATTGGGCAATTGGTGCAGATATCAATCACAATCAACTTACTCCTTTTTTTAGTTCGTTTTATACTTACGGCGATTTTAAGCCATATGTTGATAATTTGTCTGAATCCAATCATTATACGGTTAACAATGCGACTATTTCACTTAGATGGTCACACAAAGAAAGATACGTAACACAACATTTTCGCAGGGGAAGCCTGGGAGGTTATTTTCCAATCATAACGTTAAGTTATACTAAAGGAGTAAAAGTAAATAATGGCCTCCTCAAAAGTAATTTTAGTTTCAGCAAATGGAATTTATATGTCGAGCATAATTTTCCGGATGGAAGAATTGGGAACCTCTCTTATATAGTTGATGCCGGGCTAACTAATGGTGTATTGCCAATAGTATTTTTGAATGTTTTAAAGGGTAATGATACCTATTATTACAATAAATACGATTTCAATAATATGAATCGATTTGAATTTGTTGCTGACAAATACCTGTCACTTTCTGTTCAGCAATCTTTTGGAAGCTTTCCTTTTAAATATATCCCCTTAATGAAGCGGTTAAAATGGCGTTCTCTGATAACCTTCAAAGGGGCCATTGGCGGCATGTCCCAGGCAAATAAAATTGCAAATGGTTATTACGATTCTACTATAAGTTATCATTTCACAGTTCCCGACCAGGAGCCTTATTTGGAAACAGGCGTTGGGATAGACAATATCTTCCACGCAATAAGGATTGATGGAGTGTGGAGGTTAAATTATTTGCATAATCCTGGTATTCCTAAATTCGGAATCAAGGCAAGTTTGGCATTTAAGTTTTAAGCATTCTTTTTGGTCCTTCCTAAATCATTCAATAACTGAGCTGATTAATAATTAACCTTATCTTTAGTCATGCTATTGTAATAGCATTAATACTGGTATATGGTTTTTAATAGAAACCTTATATAAAAAGGAATATTTATTCTAGTATGAATGAGATCAAAAGTCACATACCTAAAAAATTAAAACAACTTGCTGCTACTGCCATCTGCGGAAATGATATTACTTCATCATGCTTATATGTTTCTGCCCTTACTATTGTCTATGCAGGTCAATATGCTTTCATTGCTCTGCTGCTTGTTGCTGCAGTTTTATTTGCGTTTCGAAAAATTTATGGTGAAGCGGTTGGTGCTTTACCCTTGAATGGAGGTGCATACAATATTCTTTTAAATACTACCAGCAAAGGAAATGCTTCCGTAGCCGCATGCCTCACCATACTTTCATACATGGCTACTGCTGTTATTTCAGCTTCTGAAGCAATGAAATATTTACATAGTATTTTCCCGGTTTTTCCGGTAATTGTTGCTACAATGGTACTTCTCACTATTTTTTTAATTCTTACTATTTCCGGTATAACCGAATCTGCAATGGTTGCTACCATTATTTTTATTGTGCACTTGTCAGTAATGGCACTTTTAATTTTAAGTGCCATCTATTATGTAATAATGAATGGATTTGGACTGGCAAACATAAATTTTCATGCACCAATTAAAGGTGTTTTGTTTACTGTATTATTTCTTGGTTTTAGTACGGCTATGCTTGGTATTTCAGGTTTTGAAAGTTCAGCCAATTTTGTTGAAGAGCAGAAAGATGGTGTTTTTCCAAAAACACTCCGCAATATGTGGGTGGCAGTTACCATCATAAACCCTTCGATTGCACTTTTAGCAGTTATGGTATTACCAATTAGTGATGTAGCGCCTAACCATGAGGCACTCTTATCTTTCATGGGAAGTAAAACAGGCGGTAACTGGCTTGCTGCAATTATTTCAGTTGATGCTTTTCTTGTTTTAAGTGGTGCTGTACTTACTTCTTTCGTAGGAGTCGGAGGTTTATTAAAACGCATGACATTAGATCGCATCCTGCCGCAGTTCCTGCTGAAAGAAAACCGAAAAAACAGTTCACCAAGAATTTTAATTCTTTTCTATATTTTGTGCCTTTCAATCTTATTTATTACAGAGGGTGAACTCGGGCCATTAGCCGGTGTGTATACCATTTCCTTTTTATCTGTAATGGCCTTTTTCGGAATTGGTAATTTATTACTCAAAATAAAACGCGCAAAATTACCAAGGCCTGAGCATGCAGCACCGATAACAGTAATTCTCGGAATTGCAGGTGTTTTACTGGCGTTATACGGAAATGTAAAACTTCACCCGGATTACCTTGTTGTTTTTCTCCAATATTTTGTCACCGCATTTCTGGTCATTACTCTATTCCTTGAAAGAAAAGTAGTTATACGTTATTTGATCGTATATGTCACGCGTTTTTTTGACAAGCTTCAAAGAGCTACCATATTCAGCAAGTTTCATCTTACCAAAGAATTAAGAAATTTAAATAAACAGGCTTTCGTTTTTTTTACCAAAGGTGATGACATTGCCATACTTAATAAAGTAATTATTTATGTAAGGGAAAATGAAATAACGCAACGGCTTAAGATCGTAACTGTTTTACAAAAAGAGCAACAATTGAATGATACCTTTATGCGTGATTTTGAAGCTTTGGATCGTGCCTATCCTGATATTAAAATTGAATACATCCAGATACCTGGTGTATTTGGCCCTGAAATAATTAACAGGTTAAGCAAAGAATGGAATATTCCTCAGAATTTTATGTTTATTGGTTCTCCCAGCGATCGTTTTCCTCATCGTCTTTCAGATTTAGGAGGGGTAAGGTTGATTATTTAATTAAAGTTTTTGAGAAGGGTTCTATCAAAAAGTAGTACATTTTTATCGGCAAGAAATAGTGTAAGCTGAATTTGAAATAAAAGCAATATGGAAACTAAACCATCGAACAACTTATTTAAAGTAACCATTGCGGCATTAGGTATTGTTTTCGGAGATATAGGTACAAGCCCGCTGTATGCTTTAAGAGTTTGTTTTGGTGGTACCCATGGAATTGCTGTAACAGATCAAAACATTTTTGGCGTTCTGTCATTAATCTTCTGGTCTCTAATACTTGTCATCAGTATCAAATACCTGGTTATTATTTTAAATGCTGATAATGAAGGAGAAGGGGGCATTCTGGCCTTAATGGCTTTGGTTTTGCCCAAAAAAAAGAATAGCAAATATGTACTGATTTTAACTATGGGCTTATTTGGGGCAGCCCTGCTTTATGGAGATGGAATGATTACTCCTGCAATCTCAGTTTTAAGTGCCGTTGAAGGATTAAAAATTGCTACTCCTTTTTTTGAACCATACATTTTACCGATTACGATCGTAATTCTCTTCATCTTATTTTTTTTTCAAAGAAAAGGTACAGGAAGTGTGGGCATGATATTCGGACCGATTATTCTGTGCTGGTTTTTATCTCTTGCCGGGCTCGGTATCAACCAGATTATTAAATATCCTACCATTCTTACAGCCTTAAATCCATATTATGCCATCCATTTTTTTTCGATAAACGGGCTGGGAAGTATCACCATTCTCGGGGCTGTTTTTTTAGTGGTAACCGGGGGTGAAGCTTTATATGCCGATTTGGGCCATTTTGGAAAAAAGCCCATTCGTTTGGGATGGTTCTATATGGTGCTTCCCTGCCTGGTATTAAACTATTTCGGACAGGGAGCCTTGTTGCTGGAAAATCACAGTTTTATCGTAAGCCCGTTTTATTATCTTGCTCCACATTGGGCATTGTACCCATTGGTTATACTGGCGGGATTAGCCACCGTTATCGCCTCTCAAGCTGTGATATCAGGCGCGTTCAGTCTAAGCTACCAGGCAATACAGTTAGGTTTTATGGCCCGTTTCAGAATTGTTCACACCTCTCTTCATGAAAGAGGACAAATTTTTATCCCACAACTAAACTGGATACTCTTTATTGCCACAATCGGACTGGTGATTTCTTTTAAAACCTCTGATAACCTGGCAGCAGCCTATGGTGTAGCGGTAAGTACTACCATGGTGATAACTACCTTACTTGCTTTTGTTGCCATGAGAACTTTATGGAAATGGAGCCTGGCGGCCGCAGCATCTCTCGTCATTTTTTTCCTGGTTATCGATCTTTCCTTTTTTGCCGCCAACATCGTTAAAATACCTGAAGGTGGCTGGTTCCCCCTTGCAGTAGCAGGTATTATTTATTTTATGATGACTACATGGTACAGGGGAAAAAGAATGATGAGTATCCAAATAAACAAAACAACAGATCCCCTGGAAAAATTCCTTACTTATTACCAGAAGAACGCAAAAGTGATTGTAGACGGAACCGCAATTTATTTAACCAGAAATCCTTACGGAACGCCTCCTGCATTTTTCTTCAACCTTAAGCACAACCAGGTAATACACGAACATATCATTGTGCTCTCTATCCAATTCGACCCGATACCTCATGTTAATCTTTTAAAAAATGTAGTGATTGAAAAACTCGACAAACACATAACCCAGATTATTATTCACTATGGCTATATGGATGAGACCAATATTCCCAATGCGCTTAAAGCTTTGAAGGAAAAAGGACTGGTTATTGATTTGGAAAATGCCACCTATTTTTTAGGAAGAGAATCAGTCGAGGTTACCAAAAATACAGGCATGATCCCATTGCGTGAAAATCTTTTTGATTTTTTAGGTCGCAATTCTACGAGAGTTACTAAATATTTCAATCTTCCCTCAGACCAGGTATTTGAGATAGGTTCACGAATCAAATTATAATTTAGTTATTAAAATAATGGTATCTATTATGGAAGAATGAATTTGTGCAATTTATTATTATTTATAAAAGCTATTTCTGTGTGGCAAATCTTTGCCTGGTTTTTTGTTGCAAACCAAAGCCTGTTTTCAGGAACAACAATAAATAAACCTTCATCATTCCCTATCGCCCTGAAATGCTGTAATGGTGGCTGCTTATCAAAATAATTTAAGGAAAATTCTTTCATTAATCCATTTACGTCATTATCAAAAGTTTCTACAGAAAAGACAATTCCTATTTCACTCACATTTCTAATTTGCATCGAAGAAAAGTCTTCTTCTGCAGTATCATTTAAATCAAACCTGGCAATCATCTCCAAAATATTTCCGGCAGGATCTTTAAAATAAAAAGATTTGGCATGCCAGTTTACAAAATCGGCGATATCTCCATCGTAATCATCCAGCCACAATAAATCCACTTTTTGTTTCGCCCATTTATAAGCCTCTTCAAACCTATTGGAAGGAATATTAAAAGCAAAATGATAAAAAGGGTTTCCACCTGCAGTTGCTTCTTCAAAAAACAATTTTGTCTCGCCGGCAGTAATAGTAATTCCTTTACCAGACCGGAATGCAGGCATTTCCAATACATCTCTGTAAAATGAAAATAAGGATAAAATGTTGGTTGACTGTAGCCTTAATTCTTTTATCAGCATATTATTTAAAAAAGAGTTTATAATGAAGGTTGATTTTTTAAAATCAGTTCATAAAAATCGGTACGCCTGTCTTTCAGGTTTCTTACACTTCCATGAGCATGTAGTTCATCCAATAATGAAAGGTCAACATCTGCAATAAGAATCATTTCCGTATTGGCGGTAGCCTCACTTTTGATACCGTTAGAAGGGAAAGAAAAGTCGCAAGGCGTAAAAACCGCCGATTGAGAATATTGTATATCCATATTTTCCACCTTTGGCAAATTACCAATACAACCGGTTATTGCCACAAAACATTCATTTTCTATGGCGCGTGCCTGAGCACAATAACGAACACGGTTATACGAATTTTGTGTGTCGGTTAAAAAAGGAACAAACAATATTTGCATACCTTCTTCTGCAAGTAATCTCGGAAGCTCGGGAAACTCCACATCGTAGCAAATCAGTATCCCAATCTTACCGGCATCTGTTTCATAAACCTCCAGCGTTTTACCACCTTTTATTCCCCAGAACTTTGCCTCATCCGGCGTTACATGAATTTTTTCATATTGATCTACTACGCCATTTCTATGACATAAAAATCCAACATTTTTTAAAGTTCCATCCTCCAGCAAGGGAACACTTCCGGTAATAATATTTACATTATACCTTATAGCCAAATCTCTGAAACGCTTTTTAAATTCAGGAGTATATTGAGCAAGAGAGCGCATCGCTTCTGCTTCAGACATATCATTAAATTCTGCAAGCAAAGGGCCATTAAAAAGCTCAGGCAATAAAGCAAAATCACTTTTATAAGCCGAAATAGAATCAATAAAAAATTCAACCTGCGTAAACATTTCATCCATGTTTTTATAAGGTCGCATTTGCCATTGAATCAGGCCTAAGCGTACATAGGTTTTTGCATTGAATAAGGTTCTGGCTTCGCTTGTATAATATACATTATCCCATTGAAGCAATGTAGCAAACTCTTTGCTTTGCACATCTTCTGGCATGTAATTATTGAGCACTTTTTTTACATGAAAATCATTTGAAAGCTGAAAGGAAAGTACAGGATCATAAATTTCTTTTTGTTTTACTTTTTGGATGTATTCCTTCGGGGAAAACTTGTCTGCATACTTATGATACTCAGGAATTCTTCCGCCAAAAACAATCGCACGCAAATTCAATTGCTCGCACAATTCTTTTCTCGCATCGTACAAACGCCGGCCCAGTCTTAATCCGCGATAATCAGGATGAATAAAAATTTCTATTCCATACAACACATCTCCTTTTTCAGGATCATGCGTATTAAAAGTATAATTGCCGGTAATTTGTTTATACGTGTGTGCATCGCTAAAGCGATTATAATTTACAATGATAGATAACGCGCATCCAACTACTACACCGTCAGCCTTGATCACAATTTGACCTTCAGGGAATTTGGTGATCAGTTTTTTTATAGTTTCCAGCGTCCAGAAACTACCTGACCAGCCGAGGTAAGAGGCTTTCATGGCAGTTAACAATTCCTGGTAATCTTCAGGTTTTAAATGTCCTATTTCGATTTGTTTCATTTAAATGATTTATAAAAATTAATACGCAAAACTAAATTCTTATACTCCAAACGAAGTTTAGAAATCAATATGCGTTTTTAAAAACGGGATTATATAAAAATAAAAAAGTTGCCGTTTTTAAATCGCCGGCAACTTTTAAGTAACATGATTAGTGCCAAAAATTATTGATTCTCCGGATTAGTGATAACAGTACCGCCACTATTTTGCTGCGACTCAGCAAGATTCTTCATAAATGGTTTTAAGAAGTCGATAGGAATCGGGAAGATAGTGGTGGAATTATTTTCGGTAGCTATTTCACGCAAAGTTTGCAGGTAACGCAATGTTAAGGCGCTTGGCTGCTCGCTTAATATTTTTGCAGCATCACTTAATCTTTGCGAAGCCTGGAATTCACCTTCTGCAGAAATCACTTTCGCTCTTCTTTCTCTTTCTGCTTCTGCCTGTTTTGCCATGGCGCGCTGCATTTCCTGTGGAAGATCAATTTGTTTTACTTCAACATGAGTAACTTTTACACCCCAGGGTTCTGTTTGCTGATCTATAATTTGTTGAAGGTGCGCATTTATTTTTTCACGCTTGGATAGAAGATCATCCAATTCCGATTGGCCTAAAACGCTTCTTAGCGTAGTTTGAGAAAGTTGTGAAGTACCCGCCAAATAATTTTCAATATCAAGAATGGCGCTTTGCGGATTTACCACCCGAAAATAAATAACCGCATTTACTTTTATTGATACATTATCGGCAGTAATTACATCCTGCGGAGGCACATCCATTACTACAGTCCGCAAACTAACCTTCACCATTTTATCAATTAAGGGGATAAGAATAATTAGCCCGGGACCTTTGGCACCGTTGTCAAGTACCCGCCCCAGCCTGAATATAACAGCTCTCTCGTATTCTCTTAAAACACGAATGGAACTGGCAAGAATATAAAGGACGAAAACTACAAGGATAATAACTGGAAGGCCGATTGGAAATTGTTGCATTTTTTTGGTTTTAATATAAACTAATAAATATTTTTAAACAGATTCGTTTAGTGGCTGAACGTATAAAGTAAGCCCTTTAATTTCTTTTATCACCACTTTTTCATTTGCATTTATTTTTCCCGCAAGCGAAACAGCATTCCATGTTTCGCCCATAAATTTTACCTGGCCCTGTATATCAATATCAGTAGTGGTTATAGCGGTTTTCCCAAGCATACTATTGTCACCCAAAACAGGTTTGGTCCTTTGCGCCCGCAATCCCATGGTAATTAAAAAAAGGAAGAATAATAATGTTACACCGGTAACTGAAAAAATAACCGACCACGATAATGATTCAAAATTTTGCATAGGACTCGTTCTAAAAAGGATCATCGAGCCGAGCAAGACTGAGATAGTTCCGCCAATGGCCAACAACCCGTGACTAATAATTTTTATTTCAAGTAAATAGAGAATAATTCCGAAGACGATGAGTGTCAAACCTGCATAATTTACAGGCATAGAACTCATAGAATAAAAAGCAAGGATCAAACAAATAACACCAACAATTCCCGGAAAAATAGCGCCGGGACTAAACAATTCAAAAAGGAGGCCGTAAAAGCCCAGCATCATAATAATGTAAGAAATGTTAGGGTCGCTTAGCCTACTCAAAACTTTTTGAAAAAACCCCATTTCCAAAGGTTCAACAGTTGCATTTTTCGTGTTCAGAATTTTAGTAATGCCGTTCATTTCAACTTGTTTGCCATCCAGTTGAGAAAGTAAATCTTTTTCATCGTTGGCAACAAGATTGATCACATTTTTTTCAAGCGCTTCTCTCTCCGTTATAGACACACTGTTTCGCACCGCATCATCTGCCCATTGAACATTTCTACCTCTTTTCTCAGCGATTGTTCTTATAAAAGCAGAAGCATCATTGATCACTTTTTCATTCATCACGGCATCAGATTTACCCTGCATGTCTACCGGGTGGGCAGCGCCGATATTAGTACCCGGAGCCATAGCCGCAATATTGGCAGCTAACGTAATAAATGTTCCTGCGGAGCCTGCATGTGATCCCGTTGGTGAAACATACACCACCACAGGCACTTTTGACCGCATCATATCAGTAACAATTTCTCTTGTAGAAGTTAACAATCCGCCCGGAGTATTTAAATTTATCACCAGGCATTCAGCATTTTCTTTTTCAGCCTTCGCAATTCCCTGGTGAATATATTCCGCAGTGGAAGGATTAATGCCTTCATTTAGATTAATAGAAATTACTTTTTGCGCCAATAAAAAAGAAGGGAGAAAAAATAGGATGATAGATAAAATATAAAATCGGTTTTCAAAGTATTGATTCGGAATTATATTTTTTTCTGAGGTTTCCACACTTGTAATATACTGAATATCAAAATAATAACAAAAAGTAAAATGAAGGTAAAAATCCCGGTTGTAATTTTTTTACCCTGGATAATAGATTTATCAAACAGAACAGATAATCAATTCGTTAATCTCTGTCCCTTGCTATCATTCAAAAAATACCTGTATCATTTACCCAAATGCGATTCTAACAATTTTTTCCATTCAAGGTATAATGAATTGTACAATTCAGTATTTGTTGGTTCAAATTTACCCAGAGGTTTAAAATTGGCAAATGCCTCACTATTGGATTGATAAATTCCTGCCCCTATACCTGCTCCCATTGCAGCTCCTACGCTTCCGTCATTTTCGTATAACTCAACTGCAACCCCGGTGGCATTTACAAATGATTGAATAAATACATCGCTCAAAAACAGATTGGCTTTACCGGCACGAATAATAGTCGGATACAAATTATTTTCACGCATAATGTCTAATCCATACCGGAATGCAAATGCAATTCCTTCCTGTACCGCCCTGAAAATATGCGCTTTTGTATGTTTATTGAGATCAATATTATTGATATGAGCGCCTACCATTTTATTCTGCAACATACGTTCGGCTCCATTACCAAAAGGAAGGACAAATAATCCATCACTGCCTGGTAAAATATTGCCACACATGGTATCCATTTCTTTATAAGATAAACCATCGCCACACATCTTCTTTATCCAGCTATTCATAATGCCTGTTCCATTAATACATAGCAATACCCCTAAGCGTTTATCCTTCTCCGTATGATTTACATGAGCAAATGCATTTACCCTTGAATAGTTATCGCTGAATAGTTGATCAGTAACTGCATAGATAACTCCTGAAGTGCCTGCCGTAGCAGCTACTTCACCCGGTTTTAAAACATTTAGTGACAATGCATTGTTGGGCTGGTCACCAGCTTTGTAAGTAACAGGGATGCCTTCTTTTAATGACAATTCCTGTGCAATTGATTTTAATAAATTTCCATGCGATGAAAATACCAACTTTACTTCCGGTATAAGAGAATTCCCGAAACCGAAATAATTCATCACATCTGAAGAAATACCATTTTTCTTAAAATCATAAAATATTCCTTCCGATAAAGCTGAAGCAGATGTAGTAATCTCACCTGTTAATTTCATGGCAATAAAATCGCCTGGCAACATTATTTTATCGATCTGCTTATATATTTCAGGTTCATTATTTTTCACCCAACTCAATTTGGATGCAGTAAAATTTCCGGGAGAATTTAAAAGACGCGAAGAACAAATATCTTCTCCAATTGCATCAAAAGCTTTTTCACCTGTTTCAACTGCCCTGCTGTCGCACCAGATAATGCTGTCTCTTAAAACATTTTGTTCTTTATCTACTACTACAAGTCCGTGCATCTGGTAAGAGATGCCAATAGCCGCAATATCATTCCCAGTATCTGTATGGCTGGCAATATTTAAATTCTTAATTGCCTGAAAGGTTTGCTCCCACCACATTTCAGGCGATTGCTCTGCCCATCCTGACTGGAGCGAAGTAATCTGATTTTCAATTTCCGGATATTGTTCAGAAGCTACAACTTGTTGGGTAGCTGCGTCCACAAGGGAGACTTTTATAAAAGAAGTTCCAATATCAATTCCTAAAAGGAGCATTATGATTTTTTAATAGTTAACAAATACATGAATTTATTTTATACTAAGAATTGCCTCTGCAGGCTTCGCAGCACCAAGTTCAATACTTCTTTCAGAAGGCAAAGAACCAGAGACACTGATTTTGATATCACCGGAATCCAAAACACTTTCTCCATTTTCATTTACCAATTTCAACATTTCAGGTGAAATATTAAAGCGCACTTTCTCCGAAGTGCCGGCACCAATGTGAACACGTTTGAATCCTTTCAAAGAATAAAGTGGAACATCCGTTCCTGCTTTCAAATGGGTAATGTACAATTGGACTACTTCATCGCCTGCAATTTTACCACTATTCGTAACCGTTACTTCCGCATTTACTGATTCATTTTTGCCGATTTTTGTTTTTGATAATTTCAATTTACCATAGGTAAAATTTGTATAACTCATTCCAAAACCAAATGGATATAATGGAACGCCTTTAAAATAACGATACGTTCTGTTTTGCATAGAATAATCATCAAAAGAGGGCAAATCGGAATCACTTTTATAAAATGTTACTGGCAAACGCCCTGCAGGATTATAATCGCCAAATAAAACATCTGCAACAGCTGTTCCTGCTGCTTCACCGCCATACCAGGCATTGATAATACCGGGTATATTTTCTTCTTCCCAGTTTATAGCAATAGCACTACCGGTCATCATAACAAACACAATTGGTTTTCCAGTTGCTTTCAATGCTTTCATAAAATCAGTCTGCACAGTAGGTAGCGCAATAGTAGTACGGTCACCACCACTAAATCCCGGTTGACTTACCTTCATTTCTTCACCTTCTAAACGCGGAGAGATTCCTCCAACATAAATTATAACATCTGCATTTTTAATACTGTCTATCAGTTTTGAGAAATCTTGTGGTTTTGTTGATACAAAATCTGTAGCTCTCGAATAAAACACTTCGGCATTTTTAACCTTATCTTTTATTCCTTGCAAAACTGTAGTAACAACAGAAGGCTGACCATTATAATTTCCTAACTGAGTATTAGCATTATCAGCATTAGGACCAAGCACTGCAATGTGTTTGATATTTTTATTTAGCGGCAGTGTGTTATTTACGTTACGAATTAACACAATGGCTTCTCTGGCCATTTTCAATGCATGTTCCTGATGAGGTTTACTTTCCAAATCTGTAATGGGAATTTGCGCATATTTAACCATACTAACCGGATCGAACATCCCAAGCCTGAAGCGAATCGTAAATAATCTTTTCAAAGAAATGTCTATATCCTTCTCCGTTAATTTGTCATCTTTCACAGCCTGGATTAATGTTTTGTAAGTGTGATTTCCACATTCAACGTCGGTACCATGCAGTACCGCATCTGTAGCGGAACTTTCTGCATCAGGAAACATTTTATGGGTCTTATAAAAATCATCAATCGCTCCGCAATCAGATGTTACATAACCGGTAAAATGCCATTGATTGCGTAAAATATTCACCATCAGTTTATCACTTCCGCAACAAGGCTGCCCCGCATAAGCATTGTAAGCGCACATTACACCGGCAACTTTTGCATCCACTACCAATTCCCTGAAAGCTTTCAAATAAATATCCCAAAGGTCATGTTCAGTGATATTTACATCAAAAGTGTGACGTGAAGATTCTGGCCCACTATGTATTGCATAATGTTTGGCGCATGCCGCGGCCTTTAAATATTTCGGATTATTGCCTTGCAAACCTTCAACAAAAGACTTTGCCAGGCTACCCGTTAGATAAGGATCTTCTCCGTAAGTTTCTTGCCCACGTCCCCACCTGGGATCACGAAAAATATTGATGTTGGGTGTCCAGTAGGTCAGACCTGTATACCTGCTGTAATCTTTTTTACGCAGACTTTCATTGTGGATGGCCCGCCCTTCATCTGATGTATAATCTCCCATCGTTATCATTGCTTTTACATCAAAGGTTGCAGCCATTCCAATCGCCTGTGGGTAAGATGTTGTATGGTATGAAGTTCTTGCTACGCCGTGTAAACATTCGTTCCACCAGTCGTATGGGGGGATGCCTAAGCGCTCAATTGCTGGCGTTGAGTTGAGCATTTGGCTTACTTTTTCTTGCAGGGTTAATTTTGATAAAAGATCGTTTACTCTTTTTTCAATTGCCAGGGAAGGATTTTGAAACGGGTAAGTATATTTATTTTGAGCAACCGCTGAAAAAGCCGCAATTGCAAAAATCAGTGTATAAAAGAGTTTTTTTTTCATTGACAAATATTTTGTTCTCTTTTGTAACGTTGTCTTTATTATTTAGCCACGCCTAACGGAGAAAAGTAAACGAAAACAGATACCACAATTACTACCACAATCAAAGACAGGATAACATCCCATTTATTCCAACTCGCTCGGCTGGCTGCCCTGTCTTCAGCAACTGTTGTTGCAAAAGTTAATCCTCGAATTTGCTCTTCATCAGGTTTGGCGGTAAGCAAGCTTATAACCACCATTAATACTATCGAAAACAAAAATAATAAAATACAGAAATAAAGGAAATTGATTGTTGCAAATTCGTGCAGTAAACCGGTTAAGTCGTTCTGGAATAATTCCAACGTTAGTTTTATGATACCAATTATAAATCCAACAACCATTCCTGTAAGCGCTCCTTTTCCGTTAATACGTTTAAAGAATACTCCCAATAGAAAAACGGCTGCAATAGGAGGTGCCAAATAAGATTGAACGCTTTGCAAATACTGATATAACGTACCGGATATCCTGCTCATTAACGGGATCCAGGCCATGCCAAGCAATACAACGACACCTGTGGCAATTCTCCCGACTTTTACCAACTCTTTGCCACTGGCCTCAGGCTTCATTTTTTGATATATATCCATTGTAAATAAAGTAGAACATGCGTTATAAACTGAAGCCAATGAACTCATCAATGCAGCCAATAAACCCCCGGCCAGCAAGCCCCTAAGTCCAATGGGCATCAGCGCTTTAACCAGAGTTGGAAAAGCAGCATCATTATCAGTTAAGGTTAGTTTCCCCTGGTTAACCAAGGCTAAAGCTATCAAACCTGGTACCAGAAAAATAAAGAACGGAAGCAATTTTAAATAAGCGGCGAATATTGTTCCTCTCCTTGCTTGCTTTTCATCCCGGGCAGCTAAGCATCTTTGTACAATATGCTGGTCAGTACACCAATACCAGACACCCACAATGGGCGCGGCAAAGGTTATACCGAGCCACGGAAAATCGGGATCGCTTAACGGACGGAACATATTTAGCTTTTCTTTCGGAACCGAATTTAACAGGGCATGCCAGCCACCTACTTTGTCTAAGCCGATGAATAATAATACAGCAGAACCAAACATTAATACAAAAGCTTGTATAGCTTCAGTGTACATTACGGTATGTAAGCCACCAAGGATTGTATAAATACCGGTTATGACTACAAGAATAATAGCGCCAGTCCAGAAATTAACACCCAAAAAAGAATTAAACACTAGTGCTCCTGCAAAAATGGTTACTGATGCTTTTGCAATTACATAACTTAAAAGCTGTATAATGGATAGCAATCTCCTGGATTTTGCATTAAAACGTCTTTCTAAAAACTCTGGCATCGTATAAACCATGCTTCGCATATAGAATGGAACAAATACCCAGCCCAGTACAAGTACGATCCATGAATGCATTTCGTAATGGCCCATTACCAGGCCAGATGTAGCACCAGTTCCTGCAAGTCCTACAATATGTTCTGACCCCACATTTGAAGCGAGTATAGATGCGCCTATAACCCACCATCCAAGATTACGGTTAGCTAAAAAATAATCAGAGGGGGATGCTTTACTCTTTCTTATTGACCATACAGAAACGGCTGCGATAATAAGAAGATAAAGAATTACAAAAATTAAATCAATCGGTCCAAGAAAATGCATAATTTCTATTTTTAATTAAATTTAGATAAAACGATTAATGATATTTTCGTAATATTCCTGCCGGCCACTTATCATTTCAGGCTCTCCTTTTTCAACGGCATAATTCCTGAGATCTTCTAATGATAATTTTCCTTCTTCAAATTCTTTTCCTTTGCCACTATCAAAAGAGGCATAACGTTCTGTTCTTAATTTTTTATAATCTGATTTATTGATAATGTTATCAGCAATAATCAATGCTCTTGCAAAAGCATCCATACCCCCAATATGTGCATGAAAAAGATCTGCAGGATCAGTAGAATTTCTCCTGATCTTGGCATCGAAATTTATACCGCCGCCTTTAAAACCACCAGCTTCAATAATTATTAGCATGGCTTCAGTCAATTCATTAATGTTATTTGGAAACTGATCTGTATCCCATCCATTTTGATAATCGCCACGGTTGGCATCCATGCTTCCTAAAAGGCCTGCATCTGCAGCCACCTGCAATTCATGAGTGAATGTGTGGCCGGCCAATGTTGCATGATTTACTTCAATATTCAATTTAAAATCTTCCATCAAATCATACTGCCGTAAAAAACTGATTACGGTTGCCGCATCATAATCATATTGATGTTTGGTAGGTTCACAAGGCTTGGGCTCTATAAAAAAAGTTCCCTTAAACCCATTTTTTCTTGCATAATCTTTAGCTGTGTGCAAAAATTTTGCAAGGTGTTCCTGTTCTCTTTTCATATTGGTATTCAACAAAGACATATAGCCTTCTCTGCCTCCCCAGAAAACATAATTTTCTCCTCCTAATTTAATAGTGGCATCCAGCGCAGCTTTTACCTGTGCGGCGCTATGCGCAAGCACATGAAAATCAGGGTTGGTAGAGGCTCCGTTCATATATCTTTTATTAGAAAAAAGATTGGCTGTGCCCCACAATAATTTAACGCCGCTGTCCTTTTGCTTTTGTTTTGCATAATCGGTAAGTACCTGCAAACGTTTTTCATTATCATTTACATCGTTGGTATAATCAACTACATCGACATCATGAAAACAATAATAAGGTATATTCATTTTGGTGATAAATTCAAAAGCGGCATCCATTTTATCCTTTGCTCTTTCAATTGCATCCGGTTTTTCATCCCAGGGAAATAAATGAGTTCCTTCACCAAAGGGATCGGCTCCTCCATTGCAGAATGAATGCCAGTAAGCGCATGCAAACCGCAAATATTCTTTCATTGTTTTTCCTGCTACTTTTTTATTTTCATCATACCAACGGAAGGCTAAAGGATTGTCACTTTCTCTTCCTTCATATTTTATTTCAGGTATCCCTTTAAAAAATTCTTTGTTTCCTGTAATTACAGACATAATTCTTTGTTTTTTTTAATTTTTTGAAAATTTTTATTTGATCTAGAGTACTGACTATAGCAATCGGCAATTCAGTTCGTTTGAAGTGCTAAAAGTACAATATTGTATTATAAAAATGCAATATGCACTTTTAGTTTATTTTTATTGCCCCTTAATGCTTTCAAAACACCTGTTAATGATAACAGTCGCACTTTTCAGTGCTACCAAAGAAGAAGAATTAAAAGAATTACAGGAATTTTTCAATAGGATATCTGATCAAAATTCAATTAACAACCGAAACATTATTGCAGTAACTTTAATATCATCATCTTGTATAAACCTATTTTTCCTCTAATATAACAGCAACCCCGTTTTTTGCTTCCAGTTGAAATTGAAGTATTGTATCCGACGTAAGCGTTTGTCTTGTTATACTAACGTGAGTCGATGAACCAGAATGTGGGTCATCCCTATACACCGTGGCAATATACTTTTTTTCTTTGTTAAGGAATTCAAGTGGTATCGTAACTAATCGGGACTGATCGGTTAAAGAGCCAATAAACCAATTACGTCCAGTCTTCCTGGCTATAGTAGCATATTCCCCGATTTTACCTTCGAGTACTTTTGTGTCATCCCAAACAGTGGGCAATGCATCATAAAAAGTAAGGTCTGGAATTTCGCTTATAACAGATGCTGTTGCACCGGCTCCGCCTTTTTGGCGCGGGGAGAATTTTCAGGGCGATCGTACCAGTATATAAACTGCCATGGGCTATAAATGCAAATCGATTTTGCCATTTGCGATGCATGCGACCCCATCTTTTCGTCTACCCGTGGAGTAAAATAACAATTGGTTTGATCACCTGCACCGGCAATCATCCTGGTGAAAATAGTAATCAAGACATTATGGTTATCCGTACTTTCCTCATCACCCCTGATGCCTTCCTGCGTCAACAAATTTGGATAGGTTCGTGAATATCCAGTAGGTCGGTATTCATCGTGAATATCTACCATCAATTTATATTTTGATGTTTTACGCACTGCTTCATGCAGCCAATCCGTTGCCTGCCGGGAACCCACATCCACAAAACCATATTTAATTCCTTTAATACCCCATGAATGATAAAGCGGAAGAATTGTATCTAACTGTTTCGTCAATGCTTTTTGATTGACATAGAGAATAACACCTACATTTTTACTCCTTCCATAATTGACAATATTTTGAAGGTCGAGTGGCCCGGGAGAGCGTGCAGGGTCCACGTGTACAGCCGTGGCGTCAGATGAACTTTCATTTTCCGGACCGTACCATCCTGCATCAAATTCAATATACTGAAGATGGTGCTTCGCAGCAAAATCAATGCAGGCTTTACCTCCGGCAGTGGTAAGGGTAACCTCACGAATTACCTTTCCGGGCTTAATCCACGAAACATCTTTCAAGGCATTGGGAGCATTAAGATTAAGAATAAAATAATCATTCTCTAATAGTTTCCCCGGTGAATCCGCAATCATTAAATAGCGCCAGGGAGTAGAAAATGACGAATCATAAACAGCATTGCCATCTAAATCAGCCAATAAAAGCAAAGAATCTTTCTCCGACCGGTCAAATTTCATTCGCGGATTATCAACGAGTTGGGCTTCTCCAAGCGCAATGTATTTGCCAGGATTCATTTCAAGTACATAGGGACACTCACATCCAATACCCGTTTTGCTAATAGAGCCTTTTATATATTTAGCCTGCGCCCTATGGGTTATCCAGGAAGTATCATCCTTGTCAAATTGAAAACCCGTTAGTTCCTTTGAAATGGTAACCGGTTTGTTTGTTTGAATAAAATACTTAAACGCAACACCTTCATCATAGACCCTGAAAGTGATAGAAAATTTCCCCTTGGGGAAAATTGATTCTTCCAATTGAATTACCATTTCATTATAATGATCGGGATATTGTTTCCTTTCTCCATAAACCGGCTTCCAAAAAGTATTGATACTCTTTCGTTGCACCGATACAATCCGAAGATTCGATTGTAAAGCTTTTTGATTTTCAAATTCAAAGCCCAGAGGCGATTCATCCAGGATTATTTCACCATTATTAGAAACTGAATAAAAAACACTATTCTTTTTTTGAGCATCAATCTTAAAAACAACTGTTGTCTTTTGATCCGGACTATAGAGAACCGCATTTTGGGAATGTGCAATCAGCACAAAGCCTGATGCCAAAGTAAAAAGCGATAATCTTAATAATGTACTCAATTTCACCATTTAGAATTTAATAATATCCGATCGGCAAGATAATATACTGACATTAATAGTAACAATAGCGATGCCCTTTGTGCTTTTTTTAAAGCCTGATTAGTGGCATATTTTAGGAATCATATCCAACGTTTTTGAAGCAGAACACAAACAAGACTTAAGGTAATCTGAGATCGTCTTAACATCTTATTAAAAGTTTACGGTCTCTTTTAATAGTTGTGTTGAATTAATTTAAATTTTTTAAAAAATAGCATATCAACAAAAAAACATAAACTCCAATTTCCAAATTGTAATTATGTTATTGCTGAGCCATCTCCAATGCTTTTGTAGTAGTGTAGTATTTAGTAAGCATGTCCGGCACTTCCCATTCAGGTAATTTTCCCTCCTTCAAATATTGGAGATACCGTTTCATTACCTCGGCAAAATGTGCTTCGTGTCCCTCCATATATTTTTCGGGTATCACTACTTTCCATCCATTTTTATATTTCTCCAGCTCCACTCCGGGGAAGTCTTTATTTATTTCATTAATTGCATTATCAAGATCATTAGTGAATGCTTTTATATCTTTCACAGATTTTGTTGGCCATATATACAACGTTGCCTGCCAGGACTCTTCCTCGCTTTGTCTTATCTCAAGATGTGCTTTCGTTCCTGCCAGCATTGAATAATAAGTATCACCAGCTCCTTTTGGAGCATCGTAAGTCCACTCCGCCGTCACCCTGGTGTGGATTCCCTTAATTGTATAATTAATACTACCATTTCCATGTGTTAATAAAATGGAATCGTCTTTTAGATATTTGTTCAGAAAACCAGGAAAGTGATCTTCATTCGTAATGGTAGAAAATTGAGAAAGATTAATTGGCGTTGGCCAAATTTTCGATGATTGAATGGCAATATCTTTGGTATAATCAAGAGACACATCCGGAAAGCAAATCCATTGTACCAAATCTACCAGGTGAGTGCCTACATCAACGATAGCATCTCCCTGTTGCAATGGGTCAAAAAACCAATCGGGCCGTATCAACGGTTTTCCTGAAACCTGTTTAAAATACCGGTGTACACTTTCCATAATTACTGCCGGCGAATCGGTGGTCCCCTTTTCTAATTCACCAAAAAGGGAAGGCATATGGGCCAGTTTCTTTTGAAGAATAGAAGCTGCTACAGAGCGTTCCGTCATAATATCATACAATAGTACTCCTTTCTCTTTTGCATCTGCAAAGGCTTGTTTTAATGAGTCAAATCCCTTAGTATTTATAGCCATTGGCTTATCAGCAAGAACATTGAGTCCATCGTCAACAGATTTTTTTATATATTCTGATTTAAGCAGATTGTTTCCAGCTAACACTACAACATTTCCACTTTTATCTTCCAGCATTTTTTGCAGGTAATCGTTACCGCTATATACTTTTTCCACCCAATGGGTAGGATTTTCAGCCCGGCTATTATATTGCTTTATATAATTAAGCTGTTCATCCAGCCCGAGCCCCTTGGGAGCATAAACATGCACAACAGAATCAATACCAGGATACATACTTTTTTGTACCAATGCTGCATGAAAGTGAGATGGATCAAGGGTAATCAATTTCACATCACCCTTAGTGATTTCGGCATTTTGATTGTTACCCTGCTGACAACCTGTTACCATTAAAATAGTTATTAGAAAATAAATTATTACTTTAATATTTCGAATTGTTTTCATTTGGTTGTTTTAGATTTCCTGAGTTTAAATAATAGTTTTTAAATCATCCAAGCGGGCATAAGCAATTTTAGCAATAATGTTATTGTCATTATGAATTGTTATCCTTGCAATTGCTTGTCCAAAAACATTTTTGCAACATCTGAACCACTGCCGCATAAAACTAAGTAGAAAAAAACCTTCATGTCAAGCAATTACTTTGGACTATTCCAATAAAAGCCAAAAGTAAAAAAAAAGTGGAACTTCCTCTCAAAGTGATTCTGGTAAATTGTATTGCCCCGGTTTTATTGCAACCGACATGTCTTCGAAAGCATTGAATAATGATAAGAAAGAAAACAAAAAGTATTATCAAGAACTCCTATGGGTGCTTTGGGAATGCCTTCTGATATTGCCGATGCAACTGTCGTTCATGTAACTTCAGCATCTACCTTTATAATAGGAGTTGTTTTGCCGGTAGATGGTGGTAATTCTATTGGGTTCTAATATATTTGGTAGCAGATATATAAAACTGTATTGAAAAAAAAGTTTTATCCTAGGTTTAAAATTTCATTTTTAAAAACAGGAATACATACATTTACCCAATGAAGATTGAAGACATCTATACCATTTATCAACAACAACCTTCTGTACAAACAGATTCAAGAAAATTGCGTGAGGGCGATTTGTTTTTTACTTTGAAAGGCCCCAATTTTAATGGAAATGATTTTGCCAGGCAAGCCCTTGATACCGGCGCGGCATATGTAGTAGCAGATGAAAAATTATCTTTCACTGATGACAGGATCATCATGGTAAATGATGCATTGGAAACATTGCAGCAATTGGCAAAACATCATCGGGAACAATTTAAAATTCCCTTTATCGCCATCACTGGGAGTAATGGGAAAACTACTACTAAAGAATTATTGCACGAAGTGCTTTCCTCCACATTTAAAACCTACACCACTTCCGGAAATTTGAATAATCACATTGGTGTTCCTTTGACCATTTTAAAAATAAAACCTGATGCGGAAATGGCAGTTATAGAAATGGGTGCCAACCATCTTGGGGAAATTGCAGGCTATTGTACCTATGCACAACCGTCTCATGGACTGATCACTAATATCGGCAAAGCACATCTGGAAGGATTTGGAAGTGAAGAGAATGTAAAAAAAGGAAAAGGCGAATTGTTTGATTACCTTAAAGCAACTGATGGCACCGCCTTTGTCAATACTGATGATAAAGCCGTTACAGATTTAAGCAAAGGGTTAAAAAATATTCTCTACTATGGAAGTGAAGGAGAAAAGAGTACCGGCTTTATTTTAAAAAAAGATCCTTTTATTGGGGTGAAGATTAATGAAACGCATTTTGAAATTCAAACCAATTTAGTAGGCGTTTATAATTTACCGAATGTGCTTGCCGCCGTTTGCATAGGCAGGTATTTTAAAGTGCCTGATGAAAAAATTAAAGTGGCCATTGAAAATTACTCACCATCCAACAGCCGTTCGCAATTAATAAAGAAAGATACCAACACTATTATTCTTGACGCATATAATGCCAATCCCGGAAGCATGAAAGCCGCAATTGAAAATTTTGCTTCTATGAAAGGAGATAAAAAAATACTGTTTTTAGGCGACATGAAAGAATTGGGAGATGACAGCGAAAAGGAACACGCTGACATTATTTCACTAATTGATCAATATAAATGGTATGCAGTTGTCCTTGTTGGCAACAATTTTAATGAAATCAATCACCGTTATATTAATTGCGATAATGCCGGTCAGGCAGGAGATTGGTTAAAAAATGCAGGAATAGAAAACGGGCAAATTCTCATTAAAGGATCAAGAAGTATGCAAATGGAAAAAGTATTAGAATGATGTTGTAGATTTGCACTCCTTTTTAAAGAAGGAGAGTTGTCCGAGTGGTTGAAGGAGCACGCCTGGAAAGTGTGTATACCTGTAAGGGTATCGAGGGTTCGAATCCCTCACTCTCCGCAAGAGTTTCTATTATTTTTAGGTTTTCCCGGAAGCGTAAAAGATGGAGCTTTTTATCTGTCACTGTTATCTCCGTAATAACCAATCGGGTTATTACGAAGTTTTATTCTCCTGATAGAAATACAAATAATTGTGGTCTAAATTCACATTGAGCTAAAATTCCAAAAAAATTCCTACTTTAATTCTGATCAAATAGAAATAATTTTTATGAAAAAAAACTATCGATGGGGTATTTTAGGCGCTGGTAGAATTGCTGATAAATTTTGCCAGGCACTTTGTTTTGTTGAAGGCTCAGAAGTATATGCTGTAGCATCACGTGATATTCACAAAGCAAAAATGTATGCAGATAAATATAATGCTACTACATTTTATAACAATTATAATGACCTGCTAAACGATGAAAATATTGATATTATCTATATAGCTACACCTCATGCTTTTCATTATGAACA
Source organism: Bacteroidota bacterium (assembly GCA_030706605.1). Taxonomy (GTDB): domain Bacteria; phylum Bacteroidota; class Bacteroidia; order Chitinophagales; family Chitinophagaceae; genus Ginsengibacter. The sequence continues at coordinate 211,763 of JAUZOE010000004.1, forward strand.
AACCATGCTTTGTTTAAAAAATAAAAAAGCAGTATTGTGTGAAAAGCCAATGTCACTTTCCTGGAATCAAACGTCCGAAATGATTGCTTTTGCAAAACAAAATAACCTATTTTTAATGGAAGGAATATGGACATCCTGTATGCCTTTCATTGATAAAATTCTTTCATTAATCAAAGAAGATGTGATTGGCGAACCTCAATATGTATCTGCAGATTTTGGGTTTTCAGCTCCTTTAAGTCTTGACAGCAGATCGTTTAATAAAACGCTGGGAGGCGGATCTGTTTTGGATATAGGTATATATCCTATTTTTTTAACCACTTTAATTTTAGGTGAACCATGCACAATTAAAACTATATCAAAGCTAACAATAACAGAAGTAGACGAATATGCTAATGTGATACTACAGTACCCAAAATTTCAAATTGCACATTTGTTATCAACCATTTCATTTAACACACCGATTGAGGCGGAAATTATAGGTACAAAAGGCCGCATTAAAATTGACAATCCATGGTTTAAAGCAACAGACTTTTCTGTATATTTAAATGACGGAACAACTCAACACTTTTCAATTCCACATTTGTGTAATGGATTTGAACATGAAATCAAAGAAGTTATGCATTGCCTTGATAATGGTTTGTTGCAAAGTAATAAGGTTCCGCACAAATTATCTTTATCAGTCAGCAAAACAATGGATGAAATATTAAGACAGGCAGGTGTTTCTTTCGAATAGAAAAACTCAATAAGCCAAATCCAACTCAAAGCAGCGATTAAATTTTTTAAGAAGAAAGAATAAAATAAGTAAGGCGAATGGCCATAAAAAAAGCCTTTCAGAATTAACTGAAAGGCTTGAATAAATATGGCAGCTACCTACTCTCCCACATTTCTGTGTAGTACCATCGGCCATGAGGGGCTTAACTGCTCTGTTCGGTATGGGAAGAGGTGAACACCCTCGGCAAAACCACCATAAAAAGGTAATGCTGAATTATAAAAGTGAAACTTTGAATGAGATAACTCAAACAATTTACTCTTACAAACCAACAAATGATTTTGTTGAGAATGAATACAGACTTTGAAATAAAATAATTCAACAATCAATATTCAAAATAATAAATTAACATAAAGGGAAAGTTGTAATACCAATAAAAAAAAAGATAAAGCTTACGGGCAATTAGTACTACTCGGCTTTGACATTACTGCCTTTATACCTATAGCCTATCAACGTCATAGTCTTTGACGACCCTTAAAAGAAAACTCATCTTGAGGTTGGTTTCACGCTTAGATGCTTTCAGCGTTTATCCTATCCGTACATAGCTACTCTGCATTGCACCTGGCGGCACAACAGATACACCAGCGGTACGTACGACCCGGTCCTCTCGTACTAAGGTCATGTCCTCTCAATTTTCTAACGCCCATCACAGATAGGGACCGAACTGTCTTGCGACGTTCTGAACCCAGTTCACGTGCCACTTTAATCGGCGAACAGCCGAACCCTTGGGACCTTCTCCAGCCCCAGGATGTGACGAACCGACATCGA
>JAUZOE010000040.1 GCA_030706605.1 Bacteroidota bacterium
CCTTTTAGCAGATCATCCACTAAACAGAAAATTGCTATAATTTTATCTTCATTAAGCATCGGTAAAGATTTTTTAAGTGTCGTAACTCAAAATTATTCTTTATCGATGTCCTTTTTAATTAGCAACTTGGGTTAATTAGTATACTTTTTGCAAATAACATTCTTTTCCCCGGCCATTAATCATTAATTTTACTTATTGTAAAAAAAGAAAATCTGTGGCTGATATCATTACCTTATTGCCTGAAAATATTGCTAACCAAATTGCTGCGGGTGAGGTAATTCAACGTCCTGCAAGTGCTGTAAAAGAACTACTTGAAAATGCAGTGGATGCCGGCGCTTCAGAGATAAAATTGTATATTAATGACGCGGGGAAATCATTGGTTCAGGTAATAGACAATGGAAAAGGGATGAGCGAAACTGATGCCAGGATGAGCTTTGAAAGACATGCAACTTCCAAGATAAAAAATATTGATGACCTATTTCATATAAAAACTATGGGTTTTCGAGGAGAAGCGCTGGCGAGCATTGCTGGTGTGGCGCAGGTAGAGTTGAAAACCAAAAAAACCGGAGAATCTGTTGGTACCTATATTGAGATAGAAAATAGTATTGTAAAATCGCAACAACCGGTAGCAACTGATGAGGGAACTAATATCAGTATGAAAAATTTATTTTTCAATGTACCTGCCCGGAGGAATTTTTTGAAAAGTAATGCGTCTGAACTCCGCCATATTGTGGATGAATTTATTCGTGTATCAATGTCGTTTCCCTCTATTTTCTTTTCGCTTACTTCTAATGGGCAGGAAGTATTTCACCTGGAGAAAGGCTCTCTCAAACAGAGAATCATTCAAATACTCGGGAATAATTATTCTTCAAAACTGGTAAGTGTAAAGGAAGAAACGGATTATATGAATATTTCAGGTTTCGTTGGTAAACCGGAAACTACAAAAAAAACAAGAGGGGATCAATATTTTTTTGTAAACAATCGCTTTATAAAGAGCGCTTATCTCAACCATGCTGTTATGAATGCATTTAGCGATATGATAGCAAAAGATAGTTTCCCGATGTACACATTATTTATTGATATTGATCCTTCACGCCTTGATATCAACGTGCATCCCACCAAGCAGGAGATAAAATTTGAAGATGAAAAAATTATCTATGCATTTGTGCAATCTGCGGTAAAACATGCGCTGGCACAGTACAGCGTAACGCCTACACTGGATTTTGAGCTTGATTCAGCTATTCAGCATACCGAAGCGGTAAGCCAGCCTTTTACTCAGGATAAGCAATTCGCAGCCACTGGCTCTTCATTGTATAAAACCTTTACTCAAAAAAATCAGGCGCACTTTATTGAGAGCAAAAGTGATATCGGACATTGGGATGCCAATTTATTACAGCAAAATTTACCCGAAAAAAAATCTTTGAAAATTGAGCTGGCATTAGAAAATGTCGGTAAATCCAGTGATGATTATTTTCAAAATCCTCTCAAAAATAATCACCAGGTAATAGCCAGCAAAAAACCAACAACAGAAGATTTTATACAAATTCATAAAAGTTTTATCCTGGCTCAAAATGAGAATGGTTTTATTGTAATCCATCAGCAAAATGCGCATGAACGCATATTGTATGAACGATTCGTAAATGCCATAAAAGGAAAACCTATTAGTGTTCAAAGAAGCCTCTTTCCGGTAACAATTGAACTTGCGCCTGCTGACGCTGTTTTACTGGCTGACCTTTTGCTTGATCTAGCTTTACTTGGATACCAGGTCGAAAATTTTGGTCATAATACTTTTGTGATCCAGGGTTCCCCTGCTGATATAACCGATGGAAATGAAAAAGCGGCTTTAGAAAAAATGTTGGAGCAATACAAGCATTTTAATATGGAAGCGAGCTTTAGTAAAAGAGAGAAATTGCTTCGGTCCATGGCATGGCAGCAATCAGTAAAAGCAGGGACCTTATTATCAGAAAAAGAATTGAATACTTTAGTAGAAGATTTGTTCAATTGCGAAATAAATAATACCACCCCCAATGGTAAACCTGTTTTCCTTGAATTTAAAAAAGAAGAATTAGGGAAAATGTTTGGCAGGTAAAGTATTGAAAAAAGGTTCTGATTTTAATCTGGGTGGAATAGAATTTTTCTCAAAATCATCCGATATGGGTTAGAAAGACTACCTGAGCCTGTTACTCTCTTTAATCAATTTAGAATCCTTGTAAATGCCTCTGAAAGCAAAAAATAAAAACAGGATAATTATAAAATGTAAAGCTGCCCAAAGGTTAAAATTTCCAGCAGAAAATTGATTTGTTTGCCGGATATACAAATAAATAATAAGGCATTCTATTAAAATTGCAGCAAGAATTATTTGCATTTGAATACTTCGGTTTTTGAAAAGAAATATATTGATAATGATTCCTGTACCTAGTGCACTTGTCAGAATCAGAATAAAGAGATTATCTGTAGCAACCACTTCATGGAAAGTATTATCTAATGCAAGAGTGCCACTATAAAAAGAAAATTTCAGGGTTAGAAAAACAGCAAAAGCCGCTAAAATCATCCATATAGTTTGTATGCGTTGTATCATAAATAAATTTATACTACGAAAGTAAACTACCAGAATTAAAAAGCTACATTATTTTGTAAAAAATATTTTCATTTTATCAGCCCAGCTCAGGATACAAAGGGAATCCCTTCATCAAGTCCTTCACGTCATTCTTTGCTGAAAGAATGATTTTTTCATCATCAAGATTCATTAAGACTTTATCAACCAAATCAACTACTGTTTGCATGTCAATTTCTTTCAAACCTCTTGTAGTAATGGCCGGTACACCCACCCGTATGCCTGAAGTTACAAACGGACTTTTGTCATCAAAAGGTACTGAGTTTTTATTTAACGTTATCGCCGCTCTGTCAAGCGTTTCCTGGGCTTTTTTGCCGGTAATGTTCTTATTGCGAAGATCTATTAGCATCAGGTGATTGTCGGTCCCATTGCTGATTAAATCATATCCTTTTGTATTAAATGCTTTGGCCATTGCCTGTGCGTTTAATTGTATTTGTTTGGCATAACCTGTGAATTCATCGGTTAATATTTCTCCAAAAGAAACTGCCTTGGCCGCAATTACATGTTCCAGGGGGCCACCTTGTGTGCCGGGGAAAACAGCCATGTCCAGCAGGTGGCTCATCATTCTTGTTTCTCCCTTAGGATTTTTTAGCCCAAATGGATTTTCGAAATCTTTTTTCATTAAAATAATTCCGCCACGCGGGCCACGCAATGTTTTATGTGTGGTAGAAGTTACAAAATGACAATGTTCAAATGGGGATTTCAATAATCCTTTGGCAATTAATCCGGCAGGGTGCGCCATGTCGCAATAAAGAAAAGCACCCACTTCATCGGCTACTTTTCTGATACGTTCATAATCCCAATCGCGGCTATAGGCTGATGCGCCGCAAATAATCAATTTGGGTTTTTCTTTTCTTGCTTTTTCTTCCAGCATTTCATAATCTATCAGGCCGGTTTCCTTTTTTACACCATAAGAATGAGCCTCATATAGTTTGCCTGAGAAATTTACAGGCGAGCCATGGGTTAAATGGCCGCCCATGCTTAAATCAAGCCCTAAAATTTTATCTCCGGGTTGTAATATGGCTAGCATTAATGCGGCATTGGCCTGGGCACCACTGTGTGGCTGTACATTAGCATATTCGCAACCAAAAATTTCTTTTAATCTGTCAATTGCTAATTGTTCTGATTCATCTACAAATTCGCAACCACCATAATATCTTCTACCAGGGTAACCTTCAGCATATTTATTAGTAAGCACACTTCCCATAGCTTGAATGACCTGCAATGAAGTAAAATTTTCTGACGCAATCAATTCAATGCCCTCGCGTTGCCTGTTTAGCTCTTTATTAATAATATCGAAAACCAATTTATCCTTTTGCATAAAATGTGAAATTTGCGCAAACCTACAAAAAGTTAATAAGTTAAATTGCTGGAAAGTTTATTTCCTAAGAAAGCTTATTAAAAATGAAACTTTTATTATTTAATGTAAAACAAAAATCAAAAACCAAAACTTTTACTATATTCACTTCCCTTTTTGAGTGACAAGACTACTAAATATCAAAAAAAAATGAAGGCCATTATTCCTGTAGCGGGTGCAGGTACTAAACTTCGTCCGCACACATACACACAACCGAAAGCCTTGATACCTTTAGCGGGAAAGACAATTCTTAGTATCAATGTAGATCAGTTGCATGAAGCCGGTATTAATGAATTTATTTTTATTGTTGGATATCTTGGCGAAAAGATACAGGATTATATGCGGGAAAAATATCCGCAACTTATCTGCTATTTTATTTATCAGAATGAACGAAAGGGGACAGCACATGCTATAAACCTGACCAGGGAAATAATAGGAGATGATGAAGTGTTTATTGTATTAGGCGATACCATTTGTGAATATAATATAAATGAAATGCTTTCTTCTCCATACTCCATGCTTGGAGTAAAGAAAGTAGATGATCCCAGAAATTTTGGCGTAGCAGAGATTGATGAAAATGGTTTTATTTCCAGGGTAGTGGAAAAACCATTTATTCCTAAATCAAATATGGCCTTGGTAGGTCTTTATAAAATAAAAGATTCGGCTCAGCTTTTTAAATGTCTGTCAGATATTATAACTAATAATATTAAAAGCCATAATGAATTTAATCTTACTGATGCATTAGAATGCATGATTGCGGGTGGTTCAAAATTCAGATGTTTTAAGGTTGAAAACTGGTTTGATTGTGGTAGAAAAGAATCTTTGTTGCAATCAAATTCTATTTTACTCCAAAAATTTGGGGGCACTATTGCTGAATCCAACAAATTTGAAAACACTATTTTTATACCTCCGGTAAGCATTGCCGAAGGTTGTGATATTAAGAATTCTATAATAGGTCCCCATGTTGCCATGGGCGAAAATACAATTGTACATTCCTCCATTATAAAAGCGTCTATCATTGGTTCATTTTCCAAATTGTATGACGTAGTTCTTGATGATTCCCTTATCGGAAATGATACCGAAGTGATAGGTGAAACCCGATCTCTGAACATCGGGGATAATACAGAAATTAATTTGGGATCATAATTAGCTTATTGGCTAATTTACTAATCAGTTAATTATGTTTACAAACCGGGTTACCCAACTATTAAATATTGATTACCCTATACTTCAGGCCGGAATGGTTTGGGCAAGTGGATGGCGATTAGCGAGTGCAGTGAGTAATGCCGGTGGCCTTGGAATTATTGGTGCAGGAAGCATGTATCCTGTGGTTCTTGATGAACATATTAAAAAATGTAAAGTAGCTACTAACAAGCCATTTGCTGTAAATCTACCTTTGTTATATGCAGATATTGAAAAGCATATCGAAGTGATATTACAAAATAAAATAAATGTGGTGGTAACTTCTGCCGGTAACCCTGCTGCATATACTTCTCTTTTAAAAAAAGAAGGAATTAAAGTATTACATGTGGTCAGTAGCAAGCACTTTGCCCAAAAAGCAGAGAATGCTGGTTGTGATGCAGTAATAGCCGAGGGGTTTGAAGCAGGTGGGCATAATGGCAGGGAAGAAACAACGACTATGGTTTTAGTTCCTTTAGTTTGCTCAGCTTTAAGAATTCCTGTAATTGCTGCTGGTGGTATTGCAACCGGAAGGCAAATGCTGGCTTGTATGGTATTGGGAGCCGAAGGTGTTCAGATAGGTAGCAGATTCGTAGCAAGTAATGAGGCATCATCGCATCAGAAGTTTAAAAACGAGGTAATTAATTCAGGTGAAGGTGATACTGTCTTGACTTTAAAGGAACTGGTACCGGTGCGAATCATGAAAAATAATTTTTATGAAGAATTAGTTCAGGCGAAAAAAAGAAATGCGTCTGCAAAAGAATTAGAGAATCTTTTAGGAAAGGGACGTGCTAAAAAAGGTATGTTTGAAGGAGACTTGATAGAAGGAGAACTGGAAATAGGGCAAGTGAGTGCCTTGTTAAAAGATATAAAACCTGCTGCAGATATTATTAAAGAAATCTGGTTGCAATTCAATGAGGCACTAAACAAGCCACTGAAATAAAATCATATATTTGTTCGTTTATAAAGTAATAAGTATTAACCCTATTTTCAAATGATTTTTTTTAAAGTTGATTTTGCCTGTAAAAAATATTTTTTACTTGCATTTTTTATAGCAATATCACAACTAATTTCTATTGCCCACGTGTGTGCCCAGGCACCTGCAGATGCACAGGATCTGCCTATAGATCCTAATGCGTTGAAACTTGCTGCTCCATCGGATTTGCAGAATTATTTGAAAGATTATAACCAGCAAAATCAAAAGCCTGGTGAAGATATTCATAAAGAATTGCCTGAGATGAAGAAAAATATAATCATTAAGGACAGCATTCAAAAAGATAATTACAAAAATAATTTAACCTCTCCTCTTTCAGTTTATGGAAGCAATCTTTTCCAGAATAGGCAGATATTAGAACTTTCGCAACTTTCTACTCCTCCTGAAGATTATCCAATTGGCGTTGGGGATCACATTATTGTTTCTCTTTGGGGAGGCGCTGATTTTGAACAGGATTATATTGTAGCACGCGATGGATCCATTTTCCCTCAGGGATTAGGAAAAATGACTTTACAGGGTCTTACGTTTTCAAATGCGCGAGCCATTATTTTGGACCGGTTTAAAAAAGTAATTCCTCCTTCTACGAATATTTCAGTCACACTTGGCCAGCCGCGCAGTATTGTTGTTCAGGTGTCAGGTAATGTAGAAAATCCAGGTCCGGCAGTAGTTTCGGCTTTTACCAATGCATTAAATGTAGTAGCTATGGCAGGGGGTGTTTCTAAATATGGAAATATGCGAAATATTCTTATTTCTAGGAATGGACAAATCATTGATTCAATTGATGTTTATAAATATTTAAACACCGGTGATTTTGGTAAGCACCTTTATCTCGAAAATAATGATTTTGTGATAGTGCCTTTTTATGATAAAAAAGTGTTGGCATCGGGGCAGTTTAAAAGGCCGATGTATTATCAATTGAAAAAAAATGAGGGAGTTCGTGATCTTTTAAAATATACCGGAGGTTTTACTCCTGATGCCTATGCCTCCGGTGGAATTATTATCCGGAATGTAAATGAAAAGCAAACTATTAAGACGGTTAATTTTAATGCAATTGGTATTAAGGCGAGTGGGCAAGTAACAGATGAACCTTTATATGACGGAGATGTTGTAGTAGTAAATGCTATCAACCCGGGGCTAAGTAATAAAGTAATCGTAAAAGGTGAGGTGGCATATCCTAATGTATACGAAATAAGAAAGGGTGACCGGCTTTTTGATGTCATCAACAGAGCTGGAGGTATCACACCCAACTCATTTCTGGACAGGGCTTATGTGTATAAAGGTGCAGGAGATTCTACAAATTTAGTCTCTGATAAAATAGATGTAAATCTATCGGATATTAACAAAAACCAGAATAGTTCGGATAATATCCCAATAGGCCCTAATGATATTATAGAAGTGTTTAATAAAAATCAATTCTCTGACAAGCAATTTATTTCTATAGAAGGTGAGGTACGTAAGCCTGGTACTTATCAGAAATATGGCGGAATGACGCTTAAAGATCTTTTATATTTTGCTAATGGTTTAAAGCCTTCTGCAGAATATGGAAGTATTGTGGTTTCAAGTGTGGTAAATATAGATTCTGCTAAGGAAGGCTTAAAACCAACAAAAACCATTATAAAAAGCTATTCCATTAATCAAAATCTTGATATAGATTCTGTAGCTGATAATGTGAAATTAAAACCTTTTGACCAGGTGTTTGTTAGAAAGAATCCCACCTTTCATTTACAGAGAAATGTGAAGATTGATGGTGAAGTTTTATTTCCGGGAACCTATCCCAAATTAAGTGATAATGAACGTCTATCCTCTTTTATTGACAGGGCAGGAGGCCTTAAAGAAAATTCAAATGTTGAAGGCGCTATTTTATACAGGTTAGATAATACTTTTAATTATGCAAATCCTTCTGAGAAATCGAGCCATTTAAAATACAAAAAGGATTCAGCAGGTAATATCATTGACAGTGTTGTTTTAAATCCTTCTGAGCCTATAAGTATTGATCTTGAAAAAGCAATGGAATATAAAGGTTCTAAGTACGATATGGTCCTCCAGGAGGGAGATGTAATATTTATTCCTAAAGTCAATCCTGTAGTTACAATAAAGGGAGAAGTACAGAATCAATTAAAAATTTATTTTGAAAAAGAACATGCTAATCTGAATTATTATATTGATAAGGCTGGGGGATTTGGTGAGAGACCCTGGAGAAGAAGAATCTATGTTACCTATGCAAATGGCAAAAGTCGGAGAACCCGGAATTTTGGATTTTTTCACTTTTATCCTAAAGTTGAACAGGGAAGCACAGTTATGATACCCACCAGGCCTAAAAGTGGCGTGATAGCTAATTTTTCTACCCAGGTTTTAGTTACAGCTATTCCTATATTAGTGGCTTACCTATTAACAAAAGTTAAATAATTATTATGACCACCCAGGAATTAATAAGAGCAATCTTTCATCGGCTCCGAAAATTTATTGTTATCATATTGGCAGGTGGTATTTTGTTGGCTATTGCATTTATTTTTTATGCATTGCAAAAACCGGTTACTTATACATCACGTGCTTCTATTTTCCCATTGACAAGCAATAGTGATAATAGTTCGTCTCCTTCCGCTCTTGGTGCCTTGCTTGGAAGTGGAGAAAACTCAAAAAATTTTAGCAATGATGCTTCAATTAATATTATTGAATTGGCTGAAAGTCGCACTACCCGGGATGAAGTGGCTCAAATAAGAGATTCTTCGAAAGGGAACAAAACTATTGCCGAGCTCCTGGTTGATGATTTTAATAATCATAGAGGGTTGTTTGAGTCTCAAATAAAAATGCCTGCTAATCAAAATGCGTTAATTATCTGGGCGGGGGGAGTATTAAATCAAGGCTTGTCAGCTTCAATTAATAAGAATAACAGTTTCGTTCTTTCTTACACAGGACGAAGCCCAGATTTGGTAAGAATCATCAGTTATGGATTTATCGATAAGATTTCAAAATTCTATATTGACCTGAAAAGAGAAAAAGCAAAGCGCGATTTTGAATTTGCAACCGGTAAAGTTGATTCTTTGAGGGCTGTCATGAATTCAAAAGATGCTCAATTAATTAACATCGATAAGAAAACTTTGTTTACCAATACTTCTAAACTTGAATTTAGAGTACCTACCGAAAATTTAATAGCTGATAAACAAATGATTCGTCAGCAATATGCAAATGCAATAGCCAATCAGCAAAATGCTGCTTATAAATTACAAAAAGAAACTCCTCTTATTAAAGTTCTTGATAAGCCAGAGCCTCCCTATGATGTAAAAAAAAGTTCGCCAGTGTTGTTCGGGATTATTGGATTTTTATTAGGCGTTGTTTTGCTTAGTGGAATCTTACTTGGTGGTATTTTGCTTAAATTTTTTAAAGCAGAAATAAATAAAGTAGTATTTGGCAGCGGAAATACCCAAAGTGTTGCTTCGAAACCTAACCAATTTTAGTTTTACATTTTTTATTTGCCGGAATGACGTTTTTAAAATGCAGGTAGCATAATGTGCTTAAAGGGAATAGTAATAATAAGAAAAAAGCAAGTAGGTTTTTTGTTATAAAGACTACCATCAGTGTAATTAATAAAATATATAATGGATATAGGAAAAATAATAACCCTGTCATTATTGAATCATAATGATCTGCGGCTTTTCTTTTTATTATTAAATGAATCAATGTATATAAAGGTGCATTTAATATAAATCCAATCATTGCAGGAAAAAACAAAATTGCTTTTTCTATGAAAGATGTTTTTTTAAAAAAATATCTTTTTAAAGTTTCAGGATCATTATCTTGTATTTCGTACACAAGAGTTTCTAACTGTATTTTTAATTTTTTATTAAATTCATGAATCGCTTTTCCCGAAGCCATGTTTTCATGTAATTCATTTTGTTCAATAATATTTCCAAAATTTAGAATTAGGGTTTTACCGTATTTTTTAAATGAACTGTAATTTATTCCAGCGGGCAACACTTTTAGAGGTATATTTTGTTGCCAGGCAGTAATTGCGAGCCTTGCTGTTCCTTTTTTTAAAGGACGTAATTTCCATTCATTAACACATTGTCCTTCGCTAAAAATTAAAACTATTTTTTTTTGTTCAAAAAGTTTTTGGCAAGCTTCAAATGTGGTGTAATTGTTTTCCAGTTTTTCAGATCCTTCACTTATTCTGTATATAGGGAGCACATTGAAAGAATGCCAAATTTTATTTATTATTTTTCCGATAAACACATCTCCCCTTGCCAGTGAATATACGGGAGATTTAAAAAGAGTAGCTATTATAATTGCATCTAAAAAAGAATTGGGATGATTAGCAGCTATCAGTAAAGGGCCTTGCTGATCAAGCATTGACTTATTATTGATAATGATACGGCGACAATAAAAGTGAATAGCTATTCTTGAAGGCTTCAATAATAATTTATAAAGCAATAGTTTCGTGATGAAGGGGTTTATACTGATGTTATGTTTATCAAACTTACATCAAAAATGTATTTAGCAGAAGAGTTGGAGATTCTATTTTATATTAACCGGCTTCTATCTTTTTGAGAATCCACACATATATCCGAAATAGCTTTAAGGTTAACTGCCATTTTTAGATTTTTAATAATATCTGCCTGTTCATGACAATGTTATAAATGTCAGTTCATTTCGGGGTCTAAAGGGAAATTGATCATCATTTTGTAATTACCTCCCAGGTGAATCAGGGATTCTTTCCAGGTATCTGCAGTGCAGGTGTTGAAGATTAATTTTCGTGTAGCAGTAGATGTTATCCAGCTTTCTTTATTTAATTCGTATTCAAGTTGCCCTTCTGCCCATCCACTGTACCCGATAAAAAACCTGATTTTTGCAGGGTTGATATCCTTGTTTTTCATATGAATTAATAAACTTTCAAAATTACCTCCCCAATATACTCCTTCAAAAACTTCTTCACCCCCACTGATTAAATCCGGGTATTGGTGGAGAAAATGAAGCGTATCTCCTTGTACAGGTCCTCCCAGGTAAACCGGGAATTTGCTATCAGTTAATTCCGGTAAAAGTTCATTAAGCGTTTTTGTGAATTGGTTATTTAGAACAAAACCGAGGGTGCCTTCCGGTATATGCTCGCATATAAAAATTACGGTTCGCCTAAAATTAGGGTCTTTTAAGAATGGATTAGCAATTAATAATATTCCTTTTGAAGCTGAAATCATAAATCTAATTTATATTTAATTGTTGAAACTATTAAGAAAGTACATTTATAATCTAAAATTTAAAAGATAATAGATAGTTAAAAAATACACTTATCTGTGCTGTGTTTGTGTTTTAGCGCATTCGAAGTTTAAATTTGCCTGAATGAAAAAAATTTTCCCCATCATTACTATTCTTGTTTTTATTTCCTTATTGGGAATTATTTTTTTTCAGATTGTCTGGATAAAGCAAGCGCTACAGGATAAGGAGTTGCAGTTTGAAGAAACCATAAAAATTGTAACTGCTACAGCCGCCAATGATTTGGTAGAGGAAAAGGGAAAAATGTCCCCATTTGATAACCGGAAAAATTCGGATTTACTGTTCCCTTTAAACGTTTTTCCTTCAACCATTGCTCATAAATTTTCGCGGGAAGAAATAAGATCAAGAATAAAAAAAGCATTCGAAAAAAATAGTATTAAAAATATTGATTTTGAATTTGCTGTTACTACCACTTCGATGATTGGCGATGATCTTCAATCTAAAAAGTTTTACCAGGCTTATTCTGATACTGTCAATAATGAATCCTTTGTTTATCCGCTTGATGCACCCAGTGGAAGTGTGGGCGAAGGTCTTATTCCTCAGGAACTTTTAGTAATTGTGGTTCCTCATATTAAAAATATCATTTGGCAGCAAATGCTCTGGATGGTAGTGGGAGCTATTATTTTTACCTGTATAATTTTTGCTGCATTTTTTATTACGATAAGAGCTTTATTAAACCAGAAAAAACTGAGTGAAATAAAATCTGATTTTATTAATAATATGACCCACGAATTTAAAACGCCATTGGCTACTATTTCACTTGCCGTGGATGCTTTAAAAAATGAAAAAGTAATTAATGACCGAAGTAAGATGGATTATTTTTCTGGGATTATCAAAGATGAAAATAAAAGAATGAATAAGCAGGTAGAAACTATATTACAGGCGGCTCTGCTTGATAAACAGGAAATTCAACTAAATGTAAAACCTTTACATACACATGATCTAATTCATGCTGCATTAAATAACATTAAACTTCCTTTAGAAGAGAAAGAGGGTATATTAGAATTGCATCTGGATGCGAAGCACGACTTAATACTTGCTGATGATGTTCATTTTACTAATCTTATAAACAACCTTTTAGATAATGCCGTAAAATATTCCAAAGAAAATCTCAAAGTAAAATTATCTACACTAAATTTTAATAACCATGTGCGTATTAAAATAGAAGATAACGGGATTGGAATGAATAAAGAAACTCTTAATCGTGTTTTCGAAAAATTTTATCGTGCTCATACTGGTAATATCCATAACGTGAAGGGTTTTGGATTGGGGCTAAGCTATGTAAAAACAATTGTTGATGCTCATCATGGGAAAATAAAAGTAGAGAGCACTCCGGGAAAAGGAAGTTGCTTTACATTGGATTTTTCTTTGCTGAAAAAGTAAGGATAAAATTTACAGGATCAAATTTTCTTCTATTTTTCCTTTATTTAAAATAGGCGGTTATAACCCTAAAAATAATGATTGCCTGCTGGTTATCCATTTCAAAAATACCAAGATATTTTTTTGCTTATCTCAAATTAATTGGGTGAATCAAGCCTCTCATCTCAAGTATTTACATATTTAATTTTTTTTAAAATCGACGGTTGTATTAGTCTTTTTCTAAAAAAGAAAATCCTGAATTTTAACTTATCCCATTTTAGTTTACACTATAAGCTATTTTTAGATATCAAAAAACATCGTACTGTTTTTGCACATTTTACTCACAACTTTTGCACATGTGAATCGCGGTTGTGCACAGTGTAAGCCTTTCTTGCTAACCCATACAAATAGGTGGATAAAAAAGTTTTTCCCAAAAATGTTCAAAAAGTGGGAAAAAGTGTTATTTTGTGGAAATTATTAAAAATCATTTCTAATTAGTTCATAATGACAGGCTTTATAGGTGAATACGAAGCTACATTAGATGCGAAGGGTCGCTTTCTGTTACCGGTAGGGTTTAAAAAACAATTGCCAGAAACTGGAGGTGCTTCTTTTGTTGTCAATCGTGGTTTTGAACCTTGCTTGAGTTTATACACATCCAAAGGATGGAAGCCTATATTTTCTGAATTGAGCAATCTGAATGATTTTGATCCAAAAGTAAGGCAATTCCGACGGTATTTTCTGAATGGTGCAACAGCAGTTGAGTTGGATAATGCAGGCCGCCTGTTACTGCCTAAAAACCTGATGGAATATGCAGGGCTTGAAAAAGACATCGTGCTGGTTTCGGCAATTGATAAAATAGAAATTTGGGATAAAATAAAATATCAACAGTTCTTTGAAACTTTTTCACCGGAAGCATTTAGCGATTTAGCGAAGGAGGTAATGGCAGGTGGTAAAACAACAAATCAATAATCATGCAGGATGAGGGCATATACCATGTGCCTGTTTTATTACAGGAGGTAATAGAGGGCCTGCAGATAATTCCTTCAGGCATTTATGTGGATTGCACTTTTGGTGGTGGCGGGCATAGTAAAAAAATACTTGAAGAATTAAATGAACAGGGAAAATTAATTGTTTTTGACCAGGATGAAGATGCCAAAAAAAATTTGCAATCAGATGAGCGTTTGATTTTTGTGCCTCACAATTTTAGACATCTACAGCGCTTTCTTCGTTTTCACAAAATTGTAAAAGTAAACGGTATTCTTGCTGATCTTGGAGTTTCGAGTCACCAGATAAATGTAGCCTCAAGAGGATTTTCAACAAGGTTTGATGCGGAGATGGATATGAGGATGAATCAAAATGAAAAGAATAAAGCGGCGGATATACTTGCAAAATATTCAGAAGAGAAGTTGCATAAGATTTTTGAAAAGTTTGGAGAGGTTACTAATTCAAAAACATTAGCAAAGGCAATTGTTGAAATTAGAAAAACCCAATCGCTAAATACGATTAATGAATTTAAGAATGCGATATACCCGGTGGTGAAAGGAAATCCTGAAAAATATTTTGCCCAGGTATTCCAGGCATTAAGGATAGAAGTAAATGATGAATTAAATGCATTAAAAGAATTGTTGCAACAATCAGTTGAGGTATTGGAAGAAGGGGGAAGAATGGTGGTGATTACTTTTCATTCTCTGGAAGACAGGATTGTTAAGAATTTTTTCCGGTATGGAAATTTTGAAGAAGAACAGTTGAATGATTTATATGGAAAATCTAGAAGCAATGAATTAAAGATTATTACTAAAAAACCTATTATTCCTTCTGTGCGGGAAACAAAAAATAATCCAAGATCAAGAAGCTCAAAATTGCGTATTGCTGAAAAAAGGAAGGTTTCTGAGGTGTAGAGGTATTCAAAAAATAAGGCTCATTTGTTTGAAAAATGGAATCAGAAAAAAAAATAGACAAGCGTCCGAAAAAAAAACGGAAAGGGATAATGTACAACCAGTGGATTGTAAAAAATATTCCATTTTATTTTTTTATCGCTGCGATTGCAATTCTTTACATAGCTAACGGGCATTATGCAGATAAAACGATAAGGAAAATAAGTACAACAGAAAAGAATCTAAAAGAAATGGAGTACGAATTTAAAACTGTGAAGCAGGATGTGATATTTAGAAGTAAAGAAAGTGAGATTGCAAAGGCAGTAGAGCCATTAAACCTAAAACCAATATTAGTTCCGCCGGTAAGACTTACAGACACTTTGCAAGAAAAATAAAAATAAACAAAAAACGAAATTAATAATTAACCGTTTTTGGATATAAAAAAAGACATATTGTGGCGTGTTCACCTTTGCTTCCTTGGCATTATTGTGCTGGGAGTAATCGTGCTGGGCCGTGCTATTTACATTCAAAGAGTGCAGGGCCAGTATTGGAAAAGTATGAGCAATAAGCAGCATCTGAAATATATAGATATTGATGCGGAGCGCGGGAGTATTTATAGTGAAGATGGCAATATGCTAAGCACTTCAATTCCGGTTTTTGACATATACGTTGATTTTGCTGCTGATGGTTTGCGGGAAAAAGAGGGAAAAAGATTTTATCATAACCTGGATTCACTTAGTTTTTCTCTGGCTAATTTATTTAAAGATGGCAGTAAGGCTTTTTACAGGAAACTTCTGCTGTCGGCTTATAAAAAAAGAGCCAGGTATTTTCCTCTAAAAAAGAAAATTTCTTTTGAACAATACCAGGCATTGAGAGACTTTCCTTTGGTAAGGCAGGGGCGCAATAAAAGTGGATTTATTGTGGATGTAAGGGATAACAGGGTTAATCCTTACGTACTACTGGCCAATCGTACCATTGGACTTTCAAGAGGAGATACTAGCAGGAATGTGGGACTTGAAAGATCTTATGACAGTGTGCTAAGAGGTGAGACAGGCCAACGTCTGGTTAGATATATGGCTGGAGCTTATGTGCCTGTGGATGGTGCAGAAATAGAACCGGAAAATGGGAAAGATATTATTACCACAATAAATACTTACATACAGGATGTGGCTGAAAATGCTTTATTAAAGATGATGGAAGAAAATAATTCGCTCCAGGGAACCTGTATTGTAATGGAAGTAAAAACAGGTAAAATAAAAGCAATTGCCAATTTGGGTAGAAGGCCTGATGGTGAATACCTGGAAGATTATAATTATGGTGTTGGTAAAAAATCAGAACCAGGTTCTGTATTTAAGTTAGCGACACTATTATCACTTCTTGAAGATAAATATGTAGATACAGGAAGTATTGTGGATTGTGAAGGTGGCCAAAAAAATTTTTACGGTTTGACAATTAAGGATTCGCACTTAGGGACTGGCCTCTTAACTGTAAAAGAAGCATTTGCGCGTTCGTCGAATGTGGCATTTGCAAAACTTGCGGATATGTACTATCATAATCAGCCTGAAAAATTTTATCAGCATTTGGATCATTTGCGGCTGGATAAAAAATCAGGAATTGATATTGTGGGAGCAGCAACTCCATATATAAAAAAACCAAGCAGTAAATATTGGGCAAAAACGACTATTCCCTTTATGGCACATGGTTATGAGGAACTGGTGACTCCGTTGAACCTGCTTATGCTTTATAATGCTGTTGCTAATGATGGAAAGATGATGAAACCCTATCTCGTTAATTCTATAAATGAAATGGGAGTACCGGTCGAATCTTTTAAGCCAGAGGTATTAGTAGATAAAATTTGTAGTGATGAAACTCTGGGAAAATTAAAAGCCTGTTTGCTTGCAGTGGTAGAAAATGAGCATGGAACGGGACATGCTCTTAAAAATAATCTTTATGAGTTTGGTGGTAAAACCGGTACTGCTGTAACGGCAATGGATAATCGCGGATATAATAAAGGTGATAAAATTTATCAATCTGCTTTTATAGGATTTATTCCATTTAATAATCCTCAATATAGTATAGCAGTAGTAATTCAAAATGGGAAAGAATCAAGACTTGCCTATGGCGGAGTAGTTGCCGGGCCAGTCTTTAAAGAAGTAGCAGACAGGTTGTATGCATCAAAAATTGCCAAGGAGTCAATAAATCAATTTGAAACAAACGGGGACAGTAGCCTCTATAAATTTTATGGAATGAAATCGGATCTCAATAATATTCTGGATGTATTTAAATATAAAGAAATTGGGAATGATGGAAAAGGAGATTGGGGAACAACCATCCTTCAGGATGGAAGGGCGCAGTTATTTGCTGATAATGTTACTGCCGGGAAAGATAAAATTCCTGACGTTAAGGGTTTGGGTTTAAAAGACGCGGTTTATCTCCTCGAAAATATGGGTTTAAAAGTAATGGTATCAGGAAAAGGAAAAGTTATTTACCAGTCTATAGCACAAAATTCAGAATTTAATAAAGGGCAATCAATTAAAATACAATTGAATTAATGGCATTGTTGCAACAAATATTGTATAAAGTAAATATTCTTTCAGTATTAGGCTCCACCGACACTGAAATTATTGATTTACAGCTTGACTCACGAAAGGTGATTCCGGGTTCATGTTTTATTGCTCAAAGAGGAACACTTTCCGATGGACATAATTTTATTGACATTGCAATAGCGAATGGAGCGGTTGCAATCATCTGTGAAAAATTGCCAGAATTAATTAATCAAAAAGTGCAATATACGGTTGTTGAAAATAGTAGTATAGCTGCCGGAATTATGGCTCATAATTTTTATGGACAGGTTACGGAAAAAATTAAACTTATAGGCATAACAGGAACCAATGGAAAAACAACGATTGCTACTTTATTATTTAAATTATTTTCTTCCCTAGGCTATAAATGTGGTTTAATCAGCACCGTTCAAAATCAAATTGGTGATGAGATTTTAACTGCAACACTTACTACCCCTGATACCCTCAGTTTGAATCAACTTCTGTTCAAAATGCATGCGGGCCAATGCTCGCATGCATTTATGGAAGTGAGCTCACACGCTCTGGCTCAGCACAGGATAGAGGGCTTGCACTTTACCGGTGGAATTTTTAGCAATATTACCCATGATCATCTTGATTATCATAAAACTTTTGATGAATATATAAGAGTAAAAAAATCATTTTTTGATTCTTTGCCATCTACATCTTTTGCTTTGAGCAATGCCGATGACAGGCGTGGCGAAGTAATGTTGCAAAATACAAAAGCAAAAAAATATTGGTATAGCCTGAAAAAGATGGCTGATTTTAAAGGAAAAATAATAGAAAATTCTCTGTTGGGGCTTCAGTTATTGATCAATGATATAGAAGTTCATTTTAGATTAATAGGCTCATTTAATGCCTATAATTTATTAGCGGTATATGGAGCTGCAATATGTTTAGGTGAAAATAAAGAAACTGTTTTACAAACATTAAGCAGTCTTGATGGAGCCGAGGGAAGATTCGATTATATGATTTCTTTAAAAGAAAAAGTAGTTGGAATAGTGGATTATGCGCATACCCCTGACGCGTTACTAAATGTGTTGGCGACTATAAAGAATTTAAGAGAGGGACAGGAAAAAATAATAACTGTAGTGGGTTGTGGTGGCAATCGAGATAAAACAAAAAGACCCGTTATGGCGGAAGTTGCATGTGAATACAGTGATAAAATCATTTTCACTTCTGATAATCCAAGGAATGAGGATCCCGGGCAAATCATAAAGGAAATAGAAGCAGGCGTGCCAATTACCGCAAGGAAAAAATGCATTTCGATTGTAGAGAGAAAAGAAGCTATTAAAACAGCAGTTACCCTGGCGCAAAAACAGGATATCATATTAGTGGCTGGGAAAGGACACGAAAAATACCAGGAAATAAATGGAGTAAAAAAAGATTTTGATGATAAAAAGATTTTGGCGGAAATGTTTGATTTGTTAGGAAAATAAAAAAGCAGAAAGTAAAAATTTAAAAAGAACAATTTAAATGCTTTATCACCTCTTTGAATGGTTTACTAAAAACGGGATCAAATTTCCGGGTAGTGGACTTTTCCATTTCATCACCTTCAGGGTGTTGGTGTCAGTGATATTGTCATTGTTAATTACCACTATTTACGGTAAACGGCTGATAGGAATTTTAAGGAAAAAACAAGTAGGTGAATCAGTTAGAGAACTTGGATTAGCGGGAGAAAAAATGAAAAGTGGAACTCCAACTATGGGAGGGATTATTATTTTGCTCGCTATTGTAATCCCCACTTTATTACTGGCAAATTTAGACAAAGTTTATGTGAGACTTATGCTACTATGTACTGTTTGGCTGGGTATAATAGGCTTTATAGATGATTATTTAAAAATAAAAGCAAGACGAATTTCAAAGGCTAAAGGGATCCCGTATAAAAAAACAAATGCAGATGGCCTTGCCGGAAAATTTAAAATATTAGGACAAATTATTCTTGGGATCATTATTGGAGCTACACTTTACTTTAATCCAAGTGTGGTAGTGAAGCGGGAAATTATAGGGAATAATACCGGTAGTGCATTTGTGCCGCAGCGGGGCGAACATAAATTGAGTGAAGACACTGTAATTGCCGATGGCGAAGTTCACAGGTTTGTAACGGTGAAAACACCAATTACTACTATTCCCTTTGTGAAAACACATGAATTCAATTATGCCAGGTTGTTGCCTCAGAAGTGGGAAGACTATACATATATTCTTTACATACTTATTGTAATTTTTATTGTAACGGCGGTTTCAAATGGGGCAAATATTACTGATGGATTAGATGGGTTGGCAACCGGTGTTAGCGCTATAATTGGAATTGGTTTGGGCGTATTTGTTTTTGTAAGCAGTAATGTGCGCATTGCCGATTATTTAAACATTATGTACATCCCCAACCTGGGCGAACTTTCCATTTTTGTTGCCGCCTTTGTTGGCGCTTGTGTGGGGTTTTTATGGTACAATGCTTATCCGGCACAGGTTTTTATGGGTGATACAGGAAGCTTGGCACTGGGTGGCATCATTGCATCCCTGGCCTTTATAGTAAGGAAAGAATTGTTGATCCCTATTTTTTGCTTTGTGTTTTTAATAGAGAATTTAAGTGTAATGATACAGGTTACTTATTTCAAATACACTAAGCGGAAATATGGAGAAGGGAAAAGAGTTTTTTTAATGAGTCCCCTGCATCATCATTATCAAAAATTAGGTTATCACGAGAGTAAAATTGCAGTGCGTTTTTGGGTAGTAACTATTATAACGGTAGTGTTTGCGGTGGTTACATTAAAATTGAGATAAAAGAATTGGATTTGTCTTTATGAAAATGATTTTTTAAAAATTTTACGAGTATTTGGGTGGACTCGTATAATCCAGGAAAAAGGTGAAGGGTACAAAATGAAATGATGTTTGTCTCTATGAAAATGATTTTAAGAAAAGTTAGTTCTCACCATATCCTGTGATGGCTTTTCCTGCCCGCAAAGTTCATACCGTTGAAGAACCATTATTTTTTAATTGTGAGTACAATTGAAAACGACGAATGAAAGATAGAATAGTAATACTGGGTGCCGGCGAAAGCGGTATAGGTGCAGCATTGCTTGCACAGTTAAATGGATTTGATGTGCTGGTAAGTGACGGAGGACTCATCAACCCGGTATTTAAAGAGGAACTGGCTAGGCATGTAATTGAATTTGAAGAAGGAGCGCACACCAGAGAGAAAATTTTAAAGGCATCACTGGTTATTAAAAGTCCTGGCATTCCTGAGAAAAGCGAAATAGTAAAGCTTTTAAGGAAAAGTGGAATTGAGATAATAAGCGAAATAGAATTTGCTTACAGGTATAAAGGCAATAGTAAAATCGTAGCCGTCACCGGTAGCAATGGAAAAACAACCACTGCATCTATGATATATCACATATATCAATCTGCAGGGTTGGATTGCGCTTTGGTTGGGAATATAGGATTTTCTTTTGCAAGGCAGGTGGCCGCAGATCCTAAAAAGATCTATGTGATAGAAATAAGTTCTTTTCAATTGGATGATATAAAAACGTTTAGAGCAGATGTTGGCATAATAACCAATATTACTGAAGATCATTTAGACAGGTATGAATACAATTTTGAAAATTATATAAAAAGTAAATTCAGAATTATAGAAAATCAAACTAAAGAAGATGTTTTTATTTATAACGCAGATGATGAAGTAACTATAAAGTATGTGAATCAATTTTTAAAACAGTCTAACTCATTACCAATAAGTATGAACAAGCAATTGCCCCAGGGCGCATATATAATAGATGCTGAAATGCATTTAAAATGGAAAAGAGAAGAAATGAATATGAGTGTGGAAGATTTTGCACTTAAAGGAAAACATAATCAATATAACACAATGGCGGCAGGACTTTCAGCAGTGGTAATGGATATAAGGAAAGAAAAAATCAGGGATTCAATACAAACATTTGAAAGTCTTGATCACCGGATGTCAACCGTTGCTACCATAAGAGGGGTGGAGTTTATAAACGACAGTAAAGCAACTAATGTAAACAGCACCTGGTATGCACTTGAATCAATGACTAAGCCTGTGATTTTGATTCTTGGTGGAGTGGATAAAGGAAATGACTATTCTTTTATAAAAGACTTGGTGAAAGAAAAAGTAAAGGCTATTGTATGCCTGGGAGTTGATAACAGGAAAATACATGAGGCATTCGGCGGCGAGATGTCATTGATTGTAAATACAGAGAGTGCAAAGGGTGCTGTACAGGCAGCTTTTCATTTTGCTGAAAAAGGTGATGTGGTTTTGTTATCACCGGCTTGTGCCAGCTTTGATCTTTTTAAAAATTATGAGGATCGTGGGATGCAGTTTATAGAAGCAGTAAAAGATCTATAAAAAGGAAATTTAAAAACATTGAAACTTCTTGAATTAAAATAATGGAAGTAATTATAAATGAGTGAAACAAAACAAATAGTATCTAACACATTCTCTTCCGCACAGGAAGTAACGGGCAATATTTTGAACCGTACCAAAGGAGATAAAGTGATTTGGGCCATTGTATGCATGCTTACAATGGTTAGTATCTTGGTGGTTTATAGCAGCATAGGGTCACTTGCTTATAGGATGAACAAAACAACAGAAAGTTATTTGTTTAAGCAGGTGGGATACATAGCATTAGGAGTAATTATTATTTATTTTGCACATAGGGTTAATTATACTATTTATTCTCGCGTGGCTTCCATTTTATTTATCATTTCTATACCGCTTTTATTATACACTTTAAAATATGGCAGTAATATAAATGAAGCTAATCGGTGGATCAGATTACCATTAGTCAATCTTACATTTCAAACATCTGACCTGGCAAAGCTCGCATTGTTTATGTATATGAGTCGGCTCCTGAGTAGAAGACAAAATGTGATTAAAGATTTTAAAAAAGGCTTTATTCCTTTGATCCTTCCTGTTTTTATTATTTGTATCCTGATTGCACCTGCTAATTTATCTACCTCTTTATTGATTGGCGGTATAGCGCTTATGCTAATGTTTATTGGCCGGGTAAGGGTTCGTCATATTTTGCTTGTTGTGGGCGCTGCATTAATTCCCTTGATCATTTTAGTTTCTGTCGCTTCTCATTACTATAATCACGAAGATCATGTTTCAAAAGATTTACCTGCCGTATTAACTTTTGGTAGAATGCCAACATGGGTAAAGCGGGTACAAAATTTTATGTATGCCGGCAATGAAGATGCTTCGTACCAGATTCAGCAGGCAAAAATTGCTATTGCTTCCGGGGGCATATTCGGTAAAGGGCCGGGTAAAAGTGAGCAAAGAAATTTTCTGCCCCATCCTTATAGCGATGTTATTTATGCAATCATTATTGAAGAATATGGCCTTGTTGGAGGGGCAGTAATTTTATTAATCTACCTGCTTTTTCTTTTTCGAAGTATCAGGCTTTTTCGACGATGTCCGTATGCCTTTGGGGCATTCCTGGCAGTGGCGTTAAGTTTCACTTTGGTAATTCAGGCTATGGTAAATATGGCGGTTAATGTCAATATTTTTCCTACTACCGGAGTCACTTTGCCATTGGTGAGTATGGGGGGAAGTAGCCTGTTGTTTACCTGTTTTTCTATTGGAATTATTTTAAGTGTAGCCAGGAATGTGGAGCAGGCAGAAGGTAAAAATGCAGAATTAGCAATTCAAAGGGCTGAAGAAAATGCTTTAGCCGATAAAGAAGAGGAAAATGAGCATGCAGAATGAAAGGATCAAAAATAAAGATAGCAATGATGTTTCAAAAAAGAATGAAACCATACGAATCATTATTGCCGGTGGAGGTACGGGGGGGCATATTTTTCCGGCATTGGCAATTGCCAATGCTTTGAAGAAAATGGAACCGGCGATTGAAATTTTATTTGTTGGGGCAAAAGGAAAAATGGAAATGGAAAAAATACCGCAGGCCGGATACAGAATTGAGGGTTTGGATATAGCGGGGTTTAACAGAAGTTCTTTGATAAAAAATATAGGGCTGCCTTTCAAACTGGTAAAAAGTTTCCTTCAGGTAAGGAGAATTTTTAAACGCTTTAAGCCTGATGCAGTAGTAGGAGTGGGTGGATATTCAACTTTTCCTGTATTGCGATTTGCGCAGAGCAAAGGAATTCCCTCATTCGTACATGAGAGCAATTCATTTGCAGGAAAGAGTAATATGTTATTAGGAAAAAGAGCCACTAAAGTCTTTGCAGCAAGCGATGGCATGCAAAAATTTTTCCCAAAAGAAAAACTGTTGCTAACAGGAAACCCAGTACGAAAAAATATTGTGAAAACATTTGTGGCAAGAGGCGAAGGGATACAATTTTTCGGATTGGATGAAAATAAAAAAACAGTATTGGCTATTGGCGGTAGCCTGGGTGCTAAAAGTATTAATGAGGCTTTGGCAACACACATTGATGAGTTTGCACAAAACGATTTACAATTGATATGGCAAACCGGAAGAAGTACAGCGGAACAATATATGTTGGTAGGAGAAGGAAGAGCAAATATTTGGGTAAATGATTTTATAAATGAGATGGAGTATGCGTATGCTGCTGCGGACATAATTATCAGCCGATCGGGAAGTACTGTGTATGAATTGTGTGTAATTGGCAAACCGGCAGTGTTAGTGCCATATCCATATGCGGCGGAAGATCACCAAACAGCTAATGCAATGAGCCTGGTGAATAAAAATGCGGCTTTGATGATAAAGGATAATGAAGCAAAAGAACAACTGGTAGCGACTGTAATTGATTTATCAAAAAATGAAATATTGCAACAAGAACTTAAAAAAAATATTATTCCATTAGCAATAACTGATGCCGATGACGTAATAGCTAAAGAGATTATAAAAATAGTTAATTAATAAAAAACTAAAAAATAGTACATCAGGATTTAATTAAATAATGAAAGATTATACGACCATATCACGTGTTTATTTTATTGGTATCGGCGGCATTGGAATGAGCGCCCTGGCAAGATATTACCTAAGCCAAAAGGTATCAGTGAGTGGGTATGATAAAACACCTACCCCGCTTTCCAGGCAAATGGAGAGTGAAGGCATAATTATTCATTATGAAGATGATGTAGAACTGCTTGATAAAAAGGCTGACTTGGTGGTTTATACTCCGGCTATTCCCAGTGGGCACAAAGAGTTTAATTATTATAAAGAAAACAATTACGAAATAGCAAAACGCAGTGATGTATTACAGCAAATAACTAAATCTTCTTTTAATATTTGTATTGCCGGCACGCATGGTAAAACAACTATCAGTACTATGGTGGCCCATATCCTTCGGCATTCAGGTTTTGGTTGTAATGCTTTCCTGGGCGGAATTTCAGTAAATTATAATACTAATTTCTGGAGTAGTGACAATAATGTTGCTGTTGTGGAAGCAGATGAATATGACAGGAGTTTTTTAAAATTATCGCCTGACATAGCTCTTATTTCTGCAATGGATGCAGACCACCTTGATATTTATGGCACCAAAGAAAATATGCAGAATGCATTTGTAGAATTTGCCAATCAACTTAAAGCAAAAGGACTTTTATTGACAAAATATGGTTTGCGGGAAAAAAAGTTTTCTGCAGATAACCATATACAATATAGTATTCAGAATACTGCTGCTGATGCCTGGGCCTCCAGTATTACCATGCATAATGGTGGTTATGAATTTGATGTGATGACAAAAAGCTGGATGTTGGATAATGTGAAATTGAATATGGGAGGAATGCATAATGTAGAGAATGTAATAGCCGCTATTGTCATTGCACATTCCTTGAAAATAGACCCGGTAAAAATAAAAAATGCGGTAGAAACTTTCAGGGGAGTGAAAAGGAGATTTGAATACATTATTAGTCCATCAGAAGCTGAAAAAGAAAAATACAATGTTGTTTTCGTAGATGATTATGCGCATCATCC
Organism: Bacteroidota bacterium; assembly: GCA_030706605.1. Lineage (GTDB taxonomy): Bacteria > Bacteroidota > Bacteroidia > Chitinophagales > Chitinophagaceae > Ginsengibacter. The sequence continues at coordinate 25,132 of JAUZOE010000040.1, forward strand.
TGAAGAATTAAATGCATTGATCAGAGGTGCAAAGAGTTTATTCAGCAAAAGAAAGTGTACGATAATTTTTCAGCCACACCTGTTTTCGAGGACAAGAGATCTTGCAAAAGAATTTGCTGAAAGCCTTGATATGGCAGATGAAATTTTGATACTCCCTATATATCCTGCAAGGGAATTGCCGATAGAAGGTGTGAGCAGCCAGATGATATTGGAAGAAATGAAAAATAAAAATGCAGATGTTATTTCCCGGGAAGAACTGTTAAAATATTTGCAGGGTAATTATCTGCAATCAATAAAAGAAAGCACAAGTGGACAATTATTGATAACGGCCGGAGCAGGAAATATTGATCAATTAATAGAACCTATAAAAAAAATATTGTTGAATAATATTTAAAAAATATGTCAGGCAATAAAAAATACACATTTAGGAAGGTTCTTGTAATCGCAGTATGGGTAGTACTGGGTTCAGGATTGATTGTGTTATTGGTGGCAGCTATTACGCGTAAAAATAATGAACAGGTAACGGGGGTAGAAATAAATATTAGCGGAATTCAAAATGAAAATTTCATTTATAAAAAAGATGTGTTGAAGGTTCTCGAAAAAGTCAATGGGAAATCGTTCAAAAGTGCAACGGTAAGTTCACTTAATCTGACAGAAATGGAAAATGCATTGCAAAAAAACTCGTGGATAAAAAGAGCAGAAATATTTTTTGACAATAATAATGTATTGCAGGTTAAGATTACAGAAAAGGAACCAGTTGCCAGGATTTTTACTACTTCAGGTGCTTCATTTTACCTGGATAGTTCATTGACCAGGCTACCATTAAGTGATAAATTTTCTGCCCGTCTACCCGTATTTACCAATTTTCCAACGGAAGTAAAAGTATTATCCCACAAAGACAGTATTCTTCTGAATGAAATAAAAATGATAAGTGAATATATCAAAAATCATCCTTTTTGGATGGCACAAATTGACCAGGTAAATATTACCCCGGAATACACATTCGAACTGATTCCTAAATTAGGAAATCAGTTAATTCGTTTTGGTGACGGAGATCAATATGAAGAAAAATTCAATAAACTATTGGCCTTTTATAAGCAGGTAGAAACAAGAGCAGGTTGGAACAGGTATTCAATTCTGGATCTACGGTTTAAAAACCAGGTGATAGGTGTTAACCGAAATGCTAAGGAAATAAAAATCGATTCTTTGCGTGCAGTACAAATCATGAATGATATTATTACCAATGCAGAAAAGAGTGCCAGTGATTCCGCTAATGTCCAGTTAACACAGCCCGAGGATGATAATAGCAATATTAATAATTCAAGAGAAATACAAAATATAACAGTTGAAAAAACTGATAAGAAACAAATTAATACTGAAAACAATAAAGTAAGTGGTTCTGTTACCCCTATTCATGTTCCAGAAAAACCAATTTTTAAAAAACCGGAACTTGTCAAATCAAAACCATTGACGAACCATCCATCATCCTATGAAAAGCCAGGTCCTGCCCGGGTAAACAAAACCGGAGTAAAAAGGGAGATTGAAAAAAAACCGGAAGACAAAACGAAGCGGGTACCAAAGGCAATAATGCCTGCCAAAAGTGATTATTAATTAAATGTAAAACAAGTATAAAAAGGAAATAACAATATAAAACATAGTAACAACAACATCATCTCTGGGTAGTTATTAGCTCCCTAGGCAATAATCAAACAGATATAAAAACATTCAAATTATGAACAACGAACAACCCATTATTGTAGGTCTGGATATTGGCACTACCAAAATTGCCGCTATTGCTGGCAGAAAAAATGAATTTGGCAAACTCGAGATTCTCGGTTTTGGCCGGGCTAATAGCAATGGAGTGCAACATGGTATGGTATTAAATATTGACCAGACAATTAAAGCCATACAGACTGCCTTGGAAAATTGCTATGCAAGCAACCCTAATTTACCCATAAATGAAGTGTATGTAGGAATTGCCGGCCATCATATCAAAAGCCTGCAAACCCGCGGTGACATTGTAAGGCAGGACACGGATAATGAAGTTAAACAGTCCGAAATAGATCAGTTAGTGAATGATCAATACAAAACCTATATTCCTGCCGGTGACCAGATTATTGATGTGATACCCCAGGAATTTACAGTAGATAATTTTCAAAATATACCTGATCCTATTGGATACAGCGGAGTAAAAGTTGGGGCTAATTTTCACATTATTACGGGTGATAAAAATGCGATCAGGAATATAAACAGGAGTGTGGAAAAATCCGGGTTAAAAATAAAAGACCTGGTGTTGCAACCACTGGCCTCTGCAGCAGCTGTTATGTGCGAGCATGATCTTGAAGCAGGGGTGGCTATTGTAGATATTGGAGGTGGTACTACTGATCTTGCTGTATTTTATGAAGGTATTTTAAAACACACGGCAGTAATTCCTTTCGGCGGTGAAAATATTACCAATGATATTAAAACCGGGCTGGGTGTTTTAAAAACACAGGCAGAACAAATGAAAGTACAGTTTGGAAGTGCTTTGACCGATGAGGCAAAATCAAACACTTTTATAACTATACCTGGCTTACGCGGCATGGCAGCAAAAGAGATAAGTGTAAAAAACCTGGCAGCTATCATTCAGGCACGAATGAGTGAAATTATGGATTTTGTTTCCTACCATTTAAAACAGGTTGGGCTTGATAACCGGATGCTTAATGGAGGAGTTATACTTACCGGCGGTGGCTCTCAGCTAAAACATTTAATTCAGTTGACTGAATATGTGACAGGCCTGAATGCACGTATTGGTTATCCAAATGAGCATTTGGCTGCAGGGCATATTGAAGAACTTGCTAAGCCAATGTACTCAACCTGCCTCGGATTAATTTTGAAAGGATATAATGATTATGAAAACAAGCGCAAACAATTTGAACTGGAATTTAAGAAAATAAATATTCCGGAAGGATTACAACACGCAGGAATAGACGAAGAAGGGGAAGAAATTGAAGAAAGAAGTTATATAGTAAAACCAAGAAAAACTTTAAAGAGTTTTTTGGACTCCTGCAAAAACGGATTAATAGAAATGTTTAAAGATGAAGAAGATTCAGAATTATAATTTTTTTTGAATCTCCTGTAAATACGCATAAATAAATTAAAAATAAATGACTTTGATTTTCCCTATAAAAATTAAAGCCTAATTACTAACACAATAAATTAAATGCCCTTCGGGGTTAAAAGAGGAGCCTTACTATGATACATTTTGATTTGCCAAAAGAACAGTCCTCTATTCTTAAAGTTATAGGAATAGGTGGCGGAGGCAGCAATGCAGTTAACCACATGTACAGCCAGAATATTGATGGCGTTAATTTTATTATTTGCAATACGGATGCCCAGGCAATATCCAACAGCAAAGTGCCCAATAAAGTACAGCTTGGTCCACATTTAACGCAGGGGCTAGGAGCCGGTGCCAATCCTGAAATTGGTCGTGAAGCAACCGAAGAAAGCCTGGAAGAAATAAAAAAGATATTAGAAGTTAATACTAAAATGGCTTTCATTACGGCAGGTATGGGTGGTGGCACCGGTACTGGTGGTGCCCCGATCATTGCAAAAATTTGCAAAGATCTTGATATCCTTACCGTTGGTATTGTTACTACCCCGTTCGCTTACGAAGGCAAAAAAAGAATTGCCCAGGCGGAAGAAGGAATTAATAAATTAAAAGACCATGTTGATACGCTTTTAGTAATCAGTAATGATAAACTCCGGCACCAGTTTGGCAATCTTACTATGAAAGCTGCTTTCACTAAGGCTGATAATGTATTGGCTACTGCTGCGAAATGTATTACTGATGTCATTAACAGTACAGGGCAGATCAATGTGGATTTCGCTGATGTGTGTACAGTAATGCGCAATGGGGGAGTTGCCATATTAGGCAGCGCAGAATGTGAGGGAGAGAATCGTGCTCAGTTAGCTATTGAACAAGCTCTTAATTCTCCTTTGCTTAATGATAATGACATCCGGGGTGCGAAATGGATTTTAATAAATATCAATTCAGCTGAAGGCGATTCTGAATTTACTATGGATGAAGTAGAGACCATCCAAAATCATTTATTGAGCCAGGCGGGTGAAGATTCTGATGTAATACTTGGTCTCGGTTATGATAATTCCCTTGAAAATAAAATTGGGATTACTTTAATTGCCACCGGATTTGATCATAAGGAACCTTTTGATAAAAAAGCAGAACCGGAAAAAGAAGTTAAAAAAGAAGAAAAAGTAATGGTGGTGCTCGAGCAGGTAGATAAAAAGCATCTTAGTCAACCCCTTTTTCTTTTTGATGAAAAAAATGAAGAAATCGTTAATGAAAATGAAGAGGTAGAAGAAGAAAATATTCTGGAGCAGAAAGGGTTTAAAACTTTGAAAGACGAAGATGTCTACGCAGCTTTACAAAAAGATGATGAGGAAAATAAAATGATGCCCAAAATAGTAAAAGCGCAGCAATCTGCGGAAGAAAACTTACAATCTTTCGATAATAAAATTACTGTTGATCAAACTTCTGAAAATAAAATTTATTTTGAATTATCTATAGAGCCAGATCCAAAAAAATCTGCTATATCTGGTAAAGCTAAGAAGGAAAGTGAGAATCCGGCTCAAAATATTCAATCGAAAAATACTAACAAAGATGCTAGCACCGTCCCAACGTCAGGCGGTTATTTGGCCAAACCTTCGCAGATTTATGCAGAGGAAAAGCCAAAACATGAATCCAAATCTGTTGATGAACCAACCCCGTTGCAAATTCCCAAACAGGAAGACGAGCCTGAAAAAGAGATGCAATTGGTGGTAAAAAAATCCCATGAAGCGGTGGAGGATGAGAAGGAAAAGAAAGTACACCAAACAATGCCCATCATGATATCGCCTGTTGAGGAGCCGCCGATGGTGGACGAAGCAGATGAACTAAAGCGCAGGGCTATGGATCGTATTGCAAAGTTGAGGAATCTATCCTTTAACGTAAATGCAGCGGATCCTAACAATGAGTTTGAGTCTGTTCCTGCTTACCTCCGCCGCAATATGGAATTGCATAATTCTATTGCCGATGTTGAAAGTTTTTATAGCAATTATACTGTAAAATCGGATGAAAATAATAAAGCTGAAATAAGCACTATTAATACTTTTTTGGATGGAAAAAAACCGGATTAGAAAATTGTGAGGAATCAATTAAAATCTAATCCCCAAAAATTATAACCTGATAATTGAATGCTTAAATATTGTTGTTGTGTAATTTTGTAATGTTTATTTACCACTCCCCGGACAAATACAAGTTGGCCGGGGTTTTTATTTGATTGGAGAAATATTAATGAAAATGGCTGGGAGGTTTGTTGTAACTATTTATTTTTGGTCAGGTAGAGACCTGCAGCTCAAATTGTTGTTATCTTCATTTTTTCTTTGCAAAAAAATAGAATTTCATGTTTGCCCAACGGTTTAAATATTTTCTTTTGATTTTAGCGTTTATCTCTGCGAGTTGTACGCAGCCTAAAAAATATACCAGGCCTACTATAGATATTGAAACTTACTTTGGTGATATTATTGTAGAATTGTATCCTGATAAAGCGCCTAAAACGGTAGCCGCATTTCTTTCTTATGTTGATTCAGGTTATTATAAAAATACTTCATTTTACCGTGTTCTGAAAAAAGAAGATCAGCCTATAAATGTTGCAAAAACACAACTGATACAAGGAGGTCTCTGGCAAACCAACATAAAAAAACAGCAAACTATTCCGGGAATTCCTTTGGAAACCACCCGGCAAACGGGCTTACTTCATACTGAAGGCGTAATATCACTGGCACGAAATGAAGAACCTAATTCCGGGAATACTGAATTTTTTATTTGCTTGAATGATCAACCTGATTATGATTATGGAGGCGATGCCAGCCCTGATAAGAAGGGGTATGTTACTTTTGGCAAAGTGATCAATGGAATGAAATATGTAAAGCAAATTCATGAGCAACCGGATTTTGAAACTAATCTTAGACCTCCAATAGCAATAATCAATATCAAAAGGCTTAATTGATAATTGATGATTTTTGACTAAAGGTTGACAAGAGACTAAGAATGTGTTGATTCTCATTTTCTAAATAATTACTTGCCAATAATTTCTTTCATTCTACATTTGCAGATATTTTAAAAAATGCATACAATATGTTGTATGACAAACCATATATGAACTTAAATTTGTGCTGTGAGTAAAAACCTCAATAAAGTATCCGGAGCCGGGTTACTTATTGCTTTAGGAATTATCTATGGAGATATTGGTACTTCCCCCCTCTATGTTTTAAATGCAATTATCAGGGATAAGGTAGTTTCCCAGGAATTAATTCTTGGTGGGTTGTCTTGTATTATATGGACTTTAACCTTACAGACTACAATTAAGTATGTGATACTTACTTTAAAAGCTGATAACAACGGTGAGGGAGGAATATTTTCATTATATGCATTGGTAAGAAGACAAAAAAAATGGCTGGTTTTTCCTGCCATTATTGGAGGTGCCTCATTATTAGCTGATGGAATGATAACTCCTCCTATTTCTGTAACCTCAGCAATTGAAGGTCTGAAGCAAATTCAGTATTTCAACAATATAGCAGATTCTTCCATTGTATATATTGTACTCTGCATTTTAATTGCACTTTTTTTTGCACAGCAATTCGGTACTGCTTCAATAGGCAAAATGTTTGGGCCAATTATGTTCACATGGTTCCTGATGCTGGCAGTTTTAGGATCTTTACATATATTCGATGATCTTTATATTTTCAAGGCTTTTAATCCGTATTATGCTATAAAGCTCTTAGTTATTTACCCGGGAGGTTTCTGGATATTAGGAGCAGTTTTTTTATGTACTACTGGAGCCGAAGCATTATATAGCGATCTTGGCCATTGCGGTAGAGACAATATTCGTTTTTCATGGATATACGTAAAATCTGCGCTTATTCTTAATTACCTTGGACAAGGGGCATGGCTTTTATCTAATCATACCGGTAAAATTTTTACTAAAGAAATAATTGACAGGGGCTTTAATCCATTTTATGGAATTATGCCGGAAAGTTTTAAGATAATTGGTTTGGTTGTAGCAACAGTTGCTGCTATAATTGCCAGTCAAGCATTAATTAGTGGTTCGTTTACGCTCATAAGCGAAAGTATGCGCCTGAATCTTTGGCCTAAAATGAAAATTAATTATCCTACAGAAGAAAGAGGGCAGCTATATATTCCTGGTATTAATACTATACTGTTTCTTGGTTGTTCGGGGATTACTATATATTTCGAAACCTCATCCAACATGGAGGCTGCATATGGCCTTGCTATTACTCTTTGTATGTTGGCAACCTCAATTTTATTTGCTAATTTCCTTGTATCTAGGCGGGCACCTAAATTTCTTATCTTTTTATATCTTGTTTTATATCTCTCTCTTGAAATGAGTTTCTTATTTGCCAACCTCGATAAGTTTCCACATGGAGGGTTTGTTACTTTAATAGTTGGCGGGGGCTTGTTTACTGTAATGTATGTTTGGTTTAGGGCACGAAAAGTGAAAAACCGTTATGTAGAATTTGTGCGGCTGGAACCTTATCTATCCACTATTCAGGAATTGAGCAATGATCTTAGTATTCCAAAGTATGCAACTCATTTGGTTTATCTGACCAGCGCCAATAATCCAAAAGAAATTGAACATAAAATTATTTACTCTATCCTGAACAGGAAACCAAAGCGTGCTGATATTTATTGGTTTGTTCATGTAGATACACAGGATGAACCCCATACGGCTGACTATACGGTGGAAACCATTATTCCTAATGAAGTGATAAGAGTGGAGCTGAGGCTTGGTTTTAGGATGGAACCAAGAATCAACCTGATGTTTAGAAAAGTGGTACAGGATATGGTGGCCAATAAAGAAGTAAATATTACCAGCCGCTATGAAAGCCTGCAAAAAAATAATGTAGTAGGGGATTTTCAATTTATTGTAATGGAAAAATTCTTATCGCAGGATAATGAATTACCGTTTTTTGAAAAGATATTAATGAAAGTATATTTTTGGATAAAGAAGGTAAGCCTCAGTGAAGAAAGAGGTTTTGGCCTGGAGCAAAGTAATGTTACCGTTGAAAAATTCCCGCTGATTGTGGCACCTGTTAGTAAGTTAAAATTAAATCGCATCTTCCTTGAAGATGAGCTATAATAACATCCGGAATTATTTTAAATAAGTGTGTTACACTACCGGAAGGTGCTTAAACAGTGTAGTGAATTCGTAAGGCAAATTCCCTGACTTATTTAATAGGTAGCATTTACAAAAATAGGTAGAGTCTTGTTAACTCTAAAAAGCATTATCATTTGTTCTTGTGGATGTAAGTAATATCTTTTCCCTCTTTCAACCATATTCTAATTGCCTTAAATATATTTAGCGCCAGGATAAATAGTTTAAAAAAATAAAATGGATCAATCCCGCATTAAATATAAATTTTCTGCCAAAAGAAAAATATTCAGGTGGGCAACAATAAGCACTCTTATTTATTGTTCTATGGGTCTTGTATTGTATTATGCGCAGGAGAAATTTATGTTTCACCCAGTAACATTGCAAAAGAACTTTGAATTCCATTTTAATATTCCTTTTAAAGAAGTGAACATTCCGATGAATGCAAGAGATACTGTAAATATTATTCAATTTTTTCCTGCGAATCCTTACCCTAAAGGTGTTGTGATTTATTTTCATGGTAATAAGGAAAATGTAACTGATTATGCAAAATATGCTTACAACTTTACTTTAAATGGTTATGAAGTGTGGATTCCCGATTATCCCGGATTTGGGAAAACTACCGGGAAGCTAACAGAGAAAAATATGTATCTGCAGGCAAAAGAAGTATACAGGCTGGCTCATTCTAAATTTTCTTCGGATAGTATTATCGTGTATGAAAAATCGTTAGGGACGGGTGTGGCTGCTTATATTGCCGCTAAAATGGATTGCCGAAGCCTGATTTTAGAAACGCCCTATTATAGCATTCCTGATTTATTTAGTTGTTATGCACCTATTTATCCCACTAACAGGATGTCACATTTTAAATTTCCTGTAGGGGATTATCTCAGAGATGTAAAAGTGCCCATCTCCATTTTTTGCGGTACATCTGATAGAGTTATTCCGTATTGTTGTTCTGTTAAATTGAAAAGTGTTTTGAAACCAATGGATGAATTTGTGACTATTAAAAAAGGAACTCATAATGATTTAAATGATTTTCCTCTTTTTCATTCAAAGCTGGATTCAATTTTGAATAAAAAGTAAATTAGAAACGTTTTCATAATTTTAGTATGCCTACATTCTGACCATTAATAAAACTAGCAGAAGAATATTTTGCTCTTTTTGAGGGTTCATCAAAAAAAACTTTAAAAGTCTATTTCAGTAATCCATTAATGTAATTTGATAATTCAATATTGCCTTCTGCTTTTTGAGTTGCACTTATCTTGCTGAAAATTTGTTTAAATAAAGGGTCAATAAAACTCCTGTCCTGTTCAGGTATCTGGTTTCTGAATTTTAGTATTTCACCAATTCCCTTTTTTACATTAACGTCATTTTTAATTTTGGAAAGATAAGAACCGAATGCAAAAGTTTCTGTTACCTTGGCTTCGGCAGGAGGTGAATTTTTGTATTCGGCCAGTATAAAGTCACAGTCTTCTTCGTTTCCCTTTGCCATCATTACCCGGGCCACTACATCACCTAGTATCCCCATGGCATCATTGCTGTGTTTTTTAACCAGTGTATAGGCCTGAGAAGGGTCAAGCCTGACAAGGCCACCAAGAGCTGAGCCAGATACAGAATAAGAAGAGTCATTTACAAATTTTGTAAATAAAGGTTCATATTTTTTATCATCCAGTTTTCCTAATATTTCAAGGGTTTTTGCCTGAACTTTTTTATTGGGATCTTTTTCTGCTATTTGTTCTATTGCACTCACTAAAGAAGGCAGGCTATAGCTTTTTGTTTCTTCTATCTTTTCAAGCGTAAATAAACGAATTCCGGAATATTGATCACTCAAGCCTTCTGCTAAAAGGGTCGGTTTATTTGTTGCAAAGTTTTCAAGTGCCTCTCTTCTGTCAAGATAGTTAGGCGCATATTTATATTGCTGCTCAAATTCTTTTGTGGTTTTATTATCTGTTTTTCTGGCAAGTAATATTTTATCGGCATCCACATTTACCAACGAAGGTTTTTGGTTACTGGCAAAATAGAAAGTATCCGATCTATTTTCTAACCATACTTTATATCTTTTTTTATTGGAGCCGCCGTTATATACATCTATAGCAATTGGTAATTTGAATATTTTGCCAGTGTTCTGTACCTGGTCTACAATTACCCGCTCTTTGCCATTGTCATAATTGTAATTGATATCAAGCGTGGGTTCTCCGTTTCCATAATACCATTGATTCCAAAACCAGTTAAGATCCTGTCCAGTAACATCTTCAAAAGCAAGCCTTAGCTGTTCTGCTTCTGCAGGTTTAAACTTATTGTCGGTCAGGTATTCATTTAATGATTTAAAAAATGCGTCATCACCTACATAATTTCTGAGCATGTGCAATATTCTTCCGCCTTTATTATAACTTACTGCATCAAATACATCTTCTCTGTTTTTATAATAGAATCTGACTAAGTCCTTATCATCGTTGCCGCTCATTAAATAATCCTGCATATCATTATAATTCAGTTCATCTGCATCATCTTTTCCATAACGATATTCACGCCATAAATATTCACTGTAATTAGCAAAAGATTCATTGAGGGTAATGTTGCTCCAGCTTTCGGTAGTTACCAGGTCGCCAAACCAATGATGGAATAATTCATGTGATATGTCGTCTTCCCACGCATTCCCATCCACAAGCTGACGGTCATTTTGGTAAGCTCCATCCTGGTGGAGTGTAGCTGTGGTATTTTCCATAGCCCCGCTCACATATTCTCTTGCTACCATCTGATCATACTTAGGCCATACATAGGGAAAGTTCAGGATTTTTGAGAAAAAACCTATCATTGCCGGAGTCTCTCCAAATATTTTTTTGGCTACCAGCGCATATTCTTTTTCTACGTAATAGTCCACATCTATGTTCTTATATTTATCTTTTACGATTGCATAATCGCCCACGCCCATAAAAAACAAATAAGGAGAATTAGGAAGATCCATTTTCCAGTCATCAGTACGCGTTCCATCTGCATTTTTCTTTTGATGTACTAAAAGGCCATTGCTGAGTGTAACATATTTTGAAGGTACTGTCATTATAATTTCCTGTGTGGTTTTTTGGTCGGGCTTGTCAATCGTAGGGAACCAAACACTATTGGATTCTGTTTCACCCTGGGTCCATATTTCTGTATGTTCATTCGTTTCTCCTTTTGGATTGATGAAGTACAAACCTTTATCATCTGTTATGGCTGCGCTACCATGCCCCTTCCGTTCATTGGGCTTTGAAATATAATTTAAATACAGGGTATATTTTTCGCCTTTTTTATAGAATTTATCAAGTGTGATTTTTAATTGCTTCTGATCATAAGAATATTTCAGTGGAATTTTAGATTTGCCTTTTATCATAGCAATTTCTTTTATCTCCATTCCTTTTGCATCAAGGGTCAAAGAATCTGTTGTATAGAAATGAGGTTCAAGTGTCACCCATTCTTCACCATACATCCATTGCTTATTATAGTCAAACTTTACAATAAGTTTAGTATGAACCAGGTCATTTATTCTTGGGTAAGAACCACGGTAAATGTGTTTCCACGCAGTATCAGTGGATTGTTTATTATTTCCCTCCTTCTGAGCCTGCACTTTTATAAAACCACTAAAAAGGATTAAAATCCAAAGAATTTTTTTCATATACCATTTTTAATGATTGCAAAAATAACCTGCTTACTATAAAGTGATACTATTTTTTTGTAAGTAGGTAATATTTATTATTATATTAGATAGATTTGCTTATTATGTTTGTTATCAACCTGAAGAGAACTTTTGTTATTTTATTACTGAGTATTTCAACTTTTTCACTTAAAGCGCAAAAGGTTCATTTTGTATATTTACAAACTGAAAACTGGCAGCCTTTTTACGTTAAATTGAATAACAAAGTACTAAGCTCATCGCCGGCAGGATACATCATTCTTCCTGATTTGAGTAGTGGAGATTATCAGTTAATTGTAGGATTTCCAAAGAATGAATTTCCCGAGGAAGACTTTAAAATATCAATCCAAAATAAAAATGAAGGATTTCTTTTAAAAAATTTTGGAGAAAAAGGATGGTCTCTTTTTAATATGCAATCTCTTGCATTGATACCAGGAAGTAGTTCCGGCAATGTAGCTGTCAGAACCAAAGTACAGAATGATCCTTTTTCAACAATGCTTGCCAATGTAGTAAAAGATTCGTCACTTTTACAAAATAATGAGCTGCCTGTTTCACCAAAAGACACCGTGGTGAAAAGTGCAAAACCGGTCATTGCATTAAAAGATACTGCCTTGCAAAAGACAGGACCAGAAATTGCAACTCCCGAAATTAAAAATGTGGTTCAGGAAAAAGTTCAGACTGCCGGGCAGCCAATCACAAAACTGTTGAGTGAAAAAGACCAGGCAGGAATGCAAATGGTATATGTAGATAAAAGTGATAATAATAATGACACCGTAAGAATTTTTATTCCGGCAGAAAAAGCACAAGAACAAAAACCGGAAAATACAAATGCTTTGGTTGAATATAAAAATACCAGCATCCCTTCCTCTGTAGATCCATCTCAATTAACAATAACCCCAACCATTGTAAAACTTGACTCTGACACAATAACATTAGTTAATGATACCATAAAGGTCTATAAGGAAAGAGAGCAAAAGGATCATTCGAAAGAAGTAAAGATCTCAAACTCATTAAAGAATCCCGGGTTGCCAGCAAAGGAGACTATAGTTAAAGAGCCACCAGCGATTGGGGAAACTGGTAAAAACCAACCTTCTGCGAAAAAGGATTATGAAATAATTGTTTTACCCAAAGTAATAACTTCATCAAAAGTTAATTCCGATTGCAAAGTATTTGCTACTGATGGAGATTTTTTGAAGTTGCGTAAGAAAATGGCTGCAGAGAATAATAATGATGAAATGATCAGGATAGCTAAAAAAGTATTTCGTACAAGGTGTTTCAGTACAGAGCAGATTAAAAATCTTTCATTTTTGTTTTTAACTGATGAGGGAAAGTATATGTTCTTTGATGCTGCCTATCCCTTTACTTCAGATTCAGATCAATATAATTCGTTGAAATCACAGCTAACTGATGAATATTACATTAATCGTTTTGAAGCAATGATTCATAAATAACAATTATAAAGTTATGTATGCCCCGATATTTTATAGAAGTGTGTTATAGAGGAACTTGTTATTCGGGATTTCAGGTTCAGCAAAATGCTGTTACTATACAATCAGAGGTAGAAAAGGCATTGCAAATTTATTTCAGGCAGGCATTCGCTCTTACAGGCTCCTCGCGTACGGATGCAGGCGTACATGCCTTGCAGAACTATTTTCATTTCGATACTGATATACCATTTGAAGAGAATTTAGGCAAGGTTTATAATTTGAATGCTATTCTGCCTAATGATATAGTTATCAAACGGATTTTCCACGTTGGAGAAAGTGCTCATTGCAGGTTTGATGCTATTGCCCGTGAATACAAATACTTTATATATCAGGATAAAAACCCTTTCCTTTTTGACAGGGCTTATTATTTCCCCTATAATCTGGATATTGACAGGATGAATAAAGCAGCAACATTGTTACTTCAGCATAGAGATTTCACTTCTTTTTCAAAGAAAAATACCCAGGTAAATAATTTTATTTGCGACATTCAAAAGAGCGAGTGGATAATAGAAAACGACACCTTGATTTATCAGGTGATCTCTAACCGTTTTTTGAGAGGAATGGTCAAAGGTTTGGTCGGTACGATGCTAAGAGTTGGCACTGGTAAAATATCATTAAATCAATTCACAGAGATTATCAATACCAGGGATTGTTCAAACGCTGATTTTTCTGTTCCGCCACAAGCACTTTTTTTAATCAAAGTTTCCTATAATAATTTTTAAAGAGGGAAGCCTGTTAAGAATAAAAACAGGATATAAAAAAAACAGGTAAAAAATATTTTTGCTCTGTAACATGCTACAATAAAGGGTTTTAAAATAGTTGGTTAAAAATATTCAAAATAGTTTTGAATGAGAAGTTATCTCCCCCTATCTTTGCAATCCGCTCGAAAAAAAAGAGCATAGTTCTTAGAAAAAAACAACCAGAAACGAATGATTTTTTTAATGCTTTTGGAAGCTTCAAAAAAAGAAATTTTAAAGAAATAAAAAATAAATTTGGTTGGTACAAAAAAGGCTCTTACTTTTGCACTCCCAATTAAAAAACGGGTGGTCAAAAAAGGCCAAAAGATCTTTGAAAGTTTGGAAGTAACAGCACAGAATTTTTATAATTCTACAAGGCGAAGTTTAGCGTAACAAATTAGAATTTTGACGTTAATTTTTCAATGAGAAATTTACAGTCAGATCAAACAACATTTACAATGGAGAGTTTGATCCTGGCTCAGGATGAACGCTAGCGGCAGGCTTAATACATGCAAGTCGTGGGGCAGCAGGTGTAGCAATACATGCTGGCGACCGGCAAACGGGTGCGGAACACGTACGCAACCTTCCTTTAACTGGAGAATAGCCCCTCGAAAGAGGGATTAATACTCCGTAACATATTGATAAGGCATCTTATTAATATTATAGCTCCGGCGGTTAAAGATGGGCGTGCGCCTGATTAGGTAGTTGGCGGGGTAACGGCCCACCAAGCCTTCGATCAGTAACTGGTGTGAGAGCACGACCAGTCACACGGGCACTGAGACACGGGCCCGACTCCTACGGGAGGCAGCAGTAAGGAATATTGGTCAATGGACGCAAGTCTGAACCAGCCATGCCGCGTGGAGGATTAAGGCCCTCTGGGTTGTAAACTCCTTTTATCTGGGAAGAAATGCATTTTTTCTAAAATGCTTGACGGTACCAGAGGAATAAGCACCGGCTAACTCCGTGCCAGCAGCCGCGGTAATACGGAGGGTGCAAGCGTTATCCGGATTCACTGGGTTTAAAGGGTGCGTAGGCGGGTAAGTAAGTCCGTGGTGAAATCTCTGAGCTTAACTCAGAAACTGCCGTGGATACTATTTGCCTTGAATATTGTGGAGGTGAGCGGAATATGTCATGTAGCGGTGAAATGCTTAGATATGACATAGAACACCAATTGCGAAGGCAGCTCACTACACAATTATTGACGCTGAGGCACGAAAGCGTGGGGATCAAACAGGATTAGATACCCCGGTAGTCCACGCTGTAAACGATGCTCACTAGGTCTTGGGAGGTATCGACCCCTCTTTGGACCGTAGCTAACGCGTTAAGTGAGCCGCCTGGGGAGTACGAACGCAAGTTTAAAACTCAAA
>JAUZOE010000041.1 GCA_030706605.1 Bacteroidota bacterium
CCAACTTTTTTTGTGAACATCCATACCAATGAATAACTTTGGTGTGGCGGTAGTTTGAGTTTGATTCATTTCTTTGAATTTTTGAGACTCTCAAATTACCGCTTTTACATAGATGCTTTGTGCAAGTGGGGCAGACGGAAAAAACATCAGCATTTGTGCTGCTATCATCAGCAGTCCGGGCTGACCAAATGCTATCAGCAAACGAACAAATAATCAACTTTTTATTCTACATTCGGCTGACGGTTCGGGCAGACGGGAATTCTAATTTCCCACCTGCACAAAGCCCTGGACGTTAGCGGAAATTTTTACACCTCGAAATGAAGCAACTTCTATATTATTTAGTTTTAGGGAGTTTATTCTTTTTACTGTATTCCTGTAATAAAAAAACTGATTCATCAATAGTTTTAAGCGAATATAAAAAAGCTTCAGAACGACCAAATGAAATATCAAATCATCCCGATTCAATAGTTTACAAAAAAGGATTCACATCTTATTTTACTTATGACACAAAAAACAAATTATTAAAAATTAGAGGAAGTACGTTAGGGATAAACTATGGACATTTTTTTCAGTTTACTAGCTCAGGGAAGTTACTTTCATACAAATATTTTATAAGTGACACAGAACATTGGTATCAAATCAATTATAATTCAAAAACAAAAGTATATTCTGAAGAAGGCAGTCCTTTCGAAGATTATTTTATTAAAGCCTTTAATGAAAATGATTCAGTTTTGAAATACACGTTACATTTTATAAGTTATCCAAGAGACAGTTTAGATGCATTCATTTATGTGAACAATGAATTTTATAAGCTGTCTCTTACCAAAAGCGATTTTATGCCGTTTTTATATGAAACAGAGGTGAAGGTCAAAAGAAAGAATGGAAAGTTATATATTAGAACAAATGCCAGCGATTTAAAGTTTAACCTGCCGGGGCTTGCTTCTTCCAAAGTTTTTATGGACAGTATCCCTGTATATTCAAATTTTACCGAGTAACCATAACTTCCGCTAACATGTGGTTTTGTGCAAGTGGGGCAGACGGAATAAACATCAGCATTTGTGCTGCTATCATCAGTTGTTCGGGCAGACCGAGTTCTATCGGCAAACGAACAAATAATCAACTTTTTCATTTAGCTTCGGCTGACGGTTCGGGCAGACGCGGCGTTGAAAATCCCACCTGCACAAAGCCCTGGACGTTAGCGGCAACCGTTGGGACACTCCATTATTCAAACTAACTACAAGAGATGACAGGGACTTTAGCACAACTTATTGCATTGACAGCTTACGGTAACGGTTACTTAACGACGGGAAATTTGCTTGACTTCTATCCAAGCAACACGACATTTCAGTTTTGCAAGTCCGTTGACTTCGTAGCTTTTAAAAAACCATTATTCTTTTCGAACTTTTCTAAACCAAAAGAGGCAATTGTTGCAGCTACACCGACTGATTGGTTTAAATTACTTAGAAAAGATGGCTGCAAAAAACTCCGTCTTTTTTTTCAATATTCTAAAGACCAAAGTTTTGCTCAAGATCACAAACTTGCAGGTATGGTTGGCGGTGGCGGGACTTGGCTGATTGAAGCTATCTATGACAAGGACTCTGATTATTGGGCAAATAGGTGGGCAGTAAAAGACCAAAATGCATCAGACAGAAAAATTTGGGAAGTGAGTTACGTCATGACTGCATCGCATAAAAAGACAACAAACTTACAAGTTGACCTAGATAAAATAAAAGAAAAAATAAACCAGACGTTAACCGAGATTGCAACCTTCGCTTATCAACACGATTACAAAAGTTGGGGAGAACTGTTTGACAAAGCGAAGGCAACCTTATCAGACAAAAATCCAAAAGAAAATTTTTACCACAAGGACTTGATCATCACAGACAACTATTCTTTGACAGCACAACAAGTTTTGTTTGCTGCCGGCAATGCTTGGGTTTTTGGTGGCATGGGTTCTTGGAATGACATCGTATTTGACAATAATGAAGATGAAAAAAAGTACGATGAGCTATCTGCAAAACTTTATGACGACATTAATCAATCAGTATTGGCTGCGGTCAACTCATACTGACGAAAGTCTGATGAAGATTCGGCAGCCGCTAACATGGGGTTTGGCAATAGGCTGGCAGAAGGAAAAGAAATCGGCTGTAGTTCGCTATTATCAGAGGTTCCAGCAGACG
Source organism: Bacteroidota bacterium (assembly GCA_030706605.1). Lineage (GTDB taxonomy): Bacteria > Bacteroidota > Bacteroidia > Chitinophagales > Chitinophagaceae > Ginsengibacter. Next base: position 2,181 of record JAUZOE010000041.1, read on the forward strand.
AACAAAAATCAACTTTTTCTATTTACCTTCAGCTTTAGTACTTTACCGGGCTGACGTTTCGGGCTGAGAGAACATTGAAGACCAGCCCATCGCCAAGCCCTGGACGTTGTAGGCAATATTACAGACTCTAAGCCAATGAAAAGTAGCATATATCTTTTGTATTTTTTGTGGTCACTTACTTATATAAGTTGCGGACAAGTAACTAAACCGATTAAGCCATTAGGGGAGAATATAAATAACATCAATGAAACAAATGTTTCTAAATATCTCAATGAAAAAAAATGGAATGACTTATTTCCCAGGAGATACGGCATCGGCCTAAAAGATTCATTAAATAATAACCCTGATTTCTATTCATTTAAAACATTTGTTCTGGCAGCAAAACTATTCCCTTCGTTTCTTGCAGTGGGAGATGATAGCACACAAAAGCGGGAGTTGGCCGCATTCCTGGCTAATATTGCCCAGGAAACAAGTGGAGGATGGGACAATGCGCCGGGAGGTTATTTTAAGTGGGGCCTGTATTTTTTGGAAGAGCGTCAGGATGGATTTAAATATACCTATAACGATACCTCAAAGAAAAATTATCCCGGAATTGAAGGGAAATATTATTATGGCAGAGGACCCAAACAATTGACCTGGAATTATAATTATGGCCAATTCAGTGAAGCGTGGTACGGAAGTAAAGACACTTTACTGGAACATCCTGAATATTTATCAAAAGATCCATTACTGTCGTTTGCTTCTGCCTTATGGTTTTGGATGACACCACAATTTCCCAAACCATCCTGTCACGATATTATGACGGGGAAATGGATCCCAACACAGGACGATATTCAAAAAGGAAGACTGCCGGGATTTGGGGCAACAGTTAATGTTATTAACGGAGGTGTTGAATGCGGTAGTGGAGCAGAAAATTTAAAAACGAAATATCGCTATCAATACTATCAATATTTTTGCAACTACTTTCATGTTTCCCCTGGTGATAATATCAATTGTTCATTTCAAAAGCCGTTTGGACAATAAAAACAATTTAGTTTCATTTAACCCATAACTGCCTACAACATTCTGCTTTGCGCAAGCGGGGCTGACCTGCTACCAATCAACATTGGTGCATGTTTCAGCAGTAGTTCGGGCTGACCTAATTCTGCTGAACGATAGTAATAATGCATAGAGCAAATCCTCCCCATGCTGTCCTGAGAATCTTTTAATAACTAAGGACAGCTCCACTTTCCGCTATGAGCATACTAAGTGTAGCAGGGTACAGATACCCGGCCGCTCAAAGGCTATACTGCATATTTGTGCCGGTAAAGGGTAGCCTGGCACTTCCGCCGTCAATCATCCCGGTCTTCAGGATCATTATCAGCATCCTTTCTTTTCCGGTGCCTCACCAGGAAAGCTTGCAAATCACTCTTATTGTACAGGATCCTACCCGTAGGTTGCGAATAGATAAGCCCCACATCGCGCCAGCGGTTGATGCTGCTGATGCTTATTTTAAAAAGATCATTTAATTGTTCTGCTGTGTACCATACATCTGACAGAGTTTCGGGCTGCTGGCTAATATTGCGCCTTTTGTATTTATTCCTTTTTCTCATATCTACAAAGGTTGATTACAAAATACCGGGCGTTTTTCTTAAAGGTGCATCTATGAGTGTGGTAGGGCTACAAATCTATAATAAAAATATTATATTACAAAATTAAATATAGCTATTTAATATACCGACGTGGCGATCAGGAACAATATACATTGAAGAATTTATTCCCAGGCCGTGAACACGGCATAGGTCTGAAAACCTTGTCTCTACATAATTCGCTTATGCCGGCCGGTTGTTTCATAAAATTATCTTATCCACATTTCACATGTGAATTCTCAAAAGAAAAAAGAACCAAAAAAGAAAAAGTAATAGTAATAATAGTAGTAATCCTTTAGAATCTTTTGAAAGCAAATCTAAAGGTTTCTACTCCAGGGCCTGAAGCCAGGCAGGACCGATAAATCTAAAAGAGTAATAAAAATGATTAGCTTAGGCGGTAAGGTATATATTTGATAATCGGATTGTGAGTCCGTGCAGTTGTGTCCTGCAGCCACACGGAGCCATGAGAAGAGACTCAGCCGGGGTGAGATTAGCTTCAGTTCAGGGCAGACAGTTTGTCAATTCCCCAACTGCACAAAGCCCCGAACGTTAGCAGTCATTGTTGCACAAACTAGGAGAGACAGACAAAATAGAATAATCATGATGAAATTTTTTAAACGCTTTAAGGACTTGGGAATTAAAGGGACACAAGCGAAAATGTATGACAAGCTGACTCGTGAACACCGCATTAGCGAGATGAAAGAACAAGCAAGCGAGGTAATCAGGCATATCAAAGATGGAGATTCAGTTCTTGAAATTGCACCCGGAGCAGGTTATCTTTCAATTGAACTTTCCAAACCTGGAAAATATAAAATTACAGGAATGGACATAAGCAAAGACCTTGTAGAAATCTGTAAACGAAATGCTATTGAGGCGGGAGTTCAAATTGACTTCCGACAAGGAAATGTTTCAAATATGCCTTTCCAATCAAATGAGTTCAACTTCATTATTTGCGTTCTTGCATTTAAAAATTTCAAAGAACCGGTAAAAGCATTAACAGAAATACACAGAGTATTGAAGCCAGGCGGCACAGCATTGATTATGGACTTGAATAGAAAGGCATCTATAAAGGCGACCAAAAAAGTTGCAGAAAAAATGGGCTTAAAAGGACTGAAAGCATATATTGCTGGTGCACTCCAAAGGGGTGGTGCTTATAGCAAAAGTGAATATGAGGTATTTATTTCGCAGACAGAATTTAAAGATTATCAAATAAAGGACAGCGATATGGGTTTCTCAATTTACTTAATAAAATAAGCATTACAGAGACAAAAAAATATAAGTAATACCGGGCAGTTGTGTAAATTGGATAGCAGACAACAACGATAGAAAAACAACGAACCGCTAACATGAACTGTATAAAAAAAACAAACATTTGAGCAATTAATAAACTTTGGTGCTGTAGTGACAGTTTTCGGTTTCAAAAACCCACCAACTCAAAGCCCGAAACCTTTGCCTGCAAGCACTACTGACTACCAACTATAAAAGAAGATAGACAGAAATAAGTATGATAACAGAAATTATAACTACGACACCTGATTGTGAAATTGTAAGTTCAAGGATTTTTAACACAAAAAGAGAAAACTTATATCGTGCTTGGTCTGACCCAAATCATCTAACAAATTGGTGGGGACCAAAAGGCTTTACTAATACATTTAACGAGTTTGACTTTCGAGTTGGCGGAAAATGGAGTTTCATTATGCACGCACCTGATCAAGGGAATTTCAATAATGAATGTGAATTTATTAAAATAGACGAACCATCTTTAATTGCCTGGAAACGCCATTCAAAACCACTTTTCCAGGTTGTTGCAACTTTTGAAGAAATATCAATCGATAAAACAAAACTTGTTTTTAAAATGCTTTTTGACACAGCAGAAGAATGTAGAAAAATAAAAGCTTTTTCTATGGAAAAAAACGAAGAAAATTTTGACAGACTTGAAATTGAGTTAATGAAAATAACAAAATAATACTTGTGAAAATTATCCGAGCAGCTAACAAGGGTTCCTATGTAAATGGGTTCTAAGAGAGGTCTGATATGTGAATAAAGTTATTACATAATATTTTTAATAATTAAAGACAGCTCAACTTTCGGTTATGAGCATACTAAGTTTAGCAGGGCACAGATACCGGCAACTCAAAGGCTATGCTTTTTTTCGTGTACCGTGGACCAGGGCGAAGGTAGTTTTGGGTGGCTTTATGAAAGTTATTCTCTTGTAACAGGTACTTTGCAAAAGTGCTTTAAGTATATGATAATTAATAAAGATCTCTTTTTATGAAAAAGTTTTGAAGGGCTAAAACATTCTCATATATTCGAGTTGTTACATAAATTTTCAATTTGCCATGCTACAATTTGAAATGTACCCTTTCCATTTCTCGGTTATTTAAACTAAATATTCTATGATGAAAAGAATTATCTGGAGCGTATCGATTACTGCTTTATTCGTATTAATTATCTCCAACTGCAGTGGAAAATCTTTGAAAAGTAATGTCCTGCCTACTTCTCAACAGGAGGAGTGGGCAAAGGCAGAGATTGGCGTAATTATTCATTTGGATATGAATATTTTTGCCCCCGACACTTATCATTCCGGGCAAAAAGAGACATTACCTCCGCTGAGCATTTTTCATCCTTCTAAATTAAATACTGATCAGTGGATTGCAGCGGCAAAATCGGCCGGGGCAAAATATGCTGTTCTTGTAGCCAAGCATGGTACAGGATTCTCTCTTTGGCCCACCAAAGCAAATGATTATACCATAAGCCAAACGCCCTGGAAAAATGGCAAGGGTGATGTTGTATCCGATTTTATTAAATCCTGTAAGAAGTATGGCTTAAGACCCGGAATTTACTACAGCGTAAATTATAATACCCTGTACGAGGCAGGAAATAATAACATGTCAGATTCCTCCAGAAAGGGCTACAATGAGATCGTGTTGAAACAGCTTACTGAATTGTGGACGCATTATGGTAAACTATTTGAAATCTGGTTTGATGGAGGTATTCTTCCCAGCAGCAAAGGCGGTGTATCTGATCAGATAACTTCTTTAATAAAAAAATATCAGCCACAGGCAATTCTCTTCCAGGGGCCACCCTCGTGCAAAAATCTTATTCGATGGGTAGGCAATGAAAAAGGAAATGCGCCCTATCCTATGTGGTGCAGATCAGACACCACAACTTCGTCAAACGGGATTTTAGAAATAAAGGGATTAAATGGAAATCCCGATGGGGATATATGGTGTCCTGCAGAATCGGATTTTCCCAGTCGCAGTAAATCGGCCTGGGAAGGAGGATGGTTCTGGCGCGCGAACCGGGAGCAAGATGTAATACCGGTAAGTACTTTGATTCAAAGATATTATACTACAGTCGGAAGAAATACGAATATGCTTATCGGAATGGCCATTGATACATCAGGCCAGTTTCCTGAAAAAGAAACGGCGATCTTTAATGAATTTGGCAAAGAAATTAAAAAGCAGTTTTCTAAAAGCATTGCCGCAACAAAGGGAAGTGGAAATGAATTGGTGTTAAAACTTGGCAGACATCCGGTGAAAATAAACACTATTAGTATAATGGAAGATATTGCTAAAGGGGAGAATATTAGAAAGTATTCCATCGAGGCATGGATAAATAATAAATGGGAATCTGTTTGCGAAGGCATTTCGGTTGGACATAAAAGAATTAAAAATTTCCATACAGTTCAGACAGATAAGCTGCGGCTGAAAATCCTTCAGACAGATCAAACGCCTATAATTAAAAGCTTTGCTGCGTATGATATAGAAGAGCATTAGTTGATTTTACCTTATCATTTCCTTTTCTTATGAATGTCCCTATTTAATCCAAGCATATGAAAAAAAAGCCCGGCACAAGAGTGTAACCCCAGGTTTTGTGAGTAAGCAATCTTGTGCCTGCATAGAGCATATCATCCTCTTTTATAATGCTAGCAGCAGGTTCAGGCAAACTTTCATTATTCATCTTTTGTACTTATCTTCATCAATAGTTTTTCAATTGGGCTAACGTTGCGGGCTCAACGAAATAAATTTCCAACACAGGAGCAAGCTCCGCAAGGCTAAGGCCAGGCGGAGACACGGATTGGGAATAGCACAATTTGAAAATTGAGACACAATAAAATAATCACATACCTTCAAGTTTTAAACTCCGATTTTGCATAATTTAAACCCGAAAAAAAGTTATTGTGAAAAAAAAATTTTTCATTATTGCCGCTCTTTTTTTCTTCTGTGGCGCAATACAAGCCCGGCGCCATCTTCGGCATTTACCGTTTGATACATTGTATGCCCGCACGCATTACAACAAGTATGAGTTTATGATTCCGATGCGCGATGGCATAAAATTGTTTACTTCCGTTTATGTGCCAAAAGATACATCAAAAACGTATCCGTTTATGATGGAACGCACTTGTTACTCCGTGGCGCCTTACGGCATTGATCAATATCCCTACCTGCTGGGGCCTTCGCCCGAATTTATGAAAGAAGGTTTCATCTTTGTATACCAGGATGTGCGCGGCAAACATCACAGCGAAGGTTCCTGGACGGAGATTACACCGTTTATTGTAAATAAAAAGGGAATGCAACACGATGAAGCATCTGACACGTACGATGCGGTGAATTGGTTGCTAAAAAATGTTTCGCACAACAACGGTAAAGTAGGCGTATGGGGCATTTCCTATCCCGGATTTTTTGCTACCAATGCAGCGCTTTGCGGCAATCCTGCCATTAAAGTTGTATCTCCGCAAGCACCTGTAACCAACTGGTTCCTTGGAGATGATACGCACCACAACGGCGCATTTTTTCTAATGGATGAATTTAATTTCGATTACGGGTTTGTCAATTCTACCAATGGGCCTCGTAAAAATAAAATGCCGCCACTGGATGCTAAATACAGCGACAATTATAATTTTTTTTTAAAGATGAAGACAGTGCCCAATGTCAATAAATTGTATTATCATCACTTGGTGCCTTTTTGGGATACGGTATTGATGCACCCAAATTACGATGCCTGGTGGAAGGCACGCGATATAAGAAGATTTATGTATAACGTAAAGCCTGCCACCATGCTTGTTGGCGGCTGGTACGATGCGGAAGACCAATGGGGCACGGTAAATACTTATGAAAGTATCGAACACAAAAACACCGGCAACGAAAATATTTTGGTAATGGGCCCCTGGAACCACGGCGGATGGGCGGGCATGAATATGGATCACCTCGGCGATATATCCTTCGGGTTCAATAGCAGCCGTTGGTTTCAGAAAAATGTTGAATTTCCTTTTTTTATGCATTACCTAAAAGGCACACCAATGCCGCAATTGCCTAAAGCCCTGTTGTATGATGTAGGAATGAACCGATGGAATACTTTTAACCAATGGCCTTCAAAAAATATTATTCCTGCAAAATTATATTTTGAAGCGAATAATCAACTATCGCTAACGCCGCCAACAGCAACGGCTTCTTCGGATGAATATATTTCCGACCCCGCGAAGCCCATTCCTTATGAAGGCGGTATAAAAGCTGATAGAGGTATTACTTATATGGATGCCGACCAGCGCTTTGCTACGCGCAGACCCGATGTATTGACTTTCTTTACGCCGGTACTCGACAGCAATGTAACTTTGGCTGGCGCTACCGAAGCTAATTTGTATGTATCTGTTTCGGGTACAGATGCTGATTTTATTGTCAAATTGATTGATGTGTATCCTGATACTTTGAGCGATTATGACATGGGGGGGCAAAGGGTTGCAGCCGGTGGTTATGAGGCTTTGGTAAGAGCAGAGATCATGCGGGGCAAGTATCGCAATAGTTTTTCAAAGCCCGAACCTTTTGTTCCCAATAAACCAACTTTGGTAAAATTTCATGTTCCGGACGTGCTTTATACTTTTAAAAAAGGGCATCGCATAATGATTCAAATTCAAAGCTCCTGGTTCCCGTTGGTGGACATGAATCCGCAAGTGTTTGAAAATATTTATAAAGCGAAGGCGCAGGATTTTAAAAAGGCGACTATACTTTTATATCATCAAAAAGATATGCCATCTTCTTTAGAAACAGGTATTTTACCTGCTGCAAAAGAGCAAATGTTTGATATACCTAAAGATGAGAAGGCTCAAAACCAGACTACATATCTGCGCAAGTAAGGAGCACTTGCAGCACATTTAATTTTGCCCAACCAGACAAAAACCCAAAAAGAATGATGACAACAACACAAGCATACTTACAAACATGGACAGAAGCCAGGACACGATTTACCAATCTTTTGAAAGATTTAAAAGAAGAAGATTTAACTAAGAAATTGGTGAACACAAAAAATAGTGCAGGTTTTCTCATTCGTCATATTGCTGATGTGGAATTATTATTTACAAAAAATGTTTTCGGTGCGTCTGAAACAAAAGTGCAGGCAAAAACAATAATTGCACAGCACGATACCGGTGAATGGACAAACATGGCTGAGTTATTGCTGTACCAACAATATGCTTTTGATAATTTGAAACCCATTATTGAGAAACAAACTGATGATGACTGGCAGCAATCAATTACGACCAAAGAATTTGGCACCAAAACAAAAGCAGAAGCCATTGGCAGGATTATTTCACACACTGCATATCATGCAGGGCAATTGTCTTTGAATTTAAAATACGGTTAGAGTATGTATACCATAATTCTTTATTAAAAACAAGTGCGAATGATGTAACTAAATTCTAAAATTGTGTAAAGCATCCCACTCAATCAATATCTACTTTTGATAAACAATTTAAACTTAATTATTAAAAAATGTCATCATTAGCTGCCATATCAAAAATTGATTTTCCATTTCGTATTGAGCAAGAGAAAGTAAAAAAATGTGCACAGGAATTATTTGAACCCTCTTTTCCGGCAGTAAAAAAAATGATGAGCGTATTTGACAATACAGAAATTAAAATTAGAAATTTTTGTAAGCCCATTGATTACTATTCTACTATCCATAGTTTCCAGGAACAAAATGAAGATTATGTTCGCATCTCTCTCGAATATTCAGTAAAAGCAATTGAAGAATGTATAGCTAAGGCTAAAATAAAAAAAGAAGACATAACCGACATTATTTTTCTATCCACCACAGGGCTTGCAACACCAAGTTTAGATGCGCTCATCATTAATAAAATGAAACTGAATGAGAACATCAGTCGCATTCCTATTTTTGGTTTGGGGTGTGCAGGTGGAGTTGCTGGTTTTGCAAAAGCAAGCATTTTAGCAAAGGCAAATCCTGATGCTGTGGTGTTGCTTGTGGCAGTAGAATTGTGTTCGCTTACCTTTTTACGAAATGATTTCAGCAAAAGCAATTTTATTGGTTCGAGTTTATTTGCAGATGGCATTGCAGCTTTAATTATTAAAGGAGATAGCCAAACGAACAAAACCAAAAGCAAAATTTCGTTTCTTGCTACGCAAAGTAAATTGTACTACGATTCGTTAGATGTGATGGGTTGGGAATTTTTAGATAAAGGTTTTAAAGTGTTGTTTTCACAAGACATTCCAACCATCATTGAAAAAAATATTTACAACGATGTTTTTGCTTTTTTAGAAAAACATCAATTGAAAATCTCCGACATAAAGAATTTTATTTTTCATCCCGGAGGAAAAAAAATATTGACAGCTTATAATGAAGCGTTAAAAGTGGGAGGAGATTTTCTCAAAAACACAAGAGAGGTAATGAACGATTACGGAAACATGAGTAGCCCGACTGTGCTGTATGTGCTGGAACGATTTTTTACTCAAGGGTTTAAAGACGGATACGGCTTAATGGTATCAATGGGACCAGGTTTTTCGTGCGAGATGGTTTTACTTGAAATGAAAAACAGTTAAAATGATTTTCATACCCTTTATTTCGGTTATCATTCTACTTCGCATTGGAGAATTGATTCTTGCAAAAAGGAATGAAAAATGGTTGTTGCAAAATGGTGCGGTGGAATATGGGAAAAACCATTACCCTTTTATTGTTGCGGTTCATAGTTTATTTTTTGTCTCCGTAATTATAGAATACTTAACTCAACAAACGCCTTCATTCAGTTTATTAATTCTACTATTTTATTTTGTACTTCTTGCATTCAAAGTATGGATTATTGCATCGCTTGGTAAATTTTGGAACACAAAAATTTATCGCATTCAAAATTTTCCCTTAATAAAAAAAGGACCTTACAAATATTTCAAACATCCCAATTATATAGTTGTTATTGCCGAAATTGCTGCTATTCCTCTTATATTTCATTTGTATTACACTGCGGTGATTTTTTCACTGCTCAATGCAATAATGCTGACTGTTAGAATTAAAGAAGAAAACGTAGCATTACAAATCCCTATTTAGTCCCGGCACATGAGATTTCCTGTTTTTCTTTTACAAATAATACCTACTTTTAAACTCATATAATTTTAAACGATTGTCATGAAAAAGAAATTATTATTTGCTCTCGTGTTGCTTATTGTTTGCAGTTTTACCCTGAACGTTTATGCCCAGGGCACTTCTAAAAAAGAAAACGAAAAATGGTTTAAAAAACAGGAATGGCTTGGCGGGCTAAAACTGCAACCTCATTCATCCATAGACGCACAGGAATTTGCAAAGCTATACAAGTCTCACAAAAAATATTTTGATGAAGCGTTTGCTTTCTTAAAAAGCCACGACCTTACCAAACTCGCTACCGGCAAATATCCTATTGACGGCGATAATGTATATGCCTCTGTAACCTACGACCCCACAAAAGATTTTGACAAGTCAAAGTGGGAATCGCATCGTAAATATACCGACTTGCAATATGTAATCTCGGGCGGAGAAAAAATTGGTGTGACGCCTGTTGCCGGCTTAACTGTTACCGAAGCCTACAGTGCTGAAAAAGATATAGCACATTACAATGGCCCCGGCAAAATATATGATGCAAAGCCCGGCACTTTTTTTCTTTTCTTTCCCGGAACGGCACACCGTCCCAATATTACCACTGGTGGTAATAAACCCGACAAGAAAATTGTAATCAAGATTAAAAGCGATTGATGGTTGTATGAAAGGAAATTTATTGGCCTATGATATTCTTCCTTTTCTTTCAAATTTAAATCATTATAAAGATAAAAAAAGGTTGTCGGTTGTGTGCAGATGGCTTGGTTTCGTGTGCCACGAAACTAGGCGAAGTGGGTTTAAAGAATTTATTCCAACTTTAGCTCTATGCAGGCACAAGATCGCCGACCCACAAAACCTTTTCTACACTCTTGCGCCAGGTTTCTTTTTTATATGCTTGGACTAAATGGCGTTTTCTGACAACTATTGGTGGTTTTAAAGAATTTATTCCCAAATTAGCGCATTTTGGTAGCCTGGCTTTTGTGTGTTGGCTATAATTGTGCCATATCGGGTGAACATTTGCCCTATGCAGGTATTGGCAAGTCTTTTGTTGGCGGTTCGCTGTTTTTACTTTATCATTTTATCGTTTCGTAGTAAAGAGTTACTGCACCACCACTAAAGGTTTTAGACTTTACAAGTTTAAGAATAGTCCTGTCATTTATATCTTCAAATAATGGCAAACCATTTCCTGCTATAACTGGATGAATGCAAAGTTGGAATCCATCAATCAAATTAAGTTTCATTAACTGTATAATTAAACTGCGGCTACCAACCAAAATATCCTTACCTGATTGTTGCCTGAGTTCTAAAACTTCTTTCCGCCGTTGTTGGTCTTGTGACCAACGACATAATTTATTTTTTTGTAATTTTCACTAATGTCTGCGATTAACTTTAATAATCTAATAAAAGATCCATGGAAACTTGTGGTGTATTCTGAAGATTATAAATATTACTCGGCAGAATCTTATGAAACAGGAATGGATGAATTTAGAATAATAACTCATTATAAAGAATGATTTAGCTGCATGAATTGGGTTGTTGGTCACAAGACCAACAACGGCGGCAGAACTTGATATTACTCCAATTTTTATTTTTTGTACATTTAATTATATCTTTAAGAACAAAAACTATCAAAATGAAAATTAATGCACTTGTACCTGGAATATTTAAAATTTTCATTGGAGCAATAGCTCTGTTCCTAATATTATTTGGAATTCACTGGATGGCAATTCTTGCGGGAATTATCCTGGGTATTTTATACTTTATTATTCCTAAAAGGTACTTAAATTAAGATTATTGCTCCGTTTGGTTCATCACCGGCCACTTTTCACATTTTATTGATGCTAATTTAGTAATAGGTATGTGGTCATGTTAGCTGGCAGGTAACGTTTTACGAATCAAAAATTCACTTGCACAGTAATATCACATGCATTGTGAAATAATAATTTCTTAAATTTTAAGTTTCAATTTTCAAACCGAAATTTTAATTCTTAATATCGCCTTCTATTAAAGGCCATTGATCAAAATTACGGCCAGGTAAACTGTCATTTCCTGGAAGGATAACCCATCGGTTCCGGGGAGCATGTACATCGTATGAAATTTTTTCTCCCCCGGGAAATTGAAATTGCTTTTGAAGTATCTCTTTACCAGGATTGGCTTTTACAATTTCATCAAGCAAAGTTGAAGGGGCAACTCCTTCAAAGACGGCTATTATTCCAAGGTTATCCGTTGAATACACAATAACAGACACACTGTCGTTCAGTAAAAAAGCAGACCAGTTATTTTTTGTAGCAACCGGTTTACAGGAAGAGGGAATAAATACAGGGCCTGCGGCACAGGCAAAGTTTTTATATACGCCGGTATTGTTCCATTTCATATAATCTTTCCCAGGCCCTGCAAGGTGAAAAATTTCAGAAAGGTTCTGAAGTGTGTCGTCAGTAAAAAGAGTAATAGGCCGGGCAACTATCAGTGAACGTTCTCCCCTGTTGACACCGCCGGCAGATAAAAGAAAATGCTTTCCGGCGGTGTATATTTCAGGACAGGATTCGGGGCCATGGCCCAGTTGTACAAAATATCCATTCCCCTTATGAAACTCCATCTCAACCGCCCTATCAGGTGGGCGGTAGGGCATACAACATCCGATTAGTGCATGAGGCGACCCTTTTCCAAGGTTCCTATCATAATTATCAACGGGTGAAAAGCTTAACCAGCTTTTCATAAAAACAGAATGATAATCGGTCGTTAACTCCGTTATATAGGCTTTATCATAACGGCGACGCATAGGCGGATAATGTTTAAACTGGTAGCTTCCCAAAGCATAACACCAGTTCATATAATCCAATACATCCCTTGCTTCAGTCTTCACTTTATCGGAAGCAAAGGCTTCCAGGTTCAACAAGCCCGTGATAGTATAACCGGTATAAGGCAAGGAATTAAATTCGTATAAGCCGTTTGTTTTCATGGTGCCCAGAAAAGAAAGAATTTTATCCTCCATTCCATTTTTAATATTATCATACTTCGCATCCTTATCACCATGAAGCATCAGCCAGCGGTTTTTAAGATACCGTGACCCTTCGGTCATGAGCACATGATTTTCAGTCTCTGCAACTAAACCTAAAGTACGCGGAGCCGTGTATCGGAATTTGCCTCCATCTTCTGTAAGCAAAGTATTCAGAAGGTATTTTTTTGTTTCCGGGTACAGTAATTCAGGCTTATCGCCATTAAACCATAAGATAGTGGTCAATATCGTTAAAGGAAAATCGTAATCACCTTTTTTGTTTAATGCCCAGGAGGATCCGGTAACACCCCAGGCTTTAAGCTTCATGATCGTTTCATTCACCTTGGGTATGTCCTGCTTCAGCAAAAGTTTCGCCAATAAAATTCTTGGAATATCATTCTTACCGCTTAAGTTATTATCATCAATAGGTTTATCAGCCCACACATGGTAAACGGTATCAGCAAATGCAGATTCAGTTTTCCAGGCGATTGTTCTTTCATGAGGAACTTCAATGTTACCAGGTTTGAGATGAAAATGGCGATATTGCATTTCACCGAACCAATACGTTGCCATTAATTTAGTACTTACAACAACTATGATAATAAGAATACTTATGATCAGGATCCATTTTGATTTCTTTTTCATTTTGAAATGCATAATTAAAACAGCTTTTTATTAACCTGAACGGTTTTCATTATTAATGAATAGCAATCTCCTGCCACGCAAATTTCATTTTACTCCCCAGCTATTCTCATCCCCTGGTTTTACAGGCAACGGAGAAATATTGAATAATTTCTGATTTCCACCTGGGTACAGAATTGCTTCCTCCCCTTTCTTCAACGTTAATTCTATGATACCATCACCATGATGCATATTCGCAGTTCGCGGACCTATAATTTTTATATCTCCTGATAAATCCGATTTAATTTTGCAGGGTGCTCCCGCAAGACTTTTAACATGGATAAACCGGGTTTTACCATCCTTGCGAACAGCACTTATTAAAAAGGCACCTTGAGTTCTTAAATTATAAAAACCGGCATTTTTCCATAAAGAAGGACAAGCCGGAAATACACGGATAATACCTCCCCAGCTTTGTATCAACATATCCAGCATACTTCTGGAAGATGATATCGGCGACTCGAAGGTTGGATTTTCATGCTCACTGTAAAATGTATTTTGCGTAACCGTAGGTATCCTCTTATTTCCGGGAGGAGGCCCAAACCTGGGAAGCAGTTCCAGTGACCGATTCAACCATTTAAGCGAACTGTCACCCTCGCCTAACGCCGCCCACAAAGAAGAAGCACCTGAAAATTTATACATACAATTATCACCATCAAGACCGGTATAATGTTCAATTGATTTTTTCATCAGGGGAATCCGGCCCGGGTTATCCTCTATATTCATATCATACAAAGGAAATATAGCAAAGAGATGACTGTAGTGCCTATGAGGCTTCGCAAATGGCACGCCTTTACCAATCATAATTCCATTTTCATTGATATTATAATCCTGCATTTTTGCCTGCATTTCTTTCCATCGGGGAAGTAAGGGATCATCAATTTTTAAACGGTTGGCACAAGATATTAGAGTTTTAAATCCCCACCGGGCAAGGGCAATATTCAAGCTGGTTTCTTTTGCATTACCATACTCATCAGAATAGGTATAAGGGATATGGTATAAGCCATCATCTTCTTTATGCAGTATGCGCATATATACATTGAAGGCACGACGTAATAAAGGATAAACGCTGTTGCGGAGCCTGTTGTCGTCCATAGTCATCCGGTTATGAATATAAAATTTCTGCATCAGCCAGGGCAGCACGATCAGGTTCATCGCCTCCTTACTGGCGGTATCTTCTGTAAGAAATAAAGGCGCATAGAGATCATCATATTGTACCGGGTTTCTGATTCCGCCACAATCATTTTGAAATTCTTTGGGAACATTTGCTATCATCTGATCCTTGTGCCTTTCCAGTAATTGGTATAAATTATCTTCGAGGTTTAAGTGATTGGTAATTCCCAAAGTGTAATAAGTAAGCTGAACGTTCAGGTTCATCCAGAGTAAGGGCCAGGAAGTGGGTTTGAACCATGGACCCAGAAGGTCAATCACAGGCCGGCCAGGATGCGTGGCGCTGGCCAGCTTATAAAGCTGAATCCAGTAAAAGCTTTCCAGCCGGGCATCAGGAATGGTAACAAAACTGGCAGGATAAAATGCATGCCACCATAAACGATGTGCTTTTTCTATGGAGGTTATTGATTTCTTTTGCCCTGCCTTGATAGTTGCTACTGCATCAATCGCAGAACCTGAAGCATGTTTTCTATATTTTCCCCATCTGTTAGCCACTGTAACCAACACCGTTTGTGAACCATCCCCATTTTTTTTGTCGCTCCATGCAGTTGCGTAATCATCTCCCATTAGCAGTGGTTGTGTTACCACTTCAATTCCATCCATTTTTTCCACTTTGAAAGGCGGATTTGGTTTGTAATCATATCCGCCTTTTTCACCACCAAACGGTATCTTAAAAATATACCGGGGACTTTCTGCCTGTTGCGGGCGCAAAGTAAATTTTGCATTCTTTTCTTTTCCGGTAGCCTTTACCGTTACTACGATCAGTTCATCCTGCGAAGGAACAAAGCATCGAAAGGATATTGTCCCCTCAGTAGTAGTAAGCACTCCCCTAACCTCCGCATTCCAAAGATCGCAGCGGATATGGGTCTTTACAATTTCACCAACAGAAGTTAGCAGAAGCTGACCTATTGGCAACCTGGGCGTTTCATAAGCGTTTGCCTCTTTCGTCCTGTGATCATATACATCTGTTCTGCCAATTTCGAAACGCAGGGTATTCGGTTGTACGTCGTCTTTAAAAATGATAGCTCCCAGTAAACCATTTCCCACAAAAGGGCCTGCAAAATAATCTGCAGGCATGGAATCCCATACAAGGTCTTGTTTTGCGAGAAAATCTGCCCAATGAACATTCAACTTCACTTCTGCTTTTTCCTGGGCAAAACCAGGGTTGGAGTTAACAAGAAAGAAAAAACAAATGACTGTCAATATTTTTTTCATAACAGGTAATTTTTTAACCATGCTCCTTAGTTTCCTGAATTCTATTTTTTTAAATCGACCGAAGTGGCCAATGCAATTACTCTGCCTTCAGTACCTACTGCATCATAAAAATGATATACGATGCCATTCCATTTGATCACACAAGGTTTATGAGCATATTGCCGGTCATAATCTTCTGAAGAAGCTACCAGGTCATCACCTTTCCAGTTGGTCCAGTGTACCAGGTCATATGAACATGCAAAACGCTCAAAAGCGCCGGGTTTCCAAAAAGCACCAAAATAAAACATCACATAAACATTGCCTATCCTGGTAATCTGTGCATCACCGCAAATCCCTTTATGCCGGGTAATTACCGGGTCTTTACCTAACCTTTTCCAGTTTACCATATCATCGGACACTGCCATTCCTATACTTTCATAATTGGCGGTATCTCCTTTGGCATTGTAATACATTATAAAGGGATGCCCGGTAAGCTTCTTTTTATCATAGATGACAGAACTTTTAAAGATGGTTTTGTTCTCAAACCACCTCGCCTCCTTATCACCGGGAAGCAGGACAGGCTTCGGTATCCTATTCCATTCTCCCGGCTTCACCAGAGAGGTATTGTATGCCATACCAACTCCCAGGCTACCTTTTTCATATCCAACTGAGGCACCGCCTAAATAAGACATCCAGTATCTATTATCAAAAGTTTTCACTTCATATTTTCCACCCCAATCTATATCTACCAAAGCCATGTAACCCGCTTTCTGATTCGCATCCCAGTTATTATCTGTAAAAGAAAGCATCCTTCCCATGGATACCCAATTAATAAGATTATCACTTTTTGCCATCCAGGTTTCATATCCTTGCCCATCGAACACGATGTAAGTCATGTACCATTTGCCTGCCTTTCTGAATATAGTTGGAGAGTCAAGCATCCTGGTTGAATCAGGATGCTTGAAAACAACACCATATTTAAAAGGTGTTTTGATTTCATGATACATCTTCTCCATTACATTAGCCGGCACTACTTTTTCTCTCTTTGATTGCCCCATCACTATCGAACTTATCAATATGCAGAAGGACAGCATGAGGGTGAAATTCTTTTTCATCTTATTAATTATTGGCCAGCTTTAATTAAGAGAGCTATTGAGGAAAATTGTTTTTCGTGCCGGAAGTTGAATCTTTTTTATTATGTTTTTATACTGAATCGTATAAGCGCCTCCCTTGTCAGACCGTAAACTCACTTTGATGAGCTTGCCATTTTTCCAGTCCATATCCACGGTACAGGCGCCCCTTGCACGCAAGCCATGTATAGAACCATCATTCCATTCCATAGGCAGCGCCGGCAGCAAATTGATTTCCCCGTTTTGTGATTGCAACAGCATTTCTGCAATGGCTGCTGCCCCGCCAAAATTGGCATCAATCTGGAAGGGCGGATAATTATCAAATAAATTGGGAAGGGTACTTTTTCTTAAAAGGCCATTGAAATTATCCAAAGCTTTTTCCGGCTCAAGCAGTCGTGCATACAAACTAACGATCCATGCTTTACTCCATCCCACATGACCTCCGCCGTTTGCTAACCTTCTTTCCAAAGCCTTTCTTGCTGCTTCAAAAATAACCGGGGTCTTTGGCGTAATCAGGTTTAAAGGATATAAGCCTAACAGGTGCGACATGTGGCGATGGCCCGGATCCACTTCATCAAAATCGTGTATCCATTCCTGTAAGGTTCCATTGGCGCCCACCTGCAAAGGCGGCAATTTTGCCTGCACTTCTTTTACGTGTTGCACCAGTTGAGGATCCATTTTAAGTATAGTAGCTGCCTGCTTAAAATTATTAAACAACGTATTCAGAATGTGAATGTCAATAGTAGGCGCATAACACAATTGTGATGTTCCCTTCTTATCCGTGCCGGGAACGTAGAATGTATTTTCTGGTGAATGCGAAGGATTGGTAACCCAAAACCCTTCAGGTGATTTTACGAGATAATCCAAAACAAATTGAACAGAACCTTTTATTAATGGATAGGCTGTATTCCGCAAAAAGCTGGTATCGCGGGTAAACTCAAAATGATCATAAAGTGAAAAGGTCATCCAGGCGCCATCCAGCGGGGTAATTCCCCAAACTCCGTCCGCAACACCTGTGCGGCCGAAAGGATCTGTAAGGTGATGAAAAGTCCAGCCATGTGCGCCATACATTTCTTTGGCAGTAACGGCACCCGGTATGGTCAATTGCTTCAGAAACTTTGCCAACACTACTGATGTCTCAGAAAGATTTCCGGATTCTGCCGGCCAATAATTCATCTGTAAATTGATATTGGTATGGAAATCCGAATTCCATGGAGCAAAATATAAATCATTCCAGATGCCCTGCAGGTTGGCGGGTAAACGGCCAGGTTTTCTTGATGAACCCATTAAAAGATAGCGGCCCATTTGATAATACAATACCACCAGGTGATTATCTGTATTGCCTTCTTTCATCCTATCCAATCTTTCATCAGTAGCCAGTGAGCGAAGAGAATCTTCCCCTAATGAAAATGATACCCTGTCAAACATAGAACGCTGATCGAAAATTTGTATCTTTTTTAATTCCTGCGGGGTATGTAGAGAGGCTTTTGCTAGAATTTTCTGACAAATAGCCAAAGGATTGATCTTGTTGTCCATGTCTAATTTATCAATATTATAATCCGTAGCGCCTGTAAGCAGGATAACAATTTTTTTAGCGCCCTTTACCCGGTACCCGGTAGAAGTATCTGAAACAAATGGTGTTGCTCTTCCATCAATAGACAAAATTTTCATAGCTGCTGCATAACGCATATGCTTACCCGCCGGTCCTTGCGATGGAGAAATGCCATCAATAATCTGGCCTGTATAATAAGCAAGATTTTGTTTTTGGCGATACTGATTTTCGTATAAGGTATCAGGGAAGATGGCTTTTTTCCTCCTGCCCCTGTTTTCATTGTCGGCATCAAAATTTCTTGATAAGACAATATCTGCATCCATTGCCCGGCCTGCTATAATGCTCACCATTATAATATCCTGGGGGGCCGAAGCAAAAACTTCCTGTGTAATTTTATTTCCGTTGATGGTGTACTGAGTTTTTGCAATCCCGGTATTCAGGTCGAGTGATCGTTTATATGAGGTTGGCTGGCGGTTGCCTCCCCAATGATAATTAATAAAAAGATTACCCAAAGGCTGGTAAGATCTTATGTTAGGGGGTGTACCTACCATATATTTATCAGACAATTCCAATGCATCTTTATAATCACCCCGGAATATGTCTTGTTGAATTTCTTGCAAATGAGCTTTTGCTCCGGGATTGTCATTATCTATTTTAGATCCGGCCCAAAGGCTTTCCTCATTTAGCTGGATATTTTCATGATCGTATTTCCCATAGATCATAGCGCCCATACGCCCGTTCCCAACCGGCAAAGCCTCCCCCCATTCTTTAGCAGGACTTTTATACCATAGCTCCAAATCATTTTGCTGAGACCAAGCAAAGGAAGAACAGGTAACTAAAAGAGAAAAAAGAATTGTTTTCATTTTATCAAGTTGTTCGTTAGTAAATTATATCAAAACTATAATGACCTTACAATATCAAGCGAATAAAGCTTATTAATGCAAAATATGCATTTTAAAATATTCTATTTTTTTTTTAAGCGAAAACGTTTGCAAAATTATTGCTATCAAGGTCTAAAAGGAAAACTTTATTTGTATTTTCGTATCATTCCCGAAAGTGCTTTCAAACTGACAATTTAGAATATTTAAGATGGCCTGTTGTCGTTTTGAATGATATCAAAATGTCTTTAAAAAAAATCAGAATCGCTTAATTAAATTACTCTAATTTTAATATCACAATAATATGGAAAGAAGAAAATTTCTAAAATCAACAGGCCTGCTCTCTGCGACAGGATTTTTTACTTCCCGATTTCCGCTTATTGCCGGGCCATTTACTAAAGATGATTTTTTGCAAGCTCATTTCCCATTTGATAAAAAATTAGATCCTGAATGGATTCAATCTTTATATGAACGGGGTAACGCTACCACCTATTCGAAAACTAAGAATGAACTCCGTTATATAGGAATGCCTGTAGGCGGTATTTGCTGCGGCGGCGTGTATGTTGGTGGTGATGGAAGACTGTGGTTGTGGGATATTTTCAACCAAAACCAGTTAGGAGTTATAACTAAAACCCTTCCGGTTTCTTTAGAAAGTTTTAATATAAAAGAAATCAACAATGTTGAAGGTACCTTATACCTTGAACCATTGACGGAAACGAGTCCGCTGCAGCAGGGATTTGCCCTTTCTATTAAACAAGATGAAACAACCGTACTAAAAAGGCTACACGAAGATGATTGGGATGAAGTTACTTTTGAAGTTACTTACCCGGTTGCTGTTATAAAATATATAGACAAAAATTTACCTCTTGAAGTTTCTGTTAAGGCTTTCTCTCCGTTTATTCCTGGCAATGCAAAAGACAGTGGAATGCCCGCCACCATTCAATCTATTTCATTGAAAAATTTATCAGAAACTTCTCTTGAAGTTGAAGTGTTGGGCTGGCTGGAAAATAAGCTGTTGTTCAATACTGAAAAGCAGCAGGCAGATTTCGAGAGAATAAATAAAGTGGAAGAAAAGCTATTATATAAAGGGATTGCGTTGCAATGTGCCACCACCAACAAAGAACTTGAAAAGGCCCCCGATTATGGCAATATGTTTTTTGCCACACTTTCAACTAACGCTCATTGCATAGACGACGTTAATACCAGTAAAGATCCCTTAGCTTTTAAAATTAAGGACCTTGTCAAGACATCAGATGGTTCGCCAATTGCCGGCATCATAGACAGTCATCATTTAAACCCGGGCCAGGAAACACTTGTCGATTTTATTATTTCGTGGTATACACCTAATGTAGATTTTTATTACAAAGGAGGTCATAAAGACATGACTGTTACCGATGCTGACTTCCATTATTATACCAAACATTTTGACAGCGCCACATCTGTTGCAAACTATATAGCAAAAAATTATCAATCATTAAAAAGCCAGACTTTTCTATGGAAAGAAACCTGGTACGATAGTACGCTGCCCTGGTGGTTTCTTGAAAGAACATTTTTAAATATTTCTGCGATAGCTACCTCTTCAACCCACCGGTTTCAATCCGGCAGGTATTATGCCTGGGAGGGAGTTGGTTGTTGCCATGGAAACTGTACTCACGTATATCAATATGCGCACGCCGTATCAAGGATTTTTCCTGAGCTGGAGAGGGATACGAGAGAACGTGTTGACCTTGGAATAGGCTATGACGATGCGACGGGAATGATACGCATCCGCGGTGAAAAGACAGGTCCGTCAATTGACGGGCAGGCCGGTACCATTTTACGAATCTACAGGGAACACCAGATGAACAGTGATAATGCTTTCTTGAAAAGAAACTGGCCCAAAATAAAAAAGGCGGTACTGTTTGTAATAGCCCAGGATAAAAACAAAGATGGCATGGAAGACACTCCAATGGAAAATACACTGGATGCGTTGTGGCATGGAGAAATTTCATGGATCGTCGGTTTATGTATTGCCGCTGTGCGTGCCGGGCAAGCCATGGCAGAAGAAATGAATGATACTAATTTTACAAACCAATACAGGCAGTATGTTGAGAAAGGAAGCAAGAATATGGAAGCTTATCTTTTCAATGGCGAATACTTCATACATCGTCCTGATCCCACCGTGGGTAAAAAAGAAATCGGATCCTTTAACACGTGTCACATCGACCAGGTGTATGGCCAATGCTGGGCATGGCAGGTGAACCTTGGAAGAATCTTAAGCAAGGAAAAAACGATGAGCGCTTTGCAAGCTCTCTGGAAATATAATTATATGCCCGATGTTGGTCCTTATATAAAGAAACATCCGGGCGGCCGCTTTTATGCTTTAGCCGGTGAGGGTGGCATGATAATGAATACCAACCCTGAAAATGATGTAAATCCTTATGGCAATGCCAAAGCATGGCAGGTTGGTTATTTCAGTGAATGCATGAGTGGTTTTGAGCACCAGGTTGCATCGCATATGATGGCAGAAGGAATGCATGAGGAGTCTTTAGTGCTTACGCGATCTATCCATGACCGTTACCATGCTTATAAACGCAATCCTTTCAATGAGGTTGAATGCAGTGATCATTATGGACGTACAATGGCGAGTTATGGAACATTCATAAGCGCCTGCGGCTTTACCTATCATGGTCCAAAAGGATATATCGGCTTCTCTCCCAAATTGACGCCGGAAAACTTTAAAGCGCCATTTACCGTCGCAGAAGGTTGGGGAACTTTCAGCCAGCAAAGAGATGAAAATTCATTCAATGCGCAATTAGAAATTAAGCATGGTAAGTTGACTCTTAAGAAATTCTCTGTAGACCTTGACAAAAATCAAAAAGCAAATAATGTGGAAGTAATAATTGATAAAAAAGTTATAGCAAATAATTTTAAACAGACGGATACACTTTGTGAAATTAGTTTTAATGATGCAGCGGAAATTAATGCCAACCAGCCGATGTCGATAGCAATCAGTTAATCAAAAATGAACAAGTTGAAATTGTGTTTAGTTGGTGGATTTTTAGGCAGCGGGAAGACCACGGCAATAGCAGAAGCGGCGAAATATTTAGCGAATGCAAAAAAGAGTGTGGGTGTAATTACCAATGACCAGGGAATACAGCAGGTGGATAGCCTATTCATCAAAAGCCATAACATACCTTCTGAAGAAGTTTCCGGTGGTTGCTTTTGTTGCAATTATGAAGACCTGGAAGAAAGTATTCAAAATTTGATTGTTAGGGATAGCTCGGATATCATTTTTGCAGAATCAGTAGGTTCCTGTACTGATCTTGCGGCGACGGTCATAAATCCTTTATTAAGTTTTAATACGGATAAATATGAAATAGTACTATCAGTGTTTGCTGATATTAGGTTGCTCATACCATTTTTAAAAAATGAAAGAGGCATCTTTTATGACAACATAAATTATATCTACAAAAAGCAATTAGAAGAAGCCGATATTATTATAGTAAATAAAATTGATCTGCTAAACGAAGAACAATTAGCATTGGCAAAAGAATTAATCGCCACTAAGTATGGCAATAAAATAATTCACTATCAAAACTCTTTATCAAAAGAAAGTGTAATAGAGTGGATACAATTAATCACAGACAATTTTCATGACCCATCATTGCGTACAACCCCTGAAATAGATTACGATATCTATGGAGCCGGCGAAGCTGAACTTGCCTGGCTGGATGAAGAAATAGGAATCGTAACCAAAGATAAAAGTGCTATTGCCGCAGCCTATCGTTTGATCAATACAATTTATAACAAACTAAAGGAATTGAGCTACCCGATTGGTCATCTGAAATTTTTACTGGACGATGGAAAAGAAAAGCGTAAAATAAGTTACAATGCAATTACTATAAATCGAAATGACAATATAAATAATCAACCCGAAATTGACAGGATCATTGTTCTTATTAATGCAAGGGTTCAGGTTTCGCCTCACTCGCTTCAGAAAATTATTGCAGATGCTATTATTGAAACAGAAATTTCAGCTCATTGTAAGATCATTGAAAATAATATATCAGCTTTTAAACCGGGTTATCCCAATCCAACGCACAGGATAGTGGGTTAGCTACTGGATAATATGGTCTGTTAACCTGATAAGGTAAATACTTATTCGCACGTTGAATTTATCAAGAACACGTCATCTGTTGTTATGGTACATTGGATGTATTTAGCAAACCTACCACAGGTAAATTATTTATTCTAATATCAGTGGGAATAAAATAATTCACCAGTTACTAAATTCATAAAAAATCGGATGTTGGATTTTAAATAAGATTATTTTAAAGAATGAATAATCTCAGAATAAGGAGCTTTAGTATTACTTATATAAAAACTCACTTCGGGGTTTTTGACCCGCTAATTGACCACCATCTGCAATAATAACCTGACCGGTAATAAAGCTGCTTTCTTCGCTTGCAAGAAATAAAAAAACTGGTGCTATTTCCTCTACTTTTCCTGGCCTGTTCATAGGTATGTATCGATTTACAAAATCACTTGTAAATTCGGGTGAATCAATTTCCATACTCATTGGTGTCTGAATATAGCCCGGACATACAGCATTCACCCTAATGCCAAGATGCGCCAATTCCAATGCCATTGTCTTAGTAAGCATAATAACACCACCTTTGGATGAATTATAATGTGCATATCCAAATTCCCCGTCAAGGCCGTTCTTACTGGCCATGTTGATTACAACTCCTTTTTTACGAGATGCCATAAGTTTACAAACTGTCTGAGACACATAAAACATACCATTTAGATTAACATCGATAATTCTTTTCCATTCGCTCACTTCAATATTCAAAAATGGAGTTTCCATTGCAATCCCTGCATTGTTAATTAAGATGTCAATTGGCTGAATATTATCGGCTTTATTAATTACATCAATAACACTTTCCCTGTTGGTAATATCTACGTTATAAGAGTAAACACCTGCATCAGAAATTGCCAATTTTTTAACGGCTAAGGCAAGATTTTCCTGATTTGAATCAAGTAAGGAAAGGGTCGCAGATTCCTCACAAAATTGCCTAGCTATTTCAAAACCTATTCCTCTTGCAGCACCTGTAATTAGTATATGCTTATTTTTAAATCTTTGTCTGAGCATCATAGTTATTTTTCATTTAGATGGTATATAAACAATATAGAAAGTAATTTTTTTAGAAAATATAAAGTAGTCAACAAAGTATAATGTTTGTTTCCGTCTATGTTGCATTGCAATATATGATACCTGATCATAAATTTGTTGTACTTTTTTATTGCACTTTATTAAACATCCTTAGTTAGACTTATAAATTTATTTAACTTTACAATACTACAAATTATTGTTTACAAAAAAATAATATTTCGTAAACATAAAATTATGAAATCACTACCGTTATCAACGAAGGCATACCTGCAAATCAGGAAACTAATTTTGAGTAATCAACTTACGGCTAAAACCCGTTTAAAAGAAGATGAATGGGCTTCCAAAATCGGGGTAAGCAGAATGGCCTTAAGAGAAGCATTGAATCGCCTGCACGGCGAACAATTGGTAAGCTTAGGCGAAAAAGGCGGTTATTATGTAAGCTTTTTAAAAGCCCGGGAAGTACATATGATCAGAGAATTAAGAGAAATTTTAGAAGTTGGTGCTATCAGGCTTATTGCTAAAAAATTCAATAAAAAGAAAATTGATACGCTCGAAAAAATATGTAACGAATTTACTGCTATGGTAAAAGAGAATTATTTCGGAGGTGCGTGTGAAGCAGACATAAAATTTCATGAAACGATCATAGAATTTGCTGAAAATGAGAAATTAATGCTGGCATATACAGTAAGCCATATACCACTTTTCCACCATCAAATGGGCAAAACACATAAGTTATTATCTGACTACGAATTAACAGACAAAGAGCATCGCCAGATTGTAAAAGCGCTTAAAGAAAGAAATGCTGATCTTGCTATAAAATGGCTTATTAAACATTTTGCAAGGGGCGAAACTGTTATGCTAAATATTGATTAAATAACCAGACTGCTGTTTTTCATTATCAGAAAAGTTTGACATTACAGTTATAGTTTATGTCGGGTAGTTTCGATTAAACAGTTATCAAAGCAAAATTATACTTTCGCAACTTTACTTTCCTTTTCTCCCCCGATTTATTCCTAGATCCTCAACTTTATCTTTCCGATTTAAGTCCTTTAAAAATATAAAAAATTAATTTTAAAATTGTTTACAATTATTATATAATATTGCTAACAATTAATTTATAATTCTAACTAAGATTAAATTTTTATTTTTTTCAACCTTAAAAAACTGTTATGAGCGACTTTAAAAACGACAATGTGCTTTTTTCATTCATCAAACAAAACCTATATGTCGCTGTTGTTTCTGATATATTGGACGACTTAGGCTACCGCAACCAGGTTATGAGCCATCGGCTAAGGCCTCTTTTACCTGCAATCGAATCATGCGGTTTTATTGGTAGAGCAAGGACTTTTTTGTGGAAGGAAGTAGATTATGTTGATGAAGAAAATCCCTATGGTGCAGAGATAGAAGCTATAGATTCCCTGAAGGAGGGAGATGTGGTCGTGCATTCCAATGATGTCAATAGTACTAACGCCCCCTGGGGCGAACTGATGTCTACAATTGCCAAAAGAAAGGGAGTGGCTGGCTGTGTGTGTGATAGCCAAATACGTGATTGCGTTAAAATTATCGAAATGAATTTCCCTATTTTTTATAAGGGCATCAGACCATTAAATTCAAAGGGAAGAGGAATGGTCATTAAATATGATGTACCTATAGACTGCGGAGATGTGTTAGTGAATGCCGGAGATATAATTTATGCAGACTTTGACGGTGTGGTAGTAATACCTCAGGCATTGGAGGATACAGTATTTGAAATGGCAAAGACTAGAGTTCAGCAGGAAGACCTTTCACGCATTGAGTTATTGAATGGGAAATCACTTTTGGAAGTGTATAACAAATATAAAGCGTTGTAAAATCGAATGACAAATATCGGCAAGATGCCAACATGGATTAAAGCCATGAAAAGAATAAGTTTATAAAATTGAATTTATAATTATAACCATATGAATAAATCAATGACTTCGTGGATGGCTTTATTTGCCTGTAATTTAATGTGGGCTTTACAATTCACTTGCATAAAATTAGTGCAGGATCAGATTGGAGCGTTTAGTACCGTGTTTATTCCTATGTTGGTGGCTACAATTTTTATGTTGCCTTTTGTATATAAAGACGTGAGGGCAAATAAAAAAAGAAAGCTTAGCGACCTGAAAATTTTCCTGTTACTTGCTATAGTGGGACAATTTCCTGCACAGGTATTAACGACTTTCGGTACTCAGCAATCTACAGCGAGTAATGCATCAATAATTTCTCTTACCCTTCCTGTTATTTCAGCTTTGATGGCGGTAATATTTTTGAAAGAAAAAATGACTGTATTACGTTGGGTTAGCTTTGCGATTGCTATTGTCGGTGTAGTTTTGTGTTCGTTAAACGATATAATGGGAAGCAGTTTTAACGCACAATACATTTTAGGTAATCTTTTGATTTTTTCGGGTGTGCTTGGTAGTGGTTTTTATAACACTATCTGCAAAAAAATAGCTAATGACTATACCCAAATGGAAATGCTGTTTTACACTTATATTTTTATGGTGGCTTTGCTGTTCCCTTTTGTTTGGCATTATGAAAGAAATATATTTAATGCTTTCCCCACATTTACAACCTCCACCTGGGTCGGACTTTCCTTGCTAACAGTATTTCACAATTTTTTATCCATGATTTTGTTGTTTACTGCACTAAAACATGTAGAGGCGATACAAGTGGCTTTTTCTAATTTCTTAATTACTTTTTTTGGGCTACCTATTGCTGTTATATTTTTACATGAAAAATTAAGCCTGGCTTCAATTATTGGCGGCTCGCTGTTATTGTTGAGCACTATTGCAATTACCGTTTGGGAATTTAAACAAAACAGAAAACCGTCTGCGGAAAAACTGATACGACAAACAACCATTTAATAAAAAACACCTTTAAGTAGTGAAACAAAAAAGTAAAAAAAAACTTCGTAGTCACGAATGGTTTTTTGGCGCCAACGAAACCGGGCTACTGCACAGGGGTGCTTTGAGATCAGGAGGTATTAATATGGATAATTATACCGGCCAACCTGTTATTGGTATTGCCAATACCTGGGGTGAGTTGAATAACTGTAATTTAAGTTTAAAAGCTGTGGCCGAAGAAGTAAAAAAAGGCATCAAAGAAGCCGGCGGTATACCATTGGAATTTCCTGTAATTACATTGGGCGAAGAGTTAATGAAGCCAAGTGCAATGTTGTATCGGAATCTGCTTTCCATGGATGTGGAAGAGAATTTACGTTCTTATCCGATTGATGGTGTCGTGCTTTTAGGCAATTGTGATAAGACTGTTCCGGGACTACTGATGGGTGCTTTAAGTGCTAACTTGCCTGCCATCCAACTAAATGCAGGGCCCAAAAAAGTAGGTGAATACAAAGGAAAGCGATTGGGCAGCGGCACGGATTTATGGAAGTATTGGGATGAATTAAGGAAAGAAAAAATAACTAACGAAGAATGGGAAACAATTGGTAAAGCATTGAGTTGTGGTATGGGTTCCTGCAATACTATGGGTACTGCTTCCACCATGAATGGACTTTTGGAAGGGTTGGGTATGATGCCGTTAGGATTAAGCACACTACCAGTTGACAGTGAAGAAAGATTTGCCATTTCAAAGGATGCAGGTAAAAGAATCGTTGCAATGGTAGAAGAAGATTTAAAACCTTCTGATATTTTAACACCTGCTTCTTTTAAAAATGCCGTAATGCTTTGTATGGCATTAGGCGGCTCCACTAATGCCATCATTCATCTAACAGCGATTTCAGGCAGGTTAAATATCTCTTTGTATCCTGACATATTTAATAATGTTGGCTCAAAAATTCCTTGCATTGCCGATGTGCAGCCAGCAGGTAAAAAACTAATCGATGAATTTGATATAGCTGGCGGTATTCCTGCAGTTCTATACCAACTTAAAGAAGTGCTTGACCTGTCTGTAAAAACCTATACGGGAAATACTTTAGATACACTGATAAATAATATTAATCCATCGTCAACTGAAACTATCAGATCTCTTTCATCTCCTGTAATGGATATACCAACAATTGCCATATTAAAGGGTAATCTTGCTCCCAATGGAGCCGTGATCAAAGTAGCGGCTGCCTCCAAAAACCTATTGGTACATACAGGCAAAGCGATCGTTTTTGACAACTATGAAGTGATGCTTGAAAATATTGATAATGATGATCTGGAGGTAGATGCCAATAGTATTTTAATACTTCGCAATGCCGGGCCAAAAGGGGTTCCTGGTATGCCGGAATGGGGAATGATACCAATTCCAAAAAAATTACAATTGCTGGGAATTACAGACTTGGTACGTATAAGTGATGCAAGGATGAGTGGTACCAGTTTTGGTACAGTTATATTACATGTAGTTCCTGAAGCCGCAATAGGCGGTCCACTTGCCCTGGTAAAAAATGGAGATATTATATCAATAGATATTCCACAACGGAAATTGCAGCTAGAAGTGAGTGAAGAAGAATTGGCTTTAAGGAAAACAGAATGGGTCGCGCCATTGAGCAGGCACAAAAGGGGTTACCCTAAACTATATATTGATGCAGTATTACAAGCTGATGAAGGTTGCGATTTTAATTTTTTAAAGCCCAAAAATGATGAAGAGCTTGAGTTTGTTCTACCAGTAGTGGGAAGATCTTAATAAGATTGATTCTGGTAAAATATATTTTTTACTCATAATTTCCCGAATTTTTTATACTGGTTCTTATTATGTCTTATTCAAATTTTGAGCATTAGTAACTGCTAATGCAGTAATATCGCATGAAGGCTGCTATCTTATTATATTATACGCTATTTGCTAATTTTTCAACTCGACTGTTTCGTCAATAGATGTTCTGAATGTAATTCTGTCCCCGCTTATCGTCTCTGATTTTTTACCATTCCGGAACACAGTTACTTTCTCTCCATGCCATGGATTAATCAAGGTACAATCTTTCCCTCTTTCACTAAAAATCTTAACATTGGATACAATCCCATTTTTCTGTTTCGCAGAAACTAAAAAAGCGCCCCAAGTTCGAATGTTACTAAAACTGGCATCCTGGTTTTTAGGATAACCCATGAATAATCTTATCACATTACCTACACTCATACAAAGCATTTCATTTAATGCATTTTCCACTGTACAGGAATTTTCAATTCCATGAGGGTTGTCCAATTGAAAACCGTTTGGATAGGTATGCATCGCATAAGCATGTAATTCTTTTAAGATAATACCGGGATCATAACCTACACGAATAGCCGCCATAAAAAAACTGTTAGAGGTATTTACATCCTGCCAACGATTCATCTCCAAAATTGCATTTTGCGAAACTCTTAGCAATTCCGGATCACTGTCGAGAGTTATTGCATTGGCAGGGTAAATTTGCTGTATTCCCAGACCATTACCTGGGTTCCAATCCATACCTTCTTCGGTATACCGGAAAACCTTTTCACCATTTCGCTCTTGTGTTGGAAAAGAACTTAACTTGTCCAGGATATCCTTCCATTTGGCCTGTCGGCTCATATCTATATGCAACTCTTTGCTTAAGTCAATAGCCAATTCAAAGGCATTACGAACCAAACCCAATGAGAGTACAGGGTTCTTATCTTTTCCAGATCCTTCATGAATAGCATCGTTATAGATAACATATCTTCCATTTTCAAACTTCAGGTAATCTTCCCAAAAGTTGACAACTCCCATTACATAAGGAAGTATCTTTTTCCCATAGGCTTTATAATAAGTACTACGCCAGCACTGTGCCATATTGACAAGACCGTAAACTGCGTCCGACCTTTGCTGCCAAAACAATCCTCCTTCTTCAATATTGCCTTCTTCCTGCCATTTCTTTTGAGGAAAATTTCTTGTTGTTTCAATACCCAGAGGTCCTATGCCAACAGGATATAGAATCCCCCGTGTTTTTGTTACACGTTTCGCATACCACTCTCCTCGTGGAATAAAGTCAATTAAGGGAGCATCTTGCGTTATTCCCTGTTCTATTCTATTAGCTGAATACAAACCATAAAAAGGAGCAAAAAAGTTATAGTTTAAATGGTAGTCTCCATTCCAACCTGGCACATCTGTAGTAGCCCAGCCAAAAAGGCCGGGAGGAAATTTTTTATCACGGCTGCAAGCCCCCATCGTATAAAGCCCCTGAAAGTATGCCTTCATTAAGACAGTGTCCTCCACGTCAATTGATGATTTTGCCCAATAATCACTCCACCATTTCTTGCTACTTAACCTCAACTGATTCATTATGCTTTCGTCTATCTCTTCGCATTTGTCTATTACCGCCATTAGAGGATGTGCTGCATTAAATTTACTTTCTATTGCAACGGCAATGAGCAACTTCTGATTGGTTTGCAAAACGAAACTATTACTACCCTGGTTGAATATTTTCATTCCTACAGCTACTTCTGTAGGAATATCTACATCTTTTACAAAAGACCTGGTCAGCCAGCTAACTTCTTTTTCTTGCCCCGTTTTTAATATTGCCAGGTGGTTATAAGGTGCTGTTAGCCTAACGGTAATATCAACCGGATTTTTACCTGCTGTCAATTCGATGAAAATTACATTATTTGTAGCGGAAACCCAACTTCTCGCTGTCAGTTGTTTCTTGTAGAGTACGCAAGTGGTTGTGCCATCAAATAGGTTTTGCTCTGCCTTAAAAGTATTGTTGAAAATTTCATCAGCCTCTATATCCAAAAAACCCACAACCCGGGGCCCGGATAATTGATCTGCCTGTGATTTCAATCTCCAGAAATCGTTTTTAGACAAATAATAACGCAACCTGCCCGGCACATAGCCAATGCTCATCGTGATATCTCCGTTGCCCTGCAAGGGAGCATCTACCGAATTATTATTAGGGATATGTGAAGGAGCTATTGTCCAGCTATTTTTATAGGCAACTTTCTGTCCAGTCCCATTCAGGAAAAATAATTGTAGTAGTAGTAGCGCCCAAAATAATTTTTTCATTATTAGTTCCTTATTTTTTATTAACTACAATTCTTAACTCTCCCTCCTTATTACTTTCCGGTAAATATATTTGTACAAAACCCGGATGATAAGACAGCGTCTTCAATTTTTTATTATTAAAATAAGCATCGTACTTATAACCCGGATTCATGCAAATCAACATACACCTCTGATGAGGGTATGACGATGTTTCATCAAATCGAAGCGCAGCATTGTAGGAAGAAAAATTATTATCAAACTGTTGCTTTTCAATCCATGTTTCAAAGCCGGTACTTACTCTTCCTATTTTATAATAAGCCGCAAACCAGCTTAGCACAGGATCGGAAAGGCCGGAAAATTGTGGCCAGCCTGCACCCCTTCCCGAGTTGCTGAGGAAGTGCTCAAAAGTATGATAGGTCAATGCTGTTTCCCGCTTCCACAAGTCCAGCGCTGTATGAGCGATTTGCCATGCCTTATCGCCGTCACCCATGTCTAATAAAGCCTTCCACATAAACCATTGGTGTGGCATCCAAACAGTGCCATTCCAATAACCATCCTGCCGAAAATAAGAAGCAGATTGATCTACTGCGGTGATACCATAAGGCGTCCAGAGTTCTTTTGGAGAAAATAATTTTCCAATCAATTTCTTTTGTTGTGCCGGTGTACAAATACCCGAGATCAATGGGGATACACCATCTAATCCCATATTAAAATTGCTGCCATCGGAAGGATAGGTGAAGAAATGTTGCGGCACACCGTTAGTATCATGAACCACGTAACTAAAGTAACCTGAAGATTCATCCCAGGAATATTTTTGCAAAGCACCTGATAATAATTTAATCTGTGCATCATAGCCATTTATGTCATCTTTTAATCCAAGCGCTTCAGCGGCCAAACGCATTATTTTCGCCACACGAATACATTGTGCCGTAGTGATAACAGGTGTAACGGATTTGCGAAGAATTGGATGATCGTGCAGGTATTTCTGCGGAGGATAATCATCCCATCCGCCGGAATTGTAAAAGTAATCCCAGGGACTCAATAAATTGGAGGACATCCGCATGGCAGAGGTTGGGATTTCACCAATCATAAACCGGTAATATTCTTTTAGACGGGGGTACATATACCCAAGCAATTCCTTAGATTGTGTTCTATTCCACAAGTCATAAAAATCATAAAACTGCACCGGCACCATTGATCCATGATGTATAAACGCAGATTGATTATCGGGTTGCGTTGTATAAGCATTTAAAGTTTCAAAAGACTTTTGCAGGTCCACTTCCATCATACCTAAGGAAACAAATCCCTCATCCCATGTATACAAACTGTTCCATTGTTTGCCGGGTGTAAAGTGCCTGATATATTGCCGCTGCGTGTAGATCGGGTAAACCACGTTGGAGAGTAATGCCGCCTGCATCAGTTGATTCCCAAATTCGTATTTTTTTCCGGCAGGTAAAATATCATTTCCTGTTTTCGGATTCTTAATCTTTTCTTTTAAAGCAGTTATATCAAACACATCAAGGTTGTTCTGTACCTGGCTTTTTGAACCTGCGCAAAGCAAAACATATTCCTTCCGATTAGCGTGGGGCTTTATCTCTATCGGCCTTAGAAAAAGATTCGTGAAGTGTCCCTCGTTATTACCTGTAAATTTCTTAGCAACATTATCGTTGGCTTTTTTTCTAAAAAAAATATCCAGTTCATCATTCAATACTTCTCTTACATCGCTGTTGGGATCATTCCATGCCATACCATAATAAGCATTCACATCTCTGTATTTTAAGATTAATTTTTTTGAGGCATTATCACCTGATATCGCTGGCGTGAAATTTTCAGGATTATCAACCATTTGAGGAACCTGTGCGTGAGTGTCGCCTGTTATAAAAAACCCATCTAATTCAATTGGAGTATTTCCGACGGAGCGTAAGGTTAGTTTACTATTTCCATTAAATTGGCAAGGTTGCTGTTTCATTTCAAAGTTACCTGTACCCGGAAACTCGATGATATCATTTGATAATCCAGATAGCTGAAAGCGTGCGGTGTCACCCTTTTTTACCCGGTAACGAAAAATTAATTTACCATCGCCGTTAGCGTCGAGACTATCAATTGTATAAGAAACCTCATCACCATTTGTATTACCAAACGACTTTGATAGTAAACTTCCATCCAGTGATGCTTCACTTCTTACTTCATCATATTTAAATCCATCATTCACCAGCCGAAACTGGGGAGTTTTATCAACGACATTTATATCATCATAATCCACTGCGTTTATCCATCTCGTTAGTTCCTTAGTAACCGCCTTTACTTTAGGATAATTTTCAGGGTAATTAATGAATGAAAGTGCATTAAGTGTAAGGTCCTGGATATAATCAGTATTATTTACACAATTCATTTCCACCAATACCCGGGAGGAATCGATAATATAATATGTCACATCAGTATACACTTGATCTTTCCATTCCATCTCATACCGGTAGGTAACCTGTTTCATATCCGGAGATATTTTCCAAGGGATATACGAAGTTGCAAAATCAACGTTGGGTACTATAATATTGTTCCGGTAATAGCCAGGACAAACGGTGAAGTCAAAACGTAGTCCGCTTTTCATATGAGCGACGTTGGAAATCCCCGCATACCGCTTGGAATAAGGGCCCCATGGTGATAGGCTGATATCGTGATTTAGGCTTTCTTTAGCTGGATTTATACTTAAGCTTTGCTGAGCGTTTAAATGATTACTAATTGTAACCAGGGAAATAAATACGATTAAACTAAAAATTATTTTTTTCATACTTTGTTATTATTGCGTTATTTCACCTGCTATCTACCATATTTTTTATCACTACCTGCTGTCCTTTTCCAAGGGTAATCTTTTTACTCTTGCCTCCCCAGGTTACTGTTGTGTTTCCTCCTCTTTTCGAAAACACATTTGCATATTCTAACACCTTATTTTGCCATTTCATCGATACCACAAAACCGCCTCTTGCACATAATCCTTTTACTTCGCCGGAACTCCATGCATCCGGTAAAGCAGGTAAAAGCTTTATTTCGTTTTCTGATGATTGTATTAACATTTCCGCTACCCCGGCAGTTCCGCCAAAATTGGCTTCTATTTGAAAAGGAGGCATAGCATTCAGCAGGTTAGGATAAGCTCCTCCCTTTGTTCGGGTTGTTTTTGGAGGGCCACCTCCAGCATAATATTGTAACAGCATTTTATACATTTTATAGGCATAGTTGCCGTCGTAAAGTCTTGCCCAAATACCTATTCTCCAGGCCGTTCCCCACCCTTTTGTCTGGTCTCCTTTAATCTCAAGTGTCTTGCGACAGGCGGCCGCTAATTCAGGTGTCTTTTCAGGGGTAATCTGATGTCCGGGATAGAGACCAAAAAGCTGTAATTCATTTTGGTCATGAGGATTTGCATTTCCCCAGTCGTGATACCACTCCTGTAGATTTCCCATTTTGCCTACCTTGAAAGGGTATAAACGGGCCAGCGCTTTTATTAAACTGGCTCTGAATGCTTCATCCACCTTTAATATTTGAGAAGCCGAGATCGTTTCTTCAAAACATGCCCTGATCAATTCAATATCCCCGGTAGGGCCATATAGCGTAAAACCTTTGTATCCATCAGGAGTAAGGTATCTGTCTTCGGGGGAAACGGAAGGTGAAACAAGCATGTATCCGTTTGGCCCCTCTACCAGCCATGCCAGGCAAAATTGGGCAGCGCCTTTCATCAAGGGATAGGCTGTATTTTTTAAAAATGCCGTATCCAGGCTGAAGGCATAATGTTCCCAAAGATGTGTACAGAGCCATGTCCCACTCATGTTCCAGTTCGCCCATTGAGGGCTGCCTTTGCCCTCTCCATCTGGATTGCTCATGGCCCAAATATCCGAAGTATGACAAGATGCCCAACCTTGTTTAATTCCATAATAGGAATGGGCAGTTGCTTTGCCTGTTTTTGACAAATTGGAAATAAAGCCCACTAAGGGTTGTGTCATCTCTGCGAGGTTAGTTGGTTCTGCAGGCCAATAATTCTCTTCCAAATTTATATTGACGGTATAATTACTTTGCCATGGCGGATAAAGATATGGATTCCATATACCCTGAAGATTAGCAGGAACATTGGGTGTACGTGAACTGCTGATCAATAAATACCGGCCAAATTGAAAATACAGTGCCTCCAGTGCCCTATCTTCATTTCCTTCTGAATAACGTTTCAATCTCTGGTCTGTGGGTAAAGCCTCGAGCTTATTGTCCCCAAGATTAAGGCTTACCCGGTTAAAATATTTTTGATAATCTTTAATGTGAGCCACTTTGATTTCCTGAAAGGTCTTTTGGGAAATCTTCTTCTGAATACCGGCAGCAATTGCTTCATCATTCTTTCCTTCAGTAGCCGGATTTTTATCAAACCCATTAAAGCTTGTGGCTGTTGAGATGTAAATTTCGGCTTCTGTTGCATTTCTTATTCCCAACGTACTGTCACTTTTCAGAAGGCTGCCGTCACTATTTTTGATTTTAAATAAGGAGGTAAACCTTATGCCCTTGTGTTCATCAAACAACAACTTTGGCAACCTTCCTCCCTTGAAATCATAAGGAGCATATCCCCTTGCCTGCAGCATATGATTGGA
>JAUZOE010000042.1 GCA_030706605.1 Bacteroidota bacterium
CTTTTAGCAGATCATCCACTAAACAGAAAATTGCTATAATTTTATCTTCATTAAGCATCGGTAAAGATTTTTTAAGTGTCGTAACTCAAAATTATTCTTTATCGATGTCCTTTTTAATTAGCAACTTGGGTTAATTAAGTGGTCTTTAGATTCCTGGTAAAGCTGATGGGCTACCCCATAACCCAGTAATTAAAAAAGCCTCTCAAACGTAGTGTTTAAAAGGCTTCTAAATTTTACTTGCGGACCGGACGGGACTCGAACCCGCGACCTCCGCCGTGACAGGGCGGCATTCTAACCAACTGAACTACCGATCCAAAATTCATAATTTGGGAGCGCGAAGATAATGAAATTTAAATTTCGCCAATCAGGAATCCTCATTTTTTTTTGTAGTTTTTTTGCCCTATCAATGACATCTGAAACATCTTCATTTTGAAATAGTAAAAATAATATAAGAGTAATTGTTTTGGTAAATCAAATTGACTGTGAAATGAGAAAAAGCATTAATTATCATGGCAATAAAAAAATCCTGAAAACAATGGCTAATTTTCGGTATTAAAAATAAATTTTTCAACTTTCATAAGCTAAGCTTTTTATCAGTCTCATGAAATCAATTCTACAGGAATAATAAATTATCAATTTACTGGTTCAATTATTGATTGACCAGTTTTTGTAATTTAAATAAACAGAATTATGAAAAGAGTTCTAATTGTAGATGATAATAATGATATATTATGGGTAGTAGGACTGATCTTAAAAAAATATGGCTTTGATGTAATTACTACGTTAAAAGGTGAAGAAGTATTGGCTAAAACCAAAACTTTTTCTCCCCAATTAATTTTATTGGATGTTTTTCTTTCAGGTATAGATGGAATTGAAGTTTGTAATCAATTGAAGTCAGCCCCGGAGACGAAGGATATTCCTGTTATTATGTTTTCCGCCCATACTGATTTCAAAGAACTTAAAAAATTTTGTAAAGCTGACGATTTTGTTTCCAAACCTTTTGATGCCGGTGAATTGGTTCAAAAGATAAATTCCCAGATTGAAGCCCATCATTATTAATGAAAATTTCTGGTAACTGAAAAGGCAATGATTTGGAATTTATTAAACTTGAAATTTCTTCTATATAATGTATTCTCAATATTGGAAAATACTATATGGTTAATTCTCTTGTAGTGTGTCATAAAATCCCCAAAAAAGTTTAGAGATAAATAGTTGGTATTACTGTCAAAGAAGATTTTTAATTACTTCGTGTAAACATTAACAATTATCAATTACTAATTTGCCAAACTTCAATACCATAAGGCGGCAATTGTACCAATAATTCATTTTTATCAAGATCTGGGTATTCGTTGCCATTCAGTTGAACCAGTGTTTTTCTTTCAAAGTTAAATGCCTTATCCGTGATAGCAGTGCCCTGTGCCATCTTTGAAAGATTAATGGCTACTATAATGGCTTTTTTGCCCAGGCGTCGTTGAAAAGTAAATACATAATCGTTGGTATTAGCAAGGTTCTTATAAGCCCCTGTAGAAATTACCGGGTTGCTTTTCCTGATAAGGATCATCTTTTTATAAAAATTATAAATTGAATTTGAGTCCGGCCTTCCTTCTTCTAATGAAATACCATCACCAGGTTTCAGATGGGCACTGTCCCTCCATATACCGGTATTCTTATGCTCCGCAGTCATTCCTATTTCCTGTCCAAAATAAATAGAGGGCACACCGCCTAATAACAAATTTAAGGCAGCACCAATTTTAATTTTAGGCAGGCTGTTTTCCACGCTAAAGCTATATCGTGACATGCCAGAATTATCTATAAAAACCACCTGTTGTTTTCCTTTTGGCAAAATATGAAATGCAGAATCAGCCATCAGTGATAAATAGCCTTTTTTAAAAGATCGTAAAGCATCCACCAACTTAAAAGCAAATACCCTGTCAACACCGCCATTCCCAACATATTCTTTACCCCATGAATTCCAATCTGCCTGTTCTGCTATATTGACCAATGCAGGATTTAAATTCTTAATTGATTTAATTACCGGAGTCCAAAATGATTCAAAAATTTCTGTTAACTGTGGTTTTTGATCAAAACAAAAACCATCTACGCCATCATCAAATTTTCCATCTTTATCAGGATCTACTAAATATTTAAATAAATTAATATTATACTCGAGTACTTTTTTGTTTTTTAAATTGACGGGGGCCACTTTTCTTTGTATGGCAAAATATATTTTCATGCCACGGCGATGTATCTCTTTTGCCAAATAAATATAATCATCCATATTACCGTATGTTGAATCAATTTTACTAAAGTCACTGGGAAAATAGTTATGATAAAAAACAGATTCTGATAGGGGAGACAGGAGAATAGAGGTAATTCCGAGGTCTTGCAAATAATCAAGTTTTTGATGAAGACCATCCAGGTCGCCAATCATATCGCTGTTACTATCATAAAAACTTCTTTGGGAAACATGATAGATGACCTCAT
The DNA here is from genome assembly GCA_030706605.1 of Bacteroidota bacterium. Lineage (GTDB taxonomy): Bacteria > Bacteroidota > Bacteroidia > Chitinophagales > Chitinophagaceae > Ginsengibacter. The sequence continues at coordinate 2,485 of JAUZOE010000042.1, forward strand.
TTCCGGAAGAAACCGAACTTCCTGAGGCATTTATTTTTTGGGGAGCACATGAAAATGAAAAGCAAATCACCATTCCCAAAATAAATATCTTTAATAAACCTGTCGCGTGCATCTGCCTTGTTTTACACAAGTTTACAATTTTTTCCGCTCAATGGTTTTTTTTAAAATATTAAAAAAATGCGACACGGTCAAGGTATTAAAAATACTTCCTCACTGGTTCTTTATTTTTAAAACGGGGTATTATCAATTTAAAATGTTTAATTAACTTGTTATTAGTCAATAATTTTATAATTAAAAAATAAACCATATATTGCACATGGTTTCTGAACTGTACTAAAAGATTAAGCTTATCATTGTTCTTTTGTGTTTAATTATTAATGTGGTTGCCTTTTGAGATTCTCACCACTTAAGTCAATTTTTGCTTACATCTTTTTATAAAATGTTAAGTATATTACTAGTTACAATTTGCAAATGACTATAATGGATATTTGGTAAGCAATTTTTAAGACTGGACTTCAAATCATGAATAAACCTTCCAACCATGTTACGAAAATTATCAGCCTTATTACTATTGTTGTAGGTTGCCTTGCAATGGCCGGATGGGTTTTTAATGTTACTCTCTTTACAACTGTATTTCCTGGCTGGGCCAGCATGAAGTTCAATACGGCACTTTGTTTTGTATTATCCGGGTTGTCGCTCTACCTGTTCGATACACCTTTTATCAGCAAACGCCGGAAAACAGTTGCCTTAGTTTGTGTATGGATTGTTTTCCTTATTGGTTTTTTGACCATTTCTGAATACATTTTCGGTTATAATATCCATATTGATGAACTTTTCTGGAAGGTAAGACCGGAAGCCGGTTTTATCACTTTTCCAGGCCGGATGAGCCAATTGACGGCCAGTAGTTTTGCCTTACTCGGCATAATGTTGTTGTTACTTCAAAAAAAGAGAAAACTTTGGCTTATTCAGGCCTTGCTCTACATAGTAGCTCCTTTTTCTATTGTTACTATTATTATATATTTTTTCAACGTTCCTTTTTTAAAGGATATTCCCTTACTGAGCACTACAGCTCTTCATACATCTATTTTATTTATTTTGCTTTGCCTTGCTATTTTTTTCAGTTTGCCTCTTCATTATTTAGAGTTTTCGTTTCGAAAGAAAATAGTCTTCTTTTTTGTGATGGTTTCGGTGGTTCTCGGTATCATCTTTTTTGCTATTAATAAAAATAAAAAGCAGTCTGCTGACACGGCCCAAAGAGTGGAACATACCAATAAAGTATTATTGCAGGCTGAAAAGGTAAAGGCCAAGGCTGATGAAATGCAAAGCGGGGTCAGGGGTTATGTGCTAACCGGTGATGAAAACTATTTGCCCCTGTTTATTAATTCATCCGATACCATTACTGATGACATTCGCTATCTCAGAACAATAACCAAAGATAACCGGAGTCAGCAACTGCGGATTGATACCCTCGAAAAACTTATTAGCGATTATATAGTCTCACGGAATGAACTGATCAATATTCGTCGGGATAAGGGGTTGGGGGCTGCACAGAAAATTGTACTGAACGGTCACGGGGAGGGAATACTCAACAAGGTGCGCTCTAAAATTAATGCCATTAACCAGGAAGAAAATCAACTGATGGTTCAACGGAAAATCAAAAATGAAGAAAGTGTTCAACGCTCATCAAGAATCATTGTCTTCTTTGAGATACTTACTGTTTTGCTTTTGTTGTCAGCGCTTATAATTATTTATAACAACTCCCATGCAAGAGACATCGCGGAAAAGCAATTAAAAGAAAGTGAAGAAAAATATAGTATGCTTTTCAATTCAATAGACCAGGGTTTTTGCATTATTGAGATGATCTTTAATGAGAAAAATAAACCCGTTGACTATCGTTTTTTGGTGATCAATGCATCATTTGAAAAACAAACCGGGCTTTTTGATGCTGTTGGCAAGCGTATGCGTGAGTTAGCTCCCGGTCATGAAGAGCATTGGTTTGAAATTTATGGTAAGATTGCGTTGACCGGAGAATCGCTTAGGTTTGAGAACCGTGCTGAACAGTTGGGCCGCTGGTATGAAGTTTATGCCTTTCGTTTCGGAGAACCGAAGAACCTGCAGGTTGGGATTCTTTTTAACGACATTACCAGTCGCAAAAAAGCAGAAGAAGCTTTGATACATACTTTAAAAGAAGTGTCGGAATATAAAAATGCCTTACAAAATCAAAGCCAGGCAATCAGTAGCACCAATGCAATTATTGAATTTGATAAGGAAGGAAATATTTTGACTGCCAATGATAATTTTTTGGACCTGTTTGGGTATTCATTATCTGAAATTAAAGGCAAACATCACCGTATATTGCTAAAGGAAGAACAGGTAGATACCAATGAATATAAGGAGTTTTGGAAACAACTCAATAGAGGAGTATTTCAGATCGGCGAATTTGAACGGAAAACAAAAAATGGTCAGACTATTTGGATATTGGGTTCATACAACATGATTTATGATCTGGATGGAAGGCTTATTAAAATATTGAAAATTGTAACGGATATTACTGACAGAAAAAAAACAGAAGAAGTTCTTCGGAAATCTTTAAAGGAAGTATCCGATTATAAACATGCACTGGATGAATCATCTATTGTAGCTATTACCGACCAAAGGGGAATTATCAAACAGGTAAATGAGAACTTCTGTAAAATTTCAAAATATACCAGGGAAGAACTGATAGGGCATGATCATCACATTATGAATTCAGGGTTTCATTCAGAGGAGTTTATCCAGGGTATGTGGGAAACAATTTCCAATGGAAAAGTATGGCATGGGGAAGTGAAAAACAAAGCCAAAGATGGAACCTATTATTGGCTGGATACTACTATTGTTCCTTTTGTAAATGAACAGGGCAGACCTTACCAATATATAGCTATCCGTTCAGATATTACTAAGAGAAAAATATTGCAGGATGAAATTAAACAATTTAACAGTGAATTGCAAAGTAGAGTGGAGGAGAAGACCGCAGAAGTCATCGAAAAGGAACAGCAGTACCGTTTCCTTCTTCAAAATATGCGGGAGGGAATTCAGGTGATCGGGCACGATTGGAGGTACCTGTTTGTAAACAATTCAGTGGTGGAGCAAAGCAAATATTCCAATGAAGAATTACTAGGACATACGATGATGGAAAAATATCCTGGTATTGAAAATACGGAAATGTTCAGTGCACTTCAGACTTGTATGAAAGAACGGATTTCTAAAATTATTGAGAATGAATTTACTTTTCCGGATGGAACAAAGGAATGGTATGAATTAAGTATTCAACCGGTCCCTGAAGGTCTTTTTATTCTTTCAATGGATATCACTGTCCGCAAAAAGGATGAGGAAAAACTGAGGGAATACGCTGCAGAATTAAAAAGCTCCAACAAGGAACTGGAAAGATTTGCCTATGTAGCCAGTCATGATTTGCAGGAACCGCTTCGTATGGTAAGCAGTTTTTTAAATTTGTTGGAGAACAGAATTCGGGAGAGGCTTGATGAAACCAGTAAGCAATATATTAATTTTGCTGTAGATGGGGCCGTGCGAATGAAAACCCTTATCCAGGATTTGTTACTTTATTCAAGAGTAGGGAATAATAAAGAAGATTTTATTTCTGTTGATCTTAATGAAATAATGCTATATGTAGTAAAGGTACTCGATCAAAATATTCGGGAAACCAATACTGAAATAACTGTAAAACCTCTGCCGGTTATCTTTGCCAATAAAACGCTTATTAGTCAGTTGTTTGTAAACCTTGTAAGCAATGCCATAAAATACCATGGAGAACAAAAAACTGAAATTGAAGTAGGTTGCAACGAAGATCCTAGTCAATGGATATTTTATGTAAAAGATAACGGGATTGGTATCAACGCGAGTTACTTCGAAAAAATATTTGTGATATTCCAGCGGCTGCATAACAAAAGTGACTATCCCGGTACTGGTATTGGACTGGCTATCTGCAAAAAAATTATAGAGGTCCATAGGGGTAAAATATGGGTTGAGTCAGAGGAGGGCAAAGGCAGTACTTTTTATTTTTCAATTCCCAAAACAAAGCAAATAATATGAAAAAAGAAATTCACATTTTACTCGTTGAAGATAATGAAGGGGATATTGTGTTAACCCTCGAAGCGCTAAAAGTAGCGAAAGTTGTCAATAGTGTAGAGGTTGTAAAAGATGGGGAAGCAGCTCTAAAATATTTAAGAAAGGAAGATAGTTACAAAGATGCAGCAACACCTGGTCTTATTTTGTTAGATATTAACCTACCCCGGGTAGATGGCCTTACTGTGTTGGCAGAAATAAAAAATGATTCTATACTTGCAACTATACCAGTGATTATGCTTACTACTTCTAATGCTGAAAAAGATATCCTGGAGTCATATCAGCACCACGCCAATTGCTATATCACCAAGCCGGTGGAGTACCATAGATTTATGGAAGTGGTACTTAAGATCAAAGATTTCTGGATTAGCATTGTAGAATTGCCTAAAAATTAAGAATAAAAAGAAACAATAAAAAAAGGCCGCTAAATTTTAAAATTTATGTCCCCTGAAATTAAACAATATTGTTTGTTGGTAGTTGAAGATAACCCGGGAGATTATATCCTTCTGAAGGAATATCTTAAGTTAAGTCAACTTCCTATTGACAAGATCGTTCATGCTGACAGCCTAAAGTTTGTTCCTTTTCTTATAAAGGAAAATGTATTTGACATTGTCCTTCTTGATCTTACATTACCTGACAGCAATGGGGTAGACTCTGTAATAACTCTGGGCCGCCTATTACCTCAAACACCTATTATAGTACTTTCAGGTTTGTCCACCATTGAGATAGCTGTGGAATCCATCTCCCTTGGCGCACAGGATTATTTAATGAAGGGAGAATTTGATGAAAAGCTCTTAGCCAAATCAATTCAATACAGTATTGAAAGAAAGAAAACGACAGAAATACTCAGAGAAAGTAATGAACGATACGAAATGGTTAATCTGGCTACCAATGATGTAATTTGGGAATGGGATTATGCTACTAATAAGGGTTTATGGGGATCGGGATTAATTAAAAATTTCGGATATTCCAGGGATGACCTTATAAAAAAAGATACCTGGGCAAATCAATATTTACATCCGGATGATATTTCTAAGATAAAAGAAAAAATAGCTTTTACTCTTGAGAGACGGATTGAAAACTGGGAAGAGGAATTTAGGTTCCGATGTGCAGATGGCTCATACAAGGATATACTTGATAGAGGATTTATCCTATATAATGAAGATGGTACTCCTCAGAAAATGTACGGGGCAATGACAGACATTACTGCGAGTCGGAAATTAGAAAAAGCCCTTACTGAACAAAAACTTTTTCAGCAAAAATTAATTACCGAAATAACCATTGATACGCAGGAAAATGAAAGGGGTATGTTGGGCAGGGAACTTCATGATAACATTAACCAGATATTAGCTGCTGCAAAAATATATATAGGAATGGCTAAAGCGGGTGAAGGTAACAGGCAAGCATTAATTGACGATAGTTTTAAACTTATTGACAATGCCATGGAAGAAATAAGGAAACTTTCTAAAACCCTGGTAGCTCCTTCGCTAGGTGACATTGGCCTGAAAGAAGCCCTGGAAGAATTGGTTGAAGAAATCAACATTACCGCAACCACCTATTTTCAATTAGAGTATAAAAGCAAAAAGAAAGCTGATAAAAAGATTGAGTTAATGATTTATCGTATTGTTCAGGAACAAATGAATAATATTTTGAAACACGCAAAGGCAAAGGAAGCGGGTATAAAAATCGACATAGAAGAAAACAGGCTTTTTTTATTACTAACTGATAATGGTGTTGGCTTTGATACTGAAATAAAAGCAACAGGAATCGGGATGAGAAATATTAAAAGCCGTATTGAATTTTATTCAGGTAAGGTAACAATTATTTCTTCCCCGGGTAACGGTTGCGCTTTAAAAGCTGAAGTTCCTTTATAAAAAATAATGAATATTGCCGAAATTACTATTGAGGTGATTGAGGGCCACAGGCTATTCAGCAACATGTGGATTAAGTATTTTGTTTCTGGCTAAAATTTGCTGTGGCGGTGAATTGATGAACACTGCCAAAATAATTTAAAAAATTTAAATTAGGAAATATAGTAGCATTTAGTAGTATCATTACTACAACCAATCTCCAATTTTTGTTTGAAATGATAACCGAGTTGATTTTGTATTGAATCTTTATTTGATTTTGCTAAAAACTTCAGATACCGTATTCATCAACCTCTCTTTGCCATTTTTGTCTTGATGAGCTACTGATGAAATACGACATGGGAATTTCTCTCCGGATTTTTTTATACAGTTTATCTCAAAGATAGTATTACCATTCGCATTTCTTTTATTGAATAAATTTCGGGAAGATTCTATAGACAGGTCAAATATCTGCGAACTTTCAAGGCCCGACATTTCCTTTTCGGAATAACCAAATAGGCGACAAAATCTCTCATTATACCTCAGGATTTTTCCACTCTCACCCTCAATACACATTGCCTGCAAAGAATCCTCAACCAGTTCATCGTACATATCAGAAGCGGTCGGAAAAAATAAGTCATCCATTTCTCCAAATGGTTTTGGAAGCTGGTTATCAATTTTTTCTAAATTGGATTCAATATTTTGGAATTGTGTTCGGTTATTCATATAAAGAAATTAATTTTACCAAATAAACTGGCAGTAATCTCTATGTAGGCAACATCCATGCTACAATGCCAATCCCTGTCACATGGAATGTTAATTGATTTAATCTGAATGAATCTTGTAATTACACTTTCAAAGTTAAAACCAGCTATTTTTACAATAATTTCTTTTCATCCCGGGAAGTAGTAACCTGAAAATAATTATGGCACCTGTTATCGTTTTAATCTTAATGTCAGTAGTAATTGTATTTTTTATCTTTTATAAAAAGCCGAAAAAGAAAATTAACCTTCCTGTAAACTATAAAGAATTATTGGCGGGGCATGTAGCTTATTACCGTAATCTTACTGATGAAAATAAAACAAGATTTGAAGAAAAGATAAAAGACTTCTTAGGTTATGTGCTCATAGATGGCATAAAGACAACAGTTGATGATCTTGATAGGCTGTTGGTGGCTTCCTGCGCTGTAATCCCGGTTTTTGGTTTCCCGGAGTGGAGATATTATAACCTGCACGATGTGCTCTTGTATCCTGAAACTTTCAATAAGGATGAATTCCTTGCAAAGGGGCATGAAAAAAATACCCTGGGAATGGTGGGCAACGGTGCTATGCAAAGGATCATGATTTTATCAAAACCAGCACTGCATCATGGATTTGATAACCCCGGCGGAAAAGAAAATACAGGCATTCATGAATTTGTACATTTATTGGATAAAGAGGATGGTGATGTGGATGGACTGCCTGAGGCATTGCTCAAAAGAAAATACAATGCAGCCTGGCTGAGCCTGATCGAAAAAAATATTGAAGCAATCCTGGAAGGCCATTCAGATATTAACAGTTATGGCGCTACCAATAAAGCAGAATTTTTTGCCGTGGCTTCTGAATATTTTTTTACAAATTCTCATCAGTTCAAAGAAAATCATCGGGAACTTTACGAGTTTATGACAAAGATTTTCAATCAGGATCCTGCCGTAAACTGAACACTTACAACATGTCTTTCACGTTCATATTTATACGAAACTAAAAAACCATACGTTTCACAAATCTTTTTTACAATGGATAGCCCAAGCCCGAGAGAGTCATTAGATGCGGTATCTTTTTTGAATCGTTCAAAATAATCAGCAGTGCCATTAGTGGGAGTATGACCTGTGTTGCTTATAAAAAGCGTATGGTCTTCAATATCTACATCGATGGTGCCGCCTTTGTGATTATGCTTGATAGCATTAATGATCATATTGGAAATTAAAATTTCAGCCAGTGATTCATTCATTTCTACCAACAGTTCGGTTGGGATATTTTTTTGAATATTGATATTTTTTGTTTCGGCCAGCTCTTCAAAATTATCAAGATAGCCCAGAAGAACAGAAGCGATATTTACCTTTTCAGTAGTTGCAAATTGCCGGTTTTCAATTTTAGTCAGCAGCAACAATGACTGGTTCAGCTTTGAAAGCCTTGTTGTAGCATCATTGAGAGATTGTATGGCATTGACCTGGGCTTCAGCAAGATTTTCTGATTGTGATAATAATTCCAGTTTTGTTTTTATAATAGCTAGTGGCGTCTGGATTTCATGCGAGGCATTTTCTGTAAAACTTTTCAACAATTCATAGTCAGTATTTACTTTTTGAGTCATTAAAAAAGCAGCATTATTAAGGTCTGTAAATTCATCCACATTGGTTTTGAGTAATTCAATTTCATTTTTTCCCTGCAGGTTAAACTGCTTTAATTGCTCAATGGTATTATTAAAAGGCTGCCATAATTTGCCGAGTAAAAACCTGCTGGCAATAGAAAGAATTAATAATAAAAAAGCAATTACCGCAAAAGTGATCATCAATATTAAACGTACAATATCTTCTGTCTCCTGTTGTGATTTTTTTACGGTAGCTATATAAGTAATCCCGTTTGCACTTACAGGGAAATCAAGCCTGCTAAACGTTTTTTCTTCGCCTTCACTGCTGTCATATACAGTTTGCGTTGAGAATTTATTTTTCATGGGCCGGTCCCGCGAAATCGTAAAATTGATTTGCTGGTCTTTATAATCTGACACTTCAGGCAAAGCGCCTGTTTCATCAATATGGTGCAGAATTTCCTGCTTTTCTATCAGTAGATCTTTGTCGAGTTGGTGTACTAATACGTGATGAATAATGAAATAAAAAGCAATGCTACTGATTAGCAAAGTAGCAATGGTAATAGGAATGGTTACCCTGTTGTATTTTGCCAGTAATTTCATTGATTGGTAAATTTATAACCCATTCCATACACTGATTTTATATAATCAGTGCCACCGGCATCCAGCAGCTTTTTTCTTAAGTTTTTTATATGAGTATAAATGAAATCAAAATTACCACTCATGTCATTTCCCCAAAGATGCTCTGCTATAGCATCTTTAGAGATCAGTCTTTTTTTGTTGGAAATAAAATACAAAAGCAATTCATATTCTTTTTTGGTAAGTTCTACCGGGTTTTTATTTACATTAACGGTCTTGTTTTGTGTGTCAATACTTAAATTATGAAACTCAATAAGATTGTTTCCGTCAAATTTTTTTCTCCTGATAATAGCAGCTATCCGCGCATTCAATTCTGATAAATGAAAGGGCTTTGGTAAATAATCATCAGCACCCAGGTTAAGTCCCCGTATTTTGTCATCCAAAGAATTTTTTGCAGAAATGATTAAGACGCCATCTGTCTTTTTATCTTCTTTTAATTGTTCAAGAATTTTTAATCCACTGCCACCGGGCAAACTGATATCCAATAAAATGCAATCATATTCATTATATTCAATTTTGTATATACCTTCTGCAAAATCCGCGGCAACATCACAGGTATAATCCTGCGAGGAAAGATAATCAGCAATGCCGGTACTTAATTCTTTTTCATCTTCTATAATAAGTATTTTCAATTAAAATATTTTTGAAAAATTACGAAATGAATCTGAAGATATTTTGAAGAAAGAGATTTAACCGTAATGCTTTTATTATAACCGGGCGTACACCACAATGGTCAAAAGGGACTAATTATAATATTCCACCAACATTTCTTTGATTGATAAAGGCATTTCGCAACGCTTCATAGTTTTGGCATCCACAAAATAAAGTGATACATCGCCCGCATTCAGCAATTTATTTTCTTCATTATAAATTTCACTGTGAAAAGTGATTTTATGATGAACCGGCATTTCCTTTATTGAAGTAATTACTGTTATCAGATCATCATATTTTGCAGGTCGCAAAAAACGGCTATGGATTTCTGTTACCAGCATGAGCACTCCCGTGGATTCAATTTCTTTATAAGTTAATCCCAGGCTACGTAGTGCTTCTGTACGTCCTATCTCATAAAACTGAGCATAATGTCCGTGATACACTACCCCCATTTGATCGGTAAGTGCGTAATGAATTCGTATTTGAGTTTTATGAGTAAACAATTTTTAATTTTTAGAAAAAAAAATGAATTGAATTTTTTAATTATTGTCTTTTTTGAAGAGGTGGAAGTAGTCTTTATTTTCCAAGCATGCCATCTACACTTATTTTTCCAGGACCGCAAAGGATTATTGCAAATGTAGCTGCTAAAAAAATGGCCCCTCTTTCTCCCTCGGCAAAAATATGACCATGACTAACCATAAATACAACTACACTCATTGCAATAAATATCGGAATAGTCACCAACCTGGTGAAGAGTCCGAGTATTAAAAATATACCGCAAAAGAATTCTGCAAAAATTATCAAAGAAAGAGAAATTGTTGGGCCTAAACTCATAAAATTATAGAACTTGTTTTTGAGTGCTGCAAAGTGAACCATTTTATCATATCCATGGCTTACCAACAATAATCCCAGCATAATCCTCAAGACTAGCATGCCTAAATTGAAAGCCACCGCAGAATATTTTGTTGACATAAATCTATTCATAATAATTTTTTTACAATTGTGTTAACAAAGATTTGCGCAATTTAAAGTGTTTTTCATTCTTCACTTAATTTATTGAAGAACTAATTACTGGAATGGTGTTTGTACTTTTGCAATGAATTTTTTGGCTTTTTTAATATACATTCTGAGTTTAATTGAATTATTAAAAAATTAAATCATATAATTGATGAATCGTTTCCTGTTCCCTATTGTCCTTATCCTGTTTTCTGTTTCTTGCTTTTCGCAGCCCAATTTTAATGTTACCGATCCTGAAAAAAATTATAAAGAAGCAAAGGAATTTTTTATAAAAGGCGAATACAGTATTGCCTATCCTTTGCTAAAATCCTTACTGGACAAGTATCCCGAAAATACGCAAAGCAGCCATGCTTATTTAAACCAGGATGTTCAGTATTATTATATTGTGTGTGGACTTAAGCTAAACCAGGAGATTGCGGAATCTGCTGCAAAACTTTTTATAGATGCTACTAATAATGAGCCACGGCAACAAATGATGAGTTTTTACCTGGCCCGGTACTATTTTACAAAAAATGATTATGCCCGTGCCGTCCTTTATTATGAAAGAGCTGGTTATGATAATTTAAGTAATGATGAAATTGCTGATGCAAAATTTGAACTGGCCTATTCTTATTTTAACGTGGCTCAATTTGATAAAGCCAAACCTTTATTCAATGAAATTCATCAATTGCCGGGGAATAAATATTATTATGACGCTAATTATTATTATGGTTTTATTTGCTATCGGGACAAGGATTATAATGATGCATTGAATTCTTTCACAAAAGTGGCGTCACTTCCGAAATATAAGGAGCTGGTACCTTACTATATTACCCAGATTTATTATTTTCAGGGCAAACAGGATGAAGCTTTGCGTTATGGTGAGAATTCTCTTTTGCAAAAAGATGTGTATTACCGCAAAGACCTTAATCTCTTAACAGGACAAATTTATTTTGAGAAAAAACAATTTCAAAAAGCGCTTCCGTTGCTGGAGGCGTATGTAAATAGCAGTGATAAAGTTACCCACGAAGTAATGTATGAATTGAGTTATTGTTATTATGATGCCAACCGCCTGGATAAAGCCATTGAAGGCTTTAAGCAGCTTAGTAATGAGAAAGATTCTTTAGGACAAAATTCTATGTACCTGCTGGGTGATCTTTATTTACGAACCAATCAGAAAGCCAATGCCAGGAACGCGTTTAAATACTGTGCCGATAATAACAGCAATCGTTTACTCCAGGAAATATCAAGATTCAATTATGCTAAACTTTCTTACGAATTAGGCTACCAGGATGTAGCACTGAGTTCTATGAATCAATTCCTGGATCTTTATCCTTCTTCTGTCTATTCCAATGAAGCAAAAGAAATTATCATTAATTTATTGGCCAATACAAATAGTTATGCGGATGCATTAGCATTGTATCAATCCTTTGATAAGCCTACACCCACCATGCTGAGAATTTATCCTAAAATTCTTTTCGGCAGGGCTACAGAATTGATTAATGATGGAAAATTAGACGAAGCAGATGACTTGCTTACCAAAATAATCCGTGATCCATATGCGGGTATGGTATTGCCCTTTGCACAGTTCTGGAAAGCTGAAATAGCCTATAGACTTGACCGCTATGATGAGTCCGTAAAGTATATGAATGATTATCTTCAAAAGGGTGGCATACAAGGCGAGGCTAATCCTACTTATGCTAAATATGTTTTGGGTTATAGCTATCTTAAAACAGAAAATTATGCAAAGGCACTTGAGAATTTTAGGCAGGTAGCACCTTCCATTTCAACGCAATCTTCGGCCTTAACCCAGGATGCTTATGTACGTGCGGCAGATTCCTATTTTATGCAGAAAAATTACAGCACTGCCAAAAGTATGTATCAACGGGTAATAGATAATGGCCTATCACAAAGCGATTATGCCTTATACCAGGTAGCCCTCATCAATGGAATTAAAAATCCGGAAGAAAAAATAAAAACATTTAATGCACTCATTGAACGTTATCCTAAAAGTGACCTGGTGGCAGAATCGTATATGCAAATTGCCAATGCCTATATGTTGCAGGAAAAATTCAGAGATGCCATTCCTTATCTTAATAAAGAACTGGGTATACAATCAGCAAGCGGTCAATTTCCAAAAGTATATCTCAAACTCGGCCTGGTATATTATAACCTGAATAATAATGCCGAAGCTTTAAAAAATTACCAGAAGCTGATAAGCCTTTATCCACAATCCAATGAAGCCGATGAAGCCCTGGATAATATGAAAAATATTTATGTAGAGATGGGCAAGCCGAATGATTATGTTGATTTCGTCAAGAAATCAGGAAAAGTAATCAGTGTTTCAGAAGCAGATTCTTTGACTTATGCTGCGGCAGAACTTAAATATTCTAATAATGATTGCGCCGGATCTATCAGTAGCTTCAACAATTACCTGTTGAGCTTTCCGCAGGGCGCTTATACGTTAGAAGCTAATTTTTATGCAAGCGAATGCTATTCAAAAATTAAAGACTGGCCCAATGCATTAAAAGGTTATGAAGCAGTTGTGAGCCAGGGCAGCAGCAGGTTTGCAGAAAGAGCCGCATTTGCAGCAGCGCATATCTACTATTTTGAATTACAGGATTATGCTCAGTCAAAAATTTATTTTGCCAAGCTGCGCGAACTGGCAACCACCCCGGAAAACCAGTTGGAAGCCTTGCGTGGATTAGTAAGAAGTTATTATCAAACCAAAGATTTTACAGAAGCCAATAATACAGCGAAGGAATTACTTACTAAAAAAGGTTTAAGTACTGATGACAAGGCCATTGCCAATTTGGTTTTGGGAAAATCACTTCAGGCAGATAATCAATATGACCAGGCTATTGCTGCATTTAAAGCAGTGGCAGCCATTAATAAATCGGCCTGGGGCGCCGAAGCGCTTTATGAAATTGCCAATTGCCACTTCAAACTCAATCAACTTCCTGTTGCCGAAAAAGCAGCCATTGAAGTGATAAAAGTTGCGGGCTCTTATGATTACTGGGTAGCCAAAGCTTATATTTTATTGGGAGATATTTACCTCGGGGAAAAAGATTATTTCAATGCCAAAGCCACTTATAAAAGTGTAGCTGACAACGCAACTATTCCTGAATTGAAAAAAGAAGCCGCCGATAAATTGGCTAAAGCCATCCTTGAAGAACAAAGTAATTCAAAAGTAGAATCATCAACCCCATCACCGGCAACCAAGCAATAAACCCTACCAAATTTTAATAAATGCAACCCACGTTTAAAAGATTGATAATGATAAAAACCAGAACCAGGATAATATATTTTTTGATCGCTTTTTCTTTTTTCTATAGTAAAATAAATGCCCAGGCCGATACTACAAGAAGACAAACCATAGAGATCACTTCTTCTTACAAACCAGTGCTTCGTAATATGGTAAAAATTAACCTGTATGCATCGCCCTTAACTGCCGATACTTCTCGTCCAAGGATGGCATACAGCATTCCTCCTCAAAATTTATTTTTTGCCTACCAGCCGGTTTCTTTAAAACCACTAGCCTTGCAAACTGATACGGCTTTACAGCTTGGAGACAGGAACCAGTTGAAACTGGGATTCGGGAGTTTTACCACGCCTTATGTATCCGGCGCTTTTAGTTTTGGTGATGGCAAACATAATCTTGGTAACATCTATGGTGATTATATTTCCTCGAGGGGGAAAATTGAGAACCAGGATTTTAGTGAAATTAACGTAAAAGGAACGGGAAGTATTTTTTCAGAAAAAAATGAAACTTATGCCAGTGCTGCATTTGCCCAGCACGAATATTACCAATACGGCTATGATCATACCGTGGATAGTTTCAGTAAATCTTCTATCCGCAGAAGTTACCAGGATCTTTCAGCAAGTATAGGAATCAGGAATATTACATCGAATACCGTCGGAATTAATTATAATCCTCATCTTACGCTGCATACATTCTCAAGGGAAAATAAAGTGAGTGAAACCACTTTACTGTTGAATTTACCCGCAGAAAAAAAGTTTGGAGAATCTGTCTCAGTTAAAGTAACTGCTCTTGGAAATTTCGATAAATATCAAATTAAAAATTCTGCATCTTCCATTACCAATAATTTATTTCAACTGGCGCCTGAATTTATTTACTACAACGATCGTTTTACTTTTCATGGCGGCATCACTCCTTCATGGAATAATAATACAGTATCTGTGTTGCCTAACATTTATGCTGAAGCGCACTTACAGGAGCAGGTATTAATAATACAGGCCGGCTGGGTAGGTAGGTATATTGCCAATAGCTTCCGCACATTAAGTGGAGAAAATCCATATATGCAGGATCCTGTTTTTTTGAATAATACCAAGGAGATCCAGTATTATGGAGGTATAAAAGCTACTGTGAACAAGCATTTTACTTTTAATGCGAAGGCTGCATTCATTTCCTACACCGATATGCCTTTATTCATCAATGATACATTAGATGGAAAAAGTTTTTATGTAAGCAATGAAAGTAAGCTCAGTAACCTACAGATCCATGGCGATCTGAATTTTATTAGCCAGGATAAATTTACCATTACAGGGGCACTTGATTTAAACACCTATACAGGAATGCATGATAATGCAAAAGCATGGGGTTTAACTCCCTTGAAACTGACCGGATCATTACGTTGGAATGCCTTCAAAGAAGTTTTAATTAAGGGAGACATAATTGCTTTTTCAGGCGCTAAGGCCTTATTAAAAAACGGGAATGAAAAAACCTTAAAAGGTGGCACAGATCTTAGTGCAGGCGCAGAATTCAAAATCAATAAACAATTCAGTGCCTGGCTTGATTTTGATAATATTCTCAACAGCAAGTATGAACGATGGAATAATTACCCCGTATATGGATTGCAGGTAATAGGAGGTGTTATTGTTCATTTCTAAATAATGGTTAATTACCGTTTCATCAGAATAAAATATAGATATTTGTCTGAATTATGCAAGATATCATTACTTCGTTTTTGGTTCAAAATAAAGAATGTAGCCTTCCGGGTATTGGCAAGTTCAGGATAATAACCACTCCTGCCGAACTGGATATTGCCAATCAGCAAATGTTGCCGCCAAAGGATGAAATTCTTTTTACAGGAAAACCAGATAAAAATGTTGAAGAGCTGATCAGGTTTATTGCCTTTAAAAATGAAATTAAGGTGCCTGAAGCAGAGGAACTATTAAAAAAATGGTGCCAAAGTGTCCATGAAAAACTGGATGCCGGAGGAAAAATTTTTTTTGAAACTATAGGCAGTTTGCAGAAAAAAGAATCGGGGAATATTTTTCTTTATAATGAAGAAACATTGAGTTTTTTTGAACCGATACCTGCCGTAAGAGTTATACATCAAAATGAAGAACATTCTGTTTTGGTTGGTGATAAAGAAACTACTTCATCAGAAATGAACGAATTTTTCAGGGAAGAAGAAAGCATAAAAAAATCAGGATGGAAAATAATAGCCATCATTCTTTTGGTGATAACCCTTTCTGTACTGTTTTTTCATTTTTATTCCCATTCTTTTTCATTATCAGCCACAGGTAACCAAACGCACCATGCACCGAAAGGACCTGCTGCTACATATTTACCTCAATAGCTTTCTTTTTTTATGAGCCTCCCTTTATCTTGATAATATATTTGCAAAATGATAGTTTATAAATCCTGCCCCAATTGTGGCAATAAAAATATAATCCCGGTTTTATCTGCAAAAGATTATACCGTTTCAGGAGATCATTTTGAGATATGGGAATGTAAAGATTGTTCGTTTAGGTTTACTCAGAATATTCCCGACAAGGATAAAATTGGGAAATTTTACCAGTCAGAAAATTATATTTCGCATACCGATACCGCCAAAGGGTTTATCAATAACCTTTATCATAAAGTAAGAAAACGCACCCTGGTTCAAAAAAGAAAACTGGTAGAAAAAGTTACCGGTATGAGTAGGGGAAATATACTTGATATGGGATGCGGAACGGGTGCCTTTTTGGATACTATGAAGAATTCACAATGGGATACTACCGGTTTGGAACCTGACAAAACCGCCAGGGATAAAGCATTGGAACTATATGGATTGAACCTGGATACTCCGGGGATATTTTACAGTTTGCCTGAGAAAACCTTTGATGCCATTACTCTCTGGCATGTGCTAGAGCATGTACATGATCTACATGATTATATTGGCCAATTAAAAAAATTATTAACCCATGGAGGGAAACTTTTTATAGCGGTACCTAATTATACATCTTATGATGCGGAAATATATAAAGAATTCTGGGCAGCTTATGATGTGCCGAGGCATCTTTATCATTTCTCGCCCGGGTCAATGAAAATACTATTAAATCAGCATGGATTGAAACTAGAAATGATGAAGCCGATGTGGTTCGACAGTGTGTACGTAAGCATGCTGAGTGAGCAATATAAAACCGGGAAATCACACCCCGTTAAAGCGCTTTTTTCGGGGCTCGTGTCCAATATTCAAACACTAATGGATAAAGAAAAATGCAGTTCGATCATTTATGTGGCCAGTGCTTAAATTCAATCCTGCACCGGAGTAAACAAAACATGAAAACAAAGGAAAATAATAGAAGAGAGAATAAATATTAAATTTACAGCCCGGCAACGATTTGCCGTTTAACTAAAGCAACCGGAAAACAAAATAAATCGATAAAAAAAATTCAATAGTAAAGAGTATGTCTGAAGAAAAGAGCCTGAATTTTATAGAAGAAATTGTAGAAGAAGATCTTCGAAATGGCAAATATGAAAAAATATTGACGAGGTTTCCGCCTGAACCTAATGGCTTTCTACACATTGGCCATGCAAAAAGCATTTGCCTGAACTTTGGCCTTGCCCAAAAATACAATGGGGCTACCAACCTTCGGTTTGATGATACCAACCCTAGCACTGAAGAAACTGAATATGTTGACAGTATTAAAGAAGATTTGAAATGGCTTGGCTTTAACTGGATCAATGAATTTTATGCCAGCGATTATTTTGATCAATTATATCAATTTGCAGTAAAGCTTATTCAAAAAGGATTGGCCTATGTAGATGACAGTAGCTCTGATAAGATTGCCCTCGAAAAGGGAACTCCTACAGAAGTGGGAAAAGAAAATGAATTCCGCAACAGGAGTATTGAAGAAAATATCTCTTTATTTGAGCAAATGAAAAACGGAGCTTTTAAAGATGGTGAAAAAGTATTGAGAGCCAAAATTGATATGTTATCAATCAATATGCTGATGCGCGATCCTATCATTTACCGTATCAAACATGCTCATCACCACCGTACAGGAGACAAATGGTGCATCTACCCGATGTATGATTTTGCACACGGTCAAAGCGATAGTATAGAAAAAATCACACACAGTATTTGTACATTAGAATTTATCCCTCACCGTTCATTGTACGACTGGTTTATTGAACATCTTGAAATATTCCCATCGAAGCAATATGAATTTGCCAGGCTTAATATGACATACACGGTAATGAGCAAACGAAAATTATTGCAACTTGTCAATGAAGGTCATGTTTCCGGATGGGACGACCCGAGAATGCCTACTATATCCGGGCTTAGGAGAAAAGGCTATACGCCATCAAGCATCCGGACTTTCTGCGACAAAATAGGAGTTGCCAAGCGCGACAATCTTATCGACATCAGCCTGCTTGAATTCTGCATTAAAGATGAATTGAATGCAACTGCATCCCGGCTAATGGCGGTATTGAATCCTTTAAAACTCATAATAGATAATTATGAGGAAAATAGAACGGAAGAATTAATTACAGAAAATCTGCCCAACGATCCGGAAAACACCCGGACTGTCACATTTTCAAAAGAGTTATGGATAGAGCAGGAAGATTTTATGGAAGTTCCCGTAAAGAAATGGTTTCGCCTGGCTCCCGGCATGATGGTACGTTTGAAGAGCGCCTATATTGTTAAGTGCGAAAGTTTCAAAAAAGACGAATCAGGAAATGTTACAGAAATCCATTGCAGTTATATTCCTGAAAGTAAAAGTGGCAACGATACCAGTGGAATAAAAGTAAAAGGCACCATTCATTGGCTGAATGCAAAAGATGCCCAAAAAGCCGAAGTAAGGCTTTACAACCGTTTGTTTAAAGTAGAAAACCCTGCGATGGAAGAAGGAGATTTTAAAGATTTCATCAACCCGGATTCTTTACAAATTATTAAACGCGCATATATAGAGCCCAACTTGCCCAATGCCAAAGCAGGTGCTCATTTCCAGTTTATCCGAAACGGTTATTTCTGCATAGATAGAGATTCAAAACCAGGAGCTATTGTCTTCAACAGGACAGTTTCGTTAAAAGATAGTTTTAAAGTAGGAGAGAAATGATTTCCTGCTTAAAATATAAATAGTTTAATTTCAAGATTATTAAATCTGCTTTTGAGCCAATCGGGAAAAGATTGGGTCAAAAATTTTACAAAAAAGTAAACCAATAAAATGAAAAGATATGTAGCGTTTTTATTTATACTAGTATTTATTTTAGGTAAAGAACCAGTTTCTGCACAAAAGCATAAGCCTTTGTATACAGCACCACTTGGTGTACAAGCCTATACTTTTCGAAAAAGTTTTCCTATAGATGTCGCTAAAACATTAGACACGATAAAGATGATGGGATTTACTGAAATCGAAAGCCGTAGCCAAGGGATGTCTCCCGAAGCTTTCAAAAAACTATGTAATGACAGAGGTATCAGCATACCTTCAACTGAAGCTAATTATGATCAATTAGAAAAGTCACCTGAATCACTGGCGCATGCTGCTAAACTTATGGGAGCTAAATACTTAATGTGTGCCTGGGTACCTCATAAGGGGAGAGTATTTACTTTTGAAAACGCAAAAAGTACTGTGGAAGTTTTTAACAAAGCGGGAAAAGTCTTAAAGGACAGTGGCATTGTTTTTTGCTATCATGCACATGGGTATGAATTTCAGTCATACCAAAATGGAACTTTGTTGGATTATTTAATTCAGAATACTAATCCTAAGTATGTATCTTTTGAAATGGATATTTTCTGGATGCAGTTTGGTGGAGGAGATCCTGTTTTATTGCTGAAAAAATATGGCAAAAGATGGAAATTGATGCATTTAAAAGATATGAGGAAGGGAACAGTCAAAAATCTTACGGGGGGAACTTCTACTGATAATGATGTATCTCTTGGCACTGGCGAAATTGATATTCCCGGTATATTAAAAGAAGCAAAAAAGATAGGAATCAAACATTATTTTATTGAGGATGAAAGTAATTTTGTAAGTGAACATGTGCCGCAGAGTGTCGCTTACCTGAAAAGCTTAAGTGAATAATTAGCTTTCCTTACTTTATGTATCACACAGCTTATGACGGGACCTTTGTGTTAGTTTTAATAATCCAACTGCATTAAAAGAGATTAATTAATGTGTAGCTTTTACTATTAATTATTTGATCATCCCAAAAGGAATGGATGTTTATGACAATTTAATGGTAACAATCTTTATTGCTTATTTCTTTCATCCCTGGATGTTTTGCTAAAATCTAAGAGCATAAAACCGACTTGTGGAAAATGTACTCTGTTTTCTCCTCTCTCATAGGATTTTCTGATTTCACTGTCGTCATTCTATGATATGTATACAATATTTTTGCGGAAAAATATAAAAATGAAATTCCCAGAAGTGTACCCCATATCCATAGATATGTTTCTGTAAGGATATCTTTTCCTCCAATAAGTTTACCTATAACAGGTATTATCACCACCAATAGAAAAAGACTCAGGTAAAGATTCAATTTTTGAGCGAATATGAATTGTATTTTGCTTTTTGAATAATCTGTTAATGATTGTTCATAATCATTATTTATAATAATGTTGAGTCGCATCTTCCTGATTGCCTTTATTGAAATAATGGGTAATAAAAATAAGATCATGGCAGAAATAATACCACTACCCAACAGGTACCAGGTGTTTAGATTTTGTAAATTGAAGATGATAATTGAACCTCCTGTAAAGCAAACTAATGTGCAGATGATTTCTGGAATCATCATTTTGCTTAGTTTATATTGATAGAGTTCCTGTGTCAGGTGGATAATTAACGATTCGGTTAATTTCTTTTGCTTCTCATACTCCGAAGACAAATCACCCCATAGGGTTTCTATTTCTTCAATTTCTATGGGCTCTATATCAGGGTCTGATAACTTTTTGAATCCCTTTGTAAAGGATAGTGTTTTTTTCATGGGGGGTATAAAATCTAAATGATTGCTGGTATTAAAACAAATAATATGCTATTTTATTGTCCTGTAACCAATTGCAATTGGGTTAAAAATTAAAATTTATGGAGGTAAGGATAAGATTTTTCATAATTTTTTTTGATCAGGTGAATGGCGGCAACCTTTGAGTATTTAAAATTATCAGAAGTAATGATGCAATGTGTCCCTTTATAAAACAAAAAAGTGATAGTCAAAAACTATCACTTTTTTGTTTTCTTTACCTGACCATTAGTAAGTTGCTTTCATTGGGGTACAAACGGTTGGCGGTTTTCTTTGTTGTTTCAGAGGTAATTTGCATTTTCAATAATCATCATTCTAAGTTCATTCAGTCATCTAAGTGTTTGTGTTGTTTCTTTGGGTCTGATGCAAAAGTAATCATAGCAGGCAGCGCATTTTGTAGTAGGTGAATGAATTTATTGTAGAAAATAAATGACAGGGCGCGCTAAAATTTTGAAATCAGTACATTAAGCAAACACAATCTTGTTAGCAATTCCATTGAATTTATTGTATTAATAATTTCTTAATGGTAGCTTAAAGATTTGTTCATATGCAATTCTTTCCTTTGTATAAGTTTTTATGTCTTTTTCTTACAGCAGGTGGGTAAGCCAATTTCTTAATTATAATTCAAAGCAATGAAAACAATCTCTTATTTTTTTCAAAAAGCTTTTATCAGGTTATTTCTTCGTCGCTTTTCTTCTTTCTATTCTCCTTTAAAGTTTTATAAAGTATAAATTCTGAATGGATAAAAAAAGAAAGATTGAGATTCTTGTTTTAAGCGATGTACACCTGGGTACCTATGGGTGCCATGCAAAGCAGCTTCTGCGTTATCTGAAAAGTATCAAACCTAAAACAGTTGTTCTTAATGGCGACATTATTGATATGTGGCAATTTAGTAAAAGATACTGGCCCAAAAGCCATATGAAAGTAGTGAAGCACATTATGCATTTGATCAGTAAAAAAGTAACCATTTATTATGTTACAGGCAATCATGATGAAATGCTACGAAAGTTTACAGGGTTTAAAATGGGTTCTTTGCAAATTGTAGATAAGGTGATTCTTCCTTTGGGTGATCATAAAAAAGCCTGGTTTTTTCATGGCGATGTTTTTGATGTTACCATGCAACATTCCAAATGGCTTGCCAAGTTAGGCGCTGTAGGCTATGATACTTTAATTATCATCAATCGGTTTGCTAATTTTATTTCGGAACATATTTTTAAAAAAGGGAAATTATCACTCTCTAAAAAAATAAAGAACAGTGTTAAAAGCGCTGTGAAGTTCATTAATGATTTTGAATCTACAGCAGCCGACATCGGAATTTCCAACCATTATGATTATGTAGTATGTGGCCATATTCATCAACCGGAAATGCGTGAAATAACTAACCAGCATGGTTCAATTATGTATTTAAATTCCGGCGATTGGATCGAAAATTTAACTACCCTGGAATATAATGAAGGGGTTTGGACAATTTATAAATACGATGAAACAGAGATGGTACCGGAGACAGAACCTGATGAAAATCCTGAAGAAAAAGTGCTTTCCAATACCGAACTTTTTGCAAACATGGTGGCTGATTTTAATTTAATGACGGTAAAATGAAAATACTCTATGCGATCCAGGGAACAGGTAATGGACATATCAGCAGGGCGAGAGACATCATTACGCTTCTTCAAAAAAAAGGAGAATTGGATCTTTTGATCAGTGGCACCGAAGCGGATGTGGAACTTGGATTTCCTGTAAAATATACATTGAAAGGATTAAGCTTTGTTTTTGGGAAAAAAGGTGGGGTTGACTTGGTTTCTACTTATAAAAAAGCAAGACTTAAAAGATTTTATAATGAAATAAAAAATCTTCCGGTCAAAGATTATGACCTGGTAATTAGTGATTTTGAGCCTGTGAGTGCATGGGCCTGCCGCTTGCGCCACAAAAAATGCATTGGGCTTAGCCACCAGTCGGCTGTGATCAATAAAAAATCGCCAAAGCCTAAAAATATCGACCCGGCGGGGAAATTAATTCTTAAAAATTATGCCCCCGTGGCAGTGGAATATGGATTCCATTTTATGCAATATGACAAGAAAATATTTATGCCTGTAATCCGAAATGAAATTCGTAATGCAGAAAATATGAATCTTGGTCATTACACGGTTTACCTTCCTGCATACAGCGATGCAAAAATAATTAAAGTACTTAGCCAGGTCAGTAATGCAGAGTGGCAGGTATTTTCAAAACATACTGAAAAAGCCTATTGGCAAAAAAATATTGCCATCTTCCCGATCAATAACCAAGGTTTTATAAAAAGTATGGTTACTGCTGCAGGCGTGTTTTGCGGCGCTGGGTTCGAAACTCCTTCCGAGGCATTGTTTCTTGAAAAGAAGCTAATGGTAATACCAATGAAAGGTCAGTATGAGCAACAGTGTAATGCAGCGGCTCTTAAGAAAATGAATGTTCCTGTTTTGAAAAAATTAAAATTATCTCAACTTGAAAAAATAAAAGAATGGGTGAAAGAAGGGAAAATAATCAATGTGAATTATCCTGATATTACTGAGCGGATAGTTGATAAAATATTTGATAAACACATCTCCGTTAAAGATAAGTATTTTGCGGAACCCGGAACGGTACCTTATTCTCTTAAAAAATTGAGAAAGATAATCGTTGATAATATTCAACAATAAATCTGCGTGTAGTTATGGCATTGAGTAAAGATGATTTTGGTAAAGATTTTACATGGGGTGTTTCTACTGCGGCTTACCAGGTAGAAGGAGCCTATGACGCGCATTCAAAAGGGAAATCTATCTGGGACGATTTTGTAAAGCAAAGAAATAAAATATTCAAAAACCATCATGGCGATATAGCCTGTGATTTTTATAATCGATATAAGAGTGATCTATGTATGATGAAAAGGCTGAATATTCCTAATCATCGTTTTTCTATTGCCTGGAGCAGGATATTACCTGGTGGCACCGGAGTTCTAAATATGGACGGCATTGATTTTTATGACCGTCTTATAGATTTTACACTTGAAATGGGTATTACGCCATGGGTAACTCTTTATCATTGGGATTTGCCATTAGAACTTGAAAAAAGAGGAGGATGGGTTAACCGTGAAGTTATTCATTGGTTTCAAAATTATGTATCTATTTGTGTAAAAAACTTTGGCGATAGGATATCTAATTGGATGGTGCTTAATGAACCTATGGTGTTCAGTGGGGCAGGGTATTTTCTGGGGGTGCATGCACCGGGAAGAAAAGGCCTGAATAATTTTTTGGCGGCTACACATCATGCTGCTATGGCGCAATCCTGCGGAGCACGAATCATAAAATTGATGCAAACAGAAAGTAATGTAGGGACTACTTTTTCATGCTCATATATAGAACCTTTCCGCGCTGTGGCAAAAGATATAAGAGCGTCCTTGAAAGTGGATGCACTTCTCAATAGGTTGTTTATAGAACCCCTTTTGGGATTGGGATATCCTACAGAAGATCTTAAAATATTAAAGCGGATAGAAAAATTTGTGAAGCAAAATGATGAAGCGGACCTTGCATTTAATATGGATTTTATTGGCTTGCAAAACTACACCAGGGAGATGGTAAGTTACAGTGCTTTTATGCCATTTATAAGAGCAAAAATAATAAAGGCGGATAAGCGCAATGTTGCAACTACTTTAATGAATTGGGAAGTTTATCCTGAATCTGTTTATCATATTTTAAAGAAATTTAGTGCGTACAAAAATATGCCTCCGTTAATGATTACTGAAAATGGAGCTGCTTTTAATGATGAAGTAAATGAAGGGAAAGTGGTAGATACCAAACGGGTCAATTTTTTGAAAGGTAATATAGAGCAGGTACTTCGAGCAAAGCAGGAAGGAGTAAATGTTACGGGCTATTTTATTTGGACCTTTCTTGATAATTTTGAATGGGCTGAAGGCTATTATCCGCGCTTTGGATTGGTTCATGTTGATTTTGAAACCCAGGAAAGGATTGTAAAGTCTTCCGGATGTTGGTATGCTGATTTTCTTTCTTGAAATACACATTGCATCATATGGCAAATTATTGCAGCAAAAAATTTGAGTTGATATGGTGTTATCATGAAGAAACAAAATCATTAATAAAATATTTGAGTTTGTTTGTATTGAAAAGATACTTTTGTAACTCATTCAATATTTTGTCTGTGAAAGCTGGGTTTATTTTTACTTTTTTATTACTAATTACTTTATTGGGTAATGCTCAAACATGTACTACGCTTGGGCAGAATCCTTCTTCTGCATTTCCTGTTTGTGGAACCAATACTTTTTCTCAATCTACTGTGCCATATTGTGGAGGGGCACCCATTCCTGGTCCATGTAGCACAGATCCGTTAACTGATACGAATCCTTTTTGGTATAAGTTTACGTGTTTCTCTGCGGGTACACTAGGGTTTCTTATTACTCCAGATGATCTTGCCGATGATTATGACTGGCAGTTATTTGATATTACCGGGAAGAATCCAAATGATATTTATACAGACCCTTCTTTATTTGTTGCCTGCAACTGGTCTGGCAATACGGGACTCACAGGAGCATCTGCTTCCGGCACTTCTTTGCAGAATTGCGCTGGCCCGGCATATCCTACTTTTAGCGCTATGCCTACTTTGAAACTGGATCATAATTATCTTTTATTAGTAAGTCATTTCACTGTGTTCACGCCATCTCAAAAGGGATATACATTGTCATTTGGCGGAGGCACTGCCAGCATTACCGATCCCAAGCTGCCTGACTTACAAAGTGCTACTTCATCTTGTGATGCGTCAAAAATATATATTAAGTTGAATAAGAAAATGAGATGTAGTACTCTTGATCCCGATGGAAGTGATTTTGTTATTTCTTCTCCCTTAACTAATATAATTTCAGCAATCGGATCTTCCTGTTCTAACGGGTTTGATATGGACTCTCTCATACTTACCCTGAGCAATCCTTTACCTCCCGGCAACTATACTGTTACTATAAAAAACGGGACCGACAGTAATACCATAATGGATAATTGTGATAGAAATATTCCGCCAGGAAATTCATTGCCTTTAACTATACCCGTATTGATGCCTACGCCTATGGATAGTATGGTGCCGGTGAAATGTTCGCCTCGAAGTTTACAATTGGTTTTTAAAAAGAATATGCTTTGTAATTCTATAGCGCCTGATGGCAGCGATTTTATGGTTACAGGCCCTTCCCCGGTTTCTGTAATTAATGCTGGCGGCAATTGCGTAAACGGGGTTACAGGAATTATTAATGTTACATTGGGGAGCCCCATTGTAAAAGGAGGTACTTATAAAATTATTTTGAAACAAGGTAGTGATGGAAATACCATTTTGGATGAATGTTCACAGCCAACGCCTGCAGGATCTTCAATAAATTTTATGGTTACAGATACTGTATCCGCTGATTTTACTTACCAGTTATTGGCGGGATGCCAAACAGATACTTTACAACTGTTTCATAACGGGAATAACGGGGTGAATCAATGGGCATGGACATTAGATTATAATGGAAATAGTGTAGTCCAAAATCCGGTTACTTACTTTTCTACTTTTGGACAAAAGCAAATTATATTACGTGTATCCAATGGTGTTTGCAGTGATACCCTGTCAAAAATTATTAACCTTGGTAATAAACTGAAAGCTGATTTTGAAACTAATAACATTTTATGCCCTGAGGATTCTGCTGAATTTATCAATAAAAGTACCGGCAATGTAGTTTCTTATTATTGGAATTTTGATAATGGTAACACCAGTTTTGTAGAAGCGCCCTCTCCCCAAAAATTTCCATTACTCACTTTTGAGAAAACCTATTCAATCAGGCTAATTGTTGGGAACTCAGGTTGTGCTGATACTTCCTTTCAAAATATAAAAGTGTTGAAGAGTTGTTATATTGCTGTGCCGACTGCATTTACACCCAATGGTGATGGGCTTAACGATTTTTTGTATCCTCTTAATGCTTACAAGGCTGATAATTTAGAATTTAAAGTTTACAACCGATTAGGTCAATTAGTATTTTCTTCAAAAGAGTGGACGCGTAAATGGGATGGAACTATAAAAGGAGAACCCCAGGATTCCGGCATCTACGTCTGGACTTTACAATATACCAATCGTGATACCGGAAAACATATTTTTATGAAAGGCTCAACTGTTTTGATCAGATAAGAATTTGCTAAAATCTATTATCTTAGACCTTCGCAAACCTTGTTTGAGCTGTTTATATTGATTTCTGTTACAATTTTTTTCATTTTGGGAAATATTTCTTTGCGTGAATAGTAGAGCCTACTTTCGCAGGAATTGTTCTTTTTATCTAAAAAACGTTTATTAACATGGATTTAAAATTTTCGGACAGCACTATAGGAAGATTCAGGATGGTAGCTATTTCAGAAGGGATTTCATTTATTGTTCTTTTATTTATAGCGATGCCCTTAAAATATTTTGCCGGTATACCCGAGGCCGTAAAATATGTGGGCTGGGTACATGGGTTGCTTTTTGTGCTTTATGTATATGGCTTAATCACGGTAAAAATTAATTTAAACTGGGGTTTCAAAAAAACATTAAGAGCCTTTCTGGCTTCATTATTACCCTTCGGGACTTTTATACTGGATAAAAGCCTTCAAAAAGAAGAAAAATTGTTTACAGAGCAAGAATCACTAAGCAAATAAGTCACTTGTATGTTCCAGGCAATTTAAAACTACGGTCAGGTTCCCATGAACTCTAGGACTGGAAAGCAATACAATATGCAATAATTAGAAACTAATATTTTTAACTATTTTTTAATTTTCTTCTGTTAATTGTGGCTGAAATCCTTTAACTTTATTTTACCTTTTTATTTTAAGCATTACAAATACCAACTGCTTTGTCCGATCAGACTTTAAATATCACAAAAGGCCTACTTCTAAAAGTAGCGGAGGGTAATGAAGATGCCTTCAAGCAGCTATTTAAAATTTATTATAATCAACTTGGAGATTATATTATGCGCATTACTGAATCTGAGCCGTTAACGCAAGAAATAGTTCAGGATGTATTTTTAAAAATATGGATTAATCGTAGCTCTCTTGCTGATATAAACTGTTTCAAAGCCTATCTCAATGTGGTTGCCAGAAATCATGCATTTAACTGTCTGAAACAAATTGCCAGAGAAAAAAAACAGAATAAAGAGTGGGTTAATACAGTTTTGCATCTGGCTTCAAATGATTTTGAGGAAAGCTCATCTGCTGAAGCCTGGGACCTGATTGATGAAGCTGTAGAATTACTTCCCGCTCAGCAAAAGAAAGTCTATACGCTCAGCAGGAAGCATGGAATGAAGCAGCTTGAAATAGCCAGAGAATTGAATATCTCCCTTGAAACAGTAAAAAAACATATGGTATTGGCACTACGTTTTTTAAAAAATCATTTGCGCACACATATTGGTTTTTTTATCATTTTTATGATAAGCCTCTTTAAATACTAGAGATTAATAGAATTCATTTACCTCTTTCCTGTCTAACTTTTGTCTTGTTATTGTTTCCCTTTTGTCTTAAATATGTGGTATGAATAAATTTCATCTTCAAAAGACTATTTTTTTGAGAATAATTAAATATTAGATGATCATGAATAGATATTTTTCATTTTAAAAAAAAGAGTATGAATTTCCAAAAAATTATAATAGCGATCTTTTTTTCCTGCTCCGTGTTTATTGTATTGGGACAGCAAACAATACCACCACTTCCCGTATCAAAGGATGGATTTATCGTAATTGCTCATCGTGGGGGTCACCTGGTAAAGCCGGAAAATACGGTGGCTGCCATTGAGGAAGCTATTAAAGCAGGTGCTGATTATACAGAGATGGACCTTCGGACGACCAGAGATGGCTACCTTGTCTTGTGTCATAATTCGACTGTAGATGAAACTACAAATGGGAAAGGTCGGGTTTCGGATTTAACCTGGAATGAGATTCATAAGCTTGATGTGGTAAATAAGGAAGGAAAACAATATCGTATTCCTGAATTTAGGGATGCATTGAAAGCCTGCAAGGGCAGGATCAATATCTATCTTGATTTTAAAGATGCGGATGTTGCTGAAGCCTACCGCCAGATAAAGGCAGCAGGAATGGAAAAGCATGTGGTTGTTTACCTGAACAAGCCAGAACAATATCCGGCATGGAGAAAAATAGCGCCGGCAATGCCACTTATGACCAGTTTGCCGGAATCTGTTAAAACTGAAGCAGATTTACGGGCATTCCTCAAGAGGATGCAGATAGAGGTATTTGACAATATTACGGATAGTAAACTGTTAGCTGCTGCCCGTAAAAATGGTGTTAGTGTATGGTTAGATGTAGAGGGGGCAGATGAAAATCCTGCGAAATGGAGTTCTGCTATTCATTTGGGTATACAAGGAATGCAAACAGATCACCCGGGAGCATTAGTCAAATATCTTAAACAAAACAAACTACGAAATGGTCTATAATATTGCAGGTGACATTTCATAAAGGGATATCTACATAAATTAGATTGTACTAACTTGAAAGATTTGTTGAGCATTGTATCCGAACCATAAAGTATTTTCCCGGTAAAAGTTCCTCCTATCAAGACATAGTATAACTAATAATTTATAATCATTAGACAAAGGCTATAACTGTTTTTTTAAAATATTGAATGTTTTACATTTGCATAATATTTTTATCCGCCTTTTTAAGGCTTGATTCATCCTGTAAATGTCTCATGTAAACCGGATAGAGGATAGACTATTATGGCATTATTACACAATCGAGTTTCTCAGAAGGAACTGAAGCAACAGTTATTCGAAGAAAAAGAACCCCGTATTACTTTGTCTTTTTATACGTACTCATTTATTGAAGATCCGCAGGATTTCCGTGATGCGTTTTATGAAAATTTGAATGAACTCAAAGTATTCGGGCGCATTTATGTGGCTCAGGAAGGCATTAATGCCCAGATGAGCATTCCCGAATCTCATTTTGGGAAATTTAAAAACTATCTTGATACTATTCCATTTTTAAAAAATATTCGTTTAAACATTGCCGTGGAAGATGACGGCAAAAGTTTTTGGGTGTTGAAAATAAAAGTCAGGAGTAAAATTGTAGCCGATGGAATTAATGATTCCAATTTTGATATGAGTAAAAAAGGAAAATATGTAGATGCCTATTCCTTTAATAAGTTGACTGCTGATCCGGAAACGATTGTGGTGGATATGCGCAATCATTATGAATACGAAGTGGGCCATTTTGAAAATGCGATAGAAGTGCCCTCCGATACTTTCAGGGAGCAGTTGCCCATGGCTGTTAGTATGCTTGAAGATAAAAAAGACAAGAACATCATCATGTATTGCACGGGTGGTATTCGCTGCGAAAAGGCCAGTGCTTATATGCTCCACAATGGGTTTAAAAGTGTATTTCACCTGGAAGGAGGTATTATTCAGTATGCTAATAAAATAAAAGAAGAACATTTGCCTAATAAATTTCTCGGGAAAAATTTTGTATTTGATGGCAGGCTTGGGGAGAAAATAGGTGAAGAAATAATCAGCCATTGTCACCAATGTGGCGCTCCTGCTGATACACATACCAATTGTGCCAATGAAGGCTGCCACTTGCTTTTTATACAATGTGCATCCTGTGCTGAAAAATATGAAGGGTGTTGCTCCACTGAATGCCAGTCAGTAAATCATTTATCAGAAGATGAAAGAAAACAAAAGCGGAAAGGGGTGAAGAATGGAATCATGATTTTTAATAAATCCAGGAAAAGGATGGATGGTTTGATGAATGGGAGCAGGCTTTGAGAAATTTTTGCAAATACTCATTATTAATTGAATTTAAATAAAAATCAGAAGCCGGTTAGTAGTAAAAAATATATTGCATAAATGCTCCTGCGCCAAAAGTTTGGGGTACACCGGAAGGCGATGGTTGGGAGCCTTTTTAAGTAAAATTAAAATACTGATAGAATCAGCATTCTGAAAAGAGCGGATAATTATTTTAAATCAGATAACGCCGCTAAAATTCTTTCCTTAGTTTCTTCGTCACTTAATTCTTTTGGTTCAAATTTTTCTCCTATCAGTTTTTCATATAATTCAATATAGCGTTTAGATATAACCGAGATCCATTCCTCGCTCATTTCGGGAACCTGTTGTCCTTCTTTTCCCATAAAATTATTTTTGATCAGCCATTCCCTTACAAATTCTTTGCTAAGTTGTTTTTGTTTTTCTCCTTTCGATTGTCTTTCTTCAAATCCATCGGCATAAAAATAGCGTGAACTGTCAGGTGTGTGTATTTCATCAATAAGGATAATTTTATCCCCCAGTTTTCCGAATTCATATTTGGTATCTACCAGTATTAATCCTCTTTTTGCAGCCAGTTCTTTTCCCCTGGCAAAAAGAAGCAAAGCGTATTTTTCCAATTGCTCATAATCTGCTTTAGAAACGATTTTCCGTGCTATAATTTCATCTTTGCTGATGTCCTCATCATGGCCTTCGGCAGCTTTGGTGGAAGGTGTAATAATAGGGGAAGGGAAATAATCATTTTCTTTAAGCTCATCGGGCATTCTTACTCCACACAATATCCTTTCGCCAGCAGAATAAGTACGCCAGGCATGGCCTGTAAGATTTCCTCTTACTACCATTTCTATTTTAAAAGGGACACATTTTAACCCGATAGAGACATTAGGAGCCGGAACTTTGAGAAGCCAGTTGGGGCAAATGTCAATTGTATTGTGCAGCATGTAGGCAGCAATCTGGTTTAGTACTTGTCCTTTATAAGGGATTGGTTTAGGTAAAATTACATCAAAGGCGGAAATGCGGTTGCTGGCGATCATAATCAACAGGCGATCTTCGATCGTATAAACATCTCTTACTTTTCCTTTGTAAAAGTCAGTTTGGCCGGGGAATAAATACGAATTCATTATAATAAAATAAGATGCAAAAGTGAGTATAAATTCCGAGTTATAAAAAAACTAATTTTTATAATATAACTGTTAATGTTTTTTACCTAATCCTTCAACAGGAAATTTTGAACCCAACATTCGGGCATTTTCGGTCAACTTTTCGTCAACTGCAAGTAATTATACAACATTAGTAAATAGTTCTTTGGCTATTCATCCCGGGGTAAAAGCACAAGCCACCTTTAGCGGGCCTTTTGTAACCAATTTACAATTTATTGGTTATGGAACTTTTTCCTCAGGAGGTGCTCGTTATAGTGGTGTGCCTGCCAATGCTGTTTCCATGGACCAGCATTCGGTAAATGGTGTTTGCCATATTATAGATGCTGTTTTGCTTCCTCAGTAAAATAGCTTCGTTTGATTGGATTAATGTTGTTTTAAACTCAAATATCTTTTTTAATTTCAACCAGGTAGATTATTTTATTTCAAAATTTCTCATAAACCAGTTTCATTAGAGGTAATTGGTAAAGTGAGTTTCTTGTACTTTTGCAAAATGAGTTTAAATTCTAAGCGATTCAAATCAATTATTTTTCTTGTAATTTTTATTACAGCATGTAATCAAAATAGATCGGTTCATGCTCAAACCTACAAAGACTCTATTCTTGCCTTCCGGCAAAATTATATTGACAATCATGAAGTAGTGGGTAAATCTGATAAAAAATATCTTCATTTTTATGCTGTTGATCCTGAATGTAGGGTAATTGCCACTTTTAAAAGGATTATTGATAAAAAGGGTTTAATAATGAATACTTCTTCAGGTATGAAGCAGCATTATTTTAAATACGGAGAACTTACATTTAAATTAAAAGATTCGTTATTGCATTTATTTGTTTACCAGTCTGCAACTTTAATGAAGCAGGAAAAGCTTAAAGATTATTTATTTGTACCATTTGGTGATGCTACTTCGGGTGTGGAAAGTTATGGTGGAGGAAGGTACCTGGAATTTTTTGTGTCTGATATAAAAAATAACCATGTAGTTCTTGATTTTAATAAAGCTTATAATCCCTATTGCGCTTATACTACTGGATATGATTGTCCTATTCCTCCCCCCGAAAATCTATTACCTGTCCCTGTCAGGGCAGGAGAAAAAAATTATGGAAAATTAATTCATTAGAAACGGTGAATACTTTATGATATCACTTAGAGTAAAGTAGCTACAACAAAAAAGTTGCAGTTTAAAAATTAAATTTTAGTCCTGAATTATTTTTTAATTAATTCAAGTTGCTAGTTATTAAGTCAGTTTATTAAAAGTAAATGCTACTATAAACATTAATAGTTTCAGCAAAAATCCTTTAAATGTAACTGCATGTATTTTTCTTAAAAACAAATTTTTTATTTCACTAAAGC